>NZ_PQIA01000047.1 GCF_003385235.1 Amycolatopsis circi | reverse complement strand
GTTCGGGGGCGGGCGCGGCCAGCGCGGGGTCGGCGGCGAGGATCTGCTCGTGCAGCCGCCGGAGCGGACGGCTGGGATCGGTGCCGAGTTCCTCGGCCAGAACGCGTTGCAGGCGATGGTAATGCTGCAACGCTTCGGCTTGGCGGCGACTTCGGTAGAGCGCCAGCAGGTACTGCCCGGCGAGGCGTTCGTCGAACGGGTGGTTCGCGGTGTCGGCGGCCAGTTCGGCGAGCAGTTCCGTGTGTCTGCCTTGGCGCAGCCGGATGTCGGCGAGGTCGAGGCGCGCGGTCCGCTGGCGCGCGGTGAGTGCGGCACGCAGCGAGCACAGCCATGGGATGTCGGCCGCGGCGGCGAGATCCGAGAAAGGCTTGCCTTGCCACAACGACAATGCCTGTTCCAAGGCGGTCGCGGCGTGGGGATCCAGCTCGTCCTGATTCTGTTGCTGCGCGGTGCGGGCTTGGGTCAGCAGTGCGTGGAAACGATGCAGATCGATCGCGTCCGGTTCGACGGAAAGCTGGTAACCGCAGCCGTTCCGGGTGAGCGCGACCTCCGGAACCGGAGCGAGAACCTTGCGCAGCAACGGAATGTTGTGCTGCACCGCCCGGCGCGGCTGCCGGGGGAGCGCGCCTTCGGGCCAGACCCGGTCGATGAGTTCGTCCATCGCGACCGTCTGATTGGCTTCGATCAGCAGCACCGCCGCCATGCAGCGCAATTGCGGATGGCCCAGTTCGATCGCACGGTCGTGCACCGTCACGCCAACAGGGCCGAGCAGACGGAATCGTACCGTCATCGTGATCACCCGTGAGCCGGTCGCCGGACCAAGACGTCCTGTGTCTAGCGGCTTTCGCCCGCCTCGGGCAACTGCCGAGGCGGATCTGCGGCGCTACGGGCGAGCAGTTTCGGCCAAGCGGACCGGAAAAGCGTCCGGGGCGGCCCGCCGGATGGCCGCCCCGGAACGTTTCGGACTAGGACAAGGCTTCCCAGTTAATGGTCCGCAGCGGCACGCCCCCGCAGGAAAGAACGAAACGGTAGGTGTTGCCCGCACGCATGACCGGGCCGTAGGACCGGCCATTGTTCGAGCAGACCAGGTAAACCCGCATCACGCCGACCTGGACCGAACAGCTGATGGCGGCGTCGTGGAACGGGGCCCGGGTGAAATAGCTGCAGTTGAACACCGGCGGCGTGGTGTTCGGCGCCGCGACCGCACCCGCTGAGCTGACGGTTCCGGTCCGCGCGGGGACGGCGGGGGCCGCGGTGGCGACGCTCGCGCCCGCGAACAAGGCGGCGATCGTCAGGGCGATGGCGAGGAACGGCTTGGCCGCCCGTCGGGAAAGAGAATCCGGTCCAGTGAATCGCAGCATAACGAATATTCCTTTGCGCCTGGGCGCACCTCGGATGGTGCGCCTCGCGACCCATGCTGTCCGGTCGGGGCGTCGCGGATGCGGCATCGATGCGTCATTGCGGAAACCGGGAAAAACCCTTGCGTTGATTCAGTTATTGCTGGTTCCGGCCGTTCTGGTAGTTGAGTGCGTAGCGGACCGCGTCGGCGCGCGAGTGGAAACCGGCTTTGGCGAAAAGGTTGTTGATGTGGGTTTTCACGGTGGCTTCGCTGATGACCAATTTGGCCGCGATTTCCGGATTGCGCAGCCCGTCGCCGATCAGGCCGAGGATTTCCCGTTCGCGCGCGGTCAGCGAGAGATCCGGTTCCGCGGGCGGGGCCGGTTTGGCGGCCAGCGCGAGCAACCGCCGTTGCACCTCAGGCGAGAGCACGGTCTGACCCTGTGCCGCGGTGCGCACGGCGTGCAGGATCGTGGTGCGGTCGGCTTCCTTGGTCAGGTAGCCGCTCGCACCCGCCTGCAGCGCGGCCAGGATCGATTTGTCGTCGTCGAACGTCGTCAGCACGAGAACCGTGGTCTCCGGCAGGGTTTCGCGGATGCGCCCGGTCGCCGCCACCCCGTCCAGCACCGGCATGTTGAGGTCCATCAGCACCACGTCCGGACGGTGCTGCCGTGCCGCCTCGACCGCTTCGGCGCCGTTGGTCGCGGTCGCCACGACGTCGACGTCCTCCGCGAGGTCGAGCATGACCGCGAGCGCCTCGCGGACAGTCGCCTGGTCGTCGACGACAACGAGGCTGATCGGGCGGTCGGTCATCGAGGCAGCTCCAGTTCCACGGTCCAGCCGTCGTCGGCCGGGCCAGCTTGCAGGGTGCCGCCGAGGAGAGCGGCCCGTTCGCGCATGCCGACGAGCCCGACCCCGGAACCACCGGCCAGTTCGGCACGCAGCGGTTCGGTCGCGGGCCCGTTGTGCACGGTCAGCCTGACCTGATCAGCGGTGAAGGCCAGCCGCAGGCTGCGGGTCGCGCCCGGCGCGTACTTGGCCGCGTTGGTCATCGCTTCCTGCGCCGCCCGGACCATCGTGTGCGTGGTCTCCGGGCCGACCGCTCCGGCCTCGCCTTCGACGACAAACTCAGCCGACGCGTGTTCGGCGAGCTGGCACAACGTCTCAGACAGCGGCAAGGTGTCTTCGCGCAGCGCGTGCACCGCGCGGCGGGTTTCGTTGATCGAGTCGACGGCGATGGCGCGCGCCTTGCGTACGGCGGCAGCTGCCTCGTCGTCGCGGCCTCTGTCGCGCAGCGCATCGGCCAAGTCCAATTGCAGCGCGATCCCGGAAAGCGAATGACCGAGCACGTCGTGGATCTCCCGCGCGATCCGGCCTCGCTCGACGAGCGCTGCCTCGCGCGCTTCGGACTCGCGGGCGCGCTGGGCGGCGGCCGCGGCGAGCTGCGCGTTGCGGACGGCGTCGAGGCGGTCGTGGTGCGAGATGCCGACCGCGACCGGCAGGCCCACGGCCAGGGTCACCCACACCGGCCACACCGGGAAGCCCGGGAACAGCAGTCCGACCGTCCAGGTCGCGGCGGCCGCGACGACCGTCCCGGCGACCGCGATGGTCACCGCGGCCCGGCGGGACGCGAGCTTGACTCCCGAGGCGGACGCGGCCACGAACGGGAACATCGCCGCGAACGTTCCGTGCGCCAGCGGCAGGAGCAGCGCGCCGAACAGCATGTAGACGCTCATCACGGCGATCTGCCGGTTCTCGGCCAGCCGGGTCCAGGGCAGCAGCGAGGCGATCCCGGCGAGCGAGGCGAGTGCGAACAGCGGCAAGGCCAATGGCCGGTACGCGATCTGCGCGCCCGGCCACTGAACCGCGGTGCAAGCGATGGCGGTGAGGACGAGGACGGGCTGGATCAGCTCGTCCCGGTACTGCCCGAGAAGCGACAGCGACCGCTGGTCCGGCGTGCTCATGGGACCAGGTTCCTCCTCGTCGGGGCGGCGTCGCGGGCGGACTGAGTGTTCCACTCCGCCGGACGGCCGTTGAGGTTGCGCTGGATGTTGTCCAGCAGCGGCGAGGTCTGCCCGGGAGCGCCGTCGCTGCCCCGGGTCCACATCACCTGGTGGCCGGCGCGCAGTGCGCGGTAGAGCACGACCAGTCCTTCGGCGAGGATGCCGACGCCGAGGGTGAGCAGCAGGCTGTTGGCGACGCCGCCGGCGTCCTGCGGGTCGAACGCGTCGAGCGCGAGGTTCACGCCGACCTTGACCACGATGTTCGCCACCCACAGCGCGACGGTGACTCCCGTGTAGCGGACGAAGGCGGTGCCGTCGCGCCGGGAGATCCGGACGCTCGTCCCGCGCAGAATGCCGAGGACGACGCTGATCGCCGCGGTCCCGACGAGGAAAACCATCGAGGCGGCCGTCTTCACCTCGCCGGACAAAGTGCTGAGGCCGACGACGGACAGCACCGCGGGCAGGATGAGCATCTGCTTGGCCTGCGCGGGTTCGCCGATCATCCGCCGCACCATCAGGTAGCCGACCGCCGCCACGATCAGGACGATCTCCACGGGTCCGCTCATGAGTTGTTCCTGCCTTTCGCTTCCGTTCCGATGCCGAGAAATCTACGGAGGAACGGCTTCGGAGTCGTGCGGTGCGCGGCGTATCCGCGGGTGGAGAAATCCCTCCACCCGAGCCTGGATTTCTCCACCCGGGATACGTCCGCAGCGGCAAGACGGCGGCAGTCCGCGACCGTAGCGTTCGGTGCCGAATCCCATCGGACAAGCCAAAATCGGGGAGTACGGCATGACCAAGTCCACCCGCACGCTGATCACCACGATGTTCCTGGACGTCGGGTTGTCCGTCGTCGCCTACTACGTGGCCAACCTGCTCGGAGCGAGCGCCTACGTGTCACTGCTGATCGGCACGATCGTCGCGGGATTGCGGACGATCTGGGTCGCGGTGGCGCAGCGCCGGATCGATCTGTTCTCGTCGTTCCTCGTGCTGCTTTTCGGCCTCGGTCTCGGGTTGAGCTTCCTCACCGGCGATCCGCGTTTGCTGCTGGCGAAGGAATCGGTGACCACCTTCTGCGCTGGCGTGGCCCTGCTCGGCAGCTGTGTGCTCGGCCGCCCGCTCGCGTACTACGCGGCACGACGCTTAGCGCACTCGGCGGGCGGCGACCAGCAGCGTCAATTCGACGCTGCGGCGGACAGCGCGACACTGCGGCGGCGCTGGTACCAGATCTCGCTGGTGTGGGGCGTCGGGCTGACCGCCGACTCGGTGCTTCGCATCGTGGGCGTGTACACGCTGCCGTTCGACACCGCTGCGGCTTGCTCTCAGGCCCTGCTGATCGTCGCCTTTGCCGGGCTTATCGGGTGGACTGTGCTGACCAAGCGGCGGTTCGAGCGGTTGGCTCAGGGCTGACGGTCGTAGGCGCGCATCGCAGCCGCGACGTCGTCCAGGAACGACAGGACCACCGGGACGTGCTCGGGGTCGAGCCGGTCGGTGATGGCTTCGATCTCGGTCACGAGCGGGTCCAGCGCGGTCCGGACGTCCTCGCGCGCGTGGTCGGTGGCGTGGAGGTGGACGCGCCGCCGGTCGGCCGGATCGGCGGCCCGGGCCAGGTGCCCGGCGGCGGCGAGCCGGTCGACCAGCACGGTCGCCGACGCCGAGGTGATGCCGAGCCGGTTGCCCAGTTCGCCCGGGCCGATCGGCTCGGCGCTGGAAACGACCTGGTCGATGGCTTGCACGTCGGTGACCCGCAGCGACAGCCTGCGCGCCAAGGCCGCTTGCATGCCCCGGCCCGCTTGCAGCAGTCGCCGGACCGCCAGGGAGACCTCGCGCGCCGCCTGCTCGTTCGCCACGGTCGCATAGTAGCTAGAAGTTCTAGCCAACCGGTACGCTGCTCGGTATGGCTAGAAAATCTAGCGAAGTCGCCTGGCTCGGCGCCGAGATGGAGCTGTTCGACGCCGATGCGGTCCCGGTGATTTCGGCTTATTTGGCCGCGGTGCAGGCTCCGTGGGCGCTCGCCGCGTTTCCGGTCGGACCCGACTCGTCGGCGGCTGAGATCGCCGCGCAGCTGGATTCCATGGCGGTCTTGCGCCTCGTGTCGGAAACGAGCGTCGCGTGACGGACCGCGTGGTCGTCGTGGGCGGCGGACCAGGCGGGATGGTGCTCGCGTACTTGCTCGGCCGGGCCGGAATCGCCGTCACGCTGCTGGAAGCGCATCAGGACTTCGACCGCGACTTCCGGGGCGATTCGCTGCACCCCTATACCCTCGAACTGCTCGACAGTCTCGGCCTGGCCGACCGGCTGCTCGCCCTCCCGCACCACAAGGCGCGCTTCTTCCGCTTCCACACTCCGGCCGGGTCGATCACCACTGCCGACTACGGCAAGCTCTCCTCGCCGTACAACTACGTCGCCCTGATGCCGCAGGCGAAATTCCTCGACTTCCTCGCTGCTGAAACCGCCGCGCTGCCCAGTGCGAGCGTCCGCACCGGAGCGAACGTCGTCGAGTTGAACCGCGAAGACGGCCGGATCATCGGCGTCCGCTACCGCGACGACGCCGGAACCCATGACTTGGCCGCCGCGCTCGTGGTCGGTGCGGATGGGAGGTTCTCCCGAATCCGGCGACTAGCCGACGCTCCGGCCCGCTCCCTCGGCGCTACCACCGACCTGCTGTGGTTCCGGCTGCCGCACCGTCCCGAGGACCCGCCGGACGCCGACGTGGACCTCTTCTTCGGACGGCACCACTACGTCGGCCTGCTCGCCGGGACAGACGGCTGGCAGGTCGGGTACAGCCTGCCCAAGGGCGGATACGCAGAGGCCCGCGAACGCGGCGTCGGTCCGATCCGGACGTTCCTCGCCGACCACGTGCCGTGGCTGGCCGACCGCGCCGATCTGCTGACCGATTTCAGCCAGACGACCCTGCTGTCGGTCGACATCTCCAGGGTGGAGCGCTGGTGGCGGCCGGGCCTGTTGCTCATCGGGGACGCCGCGCACGTCATCTCGCCGGTCGGCGGCAACGGGATCCTGATGGCCGTCCAGGACGCCGTCACCGCGGCCAATCACCTCGTCCGGGACCGGTCCGATGCCGCCCTCGCGCGGGTCCAAGCCGAACGCGAACACGCGATCCGGCAGGTGCAGGCTCAGCAAGTCCGGCTTGAACAACGCGCCGCCCGCGCGAGGGAGCGCGGTCGTCCCGCCGCTCCGCCGTATCGGCTGCTGCGGCTGCTCACCGGCATTCCCGGTGCCCGCGCTCGCGCCGCCCGCGCCAATGCCTACGGACCTACTCCGCCTCAGTTGGACCTGGGTTCCTGAGGCGGGAAAAGCCGCGGCAGGAAGCCGATCATCAGGGCGGACCAGGTCACGTGCGTCAGCAACGGTGCCTGCACGCCGCCGCCCCACCGGCGTTGCAGCGTGAAAAGCGTCCCCATCGTCGCCGACGCGAGCACCAACGCCGGATTCCGTGTCGATGTCGTGGAAAGCACGTACAGCGCGGTCGATTCTCGCGCACCAAAAGCGTCGTAAAGCGCACCGCGGAAGAAAACCTCTTCAGCGGCACCGGTTACGAGCGCAGTCGTCACGACCGTTGGCGTCGAGCCATGATGAGCGTGGCCGAGCACGCCGGTGATTGCCCGGCGCAGCAACGGAATCCGGCGAGCGACCAGCGCACAGCCGTAGAACACCCCGAAGGCGCCCGCACCCACCACTACCGGCTGCACGACGTCCGTACGACCCCGTGGCACCGGCCCCGCAGTTCGCGCACCGGCGAACCAGGTCGCCGCGACCGACGCGGTCAGCACCTGGAACCGTCGCGACCCCGGTTTGCTGGCCAGCGACGCGCCCAGCAGCCCGGACCCCGCCGCGGTCACCGCCTTCAGCAACGCCTTCACCTGGCCTGCCGTTTTCTTGCCCGTTCTCCCAGCGCTTGCAGGACGGCGTCGTTGTAACCCATCGGCTCGAATTCGACGATCCGGCGGATGGCGTCGTCGCGGACGACGACCTCGTTGCCCATCGAGTCGACCAGCGCGCGGCCGGTCGTGGCGTCGATGTCGGTGACCAGCGAAAGCCAGTAGGACGACAGCCGGGGCGAGAGCAGCGGGACGGGCACGATCAGCAGCATCCTGCCCTCGATTGTCGCGACGCGCTGCAGCATGTCCCGGTAGGTCAGCACTTCGGGGCCGCCGATGTCGAACGTCCGGCCCTCGGTCTCCGGATGCTCCAGCACGCCGGCGAGGTAGCGGACGACGTCGGCGAGCGCGATCGGCTGCGTGCGCGTGCCGACCCAGCGCGGCGTGATCATGGCGGGCAGGTGCTCGACGAGCTGGCGGGTCAGTTCCCACGACGTGCCGCCGTGCCCGATGACGATCCCGGCGCGCAGCACGGTCACCGGCACCCCGGTCTCCGCCAGCAGCCGTTCGACCTCGCGTCTGCTGGCCAGATGCTCCGACAGCGAGTCGCCGTCGTCCCCGAGTCCGCCGAGGTAGACGATCCGGCGCACTCCCGCCTCCGCCGCCGCGCGGGCGAACGCGCGGGCCGCGCTGGCGTCGCGCTGCTGGAAGTCGGCGCTGTCCAGGGAATGCACCAGGTAGTAGGCGACTTCGACGTTCTTGAGCGCGTCCCGCAAGGAACCGATGTCCGCGACGTCGCCGTGGACCGCCTCGCCCGCGCCGCGGTAGTTCTCCGGGCGGCGGGTCATGGCGAGCACGTCGTGCCCGGCTTCTTCGAGTGCCGGGCACAACCGTCTGCCGACGAACCCCGAGGCTCCGGCGACCAGTGCGCGCATGCTTGCGACGGTAGCCGGACGAGCGGAATTCCGCTGATCACCGCGGTCCGGGACGCTGCCGGTCCGCCAGGAGTCCGCCCATCAGCCGCGCGAGCGCCTCGTTCAGCTGGCTGCCGAGCCGGCGGCCGAGCCGGGCGTCCAGTTCGGCGTCGACCGCCGCCGCGCGAGAACCCATCTCGGCCAGCAGGGACTTCCCTTCCTCGGTGACGGTGAGGATGTGCTTGCGCCGGTTGGCCGGGTCCCGCCGCCGCTCGATGAGGTCGCGCTGCTCCAGCTGGTCCGCCAGCCGGACGACCAGGCTGGGACTCACCCGCATGAGTCTCGCGATGTCGTCCTGGGTCGTGGCGAAACCCTGCTCGACCATGGCGAGCGTGCCGAGGTGCTTGGGGGTCAGGCCGGTTTCGCGCAGGTGCTCGGCGAAATCGTTCGCCAGGTCGGTGCCGAGCACCATGAGCCGGAAGGCCGCGGTCTCGGGCAAGGAGCTGCTGGTCGCCACGCGGGTACTCTATCATCCGTGCACAGTGCAATCTGTGAATAGTTTATAAGTGAGGTAATAATGATCGTCTTAGTGGTGGCCAACGCTGTGCTCGCGATGGTCAGCGTCGCTTTCGCGATAGTGGCGGCAGTGCGACCGGCGGCGTTGAGCCACAGCGAAGCGCCGACGAGCGGTGAGAGGTTCTACGGCTGGATGTATGCGGTGAGAGCCGTGCCGCTGGGTTGTGCGGCCGCGGTGGTGCCGTTGATCTGGTCTGGACCAGTTAGCGCGGTGGTCTTGATCGCGGCCGCGGTCGCGCAGGCGGGCGACGTCGGCATCGGCGTGTTCCGCGGGGAACGCGGGATGATCGCGGGTAGCTCGGTAGTGGGTGCGGTGCACGTGCTCACCGCCGTCGCGCTGTGGTGAGCGAAGCCGGTTGAAAGCCGCGCGTCAGCGTCGCGTCAGTGCCGATTGCGACGCTGTCGGGGTGACGTGCCTGATGTCTGTGTCCAGTTACCTGCCCGCCGCGGTGCCGATCGCGTCGCTGCAGGACGAACTCGACCTCACCGACGCCCAGTTGCGCAGGCTGCATCGCATCTACGGGTTGTCCGAGGTCTGCCGATCGCCCGAGTCCGAGACCGAGATGCTGCTCGGCGCGGTCGCGAAGCTCGACGGGTTCGCCGGGGTCGAGGAGCGCGTCCGGTACGTGCTGCGGCCGAAGACGGTGCCCGCGGCGTCGCCGTTTCCGTTCGATCCGCTGGCCGAAGTACAGCAGCGGCTGGGACTCCAGAACGCGCTGGCTTTCACGGTTACCGATCACGCGTGCGCGTCCGGGCTGCTCGCGCTAGACCTCGCCGGTGCGCTGCTCGAACAGGACGGCGACCCGGACGCGCTGGCGTTGATTCTCGCTGGGGAGAAGGCTTTTACTCCGGCCGCGCAGATCATCCCGGACGTCGCGGTGATGGGCGAGGGGACCGCCGCGGTGCTGGTCGCCCCTGGCGGGCAACGGGATCGGCTGCTCGGCTACGCGACGACGACGCTCGGCGGCCCGGGCGGCGAGGTCATCACGAACGAAGAGCAGAACAAGGTCTTCCGGCAGATTTATCCGGACGCGCTGGGCGACGTGACCCGCGCCGCGCTCGAAGCCGCCGGGTGCACGGCAAGCGATCTCGCGCTCGTGCTTCCGCACAACGTCAACAAAGTTTCGTGGATCCGCGCGGCGGAGGCGATGGACGTGCCGCGGAAAAAGATCTTCCTCGGCAACGTCCCGCGCACCGGCCATTGCTTCTGCGCGGACCCGTTTCTCAACTACCACACCGCGACCCGGCTCGGGCTGCTGAACCCGGGCGAGCGCTACCTGATGGTTTCGGTCGGCCTCGGCTCGACGTTTTCCGCGATGGTCTTCGAACACTAGGAGCAGGCGCTGCTGTGTGCCGTGAGGGGAACCCTGAGGGACTCAGAGTCCGTGAAGGTTCCCCTCACGGCACGCCCGCCACGACAAGAGGAGCAGAACCTGATGAGTACGGAACTCGAGATCGAGGGCGTCGGGATCACCGAGCTGGCGGACCGTTACGGAACCCCGCTGTTCGTCTACGACGGCGGCGAGCTGGCCGGGCGGATGTCCCGGCTGCGGCGGGAACTGCACGACAGCATGGAGGTCTTCTTCTCGCTGAAGTCGAATCCGAACGTGTCGATTCTCGCTGTGCTGCACGACAACGGGGCCCGCGCCGAGGTGTCGAGCCTCGCCGAACTGCGCACCGCGAGGCGCGCCGGGGTCGAGCCGCGCGACATCATTTTCCTTGGCCCGGGCAAGAGCCAGGCCGAACTGGAAGCCTGTCTGGACGAGGACATCGCGGCGATCGTCTGCGAATCCTTCGGAGAACTGGCGTTGATCGACCGGCTCGCCGGAGCGCGCGGAGTGCGAGCGCGGGTGGCGTTGCGGGTCAATCCCAGCTTCGCGGTCAAGGGTTCCGGGCTGACGATGGGCGGAAAGCCGCGCCAGTTCGGTATTGACGAGGAACAGCTGTTCGCCGCCGACGATCTGGTTTCCCGGCACGCGAACGTGAAGATCATGGGCGTCCAGGTGTACATGGGCACGCGCATCCTCAGCGAGGAATCGGTGGTGGAGAACACCACCCGCATCTTCGCGCTGGCCGAGCAGCTGTCCGCGCGGCTGGGCTTCGGCCTCGACCTGGTCGACGTCGGCGGCGGCCTGGGCGTGGCGTACTTCGAGGGGGAACGCGACCTCGACCTCGAGCTGCTGACCTCGCGGCTCAACCCGGTGATCGACGAGTTCGCCACGCGGCATCCTGGCACCCGGCTGGTGATGGAGCTGGGCCGCTACCTCACCGCGATGAGCGGCACCTACGTCGTACGCGTCCGTTATGTCAAAACCTCGCTGGGGCAGAACTTCGCGGTCGCCGACGGCGGCACGAACCACCACATGGCCGCGGTCGGGATCGGCTCGTACGTCAAACGCGACTTCCCGATGCGGCTGCTCAACCGGATCGACGAACCGGCCACCGAAACCTGGCAGATCACCGGTCCGCTGTGCACCCCGAACGACGTGCTGGGCAAGAAGATCCCGCTGCCGCCGGTCCAGCCGGGCGACCTGATCGGAGTGGAACGCTCCGGTGCCTACGGTCCGAGCGCGTCGCCGGTGCTGTTCCTCAGCCACGGTTACCCCGCCGAAGTGCTAGTCCATGATGGACAGTCCTATGTAATCAGTGAGCGAGACCAGACCGACGACCTGTTGCGCCGTCAGCACCTGCACCGGCTGCCGGTTCCCGCGGTGGAGGGCTGATGTTCAGTGCTGGTGCTCCCGAGGCGGCCACGCGCACCTCGCCGTTCGCGGTGCTGCCGATGGGATTGAAAACCGTGCTGCATCGGCGATTCGAGTCCGGAAAAGACCGGCTCGACGGCCCGATCATGACGCGCTACTTCACCGACCTGGCCGCCGGACACGACGTCGGCTACGAGCCGGAGCTGGTCGCCAACGCGCAAGGCAACACGTTCATCTCCCTGGCCCGGGAATTGCTTCACGACCAGGTGAGCGAGCCGATCGACCTGGTCGTCGTAGCGCACGACGGCCCCGATTTCGACCCGCGCCTGTCGGCTCCGGTCAACCTGACCGCAGTGCTGCCGGGCGGCCCGATGACGTACTCGGTTTCCGGGCAAGGACCGCTCGCCGGGTTCCTCGCCCTGCGAGTCGCGGCTGGATACGTGCGCCGCAAGCCGATGCACCGCGTGCTGATCCTCATCATGGAACAGCGCGGTATGCCGTACGCGGGAGAACGCCCGCCGACGGACGCGGCGGTCGCGCTGCTCTTCGAGGCTGGCGCTGGCAACACCCGAGTCGCGGTCCTGCCCGGAATCGACCCGGCCGACGCTCGGGCCGAGGCCGACCGGCTCGCGCCAGCTGAACGCTACGGACCAGGCCTGACCAGCGGACCGATCGCCGAAGGACGCTCCGCCACCGCCCTGTGGGCCGAACCGCCCGCGGTGCTCGCCGATTACGACCCGATTCGCGGAACTCTGGGAATCTGCGCCTTCGCCCGGGAAATCGAGCCGTCCGCGTCCCCGCTCGCCTGACCGCCGCTTCCGCGGTCCGTGAGGGGACCCCTGAGGGAATCAGATTCCGTCAGGGTTCCCCTCACGGACGCAGGCCGAACCGACACGGAACTCTCGCCCGCGCCCCTATAATCAGGGGCGCAACTGCCGCGGCGACGAAAAGGTGAAGCTCTGTGCGCGTGGTCATCGGCGAAGACCAGTTTCTGCTCCGCGACGGGCTGGTCCGGTTGCTCGAAGCGCACGGGATGACGATCGTCGCGGCGCTCGACAACGGGCCGGATCTGCTGAACGCGCTGGTCACCGAGAAGCCGGACATCGGCGTGGTGGACATCCGGCTTCCGCCGTCGTTCACCGACGAGGGCCTGCGCGCGGCGATCGAGGCGCGCCGCCGGGTGCCAGGGCTGCCGGTGCTGGTGTTGTCGCAGTACGTCGAACGCTTGTACGTCAACGAATTGCTGGCCGACGGCGCGGGCGCGGTCGGCTACCAGCTCAAGGACCGGGTGCTCGACGGCGACCACTTCGTCGACGTGCTGCGCGGGGTCGCCGCGGGCAACACCATGATGGACCCCGAGGTGGTGTCGCGGCTGTTCACGCACAACACGCGCGACGTCGCGCTGGAGAGCCTCACTCCGCGGGAGAACGAGGTGCTCCGGCTGATCGCCGAGGGGCGGTCCAACAGCAACATCGCCGCCGAGCTGTACGTCACCGAAAAGGCGGTGTCCAAGCACATCAACAACATCCTGGCGAAACTGCGGCTGCCGGTGTCCGAGGACAGCAACCGCCGGGTGCAGGCGGTGCTGGCCTACCTGCGCCAGTGAGGCTTCAAGTCCGTGAGGGGAACCCTGAGGGACTCAGAGTCCCTCAGGGTTCCCCTCACGGAACGCCTTCAGCCGACCGGCGTACAGGGGATTTCGATGACCACCGAGGTCGGCCCGCCGAGCGGGCTGAGCACGGTGAGGAACCCGTCCAGCGGGGCGAGCCGGCGTTCCAGCTCCCGCAGCCCGGTGCCCTTGGCCGGGTCGGCGCCGCCCTTGCCGTAGTCGGTGACCGTGATGGACAGCCGCCCGCCGGAATGGTGCGCGTCGATTTTCCCGGAATCCGCGCCGGAATGCTTCATCGCGTTGTTGAGCACCTCGGAAACGGTGAAATACGCGGCCGTCTCGACGGCGGGCGCGAACCGGCCAGGAAGGTCGACGGTCGCTTCCATCTCCAGCGTCGCTTCCATGCCGAGTTCGCGGACCGCGTCGGCGAGACCGCGGTCGACCAGCACCGGCGGCTGGATCCCGCGGACCAGGTCGCGCAGTTCCTGCAGGGCTTTCACCGAACTCGCCTTGGCCTCTTCCAACAGGCTCTTCGCGGCTTCGGGCTGCCGTTCGGCGAGTTTCGCCGCCGCGTCGAGCGTCATTCCCATCGCGACCAGCCGGGCTTGCGCGCCGTCGTGCAGGTTGCGCTCGATCCGGCGCAGTTCCAGCGCCTGATGGCCGACGGCGTCGTCACGCGTGGTGGTGAGGTGCTGGACGCGCTGGGCGAGGACGGTGCTTTCGGACGGGGAAAGGAATTTGGCCGCCAGCGCCGCGTGCAGCTTCAGCAGGTGCGGCGCGGCCCAGAGGGCGAGCGGAAAATGCAGCAGGCCGAGTACCACGGCGATCCAGGCGACCGCCGGGTTGTCCACCGGCAGCGCGACGTACCAGTCGCCGAGCCACAGATCGTCCAGAATCGGATAGAGCAGCGGCATCAACAACCCGCGCACGCCGTCGATGACGATGGCCACCGGCAGCAGCGTCAGCACGCAGCCGATGGTGCAGTCCACCAGCAGCCAGGCAGTGTCCCGCCAAGTGGCACGGTCGGCCAGCAATCGCGCGAAAACCTGAAAAAACCGCGTGCCCTCGGGCAGCGGGAGATACGGCTGCGCCACCTGCCGTCCGGTCCAGGTGCTGTGCAGTTTCCGCTGCAGATTGGCCACCGCGCGGACGGCGTAGACCACCGGAGGGATCAGGAACACCCCGACGCCCACGCCCAGCAGCGAAGCAGCGCAGGCCAGGAGCGCGAAAAGCACCGCCTCGACCGGTGCGAGCAGGCCCAGCGCGGTGCTGTGCAGCACGGCGAGGCCGCCGCTGGCGAACCAGGGCTTGGGCGCCGCCGGCTCGCGGGCGTCGGTAGTGGGCATATCCCGATTATGTGCTGTTCCGGGCAATCCTTGCAGGGGTGCTAGGACCCGTCCGGATCGAAGAGCTAGCACCATCGGAATCCGGCGTGAGCGCTCGTAGGTTTCTTCTACAGCCCGACGCGCCTGGGAGAGTGACCGATGTACCAGTCCGGACAGTCAAGCACGGATGCGGTGACGCTCCGGTCCGTCACCAAGTTCTACGGAGGGAACCGGGCCCGCGTCGTCGCACTCGACGGGATTTCCGTTTCGTTCGCGCGCGGCAGTTTCACCGCGGTGATGGGACCGTCCGGTTCGGGCAAGAGCACGCTGCTGCACTGCGCGGCGGGGCTCGACCAGCCGGATTCGGGCACGGTCGTGCTCGCCGACCAGGACCTCGGCCGGCTCGACGAGGCGCAGCTGACCCGGATGCGCCGCGACCACATCGGATTCATCTTCCAGCAGTTCAACCTGCTGCCGTCGCTGGACGTGGTCGACAACGTCACGCTGCCGCTGCGGCTGGCGGGCAAACGGGCCGATCCGGCGCTGGTGAACCGGATCATCGACCAGGTCGGGCTCGGCGGACGGCGCGGGCACCGGCCCGGTGAATTGTCCGGCGGCCAACAACAGCGCGTGGCGATCGCCCGCGCGCTGGTCAGCCGCCCGCACGTGACCTTCGCCGACGAGCCGACCGGCGCGCTCGACACGACGTCGGCGAGCGAGATCCTGGACCTGCTGCGCACCGCGGTGCGGGCCGAGCGGCAGACCATCGTGATGGTGACGCACGATCCGGTCGCCGCCTCCTACGCCGACCGGGTGCTGTTCCTCGCCGACGGCCAGTTCGCCGGCGAGTTGCACGAACCGACCGTGGACGAGGTCGCGCGCGGGCTGACCGCGTTGAGTTCGCGTGCGTCGCGGCTTGGCCGCGACGGCCGGAACACCGTCGGGACGGTGCGCTGATGCTGCGCCTTGCCCTGAGCACGCTCCGGTTCCGCAAGGCCGGATTCACCGCGACGTTCGTCGCGCTGCTCGTCGGCACCGCGATCGTGATGGCGTGCGGCGGGCTGATGCAGACCGGGATCTCGCCCCGGGTGCCGCCGCAGCGGCTCGCCGAGGCCCCGGTAGTCGTCGCGGGCGACCAGCACTACGACCTTCCGCCGACGAACCCGGGCACCGAGGACGAGGACCACGAGTCCGCGACGCTGCCCGAACGGGTGCGCCTGGACGCATCGCTCGGGGCCAAGATCGCGGCCGTTCCGGGCGTCGCGAAGGTCATTCCCGACGTGTCGATCCCGGCGACGCTGCCCGGCGATCCCGACGCGAAATTGGTCCGCGGCGCCGCGTTGGGCCACGACTGGGCGACCGCCGAGCTGGCCCCGTATTCGCTGACAGACGGGCGGGCTCCGCAGCGCAGCGGCGAAGTCGTGCTGGACCAGGCGACGGCTGCCGCCACCGGCGCGGCAGCGGGCGGTTCGGTGCAGATCGCCGTGCGTGGCGGCGTCCGGTCTTTCCAGGTCGTCGGAATCGCCGTCGCGAGCGGGAAAATCGCTTCCGACGCGGTGTTCTTCTCCCACGAAGACGCTCTCGCGCTGACGCCCGCGACCGGGCAGGTCGACGCGTTCGGCGTGCTTCCCACGGCAGGCACGGATCCGGCCGCGCTGAGCACGCAGATCGCGAACGTAGTGCGAGACCAGCACGCGGTCGCGCTGACCGGCGTCGCGCGGGGGACGGCCGAGTTCGCGCAGGCGAGCGACGGCGGGGAAATCCTGGTGATCCTGGCCGCGGTGTTCGGCGGGCTGGCCGTGCAGGTGGCCCTGTTCGTGGTCGCCAGCACGCTGGGGCTGTCGGTGCAGCAGCGCCGTCGCGAGGTTGCGTTGCTGCGTGCGGTCGGAGCGACGCCGAAGCAGGTCAGCCGCATGATCACCGCGGAGTCGATGGTGATCGGCGTGCTCGCGACTGTGCTGGCGGCTTTCCCCGGCGAATTGCTCGGGAACTGGCTGTTCGACCGGCTGTCCGGCTTCGGCGTCTTCGAGCCGGTGCTGGCGTATCACCAGGACTGGATTCCGACCGCGGCGGGCATTCTTGTTGGCTTGCTGTCAGCGTGGGGTGCCGGATTTGTCGCGGCGCGGTACGCCGGGCGGACGCGTCCGGTGGAGGCGATGCAGGAACTGGTCTCTCCGAAGCGCTGGCTGACGTCGTTCCGGCTCTGGTGGGGCATCGGCAGCCTGATCGGCGGCGTGGCGCTCGCTTACCTGACGATCACGGTGATGGACGGACCGCTCGCGGCCAGCACGGCCGGTCCGGCGGTCACCCTTGTCGCGGCGGCGGTCGCGCTCTTCGCACCGGGGATCACCCGGTTGATGGTCGCGGTGCTGCGGGTTCCGGTGCGCGCGGTGAGCGGATTGTCCGGCTATCTCGCGATGGCCAACGCCCGGGTGCGCTGGCTGCCGATGTCCGGTGCGGTCGTGCCGGTCATGCTCGCCACGACGCTGGCCGTGTTCATGCTCTATTTCCAGACCACACAGGTGGAATCGGCGAAGCAGAAGTACGCGTCGAACCTTTCGGCGGACGCGGTGGTCACCTCGTCGACCGGCGACGTCAGCACCGGGTTGCTCGACAAGGTCCGGACGCTGCCCGGGGTCGGCACCGCTTCGGCATACGTGACCAGCAAGGGCTACAACGAGAAGCCGTCGGACCCGGGCCAGGACGAGGACGGGCTCGCGTTGACCGGGGTCACCGGCGACGCGGTCGCGAAGACCCGGGCCGCGGAACTCGCTTCCGGATCGTTGAACGACTTGCGGGGCAACACCATCGCGCTTCCGGCCGACAACGCGGACCGGCTGCACGCCAAGGTCGGCGACGAGATCGGGTTGCGACTCGGTGACGGCACCCAGGTGCGCTTGCGCGTGGTCGCGACACTGCGGTCCGCACCGGCTTTCGCCACCGCGCTGATGCCCGCGGGCACACTGGCTCCGCACACCACGGACGGGATCGCGTCGCAGGTGCTCGTCACCGCGGCGGCGGGCACGAGCGTCTCGCAGCTGATGGGCACGCTCGACGGGCTGGCTCAGGACTCGCCCGGCGTGCAGGTCGCGAACCGGGACACGCTCACCGCCAAGTTCGTGCAGGAACAGGAAGCCAACGCCTGGGTCAACTACCTCGTGGTCGGCATGATCCTGCTCTATGCCGCGATCTCGGTGGTCAACACGCTCGTGCTCTCGACCGCGCACCGGCGGCGAGAGTTCGGCCTGCAGCGCCTCGCCGGGTCGAGCCGGGGCCAGGTGCTCGGCGTGATGGCTGTGGAGGGGATGGTCGTCGCGATCATCGGCGTGGTCCTCGGCACCGCCGTCTCGCTCGCGATGCTGGTCCCGTTCAGCCAGGCGGTGTCCGACAGCTGGCTGCCGTATGGTCCATTGTGGATTTATGCGGTGGTGGTCCTGCTGGCGGTCGTGGTAAGCATGGTCGCCACGCTCTTCCCGACCTGGCTCGCGGTGCGCGGCAAGACCTCGATCGCCATGCTCTCTCCTGAATAGGTGACCCCTGGGCGACCGCCTGCTGCTGACTGCCCCCAGCTGTCAGCGCGCGGTCAGCCCGGGGTCACCGCCCCGCCGTAGCGTCACCGGCATGAGTCCGAACGAGGCGGGAAGCTCTTCCTGGGACGCGATCGTGATCGGGTCCGGGATCGGCGGCCTCGTCTGCGCCGGGTACCTCGCCGCCTTCGGCCGCCGGGTGCTGGTGCTGGAGCAGCACGACGTGGCGGGCGGCAACTGCCACATGTTCCGGCGGAGGCGCTCCTACGAGTTCGACATCGGCGTGCACTACCTCGGCGACTGCGGCCCCGGCGGGCTGCTCCCGCGGCTGCTGGCCGGGCTCGGCATCGGTGACCGGGTGCGGTTCCGCCGGCTCGACCCGGACGGCTTCGACCGGATCGTGCTGCCGGGCGTGCGCTTCGACGTTCCGGAAAGCTGGTCCCGGTACGGAGATCGGCTGCTCGAAACCTTTCCGGCCGAGGCCGCGGGGCTCCGGGAGTACCTCGCGATCTGCGGGGAGATCGCCGCCGCGGCCCGGTACTCGGCGAGTGCCCGGCCGGTGCTGGGAAATTCGGCCGCGGTGGTGCGCTGGAGCCGACGCAGCCTGAGCCGCCTGTTTGACCATTGTGGACTGTCGGCGGCCTTGCGTACGGTGTTGGCCGCGCAGTCCGGCAATTACGCGTCCTCGCCAGCGAACACCGTTGTCGCGGCGCACATCCGCATGCTCGACGACTACCTGACCGGCGGCGCGTACTACCCCGAGGGCGGCGGCCAAATGCTGGCCGCCGCGCTGGTGGAGCAGCTCGAAACGCACGGCGGTCAGCTGCGCACCAAAGCGCGCGCCGCCCGGATCATCATTGAGCACGGACGCGCGGCCGGTGTCGAGCTGGCCGACGGTGACGTGCTGCGCGCGCCGCTGGTGGTGTCCAATGCGGACTATCGACGCACGGTGTTGGAACTGTGCGGCGGACGGGAAAACTTGCCGGAAGGCATCGTCCGCCGCACCGAAGACGCGGTCATGCGGCTGCCGCTGGTCACCAGTTATGCGGTGGTGGACACGGAGTTGGTCGAAGCGTCCGAGGCCAACATCTGGTACTGGCCGAGCGGCGACGTCGAAAGTGCTTACGCCCGAACGGAAGCGGGCCAGTTCGACGAGCTGCCGTTCGTGTTCATCTCCTCCGCCTCGCACAAGGATCCCGGCAACCCCGCCGTCTGCCCGCCCGGATACACGAACCTCCAGATCATGACCGCGTGCCCGCCCGGCTACGAACAGTGGGGCGTAACCGACGGACCAGCGTCCGGACTCCGGTATCGGCGTGTGGCCGAATACCGCGCGGCCAAAGAGAAACTCGCCGCCTGTCTGCTCGACCGCGCCGAAGAAGTGCTCGGCCCGTTCCGGGACCGCATCGTCTACCTCGAATCGGCCACTCCGCTCACGCAGGAGCGCTACACCCTGGCCACCGGCGGTGCCGCGTACGGACTGCAGTCCTGGGGCCCGCACGGACGGCGGCCGGACGTGCGGACCGACGTCGAAGGACTGTTCGTCGCCGGACAGGACATCCACGGCGGGGGAGTCGTCGGCGCCGCGGTCGGCGGTGCGCAGTGCGCCGAGGCGATCCTCGACCGGCCGGTGCTGGCCGAAGCGTACGACGGCGCGGTCTTCGCCGACCGCGCCCTGCTGCCCGAACGCGGCCACGACTGGGATCCGCTGCGGATTTCCCGCGGCCAAGCCCGCCGCGACGCCCGCGGATTCGCTCCGACGGCGCGCTGAACCCTGTGTAAAAGAAGGAGAGTCATGACTGAGACCACGCAGACCGCGCAGACCCTGACCGAGGACCGGGTCGTCGAAGGCATCACCGGCGCGCTGGGCACGGTGCTCGAACGGGACGTCGCCGACCTGTCCGCGGACACCCGGCTGTCCGACGCCGGCCTCGACTCGACCGGCGTGCTGGAACTGCTGATGCAGCTCGAGGACACGTTCGGCATCGAGTTCGACACCGAGAACCTGGAGATGCAGCACTTCGAATCGGTGCGTTCGCTCGCCGCGTTCGTCATCGCGGAAATCTGTGCCTGACAAGGTGCCGTCGCAGGAGTACCGGCGCGTCGCCCGGGAGCAGGGCGTCGCGCCCGCACTCAAGCTGCTGCCGACGAGGCACCGGAACAGCGCGATCGCCGCTGTCCCGGCGGGAGAACTGCCTGCCGGGACGGAGGTCTTGCGGGAGGCTGATCTCCCGGGCGGCGCGGTCGTGTTCGCCCGGGACCTGCCGGACGCGCCTGCGGGGCCGAGCCTGGTGTGGGTGCGGCTGGGGCTTTCGCAGGGGCTGCTTGACGAGTGCCTGCGGTACCTGGGCGAGCGGCGTTCAGGGGAGGAATCCTTGCTGCGCAAGCAGATGATCCAAGGCTGCCTCGCGACCGCGTTGAACGGACAGCTGGCCGTCGAGGCGGATTTGCTGGCGGACGGGAGCATGGCTCCCGCGCGAGTGCGATATCTGCATCAATGTCTGTCCGATGTGGACCGGAAGCTGCTCGGTTTGCTGGGGGCGAAGGGTTTCCTGGCTGGCGGTCCGGGCGAGGTCGCCGACGTGTCGGAGCTGCTCGCGAGTGTCCACGAAATGGCCGAGGGGACGACGTGACCGGCACCGTGCTGACCGAACCGTTGCTGGCGCTACGGGATCTCGCCGCGGAATGGGCGACTGATCTCCGCGCCGCCGGAGCCGTGCTCGACCGCGATCCCGACGCCATCGCCCAGTTCGCAGATCTGCCAGCCGTGCGCTGCATGGCGCAGCTGCTGGTCCCGGGGGAGTACGGCGCGGAGGGCATCAAGGTCGCCGGGCACCGGTTCCACGGGATGACCGCGCTGGAACGGACGGTGCTGCTGGAGGAGTTCGCCCGGGGCGACGCGGGCGCGATGCTCGCCGCACCGGGCGCGTCGATGTCCGGCGTCCTGATCGATGTGCTCGGCGACGACGAACAGAAGGCCTGGTTCTACGGCAGGCTGGTCGACCGTCCAACGTGGACGTTCTTCGCGCTCACCGAACCCGACGCGGGCTCCGACGCGAACGCACTGACCACCAGCCTGACCCCCGGCCCAGACGGAGACTTCCTCCTCAACGGCCGGAAACGCTACGTCGGCAACGCTTCCCGCGCAGGCATGGGCGTGGTCTTCGCCCGCACCGCGCCGGGCCCGCTCGGCGTGCGCGCGGTCCTCCTGGACACCGCTTCCCCCGGCTTCCGCGCCGAACCGCTGGGTATGCTCGGGTTGCGCGGCGCGCGGTTCTGCGCCCTGGAGTTCGACGGCGTACGGATCCCCGCGAACCGGGTGCTGGGTCGCCATCTTTCCCCGACCCGGCGCGGAATGTGGGCCGCCACGCTGACGTTCAACCGGCTTCGTCCCGGGGTCGCGGCCATCGCCGTCGGCATCGCGCGGGCCGCGCACGAGTACGTCCGCGCGGAGGGCGGCCTGCTCACCGGCGGCGCGGCGGCCGAATGGGACCAGCTGGGATACCGGATCGAGAGCGTCCGGAACCTGGTGCACCTCGCGGCGATGGAGGTCGACGCGGGCGGCAGCCGAGGCGGGCACCTCGCCTCGTCCGCCAAAGCCGAGGCGAGCCGGCTCGCCGAGGACGCGACCAGAGCGGCCTGCCGGTTCTTCGGACCGAGCGCGCGCTGGGCGCATCCCTTGCTGGACAAGCTGGTTCGCGACGCGCGCGGCGTCGAATTCATGGAAGGCGCCGCGAACATCCAGAAACTCATCGTCTTCACCGGGCTGCTCGCCGGCAAAGTCGGCCAGGGCGAGTCGTTCCCGGCGCTGAACCGCCCCTTGGGCACCGGAGGTTTGCCGTGCGGGTGATATCCGCCCCTCAGGAGTTCACCGTCCCGGATCTTTACGTCGACCTGCGCCGGTTCGTCGGCCGCGACCTGTTCGTCAAATGCGAGGGATTCAACTTCGCCGGGTCGATCAAGCTCAAGGCCGCGCTGGAGATCGTCGAGCGCGCCGAGCGGGACGGCCAGCTGCTCCCCGGCCGTACGATCGTCGAAAGCTCGTCCGGGAACATCGGCGTCGCGCTCGCGATGGTCGCGGCGAGCCGGGGATACCGGTTCATCTGCGTCACCGACGACCACTGCACGCTGTCCGCGCGGCAGCTGATGCAGAACTACGGCGCCGAGGTCCACGTGCTGACCGAACCGCATCCGGTGGATGGCCTGGTCGGCGCCCGGCAGCGGATGGTGGAGAGCCTCTGCGCGGAGCACGAGGACTACGTCTGGCTCGACCAGCACACCAACCCGGGCAACTGGACCGCGCACTACCGGAGCACCGGTCCGGAGATCCTGCGCATGTTCCCCGGCCTCGACGTGCTGTTCGTCGGCACCGGAACGGCCGGGACGCTGATGGGCTGTGCCCGGTACCTGCGCGAGGCACGCCGGTCGATCCGCGTGGTCGCGGTGGACAGCGTCGGCTCGGTGAGCTTCGGCGGCCCGCCCGGGCCGAGGCAGATTCCCGGGCTCGGCTCGGCGATCCGCCCCGCGTTGCTCGACGAGTCCTTAGTGGACGATGTGGTGCACGTCGAGGAAACCGAAACCGTCGAGATGTGCCGGACGCTGGTGCGGCACGGCTTCCTGTTCGGCGGCTCGACCGGCACCGTCGTCGCCGGCGCGCTGTCCTGGCTCGCCCGCGAGGACCGGGATCTGACCGCCGTGGCCATCTCCCCGGATCTGGGCGACCACTACCTGGACACGGTCTACCGGGACCACTGGGCCGCCGACGCGCTCGGCCGGGCGCCCGAACAGACCACCGACCGACTTTCCGAGGTGCCGCGATGACTGCTGTCGAGACCAGCCTGCCCCTGTCCACGGCCCAGACTGACGTCTGGTTCGACGAGCAGCTGTCCGGAGGCGGGCTGGCCTACGCGATGGCCGACTACCTGGACATCTCCGGCGACCTCGACGTGGCGGCGTTCCTCGAGGCGTTCCGCCTGCTCACCGACGAGGCCGAATGCTTCCGCGCGCGGTTTTTCGAGGTCGACGGCGAACCGCGCCAAGTGGTCGAGCCGCTGACCGAACTGCCGGTCAGCTTTCTCGACCTGTCCGGCGAACCGAACCCCGAGGCGGCCGCGCTGGCGTGGATGCACGAGGACCTGGCCCGGCCGTTCTCCGTCACCGACTTCCCGCTGTTCCGCGCTGCCCTGCTCACGCTCGGCCCGCGTCGGCGGTTCTGGTATCTCACCACCCACCACCTGGTGGGCGACGGGTTCAGCGCCGCGATCTGCCACCGCCGGATGGGCGAGCTGTACACGGCCGTGCTGACCGGCGCGGAGCCCGAGGGCCGTGCGCTGCCGCCGTTCCGGGACCTGCTGGAGTCGGAGCTTGCTTACCAGAGGTCGACGCATCTCGGACGGGACCGCGAGTTCTGGAGCAGCCACTTCCGCACGGTCCCGGACCTGATCAGTCTGTCCGGCAAGGAACCCGCACCGGCTCGCGGATTCCTTCGCCGCACGCTCGCCCTGCCCGCCGACGCGGCCGCCGCGGCGCGGAAGGCGGTGGCGCAGGCCGGGGTGACCCTGCCGACCTTCCTACTCGCCGCGATGGCCGCCTACACCGAACGCCTTTCCGGCATCCAGGACCTGATGCTGACCGTCCCGGTGGCCGCCCGCGCGGGTGTCCGGACGCGGACGATCCCGGGGATGATGGCGAACTACCTGCCGCTGAAGATGCAGGTCACGCCCGCGATGACCCCGCAGCTGCTGCTGAAGCAGGCTTCGCGGGAACTCGCCCGCACACTCAAGCACCAGCGGTACCACGTCAACCAGATCCGCCGCGACATCGGCGTGCGCAGCGACGAACGGCGGCCCTTCGGCGGTCCGTTCGTCAACGTGCTGCCCGCGGATCCCGGGCTGCGGCTGGGCGACTGCGTGATCCGCGTGCGGAACCTGTCCACCGGGATCACCAACGACCTGTCCATCACTGTCCTCGATGAGCCCGGCGGCGGGATCGAACTGCACCTCAACGGGAACCCCGACCTCTACGACGAGTCCGGAGTGGACAGTCACCTGCATCGGTTCGCCGGGTTCCTCGACCGCTTCGCGTGCGCCGATCCGGAAGCTCCGCTCGCGCACGTGGATGTCGCCGACGAGCGAGAGCGGGCGGAACTGCTCGCCGCCGGGCTGGGCGCTGTTGGCTCAGTGGGTGCGGGCGTGGTGGAGCGGGTCCGCGCGCAGGCTCCGGACGCGGTGGCGGTGGTCGACGCTGCCGGGTCGGTGAGTTATGCGGACCTGGTCGGGCAGGCCTCGGCGTTGTCCCGGCGGCTGCCTGCGGGACGCGTGGTCGGCGTGCTCGCTGGCCCGGGAAGCGGCTTCATTTCAGCGGTTCTCGGCGTGCTGGGCGCTGGTGGTGCTTACGTGCCGCTGGATCCGACGCTGCCGTTGGCGCGGTTGCGCGATTTGGTGGCGGACAGTGGTGCGGCTTGCGTGGTCGCGGCACCGGAGTTCCAGGAGATCGCCGCGGAGTTGCCGGTCGACGTCGTGGAGTTGGACGGCACGGTCGACACCGAGCTGGCCCCGGTCGTCGGCGCGGACGATGACGTGGCCTACGTGATCTTCACGTCGGGTTCGACCGGCCGTCCCAAAGGCGCGATGGTCTCGCGGCTCGGGATGATGAACCACCTGCTGGCGAAGGTCGAGGACCTCGGGCTCAGTGCGTCCGACGCGGTGGTGCAGAACGCGCCGCTGACGTTCGACGTGTCGGTCTGGCAGATGCTCGCGCCGCTGGTGGTCGGCGGCCAGGTTCGCGTGGTGGACCGGCGGATCGCGGCGGATCCGGAGACGTTGTTCGGCTTGGGCATGTCGGTGCTGGAAGTGGTGCCGTCGTTGCTGCGGGCCGCGTTGGACTTCTGGGACGCCGGTGGTCCGCCGGAGCTGGCCGGATTGCGCTGGCTCGTGGTGACCGGCGAGGCATTGCCCCCGGATCTGTGCGTGCGCTGGTTCGGGTACTTCCCGGAGATCCCGCTCGTGAACGCCTACGGTCCGACCGAGTGCTCGGATGACGTGACACACGCGATCCTGTCCAATGTGGACGATGTGCGCGGGCTGCGGACGCCCATCGGTCTGCCGGTGCGGAACACCCGGCTGTACGTGCTGAGCGACGAGCTACGTCCGGTCCCGGCGGGAGCGGCTGGCGAGCTGTACATCGGTGGTTTGGTCGTCGGACGCGGTTACGTGGGCGATCCGGCCAAGACCGGCTCGGTGTTCGTAGCGGACCCGTTCGGCGAGCCGGGCACCCGGATGTACCGGACCGGCGACCGGGTGGTGCGCCGAGACGATGGTTCGTTGGAGTTCATCGAGCGCCGCGACTTCCAGGTCAAGATCCGCGGCCACCGCATCGAACTCGGCGAAATCGAAGCCACCTTGCGCGAGCTGCCCGAGATCGCGGACGCGGTCGTGGTGGTGCGCACCGACGACGCCGGGACCAAACGGCTGGCCGCGTATCTGGTCGGAACGGAGCCGGTCGACATCCCGTCCGTGCGCAGCGAACTGCAGCAGCGGCTGCCGGACTACCTGGTGCCGCCCGCGATGGTCGTGCTCGACGCGATGCCGTTGACCGTGCACGGCAAGGTCGACCGGGATGCGTTGCCGGAGCCCGATTTCGCCGCCGAGACAGTCGGCCGGGCCCCGCGCAATGCCGTCGAGGCCATCCTGTGCGATGTCTTGGCCGAAGTGCTGACGGTACCGAAGGTCTACATCGACGACAACTTCTTCGCGCTCGGCGGCGACAGCGTCAGCTCGATCCAGGTGGTTAGCCGCGCGCGGAAGGCCGGACTGATCATCACGCCGCGCGACTTGCTGGAAGCGCGCACTCCGGCGGCGATCGCGGAAAACGCCGTCCCGATCGGGGACGACGTCGCCCTTGAACCCGCCGCCACCCTGGTCGAACTCGAACCGGGAGAACTCGACGAGCTGCGGGTCGGGCCGGTCGAGGAAGTGCTTCCGCTCGCGCCGTTGCAGCAGGGCATGCTTTTCCACGCCGAACTGGACGCCGAGGGGGTGGATTTCTATGCCGTGCAAGCGATCGCGGACCTCGAAGGACCACTCGACACCGCCGCCGTCCGGGATGCCTGCGCCACGCTGCTGACCCGGCACACCGCCTTGCGCGGGTACTTCCGCCGACGCCGCAACGGAGAACCCGTGCAGCTGGTCGCCGAATCGGTCGAGCTGCCGTGGACCGAAATCGACCTGACCGTGCTGCCGGAGGAGGACCGCGAGGCGGAACTGCAACGGCTGGTCGACCAGGACCGGTTGCGCCGCTTCGACCTCGCCCGCCCGCCGCTGGTCCGCTTCACCGTGATCCGGGTCGCCGCAGAGCGCTACCGGTTCCTGTGGAGCGCACACCACATCGCGACCGACGGCTGGTCGGTACCCATCCTCATCGACGAGCTGGCGCAGCTCTACGCACGCGGCGCGACGGCCGAACTGCCCGCCGTGCCGCAGATGCGCGACTACCTCGCTTGGCTGTCCCGCCAAGACCAGGAAGCCGGACGGAAAGCCTGGCAGGACTTGCTCGACGGCCTGCCCGGCCCGACCCGCGTAGCCCCAGACCTGCCCGCCGCCGCGAACCTGCCCGCGACTGTCGAGTTAGAACTGTCCGAAAGCGACACTGCGAACCTCTATGCCTGGGCACGGGAAAACGAGCTGACGGTCAGCACGATCGTGCAAGCCTGCTGGGCGATTCTGGTCGGCAGGCTGGCTGGACAGCAGGACGTGGTGTTCGGCGCAGTGGCGTCCGGACGTCCGGCGGAACTGCCGGGCGTCGAAACGATGGTCGGCATGTTCGTGAACACCGTGCCAGTCCGAGCCCGGCTCGACCCGGCCCGCCCGGTCCGCGAACTGCTCGCCGAACTGGGACGTCAACAAGCCGCAATGGTGTCCTACCAGCACATCGGACAGGCGCAGCTGAGCGGAGCGATCCCGGACAGCGGTGAACTCTTCGACACCGCAGTGGTGTTCGAGAACGTCCCCGCCGGCGACGGCGGCCCGCTGGTGAAACTCGGCGAGGACGTCCGCGTGGTCGACGCGGTGACGCTCGACTCCCGGCACTACCCGCTCAGCCTCGTGGTGGAACCGCGCGGCTCCCTCGTCTTCCGCTTCGACTACCTCCGCGAGGCCTTCGGCGACGACCGCGTCCACGGGCTGGCGCAGCAGTTCCGAGCGCTGCTCGACACGGTGCTCGGCGACCCGGGCCGCCTGCTGGGCCGGATCGACGTGGTGTCCGAACCATCGCAGACCTTCCTGCTGGGCGCGACTGGCCCGGTCGGCGAGGGCGTGGTCGAGCGAGTGCGGGCGCAGGCTCCGGACGCGATCGCGGTGGTCGACGACGCCGGATCCGTGACCTACGCAGAACTGATGGGACTGGCTTCGGCGCTGTCCCGTCGGGTGCCAGCGGATCGGGTAGCGGCCGTGCTCGCCGGTCCCGGCATCGGCTTCATTTCGGCGGTTCTCGGTGTAGTCGGCGCAGGCGGTGCTTACGTGCCGCTGGACCCGACGGTCCCGCTCGCTCGCCTGCAAGGCCTGGTGGCGGACAGCGGCGCGGCGTGCGTGATCGTGGCCCCGGAGTTCCGGGAGATCGCGGCCAACCTCCCGGTAGAGGTCATCGAGCTGGACGGAGCAGTCGACACCGAACTGGCACCGGTGGTCGGCGCCGACGACGATGTCGCGTACCTGATCTTCACTTCCGGCTCCACGGGCCGCCCCAAGGGAGCGATGGTCTCTCGCCGCGGGATGGTCAACCACCTGCTGGCCAAGGTGGAAGACCTGGCGCTGAAACCGTCGGATGTGCTGGTGCAGAACGCTCCGCTGACGTTCGACGTGTCGGTGTGGCAGATGCTGGCCCCGCTGATGGTCGGCGCTCAAGTCCGGGCGGTGAGCCGGGAGACGGCGGCTGATCCGGACGCGCTGTTCGGCTTGGGCATGTCCGTGCTGGAAGTCGTGCCCTCGTTGTTGCGGGCGGCGCTGGACTTTTGGGACGCCGGAAGCCCGCCGAACCTGGACGGGTTGCGCTGGCTAGTGGTCACCGGCGAGGCACTGCCGCCGGACCTGTGCGTCAGGTGGTTCGAATACTTCCCGAACATCCCGATGGTGAACGCCTACGGCCCGACCGAGTGCTCGGACGACGTGACCCACGCCGTTCTGTCCAGTGTGGACGATGCACAAGGTCTGCGAGTGCCGATCGGCCTCCCGGTGCGGAACACGCGGCTGTACGTGCTGGGCGACGAGCTGCGGCCGGTTCCCCCGGGCGCGGCAGGCGAACTGTACGTCGGCGGACTGGTCGTCGGACGCGGTTACGTCGACGATCCGGTCAAGACGGGTTCGGTCTTCGTGGCGGACCCGTACGGCGAACCGGGTACCCGGATGTACCGGACCGGCGACCGCGTGGTGTGCCGGGCTGACGGCGCACTGGAGTTCGTGGAGCGCCGGGACTTCCAGGTCAAGATCCGCGGCCACCGCATCGAACTCGGCGAGATCGAAGCCGGTCTCCTCGCCCAGGAATCGGTCACCGACGCGGTAGTCGTCGTTCAGGGCTCCGACGCGGCCAACCGGCACCTGGTCGGCTACGTCGCGGGAACCGCCCGGCCCGAGGACCTGCAAGCTCAGCTGGCCGAACTGCTGCCCGCGTACATGGTGCCCAGCGCGATCGTCGTACTGGACCGGCTCCCGCTGACCGCACACGGCAAAGTCGACCGCAAAGCTCTGCCCGCCCCGGAAAACCTGACCGGACAAGAGAAGCGCGGCCCACGGACCCCGGTCGAGGAACAACTGACCCGGCTCTACGCCGAGGTGCTGGGCCTGCCCGAAGCCGGAATCGACGACGACTTCTTCGAACTCGGCGGCCATTCCCTCCTGGCCACTGCGCTGGTCAGCCGGATCCGCTCGGAACTGGACGTCGAACTGCCGCTGCGGGACCTGTTCGAAGCCCGCACTGTCGCCGCACTGGCCGGACGGCTCGCGTCGGCAGGACAGGCTCGCGCGGCGTTCCGCAAACTGGACCGTCCCGAGCCGCTGCCGCTGTCGTACGCCCAGCAGCGGATGTGGTTCCTCAACCGGCTCGAAGGCGAGCACGGCGGGTACACCATCCCCCTCGCCGTCCGCCTGTCCGGAGAGCTGAACTACGCAGCACTCGCCGCAGCCGTCGACGATCTGACCGCACGCCACGAGATCCTGCGCACCGTCTTCCCCGACACCGACGGCGTGCCGTTCCAGCGCGTCCTCGACGCAGGGGAGTCCCTGCGGGCCGCACCGATGCCCACAGACCTCACCGCGGCGCTGGAAGAAGAAGTCGCCCGCGGCTTCGACCTGGCCGCTGACCTCCCGTTGCGCAGCAAACTGTTCGGTCCCTCTGAGAACGGCGACCACGTCCTCCTGCTGGTACTGCACCACATCGCCGGAGACGCCTGGTCCGTCGACGTGCTCGCCCGTGACCTCGCCACCGCGTACGAGGCACGGCTGTCCGGAAAGAGTCCAGAGTGGACAGACCTGCCCGCCCAGTACGCGGACTACTCAGTCTGGCAACACTCCCTGCTGGACGACACCAAGGACGGCGAATCCGCCCGCCTGCTGAAGCACTGGCGGGAAGCACTCGCCGGAATTCCGGGCGAACTGGCGCTGCCGGTCGACCTGCCGCGCCGCGCCTCTGCTGGCTACCGCGGCGGAACCATCGAGTTCGAGGTGCCGTCCGCCGTACATCGCGGTCTCGCGCGGCTCGCGCACGAACAAGGCGCGAGCCTGTTCATGGTCGTCCAAGCCGCGCTGGCCACGCTGCTCACCCGTCTCGGCGCGGGAACCGACATCCCGCTCGGCAGCCTGGTCGCCGGACGTCCGGACGAAGCCGTGCACGACCTCGTCGGCTTCTTCGTCAACACGCTCGTCCTACGCACCGACACCAGCGGCGATCCGCACTTCGCCGACTTGGTCGCGCGGGTCCGCGACGCCGACCTAACCGCCTACGCCCACCAGGACCTGCCCTTCGAACGGCTGCTGGAGGCGACGCAACCGACTCGGTCGATGTCGCGGCAGCCGTTGTTCGGGGTGCTGCTGTCCTTCTACGACGTCCCGCCCTCCGAAGTCAGTCTCGGCAGCCTGACCGCGCGACCCGAACTGCTGGCCCCGACGCACAAGAAGTTCAAGTTCGACTTGACCTTCCAGCTGGGCCAGCACAAGGGGGAGCGCGGTCTGGAAGGCACCCTCGAGTACAACGCCGACGCGTTCACCGCGGAAACCGCGCAGCTGCTCGTTGACCGCCTGGCACTTCTCCTGACGGCCGCCGCCGAAGATCCCGGGCAGCCGCTGAGCCGGATCGACCTGCGCACGGCCGCCGAGCGAGCCATTCCGTCCTCGCAGCCTGTCGCGGTTCCGGATCCGAAGCTGCTGGTACCCGGCGACATCGGTCTGCGCGAGCAAGCTAACCGCCTGGCCCGAGCCTTGCAAGCGCAGGGCACGGGACCGGGGGAGACGGTAACTATCGACCTCCCGCCAGGCCGAGACCGTTGGGCAGCGATCTTCGCCGTCCTCGCCACCGGTGCAGCCTGGACGTCGCAGGGCAGTTCGTCGTTCCCGCAGACGGACGTGTCCGGATTCGCCGACACCGACCTGAAGGTGCCTTCGTCGGCAGGAGATCTCGCGTATCGCGGAGACGCGGTGTTCACCCGAGGCGCGCTGGCCGCGACAATCGCCGCCCTACTGGCCGAACTGCCACTCACAGCCAGCGACCGAGTCCTCGCACCCGACACCGAATTCGCGCTGCCGGTCGTGCTCGCCGCCTTGCATGTCGGCGCGCTGGTCACCGTCGCTCCCGCCGCGGAAATCGCGGAACTCGCGTCATCGGTGGACCCGAGCGTCGTGGTCCTGACCCCGAGCATCGCGAAAATGCTGGCATTGCGACCGGGCACCCGGGTGCTGAACTTCGGCGAAGAATTCCTCGACGGAGCACTCAACTGCGAGGGCACCGCGGCGTCCGGCTGGCTCTCGCTGGTCAACGGACGCTCGTTCGCGCACAGCCACGCCAACGTCCTCGACCAGAGTCTGCAGCCAGTGCCTCGCGGCGGCCGAGGAGAGCTGTACTTGGCTGGCGCACCCACCGGCCTCCCCGCCCGCACCCGGTTGGACGGAACCGTGGAGGTGATCCGCGAGGCCCAGGTACGCGGCTTCGCGATCCCGATCGGGCAAATCGAAGCGGCCCTGCACCGCCAGCCCTCGGTCGCCGCAGCCGTCGTCATCGCCGAGGACGACTTGATCGCTTACGTGGTCCCGCAATGGGAACGCGGCGTCGACCCGCTAGCCCTGCGGGAAGCGTTGGCCGCCGAACTCCCGGACTACCTGATCCCGTCCGCCTTCACGGAACTGGACACCATCCCCGTCGCTCCGGACGGCTCGCTGGATCGCGCCGCCCTGCCCGCTCCCACTGTGCAATCCGGCCAGGACACGAGCGAAACCGTCGAACTGCTGCAAGCGGCGTTCGCGGAAACCCTTGGCATCGCTGACGTCGACGTCCAGAGGGGCTTCTTCGAACTGGGCGGCAACAGCCTGCAGTCCGTCCGACTGGTCGCACTGGCCCGACGAGCCGGATTGCGGCTGACCGTGGCCGACGTCCTGACCCACGGCAGCGTCGAACGTCTGGCCGCACTGGCCGAACGAGCCGAACCCGATCTGGCGGACCTGCCGGACCCGTTCGCGCCCGTTCTGCAGATCCGTCCGACCGGGTCGAAACCGCCGCTGTTCTGCCTGCACGCCGGACTCGGCCTGAGCCTGCCCTACCTGGGCTTGGCGGCCCACCTGCCGGACCGTCCGATCTACGGCCTGCAGTCGCCGGGAATCAGTGGCACAGAACAGTTCCCGGACTCCGTCGAACAGGTCGCCGAGGACTACCTGGAGCACATCCGCCGGATCCAGCCACACGGCCCGTACCACCTGCTCGGCTGGTCCTACGGCGGTCTGCTGGCCTTCGAACTGGCGGTCCGCCTGGAGTCCGAAGGCGAAACGGTCGGCTCACTGTCCATCTTGGACAGCTACCCGCAGGACGGTTCCGAAACCGCACCGTCCCGCCACGAGCTGCTCGTCGATTTCCTGGAGCACGTGGGCTTCCACGACACCGACGCCGATACCGAGCTGACCCCTGCCGACGTCATCGCCGTGCTGCGTCATGGAGACAGCAGACTGGCCGACATCGGCGAGGAACGCATGACCCGCGTCCTCGCCGTGATGGACAACAACGCGTCCCTGGCCCACCGCTACCGCCCCGCGAGATTCACCGGCGCAGTCGAGTTGTTCGTCGCCGCCGAGGGATTGAGCGACGCGGAGGTGGCCGAACGAGCGGGCCGCTGGGTGCCGCACGTGGCCGGACCGGTGCGCACCCACCGGATCGACTGCGGCCACGAATACCTGATGGACCCGCGACCACAGGCGGAGATCGGTGCCGCAGTGGCCGAAACGCTGGCGAGCACCGGAAACGAGGAGTCGCAGTGACCACAATGACCACCCCGACGGAGCCACCAAAGGCGATTGCCGCAGCCGTCGAAACGCTCGCCCTGGCGGGCCGCCGGCTGACCCACCTGCGCAAGGTGCCCGGCCGACTCCTCGCCATCACCCTGAACTCGCTGATCACGATGCTGGCGATCGGCTACGTCTTCAAGGGCGCGGTAAGCGTCGAAGGCGGCGGCAGCTACCCGGAATTCCTCTTCCCGGCCGCGCTGATGCAGGTAGGCCTCGCCGGAATCGCGCCGACCGCGATCGCGGTGGCGATGGATCTCAAAGGCGGCCTGACCGACCGGTTCCGCTCCCTGCCGATCTCCCGTCCCGCCGTCCTGTTCGGCCACACCATCGGCGACGCGCTGGTCGGCTTGATCGCGCTGGCAATCGTCGCCGGGATCGGGCTGGCGGTCGGCGGCCGCGTGCACGCCGGGTTCCCCGCGCTGCTCGCCGGGCTGGCCGTGCTCGCCCTCTTCCTCTACGTGATGATCTGGGTCGGCGTGCTGCTCGGGCTGTCGATGGGCAATCCCGAATCGATCGACGGCGTCGGCGCGGTGCTGACGCTCGGCCTTTCCTTCCTGTCCAACGCGTTCATGGCGGTCAGCCAGCTGCCGTCCTGGGTCCGGCCGGTCGCCGAATGGAACCCGGTCAGCTCCGTCACCACGCTGTGCCGCCAGCTGTGGGGCGTGCCGGTGCCCGCGGACGATTCGTTCCCCGCCCAGCACCCCGGCATCGTCGTCGCGGTGACGCTGGTCGTGCTCTTCGCCGCGGCGACCCTGCTGAGCTTCCGCCGTTACCGCCTCGCCTAACCGATCCGGAGCATGCGATGACAAACCCGTTTGACGACCAGAACGGCGCCTTCCTCGTCCTGGTCAACGACGCACAGCAGTACAGCCTCTGGCCCTCGTTCGCGGAAGTCCCGCCGGGCTGGCGGGTTTCGCTCGGCGAGAGCAGCCGTGAAGAAGCACTCGCGCACATTTCGGGCCACTGGACCGATCTGTCGCCCGAGAACATCCGGGAAGCAGGCTGACATGGCACACGGAGAACTCGCGATCGAAGCCGAAGGGCTCCGCAAAAGCTACGGCGACCACGAAGCGCTCGCGGGCGTCGACCTCGCCGTCCCGCCCGGCACGGTGCTGGGCTTGCTCGGCCCCAACGGCGCGGGCAAAACCACCACCGTCCGGATGCTCGCGACGCTGCTCCCGCCGGACAGCGGCCGCGCGCTCGTCGCCGGGCACGACATCGTGCGGGAACGCAAGCAGGTCCAGCGGCACATCGCGCTCGCCGGCCAGTACGCGGCCGTGGACGAGTTGTTGACCGGCAGGCAAAACCTGGTGCTGCTGGGCCGTCTCCTGCACCTCGGCCGTCAAGGAGCGCGCGCCCGCGCGGGAGAACTGCTGGAGCGGTTCAACCTCGTCGAGGCGGCGGACCGCGCGGTCGGCACGTACTCCGGCGGGATGCGTCGCCGGCTGGACCTCGCGACCTGTCTGGTGGCGCGGCCCTCGGTGTTGTTCCTGGACGAACCGACCACCGGGCTCGACCCGGCGAGCCGGATGGGTTTGTGGACGATGGTCCGCGAACTGGTCAGCGAAGGCGTCACGGTCCTGCTCACCACGCAGTACCTCGAAGAAGCCGACTACCTCGCCGACCGGATCGTCGTCATCGACAAGGGCCGGAGCGTCGCGGAAGGAACCGCGGACGAACTCAAGCGCAAGGTCGGCCGGGAGCGGCTAGAAGTCGCCGTCGCCCACCCCGAAGGCCTCGCGGACGCAGTGGCGGCCCTGACGCCGGTCGCGGTCGGCGTGCCGGTCGTGGACGAGCGCCGGTGCAGCATCTCCCTCGAACTGCTGGACGAGAGCGGCGGGATCGCTGCGGCGGCGAACGCATTGCACGAACGCGGCGTCGCGCTGGCGGACTTCGCGCTCCGCAGGCCGACCCTCGACGAAGCCTTCCTCGACCTCACCGGGCACCCGACCACCGGGTGATTTCCCGGCTCACTTACGCGCAGCCCCCGGCCCGGTCCGCCGCCACCAGCGGACCGGGCCCGCTAGTGAGAGCAGCAAGGGCAGCAGCACCAACCGGATCACCAGCACGTCCATCGCCAACGCCGCGGCGGCCGCCCAGCCGAACTCGCTCAGCGCGCCGGTGCCGGCGATCCCGAGAGCACTGAAGACCCCGATCGACACCACACTCGCACTGGAGATCGCCACAGTCCCGCGACGCAGTCCCTCGGCGAGCACGTGCTGCGGCGACATCCCGGTCAGCGCCTCGACGCGGAAGTGATGCAGCAGACAGACGTGCATGTCGGTCGTGGGCGCGGCGAGCACGGCCACCAGTGCCACGGGCAGCCACGTCGGCGTCGGCGGAGCCATGCAAGTGAGCATGGTCAGCGCGAAGAGCGCGGACAGCACCGAAAGCACCGCGGTCGTCAGCGCGACCGCCACCGGCCGGAAAGCCGTGATCACCGCCAGCGAGGTCAGCCCGATCAGCAGCGCCAACGGCAACGGCGGCAGCGTCGGCGATTCGAGATAGCGGTAGACGACGAAACCGAGAGCCGCGGCGGCACAGACCAGCGCGCCGATGAGTCCCGCTGCGCTTCGGTAGCGCCAGGTTGCTGGCAGACGGGCAACGAACCGGGGCAGCCAGTGCCACTGGAACGACCTCCGCACGGGCAGCGCGATCCGGGTCAGCAACACCGGAAGCAGCGACAGAGCCGCGGCGGCTTCCACGAGGACCACCAGAACCACGGCCGCGGCCAGCCGCATGACCTGCGGTTCGCCGGTCAGATACAGGCCGGTCATCGCGGCCAGCATCGCGAGTCCGGTGACGAGCGCGGTCCGCCCGGCGGTCGAGGCGACGATCTGCGCCGTGTCGGACGCGTCGTGCTTGCCCGGCGGCATTTCCTGCTGCCTGCGGACCGCGAACAGCAGATGGTTGGCCGCGCTCGTGATGCCCGGCAGGAGAACGAGGTTCCAGCTGCCGAACGCGCCCGCGCCGGCTTCGGAGATCGCCATCAGGACTCCGAGCGCACTGACCCCGACGGTCGCGAGATATCCGAACGCGAGCGCGGCCAGCCGCAGCGAACCCAGCACCAGCAACAGCAGCAGGGCGGTGAGCAGGCAGCCGACCGCGAGCACGGAACCGGCCGACGGGGCGGACACCAAGCCCGCCTGCGCGGAGCCACCGGACGTGGCGGCGAGACCCTCACTCGCCGCCACGACCAGGAACAGCAGCCACGCGCCCAGGACCGGGCCGGGGTGCCCGGCACACCACCGCGCGAGACGGAGCAGAGGTAGCGTTCGCAATGCCGCACTCCTTGGGCCGCTTCAGGCCTCCCGCCGCGCAGGCGGCAAGCCGGACGGTCTAAGGATGGCTCCTCGTGATCGTGCGCACACTAGGCGTGGCACCTCGATTTCGAGTGGTACTAGCTCCCGAGCGCGGCGGGCGGGGCGAGCGCCGCGTCTCCGTAGAGGTCGGCCACCCACTGGTCGTGGTAGACCGTGTCCAGGTAGCGGTCGCCGAGATCCGGGGCGACCGCCACCGCGGTGAAGCTTCCGCCGGGCGCGTGCCGGTCGAGCCAGTTCAGCGCCCCGGCGACGACAGTGCCGGTCGAGCCGCCGAACAGGAAACCCGCCCGGACGAGATGACGGCACATGCGCACGGTGTCGAGTTCCGGCACGTGCACCACATCGTCCACATAGGACTCGTCGAGCAGGACCGGCCGAACTCCGGTGCCGAGACCGGGGATCATCCGCGGTGCGGCCGGGGTCCCGAAGGTCACCGAACCCACGGTGTCGATGGCCACCACGCGCATGGCCGGGCAGTGCTCGCGCAGATAACGCGCGCATCCCATCAGCGTGCCCGTCGTGCCCGCTCCGATGAACACCACGTCGGCATCGGGGAACGAGTTCGCGATCTGCGGGCCGGTGGTGCGGTAGTGCGCCTGCCAGTTGCCCGCGTTCGCGTACTGGTTGAGCCACACTCGGTCGTCGCCCTCGGCGCACAGCCGCCGCACGTGCGCGATCCGCGCGCCGAGCAACCCGTCTTCCGGATGCGGCTCGGTGATCACGTGCACCTCGGCGCCGAGCGTCTGCATCAGCTGCCGGGCGCCGAGGGTGCAGCGTGAATCGGTAACGCAGATGAACCGGTAACCCCGGCTGGTGGCGACCAGGCTCAGCGCCACCCCGAGGTTGCCCGACGAACTCTCCACGAGGGTCGCGCCCGGTGCCAGCGTGCCGTCCAGTTCGGCGGCGTCGATCATCTCGGTCGCCGCCTTGATCTTGATCGAACCGGCGAAGTTGAAGCCCTCGCATTTGAGGTAGAGCGATCGCCCTGTACATCCGTTCAGGTCGACGAACAGGTCCTCGACGTTGAACTCGTGCGGACTGGTGATGATCGGCATCGGCTCAGCGCTTGCCGTAGCGGTCGAGTTCGAAGAAGAAGTCGCCGACCTCGTGCAGTTCGCCGCGGCGGCGCAGCTCGTCCAGGACGTGCTTGCCGACCGCGAGGTCCAGCACGCCGAGGCCGAACGGCGAGAACACCAGCGGCTGGTCAGCGTTCAGGGCGAGTGCCCCGGTCATGACGTCGAAGAGGGTGCCGCCGAGGAAGTCGCGTCCGCCGGTGGCCTGTTCGGCCAGGTGCACCGAGGTGTTGGCCTTGAGGCAGTGCTCGACGTCGTCGACCACGTTGGCCGACGCCAGGATCACCTCGGTGGACAGGTCGCGCAGGGAAACGTTCAGCACCAGCGGGTTGTGGTCGAACCAGGCCGGATCGTGCACGTGCGGTTCGCCGGCGACGGTAGCGAACACGATCAGGTCGCTGCCGCGGATCAGTTCCTCCGCGCTCTCGCGCACCGCGATCCCGCTCGCGCCCGTGCTCTCCAGGTATCCCCGGAAGCCCGCGGCGTGCTCGGCGGAGAGGTCGAACACGGCGGTCTCGTCGAAGTCCCAGCCGGTGCCGATCAGGAACCGGTGCACGTACCGCGCGATGAGGCCGGTGCCGACGAACCCGAGCCGCCGCGGCCGCTCGCCGCGCCGGCTGAGCCAATCGGCCGCCAGCGCCGCCGACGCCGCGGTCCGGGCGGCGCTGATGATCGAGCTTTCCATGCAGGCCAGCGGGTACCCGGTCACCTGGTCGTTGAGGATCAGCACGGCCGACGCGCGCGGCAGCCCGGTGCGGACGTTCTCCGGGAAGCTGGAGATCCACTTGACCCCGTCCACCGCGACCTCCCCGCCGACCGAGGCGGGCAGCGCGATGATCCGCGCGGACGGCCGGTCCGGGAACCGGAGGAAGTAGGAGGGCGGGTTGACGGTCGCCTGCTGGCCGTGCAGCCGGTAGGCCGCCTCGATCAGCTCGACCAGTTGCTTCTCGGCGCCGTCGAGCACCTGGTGCACCTGGGATCCGGACACGACGGCGAACTCCGGAACGGTAGCGGTTTCGGTCACAGAACTTCCTTATTCTTCGGCTGGGCGGAAACGGGTGCTCAGTCCTGCTGCAGGACGGCCAGGGCGCGTTCGACTCGCGCGTCGATCCGGTCGACCTCGGCGACCGAATCCCCGATGAGCACGCCGTAGAGGCGCCCGGCGAACGGGGCTCCGTCGGCGGTCTGCGCGCCGGCGTTGACGGTGGCGAAGTTGTTCACCAGCAGGCCGCTGCCCGCGCCGTCGAACAGCAGGTCGCCGAGCACGTCGCGGACCCGGTCGAAGCCGACGCTGGCACCGAGCCGCAGCGAGTAGTGCCGGGCCATCGCGGTCTCGCCCGCGGTGACGAAGCGTTCCTGGATCGGCACCTGGTAGGTGGACATGTTGTTGCGGGCGTTGATTTCCAGCACCGGGAAGATGCCGCCGTCCGGTTCGACGATCGCGTCCACTCCGACGACGCCGTAGTAACCGTCGGCGGCGAGCTGCCCGCCCAGCGCCTGCGCCGCGGACCGGATGCTATCGATCTGCGCCTCGTCCAGCCGCGGCGGGATCCGATGTCCTTTGTGGACGCCGTTCTCGGTGATCAGCTCCTTGACGAAGTCGAAGCGCACCGAACCGTCCCGGCTCACGGTGAACTGGTAGTTGAGGTCGGAGCGCTTGTCCACCCACTCCTCGATGACGAACGCGATCCGGTCCCGGCCCTTCCGCCGCGCGGTCGCGGAGATCATCCGCCGCAACCGGTCGAGCCTGCGTTCGTCGGAGACCACCGAGATCCCCTTGCCGGACACCCCGAACGCCTCCTTGACGACGACCCGTCGCCCGGTGGCAAGCACTGAGGCGGCCTCGGTGACCGCCGCATCGAGCAGATCGAGCGTGTCGCACGCCCAGCCGTTCGGCTGCCGCAGTCCGAGCTGCGTCGCGATGCGCCGGCTGTAGATCTTGCTGTTCACCGCCTTGCAGCGGGCCGCGTCCGGCGCAGCCAGCGGAAGCCCAGTCGCGGTGGACAGTTCTTCCTCCACCGCCGAGACGCCGTGGGCAAGCAGATGCGCTTCGTCAGTGCGCAGCGCGGAAAGCGCGGCGATCAACCACGGATCGTGCAGGGCGTCCTGGCTGACCGTGCGCGCCGGGTCCGGGTCCGCGATCACGTGGATCTGCGGCAGGTCGAGGCCAAGCCCTTCCAGGTAACTGCGGTAACCGGGGTCCGGCGCGTGCTTGAGCACCACGTGGTCCCGCTTTCCGCCCAGCAGCAACGCGAACTCGTCCATGCTGTTGACGACCGCCGTGCCGCCCGGGGCGGACACCCTGGGCAATCCCTGCTCGTCGACCGCCCACTGCTCTTCGACCTCGAAGTTGCCGACGAACACCAGCGGGCGGTCGGCCGTGCCCAGAACCGCGGTCTTGAGCCGCGGGATGAAACCGTTCTCGGCGCTCATGACGTCCTTTCGCCAGCGCACGGACAGGACGCGGCACGCGCTTTCTGCGCTGCCGCTGGGGGAGATCAGCTAGACGACGAAGCCGCCGTCGACCTCGAAGACGCTGCCGGTGATGTAGGAGGCGCGTTCGGAAACCAGGAAGGACACCAGGTCGGCGACTTCTTCCGGCCTGCCGAACCGGCGCAGCGGAACGGCCCGCAGCATCTTCTCGCGGGTCGCTTCGCTGAGCTTGCCGAGCATGTCGGTCTCGATCAGGCCCGGCGCGACGGAGTTGACCCGCACCCCGTACCGGCCGACTTCCTTGGCCAGCGCCTTCGTGAAGCCGAGCACTCCGCTCTTGGCCGCGGAGTAGTTGGTCTGCGTCGGATTGCCGTGCACGCCCGACACCGAGGACAGCGTCACTACGCTTCCGGCGCGGCGTTTGATCATCCGGAACACGGCGGGACGGCACGCGTGGAAGACGCCGTCGAGGTTCGTGCGCAGGACGCTCGACCAGTCCGGCTCGGACATCAGCGCGAGCGAACCGTCGCGGGTGATCCCGGCCGAGGTGACCAGCGCGTCCGGCGGACTGAACTCGTCAGCCGTGCGCTCGACCCACGCCGTGACCGCCTCGCCGTCGGCGACGTCGACCTGGCTGGCCTCGACCCGGACGCCCAGGTCAAGGACCTCCTTGACGAGGACGTCGGCCGCGGTTTGATTGCTGTGGTAGCAGAAAGCGACGTCGAACCCGTCCTGTGCCAGTCGGAGCACGACTGCCCGGCCGATCCCTCGGGAGCCGCCGGTGACGAGTGCGGTTCTGCTCATCGCGACTCACCGCCGAGCTGCAGCAGCGCGCAGGCCACCGAACCGTCGTCATCGCAGGCGGTGACGACGATGTGATCCTGCTCGCCGTGCTCGGCCCCGTCAGCGATGCTGAGCACCGAAGCCAGCCCGAACAGCGCGGTCGCCGCCGAGGTGTCGCCGATGAGATCCACCGGCGGCACGCGATCCGTCACTTCGTCGCCGAACAACTGCCGCAGCGTCGCGTCCTCAGGGCGTTCCGATCCGGCGGGGAAGCCGCTGCCGACCGCCGCCCACACCCGTTCCGCCGCAACGCCAGACCGTTTCAACAGCGAGGAGACGGTGGCGTGCAGGGTTCCGGCGAGGTCGCCGTCGAGGCAGATCCGCGAGTCGATGCCGGTCAACGTCGCCAGCACGCTGCGCGGATCGGCCGAGTCCGCCGGTTCGAGCAGGAACATGGCGCAGCCCTCGCCGAGCGTCGCGGACCCGCCGCGCCGGTGGTGTTCAAGCCAGGACCGGGCGTCGGAATGCTCCTCGGCCGCACCGCACAGCACCTGGGCCGCGCGGTCGGTCATCAGCAGGCGGCGGGCGTAGTTCAACGCCTGCAACCCAGTCGTGCGACCAGCGGCGATCGTGGCGTTGGGCCCCTTGAGCCCGTGCCAGATCGCGGCCTGCCCGGCCGCGCAGTTCATCACGGTGCCGGGCACCGCCGCGGGCTCGACGTGGTCAGGCTGTTCGCCGGTGATCGACGCGCGGGTCAGATCCATCATGCTCTGCGCGCTGCCGGTCGTGGTGCCGAGCACGAAGCCGATGTGCTCGCGGTCGCCGTCCGGAGCCAGTTCCATGTCGGCGAGCAGCTGCTGCGCGGCCGCCACGGTGAGCCCGCTGACCCGGTTCATCGCCCGGGTCTTCTTGCGGCCGAACATTTCGCGCACGTCGAAGCTGGGCACGATGGCTGCCGGATCACCTTGGGTGCCGGAATCAATGGTCGGCTCACGGCGGGAGCGAACGCCGTCGGCGAACGCTTCCCGGCCGTAGCCGAAGGGGGAAATGGCCGTCCAGGCCGAGATGACCGGACGGCGACGGGCAGGTGCGGTCACCGCGCGGTCTCCTTTCGGGGCTGCCGCTCGTACCGGCCGAGCAGGACCACGGCGTTGTTGCCGCCGAAGGCCCAGCCGTTGTTCTGCACGATGTCGAGGTCGGCGTCGACGGATTGGTTGGGCACGCAGTCCACCGGGCAGTCCGGGTCGGTGTCGCGGTGGTTGATGGTGGGCGGGATGAACTGCTCGGTGAGCGCGATCGAACAGCCGATCGCGGCCAGCGCGCTCGCTGCGCCCATCGAGTGCCCCAGCATCGACTTCATCGACACGGTGCGCGGCGGCTTCGGCCCGAAGAGATCGCGGATCGCGGCGGATTCGGTCATGTCGTTGGCTTTGGTGCCGGTGCCGTGCGCGGAGATCAGGTCGATCTCGGACGGTTTGACCCCGGCGTCGGCCAGCGCCAGTTCCATGCAGCGGGCGATCCCGGCCTGATGCGGCGCGACCGGATGGTGTGCGTCGCAGGACATGCCGTAGCCCAGCACTTCCGCGTAGATCCGAGCCCCGCGAGCGAGCGCGGAGTCGAGGCTCTCCAGCAGAAGAATGCCCGCGCCCTCGCCGGTGAGGATGCCCATCCGGTTGCGGTCGAACGGACGGCAGCAGTCCGGGGCGATGCTGCGCAACCGGTAGAACGAGGTGAACGTCTTGCGGCACAGCGCATCCGCGCCGCCGCAGAGGGCGAACTCGGCGTCCCCGCACCGGATCGCGTCGAGCGAGTTGCCGATGGCGTAGTTGCCCGCCGAACACGCCGTCGCGATGGTCCCGGTCTCGACGTCGGTCAGTTCCAGTTCGCGCGCGATCGACGTGGCGAGCCGGCCCGCGGAAGTGCGGCGCACCAGCCGCGGGTCGAGACCGGCCAGCCCGGCGGAGAGTTCCTGCGCCACCAGACCGTCGAGTTCGTGCGCCTCGCCGTCGGTGCTGCCCACCGAGACGAGAGTGCGTGCGGCGCGCAAGGTTTCCAGCGGCAGCCCCGAATCCTCGACGGCGAGGCGCGCGGCGGCGGTGGAGAACCGGCTCGCCCGGCCGAGATCGCCGGGGTCGAGCGTGCGAATCCATTGAGCGGGCTCGAAGTCGGCGACCTCGCAGCCGTTGTCGTGGGCGAACCCGGTGGTGTCGAACACCGAGATCGGCCGGACGTTGCTGCGCCCGGCCCGCAGCGCGGAGGTGAACTCCCGGACGCCGATGCCGATGCTGGACACGACACCGCATCCGGTGATGACCACGCGGCGTGGAATGCTGGCCGTCTGCGAAGACATGGTCTCTACCAGCTCGCGGATTCCGAGACGACCTCGTACACCGCGCGCAGGTTCGTCATCCGGGCGAACTGGGCCTGGTCGATCGTGACGCCGAACCTCTTCTCCAGCGCGGCCAGCACGTCCATCAGCGACAGCGAATCGGCCTCGTGGTCGTCGGCGAAATCGCTGGTTTCGGTGAGCTCGGCGTCGTCGAGTTCGAGGTGCGTGCAGACGATCTCGCGGATCTGCTGCAGGCGTTCGGAGACGGCTGTCGTCATGGGGGCACTCCCGATAGTCAGGGACCGGTTCTGGGGACCGGCCCGAAACTAGCGGCGAGCGGTGACACCCTTCTGACAGCGCCCTGACGCGACGGATCCGTAGGCGCGGTGTCAGCAGGCGGTCATCGGGGACTGCCATGCTGACGCGGTGGAAGAGAAAACGACGGCTCAGTCGAGGACCCGGTCCTGCATCAGGATGGACTGGTACAGCCGGCGCAGCCCCGGCCCGGGCTCCAGCCCGAGTTCGGCGCTCAGCCACTGCCGGGTGTTGTGGAAGACCGAGACCGCGTCGCCCTGCCTGCCGTCGCGGTAAAGCGAGATCATCAGGTACTCGCTGAGCCGCTCGCGGGCCGGATTCTCCGCGACGAGTTGTTTCAGGTCGTGGGAAAGCCCGTGATGTTCCCCGACTTGCAGCCGCGCGGAGATCAGGTCCTCCTGCACGGTCAGCCGGTGCTCGTTGAGCTGCTCGGCGGCCATCCGGCAACGGGTGCAATCGGCGACGTCGAGCAACGCCGGCCCCCGCCAGAGCCGCAGAGCCTGCTCGAACACCGTGATGGCCCCGCGCGGATCCTGATTGAGCAGCCCGGCGCCGCGCTGTGCCAGAGCGGAGAACCGATGCGCGTCGACGGCTTCGGCGGGCACGGTCATCAGGTACCCGCTGCTGACTGTGCGGACCACCTCGCGCTCGCCGGTCACGTTGAACACGAGCTTCCGCAACCGGGCGATGTTGGCCTGCAATGCGTTTCGCACGTTGGAGACCGGTTTGTCGGCCCACAGTTCGTCCGCGAGCGTGTCCAGGGACAACGGTACCCCCGGCGACAAAGCCAGCAACGCGAGTACAGTCCGCACCTTTCGCGACGCGACTCCGTGCCTCCGGCCGGCTTGCCGGAGCGTCACCGATCCCAATAGCTCAATTTCCATATCTACCCCTGAGGAAAAATAGCCCGTCTCAAGTGACCCCACGCACCGAGCTGTCGGCCGAGCCGAGCATGTCAGAACTTGAAAAGACGGTCTACCTCCGATTGGGGTAATGAGTTGGCGTCATGTCCGACAGTTTCAAGCTCCGAATAGGAAGGACGCTCGCGATTTACCGCTCCCGACCTCCCGAAGGTGGTGCTGGCACCAGGTGCGACAGTGGTGTTACCTCCCCTAGGAGGCCCTTCCGCGGCGAATATCTTGTCGTACTCGCCGGTACGGTGTTGAATCGATTATCGCGGCCCGGGCAGTGCCGCATTTTCCGGCCTGGGGGAGTTCTATTTGCGGTTACGGGCAACATTTCTGCCCGTTGTCGCAGAGTCGGCGAATGGTTATTTATTAGCGGGCCGGCGACGCAGAGTGTTTCTGTTGTTCCCGAGGGTCGCCCGCGGCATTCGACATCGTGAACGGACTGCCCCGCTTCTCGGCAACTGGGACAACTCCTTCTATTGTGCAAGTGTGCAATCTCCCCGCTTGGCCCGGCCGAGCCGTAACAGCGGAATTTTGCGAACTTCCGCACTTTCGACTGGAGCGGCCGGAGCGACCGGCCACCGAGCTGCGACCGATTCGCGCCCCGACTCTCTCCGAAGCGCCCCCCGTCCGAAGCGCCCCTGCTCAGCACCACGCTTTGGCTTAACCCGCGGTCTAACCAACAAGCCGCCGCATCGAACTGTCGTTTCCCCCATGGCTCGGCCGCGCCCTCCTCGGCACAGGCGGGACCCCAGCGTCCTGTGCCGCAGTCACGGCCCATCTGGCCGATCAGGCGGCAGGGCCGACACCGCGTCCTGGTCGTAGCCGGAGCACTGCGCATCTCCGGGGGAATACGCTTCTCCACCTCGCACTCCCACGACGTCCGCGCACCGGCACCTAGCCGAAGCGTCCCCTCCGACCCGTCGAGCGCGTCCTAGCTCCTGACAACCGACTGACGCGTTCGCAAGCGCCACAACCGTTCCGCACCCGGAGGCGACAATCTCCGTTAGCGCATCGACCGAGCCTCTTCCCCGTCCGCCCAGAGCCAGACACCTGCCGACCTGACCGTCGTGCCCCGTCCGTCGCTCGGGCAGCGTACGGCCGCGTGAGCTGAATCGTCACCCCAGCAATCAATACGCGACGCCCAACGACCTCATCGCCCGATCATGCTGGCCATCGATGCAACCTGACTGTCCACTTCGGAGCGACCCCGTCGGTCGAGCCAATTGCGCTCGACGTCGTCACATGAACCACCTCAGCAACCGACGCCAGCCACTCGACGACAATCGTGTCCAGCCCGCTGTGACTTGCCGCCCCGGAGCCCCTCCGGAACAGGACGCACGAAAAAACCCTCCGACCCACACCATGGTGCGATCGAAGGGTCTCTCTCAAACTTGTGGAGCTAAGGGGACTCGAACCCCTGACCCCCTCACTGCCAGTGAGGTGCGCTACCAGCTGCGCCATAGCCCCGAAGCAGAGGTGAACTCCGCATCTCGTATGGACATACAGTACACCCCGCCTCCGAGGCTTTCGGCAGGGGGTCGGTTACGTGCCGCACGCACCCTCGAAGGCCGCGCCGAGCTGGACGGTCCGGTAGTGCTCTCTCGTGTCCCCGGCGTATTCGTGCAGGTCGACTGCCCTTCCTGACTTTTCTTCAGGTTTACGTTGAGTGCAGGTGTGTCCGCGGTTACATTCCTCCGCAGTCGCGATGTCGAGCCGGCCGCTGCCCCACGGCGGACCGCATTCCCGGCCGAGGTCGCCTGACGGTCCCGTCTCGGCAAGGAGGTGGCAATGGGTCCCGAATCACGGAGAGTGACCGCCCTGCTGCCGACGCCTCCAAGCCCGCCTGCCTGCTTCCCCGGCCTGAGCAGCGCAGCCCTACCCAATCAACCCCTCCCGGCAAACGCAGAAGCGTGGTCCGGCCAGGCCATGACGGTGAACACTCAACGACCTACCGCTCAGTCGTCCGCCAAGCCCCGCTCACTGACCCGCTCGTACACGGGAACCGGAACAAACGCGCACGATTGGCACTTTCACTCCACCCGTGAGAGCGATGCGGAGACGACCACGCGCCCTTCCCGGCTTCCCGTTTCGGAGGACAAGAACGCCCCGGAACCCTGCGGTGCCCCAGCCCCACCGCGATTGCCGTTCCCCAAGCTCGACCCGCAATGGCCAGCGCGTCCGGCTGCCGTGGTTGTCGATCTTGACCTCGGCCGAGACTGCGAACCGCGTCCGGCCGGACAGCCTGCCGACCGCGAGAAGCCACGACAACACGGCCGTCACGACGCCACCGACCGGTCGTTCACACTGGCTTCCGTGGGTGGCACTACTTCTCCGCCGCCGGGGCAAGTGGACCTGGGGCCGAACGTCGTCGTTTTCGATCCGTCGATGCCGAGCGCGCGCATCCAGTCCACGCTGGACGCGATCTTCGCGGAGCAGGAGAAGAACCAGTTCGGCTGTCAGCGCTACGCGGTGCTGTTCAAGCCGGGAACGTACTCCAACGACGTGAACGTCGGCTTCTACACCCAAATCCTAGGACTGGGCAGCACGCCCGACGCCGTGGAGATCAACGGCGCCGTGCACGTGGAGGCGGACTGGTTTCCCCCGAACAACGCGACCCAGAACTTCTGGCGCGGCGCGGAAAACCTGTCAGTGAACCCAGTCGGGGGCACGGATCAATGGGCCGTCTCGCAGGCGAGCCCGTACCGGCGGATGCACGTCCGCGGCGACCTGCGCCTCGACCACGGCGGCGGCTGGTCGAGCGGCGGCTGGATCTCGGACACGAAGATCGACGGCCAGATCCGTTCCGGGTCGCAACAGCAATGGATCTCGCGCGATTCGCAGTTCGGCGGCTGGAACGGATCCACTTGGAACATGGTGTTCGTCGGCGTGCACGGCGCACCCGCCGGCACCTTCCCGCACCCTCCGTACACCACAGTCGACCAGACCCCGGTCGTGCGCGAAAAGCCGTGCCTTCAGATCGACGAGTCCGGGCAGTACTGGGTCTTCGTACCCGCACTACGGACCGGTACCTCCGGGGTCACCTGGGCACACGACAGCGCGCCAGGAGTTTCGGTGCCGATCGACCAGTTCTTCATTGCGAAGCCCGGCGCGACCGCGTCCGAGATAAACGCAGCCCTGACGGCGGGCCTGAACCTGCTGATCACTCCAGGCGTGTACCACCTTGACCAGCCATTGCACGTGACCCGCCCGGACACCGTCGTCCTCGGCCTCGGCATCGCGACGTTGGTGCCGGACGGCGGGATCGCCGCGATAAAGGTCGACGACGTGGACGGTGTGGAGATCGCCGGCCTGCTGATCGATGCCGGAACGACCTCGTCGGCCATCCTCATGCAAGTCGGCGATCCTGAATCGGACGCAGACCATTCGGCGAACCCGACGTCCCTGCACGACGTGTTCTTCCGCATCGGCGGTGCCGCCGCGGGAAGAGCGCGCACCAGCCTCGTCATCAACAGCAACGACGTGATCGGCGACCACCTGTGGCTCTGGCGAGCCGATCACGGAGCTGACGACAGCCACGTCGGCTGGACCGCGAACACCGCCGACACCGGACTGGTGGTGAACGGCAACGACGTGACTGTCTACGGGTTGTTCGTCGAGCACTTCCAGAAGACACAGGTGACCTGGAACGGAAACGGCGGGCGCACCTACTTCTTCCAGAACGAGATGCCCTACGACGTCCCCGACCAGGCCAGTTGGATGAACGGCGGGGCGGAGGGCTACGCCGCCTACGAAGTGGCACCGGACGTCATCAGCCACGAAGCCTGGGGTCTGGGCAGCTACTGCTTCTTCAGCACGAACCCGTCGGTGGCCTGCTCGCACGCCTTCGCCGCCCCGGTCGCCCCGGACGTGCGGTTCCACGACATGGTGACGGTTTCGCTCAACCACCAAGGGGTGATCACTCACGTGATCAACGAAGCCGGCGCGATCACCCCGGCGGGCACGGAACCGGTGAACTTGGTGCGCTATCCATAGCCGCCACCTGGACAACCGGTGCCCGCCGCGGTGGCGGCCGCGGCGGGCACCGGTCCCTGGTTCTCTTGCTTGCCACGAGCGCTGGCCGGACACCGTAGGCTGTGCCGTGTGAGCCAGCCGATCCTGATGACCGTCGACGACGACCCCGCCGTTTCGCGGTCGGTGGCGCGCGACCTGCGTCGCCGCTACGGCAAGGACTACCGCGTCATCCGCGCCGACTCGGGAGCCGACGCCCTCGACGCCCTCCGCGAGATCAAGCTGCGCGGCGACGCCGTCGCGGCGATCCTCGCCGACTACCGCATGCCGCACATGGACGGCATCGTCTTCCTGGAGAAGGCGATGGACCTGTTCCCCAACGCCCGGCGCGCGCTCCTGACGGCGTACGCCGACACTGACGCCGCGATCCAGGCGATCAACGTGGTGGACGTCGACCATTACCTGCTCAAGCCGTGGGACCCGCCCGAGGAGAAGCTCTACCCGGTCATCGACTCTCTCGTCGAGACCTGGCTCGCGGTCGGCGATCGTCCGGTGGAAGAGACGAAGCTGATCGGGCACCGGTACTCGGCGCCGTCGTTCCGGATGCGCGACTTCCTTGCTCGCAACGCCGTCCCGTATCGCTGGTACTCGGTCGAAGACGACGAAGCCGGCCGCATCCTCCAGGCCGCCGGTGCGTGCGAGACCGACATCCCGGTCGTCGTGACGCCGGACGGCACGGTGCTGAAACAGCCATCGGGAAGCGAGATCGCCGATGCGGTGGGCCTTTCCACCCAGCCCGCGCAGGACTTCTACGACCTGGTGGTGATCGGCGGCGGTCCGGCCGGACTCGGCGCCGCGGTATACGGCGCTTCCGAGGGGCTGCGAACCGTCCTGGTCGAGCGCAAGGCCACCGGCGGCCAAGCCGGAACCAGCTCCCGGATCGAGAACTACCTCGGCTTCCCGGACGGAGTGTCCGGCGCACAGCTCACGGATCGAGCCCGCCGCCAGGCGCAGAAGTTTGGCGCCGAAGTGCTCACGGCGCGCGATGTCGTGGGCCTGGAAGCGCGCGGTTCGAGCCGGGTCGTGACTTTCGGCGACGGATCCGAGATCGCGGCGCACTCCGTGATCCTTTCCAGCGGCGTCAATTACCGAGCGCTGGAAGCCGAGGGAATCGCGGAGCTGACCGGCCGGGGCGTCTACTACGGCTCCGCCGCGACGGAAGCGCCTGAGTGCTCGAACGACCACGTGTACATCGTCGGCGGCGCGAACTCCGCGGGGCAGGCAGCGGTGTTCTTCGCCCAGCACGCCACTGACGTGACGCTGCTGGTGCGCGGCGCGTCGCTGGAGTCGTCGATGTCGCACTACCTCATCGAGCAGATCGCTGCCATCGAGAACGTCCACGTCCGGACGCACACCACGGTGGTGAAGGCTCATGGGGACGATCACCTCGAGTCCATCACGGTCTGCAAAGACGGCGTGACCGAGAAGCTGGACACGGAACACCTCTTCATCTTCATCGGGGCCGCTCCGCGCACGGAGTGGCTGGGGAAGGGCGTCCTCCGGGACGCCCACGGATTCGTCCGGACCGGGCCGGACCTCGTGGAAGAGGGACGCAGGCCGCCGGGATGGACCCTGGACCGCGATCCGCATTACCTGGAGTCGTCAGTGCCCGGCGTGTTCGTGGCCGGAGACGTTCGTTCGCAGTCGGTGAAACGCGTGGCGTCCGCCGTCGGCGAGGGCGCCATGGCCGTGACCCTGGTCCACCGTTACTTGGAGGAACAGTGACTCAGCCCGCTTTGCCGCGCGAGGAACTGCGCGGTCTGTTCTTGTTCGAGCATCTCTCGGACGCGCAGCTCGACTGGATCGAGCAGAACGCGGCTCGCGAGGAGTTCAAGGCTGACTCCGTGGTGATCCGCGAGGGCGATCCGGCGACTTGCTTCTACGTCCTGCTCAACGGCGCGCTGCGGATGACCCGCGTGGTAGCCGGCGCCGAGGTCGAGATGAAGCGGTCCGATCAGCGCGGTTCCTACTGCGGCGCAACGCAATTCCTGGCCTACCAGGACAGCGAGGCCACCTACGGCGCGACGATCTACGCCGTCAGCGACCTGACCTTCCTCACGCTTCCCGCCGCGGAGTTCGCCGTCGAGTTCCGGCAGTGGTTCCCGATGGCCGCGCACCTGCTGGAGGGGATGTACCTCGGCTGGCGCAACACCGACGCGCTGGTGTCCTCGCGACGCAGGCTCGTCGCCCTCGGCGAGCTGTCCGCCGGGCTTATGCACGAACTCAACAACCCGGCCGCGGCTGCGGTGCGCGCGACTGCCGCGCTGCGGGAGCGGGTCGCCGGCATGCGGCACAAGCTGGCGATCCTGGCCAAGAAAGACATCGACCCGGACCTGCTCGAGCTGCTGCTCGACGTGCAGGAACGCTTGGTGAAGCAGGTCGGCGACGCGCCCAAGCTCTCCGCGATGCAGCAGTCCGATCGCGAGGACGAGATCGGCGATTGGTTCGACGAACACGGCATCGACCAAGGCTGGGACCTCGCCAGCATCTTCGTCGCTGCCGGGCTCACTCCGGAGAACCTCGACCACGTTCTCGAGTCGGTGGGCGAAGGACTGCTCGACGGTGCGATCCGCTGGCTCGCGTACGCACTCGAAACCGAGATGCTGATGGGCGAGATCGAAGACTCGACCAGCCGGGTTTCCACGCTCGTGGGCGCGGCGAAGCAGTACTCGCAAATGGATCGCGCGCCGCACCAGTTCATCGACGTCCACGAAGGACTCAACTCCACGCTGGTGATGATGTCGGGCAAGCTCGGCGAAGGCATCCGCGTGGTCAAGGAATACGACTGCTCGATCGACCGGATTCCTGCCTACGCCGCCGAGCTGAACCAGGTGTGGACCAACATCATCGACAACGCCGTCGGTGCCATGGGCGGCGAGGGAACGCTGTCCCTTCGCACCTGGCAGGTCGGCAAGCAGGTGCGCGTCGAGATCGGCGACACCGGGCCGGGAATCCCGGAAGAGGTGCGCCAGCGCATCTTCGAGCCGTTCTTCACCACGAAGGGCGTGGGCGAAGGAACCGGTCTCGGGCTGGACATCTCGTGGCGGATCGTCGTGGAACGGCACTCGGGCGACATCAAAGTGACGTCGGAGCCGGGCGACACCCGGTTCGAGGTCTGCCTTCCGGTGGAGGAACAAGCGTCGCTCTGAACGTGCGCTTGTCTGCGGTGACCCGGAATGGTCGCGGGGTCTTCGGTTTCTTCGAAGCAGTTCTGCGGTGGCTGTCATCGGTGGTATCCCCTCGGAGCGATCTGACGGCTCGATTCCGAGGTTAGCCGACCGCACCGACAGGATTTTGGGCCGTTTTCGCGTTTCCCTTGCGTGCCAACGGTTTTCGATCTTTCCCCGATCGAGTGATGATTCCGAACGGATGTTCGAGCACTCTGGATCACGGCAGCGTCGCATCCATTGCTCGGACCAGAAGGGTCCGGTGGAGGCCGCAGCCGGTTCAGGGGAGGGACCGTGATCCGAATCCGGGAAGTGTCAGTGTCATTGCCGCTGTCGTCAGCCAGGTCAGCATGTCCGGCAATGGAATCCGGGCGAGCCGTCCGGGCCATTCGTCAGCTGCGATCGTCAGCGCGAGTTCGTCTTCGTCCGGCCGGATTCCGGTCAGGCGCAACCCTTTCGGCAGATCCGGCAGGGGAAGCACAATCGGCCGGATCCGCTTCGGCGGACGCCTCGCCCACCGTCCGAGGCGGAGCGCGGTCGGGGTCAGCACTATTGCTTCGTCTTCGATGTCTGCGACGAGGGTCAGATGCCCCCAGTGCGGATGCTTTCGCCAGCGCACCCGGAACCCTTCCGGATGCGGCGTCGCGATCAGATCCGGACGTGCCGCGGCAACCCGATCCCGCACCACAGCCCCGCTCACTTCTATCTCGAGTTCGACAGATCCGGGAATCACCGCTGGCGAAGGCAATCCTCGAAGCCGTACGTCCTTGGCGAGCACGGTTACGCGCCGCAGCGGAATACGGTCGACGTCAGGCTCTGCTGGCGTATCGGCAACTGGCCGAGTTGCCGAGTCGGCTCCGCGACTGGTGGACGGCCGTCCGGAGTTGCGCCGAGAAGTCGGTTGTTCAGATTCGCGCGGTTCCGAGCTCGTTGCGTCAGGTGCCGAGGCAGATTTCCGCGCTGCGGCACCTGGTGTGGCTTCCGCGATCCGGCGATCACGTTGCGCCTGAACAGAATCCGACGATGCCGTGTTCTCTTGTGGACCGGATCGGCGTACGCCAGTTCGGTCGTCGGTGGACTGCTCGATGCGGTCAGCCGCAAGACCAGCCGTGCTCGACAGGCCGTCCGTCTTGCTCGGCTCGTCGGCGAGAGCCCGCGTGCCCTTCTCGGCAGGCATACCGAATGCGTCCGAGGTGGTCGGGCCCTTCGTTCCGCCACGCGCGTTCGACGCTGCTGCGGCCGCTCCGGTTCGAGACGGACCGGCAGTGCCGGCAAAGCTGTCAGCGCCTTGCTCAGCGGGGGCCGCCGCGCTGCTCGTAACGGGCCAGTCGACGTCTTTCGCGACGACGCGGACGTCTCCCACCCGACCGGTGGCCAGACGAAGCGAGTCCGCAGGGTAGTCGAGCTCCGTGAGGGTCAGGCCCACCTCATGGCCCTGCACCGTTGTGGTGAGACGGCGGCCCACCAGTTGCTCGGTGACGGTTCGGGCGAGCGCGGCCGGGGTGGCGGGTACTGCGGGCAGCAGTGCCCGGCCCGCGGCGGCCAGTCCCGACAGTTCGGGCCAGGGCACCCAGGCATCGAACCATCGGCCTTCGCTCATCCGGCCATCGTATGGCGGTCTGGGGAAGACCGCTCCTCGCTGTGGCATGAGCCGCGTAGCAGAGCGGAAGGGGCCGATCACGCAAGCCGCTCGAGCAACAGGCGACACCGTATGTGGTGCGGCCCGGGTGATTCTGGCCACCGCCAGCCAGAATCCCAAGGTGGCGGGGCGCTTGATGCCGCGTCCGGTACCCGATCGCAGGTGGGCGAACTAGGCTTGGCGAATGCCTGAACAGGACCCGGAGCCACCCGGTATCGAGACGGTCGAGGACCGCGTCTACCGGCGGGAAGACTGGTACGCGGAGGAGTTCACGACGCGGCGGTTCGAGCGCTGTGAGTTCCACCAGGTCGACCTCACCGAGGCGGTCACGCGCGGCGTCACCTTCCTGGACTGCGTGTTCGGAAACGTGCAGTTCAACGCGTCCCGGCACACTGACTCGGCGTTCACCGGATGCGTGTTCAAGGGATGCAACCTGTTCGACGCCGAGTTCACCGGGTGCAAGCTGGTCGGAAGCCGGTTCCAGGACTGCGGCCTGCGGCCGTTGCGCGTGACGGGCGGCGACTGGTCTTTCGTCGGCTTGAACGGCGCTGACCTGCGTGGAGTCACATTCCAGGGCGTCCGGATGCGCGAAGCGGATCTCACGAAGGCGAAGTGCTCGGGAGCAGTGTTCACCGACGTGGACCTGTCCGGGGCGGAGTTGCAGGACATCGACGTCACACGTGCTGAGCTGCGAGGAAGCGATCTGTCGTCGCTCGACCTGACACGTGCGTCGCTGACTGGCGCGATCGTGTCCCCGGAGCAGGCGGCGGTGCTCGTCACGTCGCTCGGCTTGCAGGTGCGCGGGTAGTCTCGCGGCTGAGCGGATGAGCCGTCGGATATGCCCGGAGGAAGTGCGATGGGAGTCGTCACACCTGGCTTCACCGGACGCGCCCGCGGGGCCAATCCGCGGCTGCCGCCAGGGCAGTATCTCGCCGAAGACTTCCCAGTCCTCTCGGCCGGACCCACCCCGCGAGTGAGCACGGAGCGGTGGGAGTTCGCGGTAGTGACCGAGAACGGTGAACGCCGTTCATGGTCTTGGCCGGAACTGATGGCGCTTCCGAGCGAGAAGATCACGGTCGACATCCACTGCGTCACTCAATGGTCCAAATTGGACACTCGCTGGCGGGGTGTTCCAGTGGACGCGCTCGTCGGGGATCTCGATACGGCCGCCGATTACGTCATGGCGCATTCCTACGGCGGCTACACCACAAACCTTCCGCTCGCCGATCTTGTCGGCGGACAGGCATGGATCGCCTACGAGTACGGGGGCAAGCCGCTCACCCCGGAACACGGCGGCCCCGCTCGCCTGCTGGTGCCGCACCTCTATTTCTGGAAGTCGGCGAAATGGGTGCGCGAGTTGCGACTCGCCACGAAGGACGATCCAGGCTTCTGGGAAGCGGCTGGCTACCACGACTACGGAGATCCATGGCGGGAACAGCGGTATCAGGGCGACTAGCGTGGCGCGTCGCCCAGCTTGCGGAGATCCGGCAGGAGACGCCGACCGCGCGCACCCTGGCCTTCGACATCCCAGGGTGGCCGGGCCATCTCGCGGGACAACACGTCGACGTTCGTCTCACCGCGGCTGACGGCTACACCGCGCAACGCAGCTACTCGCTCGCCGCACCGGCGAACGGAGACCGAATCGAACTGACCGTGCAGCGGGTAGCCGACGGCGAAGTGTCCGAGCACCTCGCTGGCCCTTACGCGGTCGGAGACCCGGTCGAGATTCGCGGCCCGATCGGCGGTTGGTTCGTGTGGCGTCCCACCGATCCGGCACCGGTGCTGCTTGTCGCTGGTGGCGCAGGCATCGTCCCGCTGATGTCGATGATCCGGGCTCGTCGCGAAGCTGGCAGCAAAGCACTGTTCCGGCTGGTCTATTCGCTGCGCACTCCGGCGGAGTTGTACTACGCCGAGGAACTTCGCCGTCCGTACGCGGGGCTGGACGTCACCTACGTCTACACGCGAGAGCTTCCGGAAGGGCGACCCGGCATCCCTTGGCGCATCGACGTCGCCACGTTGAACACCGCTGCCTGGCCGGCTGAATTCGGTGCCACCACATACATTTGCGGGCCGACCGGGTTCGTCGAGACGGCCGCGGACATCATGCTCGCGCTGGGACACGCGCCGCAGTCGATCCGGACCGAGCGTTTCGGCCCCAGCCGGGACTGAGGCAGTTCACGAGTCAGTGCACGGTCGGTTTGGCGAGGAGTTCGCGCAGGGTCGCGAGCAGTTCGCGGCGGTCTGTGGCACCGAGTTTGCCGCGGATGCGGGCCATGTGGTGTTCGACAGTCTTGCCGGAGATGAAGAGTTTGCTGCCAGCTTGTTTGTAGGTCAGGCCGTCGACTACCAGGCGGGCGACTTCCAGTTCGCGCTCGCTCAGCGCGCTCAACCCGGTCGCCGCGCCTGGGGCCGGGGTGGCGGACTCGAGACGTCCAGTCGTGCCTTGGAACTGCCGAGCCGCTTCGAGGAGTTGGACCATCGCCTTGCGGTCGGAGGTCCGAATCGCGGCTTGGCCGGCCAGGCGGGCGGCGTCCCAGCACAAGTCCAGTTCGTGAAGCTCCGCGGCTGCTGCGGAGATTTGGCCCGGATCGAACGTGCCGCCGAGCACGGCAAGCCAGCACCCGGCGGCGCGGGCGAGCGCGGCCGGATAGCGGCCGCAGTCCGCGAAACGGTTCAGCGCTGCCAGCTGGCGTTCGGCAGTGGCGCGGTCTTCCGTGGTGATCGCGGCGTGCAGTTCGTGCCAGCACAGCGAGACTGTCCACAAAGGAGGATTGCCAAGCCGGTCGAGCATGGCGTGGGCTCGCTCTAGCCGACGGGCCAGTTTGGCGTGCGCACCGGTCCGAGCGGCTGCGATGGCCAGTTCGCCCAACGGCAACAGCGTGAACAAGTCCACTTGCTGACGCATGGACGCCTGATACGCCCGCTCCCACGACTGTTGCAGCCCGACCAGATCGCTCGCCCGCCGGGCGAGGCCGAGTTCCAGTGTCGCGAAGAACAACTCGTCGCGGGCTTCAAGTTTGGTGCCAGCGACGGCATCACGGTGCTCAGTCGCGGCGGCGAGGTGGCCGCCGGTCATCGCGACCCAGCCGAGCAACAGCCGATGCCGGGTGGCGAGCAGGTCGCCGCCGACGCTGCTGGCGAGTGCTCGTTCCAGCACCGATTCCGCGAGCGCCAGTTCACCAGCGTGCAAACCGGCGAGTGCGGCGAGCGCCGCCGGACTGTCCGGAAGCGGTGCACCGCCGACCGCCGGTTCGAGCATTGCTGCGGCACCCACCAGCGTCGGCAACGCCTCTGTCCCGCAACCGAAAACTGATTCGACGATCCCGTTCGCTGTTCGCGCGGCGGCACCGGTGAACAACGTCGGTGCGACGCCCGGCATCGGCACGTGGGCGACCGCTTGACCGTCGGTGGTCTGACCGGTTCCGACGAGGGCGATGGTGGCGAACGCGTCTACCGCGCCGGGGCCCACCCAGCGATAGCTCTCGCCATTTGGTTGGGGCGATGTCGAATACGAGGTATTGCCGTTGGAAACGTAAGTGGCCGGTGCCGCGGAAGCGGGATCGATGGCGGCTCCGGCAGCGTTCGCGCTGGGGAGTGCGGAGGCTTGAAAGTGCGTTGAGTTGGCTGCCGTGGGGTGCTTTGCGACTTGATGGCCGGTCGCTGTGGCGTTGGGGTTTTCGTTGCCTGGTGGGGTGAAGTTGGAGTTGTTGCCACTGGCGTCGGACGCGGGGACGGCCGCGTGTTGACGGGACAAGCTGTCCGTGGCTGCGGCCCAGCGGTACAGCTCTGCGGTACGGGCCAGCTCGCCGCGGTGGGCCAGGACCGTTGCAGCGATCTCGGCACCAGCGGCCCGCGCTTCGGGATCTTCGCCAGACAACATGCCGTCGCCTAGGCGAAGGGCGGTGTCCAAGTCTCCGGACAATGCGGCGGCACGGGCCCAGCCCGTAGTGGTCGCAGCGTCGCGGGCACCGGCGTCGGCGGCGGCTTCGAAGAGGCGTGCGGCGTGTTTTGGATCCGTCGGGAGAGCTTCGCTTGCGGCGGTTGCGAACGCGGCTGCAGCGGAGGCACCCGAACTGCCGGCGTCGAGCAAAGATGTCGCGAGGTCAAGGACAGGCAGGCCGCGAGTCAGCTGCGCTTCCACGAGTTGTTGCAACACCGCCAGGCGACGAGCCGGCGGTCCGTAAGCGCGCACTGCTTCGGCGGCGGCGGGCAGGAGAATGTCTTCGGCGTCGAGGAGGCCCGTCGCGCGTGCTCCGTCGACGACTTCGGGCAGTTCGTCTGGTGTGCGCTCCAGCAAGGAACAGAGCAGATCGAGGTTGCGGGCCGCGCCGGCCTCGGCGGCGATGAGGTAGTGGAGAACGTCGTCGTCTAGTGCGGCCAGTTCGGCGCGGAAGTCGGCGAGGCGGGCGGTTACGACGCGTTCTACAAGGCGGGGGACACCGCCGGTGCTGGCGTGCAGGGCAGAGGCATCCGCAGTGCGGCCGGTGAGCTGTTTCGCGAGCTTGCCGACTTCTTCGACGGTCAGCGGCGGCAGCAGCAGCGTTTCGCCCAGGGCTCGCAATGCTTGCGCACGAGAGTTTGGACGGTGTGCCACCACGAGCGGTCCCTCTTTGGCGGCAGCGAGCATGGTGAGCCTGGTCAGGTCTTCGTCGTCGAGCTGGTCGGCGTCGTCGATGACGGTGGCCTCGACGCCTGCCTCGCGGTAGCTGCGGTCGAGAGCGCCCAGCAGAGCGGTCTTGCCGTAGCCGCCCGGTGCCACGACCACGAGCCGGACTGGCGCCGCGGGGGCGTCGGCGAGTTGTTCGAGGAGGCGGCGGGCTGCGGGGTGGACGGCGTCGTTGCCGGTTTTCGCCAGCAGTGCGTTCAACAGTGACCTTCACCGGAGGGAGTTGTGGCTGGGTGGGCGCACGAACTCAGGACAGGGGGACGGGGAGAAGCGGGTTCCTTGTCCGCGGTCGCTTCGTGTGACGTGAGGACCGCGATCAGGATCGAGGAGCTGATCGCCAGCACGGCGGCCGCGGCGGCGAGTGGTCGCCATCGACGCATCAGTTTGGCAGCGCCCTCGGGCTCCGGCAGCGTGAATGGAGTGATCTCCACCGGCGGCCGCTCGGGTCTCTCGGGAAGTTCGGGTTCGCGGTCGACTCGCGGCAGCAAGGTGGTTTCGGGGGCCGGGGCTTCCCGTCTCGCGAGCGGCCGCGTCCGTTGGCTGGCTAGGATCCCGGCGCCGATGGCGGCCGTATCCGCGGGCTGCGGGCCGGTGAAAAACGGGCAGGGCAGTCGTCCTGGGAGAGCGCCCTGCCCGGGCTCGCCGCAGAACACGATGCCGGCCAGCGACTCCGGGGTGACGTTGGCCGCCTGCGCGAGACCGAACGCGGTACTGATCGCGGAACCCGGGGCGACGCCTTCGGTGCTGTTCCGGGCGATCCAGCCGCTGGCTCCCGAGGCGGTCGCCAAAGTGACAGTGACACCGTCCGGGCCGAACTCGCACACCACGGCAGTCCGGTCGCCCGCGCCGGGCTCTGGGAGATGGGCGTAGAGCGCGGCGACTGCGCTGGGAACAAGGGTGACCGCGTTGAAACCGGACTCCGCCAGGGACTGGCGCAGAAGTTCGCGTCGGTAACCACCCCAGTCACCGGGGTGGGTGACGACGAGCTGGCGCGGCGGCCCGCCGGTCTGGCTGGCCGCGACGTCGGCGATGCCTTCGACGAAGACTGTCGCCAGGGACTCCGGCGTGAACGGTTCGCTGCCGATGAACACCGGCACGTCGTCGCCGATGCGGCGATGGAAGCCGGTGATCAGCCGGGACGGCACGGCCGCGCCGGCTTGCGTGGCAGCATCGCCGGTGAGCAGGTAGCCCTCGTCGTCGAGGAAGAGCGCGGTCGCGGTCGCCGGCGAGGTCTCGCCCAGCCACAACGGTTCGGGATCGTCCCACCGGTCACCCTGCCTGCGACGGAGCGCGGCGTGGGTCCGGGCAGCGCCGAGGTCGATGCCGAGCACGTAGGGCACCGCCGCTTCCTCCCTTCGTCGCAATCAGGGTTCGGCCAAGGGGCGTAACTCACTGAACGGATACGCATCCTCACCCGTTCGGGTCAGACGGGCAAGAGCGGGGTGGGATTTAACCCAACCGGGTTCCGCGTGTCCGATCCCCTAACTCCCTAACGATCTCATATCGACCCCCTAACGGCTGAGCGAGGCGCGACTGGGTGTAAACCCCGATGTGAGCGGGGGCGCCCCGTCCCTACCTTGAGCGCCACGCCCGGCCGGGGAGGGCCGGGCATTCCCCGTAATCACGACAAGTGGAGATCCCCCAATGGATTCGGTGCAGACTCTGCACGACTTCACGCTCACCTTGCTCCAAGACCCGTCCGCGCTCGCCGCTTTCGGCCAGGACCCGCAGGCCGCGCTGGCCGCTGCCGGGCTGGGCGACATCAGCGCCGCCGACGTGAACGAGGTCGCGCCGCTGGTGCTCGACTACGTCCCGGTCGACCACCTGGCCTCTCTCGGTCACCTGCCCCAGGCGGGCGACCTGACCACTGCGCTCGGCGATGGCCCGCAGGGTGCGATCGAGCAGCTGCAGGCGCTCACCGCTTCGCTCGGCGGTGCGGCAGCGTCCGCGGGTGCACCGGCGCTGCCGGGCCTCGGCGAGCTGCCAGGTGCCGGCGCTCTGCCGGGCCTGGGCGAGCTGCCCGGTCTCGGCGAGTTGCCGGGCGCGGGTGCGCTGCCCGCCGTCGGCGACCTGCCGGGTCTCG
>NZ_PQIA01000044.1 GCF_003385235.1 Amycolatopsis circi | reverse complement strand
CGTTCGAGCGACGCGGACACCGGCTCGCCGTCCGGGTCGCGCCGCTCGAACGGGTCGGACAGTGCTGACGGCGGCGACGGTCCGAACGGCAGCCACAACAGTTCGGACAGCTCCGACTCGCCGGGCGACCACTCGGGCGATTCCGGCAGCCACAACGGATCCGACAGCCCGAGCAGCGACAGTCCTTCTTCGCCGGGCGGTTCGCATTCCTCGTCGCGGGACGGCGGCGTACCGTCCACAATAGACACTGCGACGTCGTCGTCCCGGCGTGGTTCCGACAGCCTCGGCGGGAGCCACACCGACTCCAGCCCGTCGACGCTCGCCGGTGATTCGAGCCCGACGTCTCGCGGCGTCGGAGACAGTCCTGCGGACAGTTCCTACTCGCCGCAAAGCTCTTCGCACAGCGACGCGCCGTCCTCGGTCAGCGCGCCGCCCAGTGCTCCGCACTCCAGCGGGGCTCCGCATTCCGGCGGGTCGACGTCGTCGGGCGGCGGCACGCATTCCGGCGGCAGCGAGCCGAGCCCGCATCACTCAAGCAGCAGCGACTCGACGTCGGCGAGCGGATACGCTCCGCCTCGTGCGGACGCTCCCGCTCCGCAATCCTCTCCCCCGCAACACCTTCGCTCGAATGACGGGGGTGGTTCTTCGCCGAACCAGAACCCGGCGGGCGGCGGAATTCCGCAGCAGGGTGGCGGCGGCAGTCCGACCAGCGCTCCGGCCGGTGGCGGCGGTCCGGCACCTCGGCCCAGCGGCAGCGGCTGGACCGGGACGCCGGGGACGCGCGCTCCCGAGGTGGCGCCGAACCGGGTTCCGGACAGCGGTCCTTCGGGTCGGCGGCCGAGCGGCGGTTCGAGCCCAGCGGACGGCGGCGGGCCGAGTCGCACTCCGGATCGTTCCGGGCCTGGGCCGCAGCGGCCTAGTGACGGCGGTTCCTCACCGCAACGGCCCACCGACGGCGGTTCCTCACCGCAGCGGCCTTCCGACAGCGGTTCCTCACCGCATCGCACTGGCGACTCCGCCCCGCAACGACCCACCGACAGCGGTTCCTCACCGCAGCGCACTGGCGACTCCACCCCGCAACGGCCTTCCGACGGCGGCTCGTCTCCGCAGCGCACTGGCGACTCCGCCCCTCAACGGCCTTCCGAGGGTGGCGGTTCTTCGCCGCAGCGTCCGTCGGATTCGTCGAGCAGCGGCCCGCAGCGGCCCGGCGACGGCGGTGAAGCCGGGCAGCCCAAACGCCCCGGGGCCGAGCCAGGTCTCGGCCGTTCGGAGCCCGCACCCACGTCCGGCGGCGGATCGCCCTCCTCGGCGAACCGCGGGTCCGGCGACGGCTCCGCACCTCCGGCTGCGGCAGTGGTCGCGACCGGTCCTGGCGGAGGCCAGCGCGGCGCGGAGGCAGGCGGTGGCGCACGGCGTCCCGACGGCTCCCCCGAGCCCGTCGCACGCGGCGGTGCGCGTACGGCTGCGCCGGCCAAACCCGGCGAAGCCAACAGTCCACAGCGGACTGGAAAAGAATCCCCGGCGCAGAACGGCAAACCGAACGTCGACGAGTCCGGCAAGCCGAAGGACGGCGACAAGGCGGGCAAGCCGGAGAAGACCGCCCCGGACAAAAAGCCCGGCCAGCACGACGCCGCGGAAGGCAAGCCGGGCAACGACAAATCCGGCCACAAGCCGGATCGCGACGCGCCCGAGCGCAAGCCCGACCACGACGGCCCGGAGCCCAAACCGGAGCATCAGGACCCGAAGCACCACGACTCGGACGGGTCGGACCACCACGACAACCCCGACCACGACGGCGCTCTGCCGCACCACGACGAGCCGCTGTCGCCGGACGAGGTCAACCACCGGCACGCCGAGGACACCCCGGCGGGCAGCTCGTACCACCGCGGCGACCCGGAACTCGGCGATCTGCCGCACCGTGTCCAGCCGGACCCGGACGGGCGCTACACGGTGGACGTGCACGTCACCGCGGACGGCCACGCCCGCATCGGCGACCGGCTGTACACGCCGGAAGAGTTCGCCGACATCCTGCGGCGCAACGGAAACTACGACGGCAGGCCGATCCGGCTGATCGGCTGCGACGCGGGGTCGAACGACTTCGCGCACCGGCTCTCGCGCGACCTCGACACCGAGGTGATGGCACCGAGCAAGCCGGCGTGGACCGATTCGAACGGCCGGGTCTTCTCCTCCGACTACGAAATCGGCCCCGACGGACGGATGCGGCCGCGGATCCCGCCGGACGGCGAATGGTCGGTGCACCGTCCCGACGGCACGTCCCACCACGTCGGCGACGACGGTTTCGCCCCGGACGGCAAGCACCACGACCCGCACGACATCGACGCCGACAGCGCCGTCGACCGCGGGCAACCGCCGTTTAACCAGGAACAGCGGGACCAGGACGTGCGCGATCTCCGGCAGGAGAACCGCGACCGCCGCGCCGAGGGCCTCGACGACGTGCGAGATCTGAACGGCAACCGCAACCCGCTCACCGACGACGTGCGCCGTCCGCACGAACGGGCCCTCACCACGGCTAGGTTCCGCGACGCGAACGGCGAAACTGTCGATCTCTACAGTTTCAGCGGGAAAACCCACGACTGGGCGCCGGCGAAGGACGGCCCCGAGTGGCCCAAGTCCGAGCGGCTGTTCGGCACCAAGGACGCCGCTCCGTACCGGCCCGAACTCGGCATGCCCGACCCGGAGGGCAAGTTCGGCCGCACCCACGACTCGGAACCGAAACTGCTCGAAGAAATGGTGCGGCACAATTTCGCGTCGCGTTCCGGACTCGACCGCGGCGAAATCGACGACATCGTCAAGAAGGAAATCGAGAAGTCCCGGCGCGAGGAAGCGGCGTACCTCAAGAACAACCACGAAAACATGTACCGCGAAGGACTTCGCGGCGACACGGCGCGAGCCCGGGACCGAATGGACGGCGCCCTCGAGGAAATCAACCGGCGCGGTGCGGAACGCGCGCACCAGGCCGGGAAGCCCTACACCCCGGTCACGCGCGAAGATCTCAGCGGCGACCTGCGGATGGTCGTGGACCTGCCGTCGACCAAGCGGGACATGATTCCGAACGAGTACCAGATCTGCGACTCCTGTACCGATGTTATCCTGCAGTACAAGCAGCTTTTCCCGAATGTCCGGGTCGAGGTCGTCAACCTCGCCGGTGAAAGGTTGATGTGATGACGGCGTCTCCGGGCGACGGCGCGGAACTGGTTCGCGCGATCTTCGCCGGTGCGGTCGAAGCCGGTTTGCGCGCGGAATCGGTGCGCGGCGCATCAGATGCCGAGATCGACGCGATGGCGGAAGACCAGCGCGCCCGCGCCGTGCCGGCCGCGGCAAGGGAAGTGCTGCGCCTCATCGGCACGACGCACGGTTTGTGGCTGCCCGGCAGTTCGCTGGGCGTGCAAGCGGTGCGCGGCGAGGCCAAGAACCACGCCGCCGCCACCGCGAACGCGCAGAATGCCGAACTGTCCGATGTGGACGGCGCACTGGTGCTGGTCGCGCACGGCGGGTACACCTACCACGTGATCGACGGGGCGGACGCGGACCAGGACGACCCGCAGGTCTGGCTCCTCACCGAAAACGAGTCCGCCCGCGTCGGGTGGCCTTCGGTCAGCGCGTGGTTCAAGGCCATCACGCCGGATGTCGAGCGTTACCGGGAGCGGCTGGAGATCATGCGCGAGACCGGGTCCGACTTCCTGCCGCCGTGGGCGCAGGACATCACCGTCGGCGGATGACCGTGCCGCTCGCAGGCCAGCCGGCGCAAGGGATCGCCGTTGCCCGGCATTCCGTCAGCGTCGACGTCGCGTGGAAGCAGATCGAGAAGTTGTCGCCGCAGGTGGCCTTCTACTTCGACTACCTCACGCAGGACACCAGCGCGTTGGCGAACGTGCTGCGCCGGGAATTGATGCTGGCGCGGTACCGCAGCGTCGTCGATCCGGACGCCGAGGACCCGGACACCTGGGGCGACCTCGCCCTCGCCGCGCAGGCCGCGGCCGCCGCTTTCACCGCGGCGTGCGCGCCGGAGGGGCAGGAGGTCGAGGCAGTGATCGGCCGCCCGCGGCGCTTCGCCGCCACCGGTCCCACGCCGCGCACTGACCCGGCTGCCTGGATCACCGCGGCCTGGCTCGCCGTGATCCAACGGGACGACGTCCTGATCCAGCAGCTGGCCGCGGTGCCGCTCGACGTGCTGCGCGCCTCGGGCGTCGAGCACGACGCCTACCTGTACCCGTGGGTCGAGACGCTGCAGACGTTCCTCGCACACCGCGAGGTGACCCCGGAGATGTTCCTGCCCGCAATGGACGGCACCGACCCGGACACCGCGCGGTTCACGCCGCCCGCGGCGATGCTGCAGCTCGTGTCCCCGCCGACCCGGATGTTCTACTACGTGCTGCGCCGGGACTCGGAGAAGTTCGCCGAGGCGTTCGTCTCCGCGCTGGAGCGGCACCGCGAGTACTGGACCGCCGAGGATCGCGCCACCGATCCGGAAGGTTTCCTCGCGCTGGCCCCGCTGGCGGTGGCGGTGCTCGCCCGCTCAGTCGGGATGACGTTCGACGTGCGGTCCGGTTACACGCCGGCCAACCTGCTCGCGGGTATCCTCCCGCCGCGGAACGGTTAAGCGAAATGAAGCGTTCGCCCGGTGAGGAGCCGCTGAACTCATGACCCCGCCACCGGTGCCGCTCACTGCCGCCCAGCAGCAGGAGCTAGTCCAGCAGATCGGCCAGGTGGCCGCGGCCGCGCTGCCCGCGGGCTGGCAGCAACTGCAGGTCGTCTGCCGCGCCGCGGGACGGCACGTGGAAGTCGACGTCGCCGTGCTCGCCCCGGACAACCGGACCTACCCGGTCCAGCCGCATCCGGAGCTGCCGCGGCTGTTCGGCGTGCTGCGCACCGGGATGTACCAGCCGGGCCGCGGCACGTGGCTGAGCGCGACTCTGGTGTTCTCGCCGCAACGGCCGCCGTCCGCGGACTACCACCCGGACGTCGAACCGCGGTGGCGACAGATGCCTCCGCCGATCGGCTTCCAGGACGAGCTGCGCTTCTTCCCGCGCGAAGACCGATTCGTACCGCCGTGGCTGCGGCAGCGGGCTGGTGCAGTGCCTCCGCCGCCGGGTGTGGTTCCTGGACAGCCGGTTCCGCCGCCCGTCCCTGGCTCGAACCCTGCGGTACCTCCGCCGGTGCCGGGTGCGGGGCAGGTTCCGCCGCCGTTGCCGGGCGCGGAAAATCCGGCTCCGCCGCCCTCGGCTGGGCCTGCCACGCCTCCTCCGCTGCCGAGCCCCGGGCAGGTTCCGCCGCCGTTGCCGGACGCAGAGAATCCGCCGCCCTTGGCTGAGCCCGCCACACCTCCTCCGCTGCCCAGCGCCGAAGAGCCAGCGGACGCGCGGGCTGTTCCGGAACTCCCCGTGGACGAGCCGAGCACGCCTCCGCCGCTCTCCCCGCCAGAACAGCCCACGGACTCCGCGCAAGCTCTTCCCGTGCTCCCTGTGGACGAGCCCAACACACCACCACCGCTGCCCGAGACAGGCCAACCCACAGACCCCGCGCAAGCTCCTCCCGAACTCCCCGTAGACGAGCCCAACACGCCACCACCGCTGCCCGGGACAGGCCAGCCCATAGACGCCGCGCAAGCTCCTCCCGAACTCCCCGTAGACGAGCCCAACACGCCACCACCGCTGCCCGACGCGGAGCAGGCGGTCCCCCCGGCGCTCCAGGAAGCCGCAGCGACCCCGGCATCGGCTGGCGACGAGGCGCAGTCTGAGCCAAGCGAGGTCGCGGCGGCCGAGATCGCTGCCGAAACCTCCGAGGCAGCGGAAACCATCCCCGCGGAAGAACAATCGGCTGCTCCCGAGCCGGAAACCGTTGTCTCCGAACAGGAATCAGCGACGGGCGCGAGCCCGGCAGGCGAGCTGCGCACTCCGCGCGTCTACGACGGGCTCGACGAGACGGGACATCCGGTCGTCGAGCGGGAAGCGTTGTCGCCGGAGGAGAGCGAGCGTGTTCTCGCCTACCTCGACAACGCGCCGGTCATCCTGGCCTCCCGCAGCAACGACACCGACGCCTTCGATCCGTCCCGCACGGACGCTGTTCCGCTGAATTTCCGGACCGACGGCAGCTGGGTGTGGCCGGGCGCGGTCGCCTATTACCTGCGGGAGCACGGGGTTTCGCCGGATCCGGAGTTCGTCGAGCACATCCGGGCGGCCGGGTACACCGTGCCCGAGGTCGACGAAGCGACGCGGGACCGGATGCTGGCGGCGATGACCAGCCCTCCCGCTGAGAAGAGCCGTCCGGTGCCGCAGGATCCGGACGAACTGCTCAGCGAGATCTCGGCGGCACTCATCGCGGCGGCTCCGCAAGGCTGGCAGCGGATCGTGTTCGACTTCATGGCGCTGGGCAGGCACGCGAACCTCGCGTGCGGTGCGCGGATGGCCGACGGAAGCACACAGCAGGTGCCCGTCGCGCGGGAGTTGTCGAAGCCGTTGGCTCAGTTGCGGCGCAGCAAGTACGTCCAAGGCCGGGGCACCTGGTACACGCTCTCGCTGGTCATCGACCCGCCGTCGAACCACCAGGCCAGCTTCAACGAGGACGACGAACCGGCCTTCCACACTCCGCCCCGGCCCGAGGATTACGCACTGGACCAGGAGCTTTACCCGCGCGACGAGGACTACCTTCCGCTGTGGTTCAGCGCTCGGCTGCCGGAAGGTCCAAAGTAGACAGTCAACTGACGATCGTGAACCCGGCGTCGGCGAGGGCGGCTTCGACGTCCTTGCAGTGCTCCGGGCCGCGGGTTTCCAGGGCCAGGGCGACGTCGACCTCGCCGAGGGCCAGGCTGCCGGAGATGCGGGAGTGCTCGACGTCGAGGACGTTCGCGCCCAGTTCCTTCACGCACGACAGCACCGAAACCAGCGAGCCCGGCCGGTCCGGTACGCGCAGGTGCAGCTTCAGGTAGCGGCCGCCGGCGGTCATGCCGTGCTGGATGATCTGTTGCAGCAGCACGGGATCCACGTTGCCGCCGGAGAGGATCGCCACCACCGGCGGTTCGAAAGCGCCGGGATGCTGCAGAAGCGCGGCCACGGAAGCGGCACCGGCCGGTTCGACGACCAGCTTTCGCCGTTCCAGGCACAGCAATACCGCGCGCGACAAGGATTCCTCGGTGACCGTCACGACATCGTCGACCAACGACTGGACGTGCGCGTAGCTGGTTTTCCCCGGCTCGCCGACCGCGATGCCGTCCGCCATCGTGTGCACCTCGCGCAGCCGGACCGGCGCCCCGGCCTCCAGCGAAGACGGATACGCGGCGGCGTCTTCGGCCTGTACGCCGACCACCCGGATCTCCGGGTGCAGCGCCTTCACCGCCGCCCCGACACCGCCGACGAGCCCGCCGCCGCCCGTCGGGACGAGGATCGTCTTCACGCCAGGCACCTGTTCGAGAATCTCCAGGCCGACGGTGCCCTGACCAGCGATGACGTCGGCGTGGTCGAACGGGTGGATGAAGACCGCGCCGGTGCGCTCCGAGAACGCGATGGCCTCGGCGAGGGTTTCGTCGACGACGGCGCCATGGAGGTGGACCTCCGCGCCGTAACCGCGCGTCGCGGCGAGTTTCGGCAGCGGAGCGCGCAGCGGCATGAAGACGGTCGAGGAAATGCCGAGCAGCGACGACGCCAGCGCGACCCCCTGCGCGTGGTTGCCGGCGCTGGCCGCCACGACGCCGCGGGCGCGTTCCTCGGCGGTCAGGCCGTGGATGCGGGTGTAGGCGCCGCGGATCTTGAAGGAACCGGTGCGCTGCAGGTTCTCGCACTTGAGGTACACCGGGCCGCCGTGCAGCCGGCGCAGGTCGCGGGCGTGCTCCATCGGCGTGACGCGGGTGATGCCCTCGAGAAGCTTCCGAGCTTCCTGGATGCGCTCGACGCTGACCAGTTCCATGGCGCCGATGATGCCACCGACGGACGGCCGGGGTGCGCCGCCCGGCGGACCGGTACTCTGATAACGGCAGTCACACAGGATCAGGGAGTGCGACCATGGCACGCGCGCAGCACGGGACCACCGCCCGGGCGAAGTCCCGAGCCCAGTCCCGCACCGGTCTGCTGCCGCTCGCCGCGGGCATCCTGTCCGCGGTGGCCCTCACCGGAGCCGCCTTCGCGACGGTCGAGGCGGCCGCCTGCACCGGCCCCGCCCAGTACATCCGGCACGACAACCACATCGAACTGGTCGGCGGCTGCGTCAACGGCACCGATCTCCCGGCGACGACCGGAACCCGGCAGGCCAACGCGGCTCAGGAGAACAGCAAGCCCTGACAGTTGGCTGCTGGCCAGCGGGGTATGACGAGCGCGGAGTTGTCGTCCGTGAGGGGAACCTTCACGGACTCTGAGTCCCTCAGGGTTCCCCTCACAGCCACGAGGAAGCGGTCACCTGGGCATTGGTCGAGCATTTCGGCGGTAGTTACGTCCTTTGTGGACGGTCGGCGTGCTGAAGCCGCGCGGCTTAGGTTCCTGGCATTGACGTGACGGACCGCATCGACCGCAACAAGCTCCGCCGAAATCCCGCCCTGGATTTACCGCAGCGGCGGATTCGGCTGCCGCTCGGACGAAGCCCGGTCAGCTGGCCCCGCCAAGCCGTGAACGGGGCACCGGAGCCAGCCCGGCGCCCCCTCAACCAGCTAAAAGTCAGCCCAGCGCCTGCGTAAGGTCCGCCACCAGATCGCGGCCGTCCTCGATGCCGACCGAGAGCCGGATCAAGTCTTCCGGGACCTGCAGCGTCGAGCCTGCCGTCGAGGCGTGGGTCATCTTCCCCGGGTGCTCGATCAGGCTTTCGATGCCGCCGAGCGACTCCGCCAGCACGAACAGCTTCGTGCGGGAAGCGACCTCCAGCGCGGCTTCCTCGCCACCCGCCACGCGGAACGACACCATTCCGCCGAAGCGGCGCATCTGCTTCGCCGCTGCCTCGTGGCCGGGGTGTTCCGGGAGGCCGGGGTAATAAACCTTGGTGACCTTCGGGTGCTTCGCCAGGGTGCGGGCGACCAGATCCGCGTTGTCGCTGTGCCGTTCCATCCGCAGGGCCAGCGTCTTGAGACCGCGCAGGGTCAGCCACGCGTCGAACGGGCCGGGGACGGCACCGGCGGCGTTGCGCAGGTAGAAGAGCTGCTCGCGCAGTTCGTCCTCGTTGGTGACGACCGCACCGCCGACGACGTCTGAGTGGCCGCCCAGGTACTTGGTGGTCGAGTGCACCACGATGTCCGCGCCGAGGGCCAGCGGGGTCTGCAGGTACGGCGTCGCGAAGGTGTTGTCCACGACCAGCCGTGCGCCCGCGTCGTGGGCGGCGCCAGCGAGCGCGGCGATGTCGGCGATGCCCAGCAGCGGGTTGGTCGGCGACTCGCACCAGATCAGCTTGGTTTCCGGACGCATCGCGGCCCGTACGTCGTCGATGCGGCTCAGGTCCGCGACCGTGTGCTCGACACCCCACAGGCTGAGCACCTTGTCGATCAGCCGGAACGTGCCGCCGTACGCGTCATTGCCCAGGACCAGATGGTCGCCGGGGCGCAGGACCGTGCGCAGCACCGCGTCGGACGCGGCCATTCCGGACGCGAACGCCAGCGTGTGCCGGGCGCCCTCAAGCGAAGCGAGGGCTTCCTCCAGCGCGGTCCGCGTGGGGTTCGCGGTGCGCGAGTACTCGTAGCCGCCCTCGCGGGTGCCGCCCACGCCGTCCTGCGCGTACGTGGACGTCTGGTAAATCGGCACGATGACGGCACCCGTGCGGGGATCGGGCTGCTGCCCGGCGTGGATCGCGCGTGTTTCAAAACCCAGGACGGAGTAGTCGTCGGCCATGGTTCCCAGGGTACGGGGCACCCCCGACAATCCCATCAGCTGGGAGGCAACTCACCATGCGGGAGAGGCTGCCGGTACAAAACCCGCACCGGCAGCCCCGCGGTCACCAGCTCTGCGGCGGCGGGTACGCGCCCTGCTGAGCGGGCGCGCCCGGACGGTAGTTGACCCAGTCGGCGGTCGGCTTCACGATCGCCAGCACCAGGGTCGCGACCGGCGGGATCAGCCCGAGCAGGGCACCGCCGATGCCCGCGCCCAGGATCTGCGCGCTGCTGCTGGAGCTGTGGAGACCCGACGTCGCGGCGGAGAAGACGACAGCCGACACGATCCCGAGCGCGATCGTCAGCCCGCAGCCGATGATCGTGCACAGCCGCGCGGACGCCTTGTGCAGGAACAGGCCGATCCCGCCGTAGAACAGCAGGCCGACGAGCACCGCGTCGACGACCAGCGTCAGGTAGAACTGCCAGGGCGTCTCGTGGACGTTCGAGATCACCACGACCGAGGCGATGACCCCGATGATCGCGAAAATGCCGCCGAGGATCGCGAGGATCCCGGCGATGATCGCGGTCGCGCCGTTCGGTTTCTGCTGGTACACGCCAGGGCCGCCCGGGTAAGCCGGGTACGGCTGGCCCGCGGCAGGCGGAGCGAACGGCTGCTGCGGCGCGCCCGGGTACGGCTGCGCCGGCGTCGGCTGGCTCGCCGGGTAGGGCTGGCCGGGAATCGGGCCGCTCTGCGGCTGCTGGGGCTGGCCCTGCGGGTTCTGGGGGTAGGTCACGGGGAGTCCTCGGTGTATCTGTTCCCGCCGGACGGCGAGTGGAATGCCTGTATCGTGCCAGGCCCACCCGGTTTTCGGGGCGGATTTACCATTGTCGCGACGGTGACGAAGCAGGCACGGCGGGTGCGCGATGACGCAGGTAGCCGAAGGTTCGCGGCAAGCCCGCCAGCACGAGTGCCAGCAGCACCGCGGCCGCCAGTGCTACGCGGTCTAGCGCGGCGAAATTCTCGAACCGCACCAGCGTCCGGAAGTACTCGGCGTAAGCCGGGGAACCGCCCAGCGCAGGCTCCAGCAGAAGTGCGCCGAGAGCGAGCAACGCGCCCGCGATCAGCAGTACCGCTCCTGCTGTCGCACGGAAAAAGGTCGCGATCGCACCGAGCAGCAACACCAGAGAAGCGCCCAGGTACGCGGCGAGGTCGGCGAGCGTCAGCGGGGAAAGATCGCCGAGGCTGAAGCCGGAAGGAATGTCGAGGAACAGCCGTGCCGGAAGGTAGCCGGACGTCGCGGCGGCGACGAGACCGAACAGCCCGGCGGCGATCGCGGTGCTCCCGTTCGGCCGGTACGGCGCCGGATCCGCCGCGGAGGATTCCCGTTCCCGCTGCCGTGCCGGAAGTCCGTGCAGGCCGCTCACAGGAGGTCCCCCTCGGGCTGGGAAGGCGATTCGGACGGCGCTCACCCTAGCCCGGAAATGCGCGGTTGGGGACCGGCGAGAGCGCATGGGCGGTGCAATTCCCCCGGCTGCCGGAACGGCCGGGAAAAGCCCACCACCTTTCCGCGAATCCGGCGAAGAACGGACCGGAAACGACGAAGGGCGCCGCCGTCGGGAGACGGAGGCGCCCTTCGCGGAAATTCAGCGGCTCACCACTGCGGCGGCTGCTGCTGTCCCGGCTGGCCGTAGCCCGGAGGCGGCTGCTGCCCGCCCGGCGGCGGGTACTGGCCCGGCTGGCCGAAACCGCCCGGCTGCTGCGGCGGCTGGCCGTAGCCCGGCTGCTGTCCCGGCTGGCCGTAGCCCGGCTGCTGGCCGTAGCCGGGAGGCGGCTGCTGCCCGAAGCCCGGCTGCGGGTTCGCGCCGCTGCCCGGGTTCTGCCCGCCCGGCTGCGGGAAGCCCCCGCTGGCCGGGTTGGGTCCGCCGGGAGGCGGGAAGCCGCCGCCCTGCGGCTGGCCGTAGCCCGGCTGTCCGCCGCCGAAACCGCCCGGCTGCTGCGGTCCGCCGGGACCGCCGGGGCCGCCCGCGTTGCCCGAGGACGAACCGAGGCCGACGTACTGCGAGGTGGCCGGGATGATCGCGACCACGCCGACGATCAGGATGATGATGCCGAGGATCAGCGTCAGCATGCCGCCGCCGCTCGTCGCGCTCGATCCGCTGCCGCCGTACTTGTCGACGAAGGAACTGCTGACCGAGGTCCCGGTCTTCGCCAGGATCGAGAACAGCAGCAACAGCACGCCGCCGACGAGCACGCCGATCGGAGCGAGCTTGCGCATCACGGCCGCGCGGGAGGCGAGCGCCAGCGCGACGCCGCCCGCCAGCGCGATGACCGCGCCGACCAGGATCATGATCACGTAGAACCAGAGCGTGCCCGGCGAGGCGAGACCGGCCTCGTCGAACAGCTTCTGGTAGCGGCTCGAGCTGTTGTACATCGTCGAGTAGTCGCTGGTGTCGCTCATGTAGCTGAACGCGACGATCAGCGAGATCAGGCCGAGCAACGCGACGACGCCGCCGGCGATGTAGCCGTACAGCGCGTTGCCGCCGCCCGAAGAGGACGCCGCGGGGGACGCGCCGAACGGGGCGGGCTGGCCGAAGCCCGGCTGACCCGGCTGTCCGGGCTGGCCGAACGCGCCCTGCGGCGGGCCGCCGAAGCCGCCCTGGTCGTACCCGCCCGGCTGGCCGAAGCCCTGCGGCGGCTGACCCGGCTGCCCGGGCTGGCCCGGCTGCCCGAAGCCCTGCGGGGCGCCGAACCCGGCGACCGCGGCCGGGTTGTCCGCGGCGCTCGGCGGCGGGGCGTACGGGATGTTCTGCGGCTGCTGGCTCGGCGGAACCAGCTGCGTCGACTCGGCGTTGCCCTCGGCGCTCACGGGGTTGACCACCTGGGTGGCGTTCGCGTCGGCCGGCTGTCCCGGCTGCACGACCTGCGTCGGTTCCGGGGTGTCGCCGAACGCGCCGCCCCCGTGGGAAGGCTGCTGCGGCTGGCCCGGCTGGACCACCTGGGTCGGCTCCGACGCGCCGAAGGGACTGTCCTGCTGCGGTGTAGGACCACTCGAAGGGCCCTGCGGCGGCTGCTGTCCGCCGTCCCAGGGCTGGTTCGGTGGCTGCGGAGCACTCATGTGGGTCTTGAACCCCCTTGACGAGGACGCGAAAAAGTTCTATTCGGCCGTAACGCTATCGGATGCCCGGCCAGGACGCGCGCAGACGCCCCGGCCGGCAGCCGCGAGGTTGGAGCTATCGGCCCGCGAGGAACGCGAGCAAATCGTGCCTGGTGACGACGCCCGCCGGCTTGCCGTCGATCAGCACCAGAGCGCCGTCGGCCCCTTCGAGCGCCTTCATCGCGGCGCTCACCTGTTCGCCGGCCCCGATCGTCGGCAGCGGCGGCGACATGTGCGTCTCCAGCCGGTCGGCGAGCTGGGCCTTGCCGGTGAACAGCGCGTCGAGCAGGTCGCGCTCGTTGACCGCGCCGACCACCTCGGCGGCCATGACCGGCGGTTCGGCGCTGACGACGGGCATCTGGCTCACGCCGAATTCCGACAGGATGGCCACCGCTTCGGCGACCGTCTCGTTCGGATGCGAGTGCACGAGGCTGGGCAGCGCGCCGGACTTGCGGGTGAGCACGTCGCCGACCGTCGCGCCGGAGGAATCCGGCGGGAGGAAGCCGTAGGACGACATCCAGGCGTCGTTGAAAACCTTGGTGAGGTAGCCGCGGCCGCCGTCGGGCAGCAGCACGACCACGACGTCGTCCTCGGTCAGGTTCTCGGCCAGCTTCAGCGCGGCGGCCACGGCCATCCCGCACGAACCGCCGACGAGCAGGCCTTCTTCCGTCGCGAGCCGGCGCGTGGTCTCGAAGGAATGCGCGTCGCTGATCGGGATGATCTGGTCCGCGACGTTCCGGTCGTAGGTCTCCGGCCAGAAGTCCTCGCCGACGCCCTCGACCAGGTACGGCCGTCCGCTGCCGCCGGAGTACACCGAGCCCTCCGGATCAGCCCCGACGACCTGGACGCGGCCGTCGCTGACCTCCTTCAGGAACTGACCGGTGCCGGAGATCGTGCCGCCGGTGCCGACGCCCGCGACGAAGTGCGTGATCTTCCCGTCGGTCTGCTTCCAGATCTCCGGGCCGGTGGAGTGGTAGTGGCTGGCCGGGTTCTCCGGGTTGGCGTACTGGTTGGGCTTCCAGGCGCCCTCGATCTCGCGGACGAGCCGGTCGGACACGTTGTAGTACGAGTCGGGGTGCTCGGGCGCGACCGCGGTGGGGCACACGACGACGCGGGCACCGTACGCGCGCAGCACGTTGCGCTTGTCCTCGCTCACCTTGTCCGGGCAGACGAACACGCACTGGTAGCCCTTGCGCTGGGCGACCATGGCGAGCCCGACCCCGGTGTTGCCCGAGGTGGGCTCCACGATCGTGCCGCCGGGCCGCAGCTCTCCGGAGGCCTCGGCGGCCTCGATCATCCGCAGCGCGATCCGGTCCTTCACGCTGCCGCCCGGGTTGACGTACTCGACCTTGGCGAGCACGAGCGGCTTGAGCCCCCGCGTAAGCGAATTCAGCTTGACCAGCGGGGTGTTGCCCACGAGGTCCACGATGTGTTCTGCGTACTCCACGCGACCAGCCTAAACAGCCGGGTGCCGGACCGGCTAGCGCGGGACCACGCGGAGCCAGCCGTCGTCGCCGGGTTCCTCCGTCCATCCGGCGGGCCAGCCGCGGCGGTAGCCGGGTTTCGCGAGGGCTCCGGCCAGCCGGACTTCCGCGTCCCCGGCGAATTCCGCGTGCTGTTCGAACTTCGCGCCGCGGAATGCGTCGCGTTCGCCGCCGATGGCGACGCCGCGGAAGTCCGCGCGTTTCTCGAACACCGCCTCAGTGAAATCGGCTTTGGTGCGGAATTCGGTGTAACAAAACGTAGATTCTTCGGTGAACGTCGTTTTGTGACAGACGATGGAACGGATCCGGCAGTAGGTGAGAGTCAGCTCGACGAGCCGGGCGCCGGAGAAGTCGAGGTCGATGTCCGGCCAGTACGACCCGGTCGGCTCGTCGCCGCCGCCCGGACGCAGGTGCAGCATCAGGATCCGCTGCGCGGCCTTGCGCACCTGCACCTCTTCGTCGGTGCCGTCCAACGGCATCCGCAGGTACGCGCAGAGCACGTTGACGATGGTCTGCCGCTGGTCCGCGTGGCTCTGGGCAAGCCGTTCGAGCGCGTACAGCCCGGCCAGCCGGACCGGGGCCTTGTCGCTGCCGAGCTGGTCGGCGGCCTTGCCGTACATGTCGGTGATCCGGCGCTGGGTCGCGTCGTGGTCCTTCTGTTCCAGATCCAGTTCCGCGGACCGCTGCCGCCGCGCGGCGAGCAGGAGCGCGGCCGCGCCGCCGGTCCCGACGACGATGCTCGAGGCCGTGCGCAGCGCGTCGAGCCGCGACGAATCCGCCGGGGTGCCGCCGCCGAGCAGCCACAGCAGCAGCGCCGCCGCGACCGCCGCGAGCAGCACGATGCCGGTCCCCCACCACGCGATCGTCCGCGTGGACAACACCCGGTTGCGCTCTGTCACGGCGGAAATCCTCCCACGGGCGCAAGGTGGTGCATGTCGCCTTCGGCTTTCGATCGGACGCCGGACGCGGCAAGATGGTGAGCAACCGCTTAGCGCCGCCGACCCGAGGATGTGTCTGTCATGCCCGAAGCCGTCATCGTCTCCACCGCCCGCTCCCCGATCGGCCGCGCCGGGAAGGGCTCGCTGGTCGGGATGCGCCCCGACGACCTGGCCGTGCAGATGGTGCGCGCGGCGCTGGACAAGGTGCCCCAGCTGGACCCGGCCGACATCGACGACCTGATGCTCGGCTGCGGCCTGCCCGGCGGCGAGTCCGGTTTCAACATGGGCCGCGCGGTGGCCGTCGAACTCGGCTACGACCACCTGCCCGGCTGCACGATCACCCGGTACTGCTCCTCCAGCTTGCAGACCACCCGGATGGCGCTGCACGCGATCAAGGCGGGCGAGGGCGACGTCTTCATCTCGGCCGGCGTCGAGGCCGTGTCGCGGTTCGCCAAGGGCAGCTCCGACTCCTGGCCGGACACGCACAACCCGCTGTTCGCCGACGCCGAGGCGCGCACCAAGGCCACCGCCGAGTCCGGTGCGGACAGCTGGCAGGACCCGCGCGAGAACGGGCAGCTCCCGGACGTCTACATCGCGATGGGGCAGACCGCGGAGAACCTCGCGCGGCTCAAGGGCGTCACGCGCGAGGAGATGGACGAGTTCGGCGTGCGGTCGCAGAACCTCGCCGAGAAGGCCATCGCGGACGGCTTCTGGGCCAAGGACATCACGCCGGTCACGCTGCCGGACGGCACCGTCGTGTCGAAGGACGACGGGCCGCGCGCGGGCGTGACGCTCGAAGGCGTGTCCGGACTGAAGCCGGTCTTCCGCCCCGACGGCCGGATCACCGCGGGCAACTGCTGCCCGCTCAACGACGGCGCGGCGGCTGTCGTGATCATGTCCGACACGAAGGCGCGCGAGCTGGGCCTGACGCCGCTGGCGCGCGTCGTGTCGACCGGCGTCACCGGGCTGTCGCCGGAGATCATGGGCTACGGCCCGGTCGAGGCGTCGAAGCAGGCGCTGTCCCGCGCCGGACTGTCCATTTCGGACATCGACCTCGTCGAGATCAACGAGGCGTTCGCCGCACAGGTGATTCCCTCCTACCGCGACCTTGGCATCGACCTGGACCGGCTGAACGTCAACGGCGGCGCGATCGCGGTCGGCCACCCGTTCGGCATGACCGGCGCGCGGATCACCTCGACGCTGATCAACTCCCTGCAGCACCACGACAAGCAGTTCGGCCTCGAGACGATGTGCGTCGGCGGCGGACAGGGCATGGCGATGGTTCTGGAGCGGCTTTCCTGAACGCCAGCGTGGCTCCGTTCCTGCGATAGTCCGTGAGGGGAACCCTGAGGGAATCTGAGTCCCTCAGGGTTCCCCTCACGGACCGCAGCAACGAGAAAGGGCCGTCCGCGAGCGCAACGCGGACGGCCCTTTCCTCAGGTGAAGCGTCAGTGCATCAGCACCGGAGGAGCGGCCTCGTCGGACTCCGTCGCCGCGGGCACCACGCGCTTCTTCGGCAGGAAGAACGCGGGCACCAGGCACAGCGCCAGCAGGACCGTGCCCCACAGGAACGTCGTCGCGAACGACTCGCCCGCGAGACCGGCCGCGGCGTCGTGCGTGGCCGGGTTCATCGTCGCCGCGGTGGCGACCAGCTGGCCCTGGCTCGTCGGGACGCCGAACTTCCCGGCGAGCAGCGCCGCCAGGATGATCGACATCACCGCGGACCCGATCGCGCCCGCGGTCTGCTGCAGGATGTTCGTCGCGGTCGAAGCCTTCGCCATGTCCTTGGACTGCAACGTCTGCAGTGCGGCCGAGGTGATCGGCATCATCGTGCAGCCCATACCAATGCCCATCACGAACAGCGCGGCCAGCAGCTGCCAGTACGGCGTGGTGGCGCTGACCTGCGTGAACACCACCATGCCCAGTGCGATCAGGACCAGCCCGGGCACCACGATCCGGCGCGGCGCGATCTTGTCCGCCAGCCGTCCGGTGACCGGCATCGCCAGCATCGCGCCCAGGCCCTGCGGGGCCAGCAGAAGACCGGCGTTCAGCGCGCTCTCCCCGCGCACCAGCACGAAATACGTGGGCAGCAACAGCATCGCGCCGAAGAACCCGACGCAGAACACCGCCATCGTGATCATCGCGACCGAGAACGACCTGTTGCGGAACAGCTTCAGGTCGATCAGCGGATGCTCCATGGTCCGCGCCCGCAGCACGAACGCGACCAGCAGCACGATCCCGGCCAGCGCGGGCAGCCACACCTCGAGGTCGGCGACGGTGCCGGTCGACGGGATCCGCGAGACCCCGAAGATCAGCGCGGCCAGGCCCGGCGACACCATCAGCATGCCGAGGAAGTCGAACCGGTTGCCTGCCTCCGGGTTGTCCTTCGGGAGCAGCCGCAGCGCGAGCACGAAGGCGATCAGTCCGATCGGGACGTTGATGTAGAAGATCCAGCGCCAGCTCACCGAGTCGACCAGCCAGCCGCCGAGGATCGGGCCGCAGATCGGGCCGAGCAGCATCGGCACGCCCAGCACGGCCATCACCCGGCCGATCCGCTGCGGACCGGCCGCACGGGTCAGGATCGTCATGCCCGCGGGCATCAGCATGCCGCCGCCGAGGCCCTGCACGACGCGGAACGCGATCAGCGATTCGACGTTCCAGGCGAGCCCGGCCAGCATCGAGCCGAGCAGGAAGGTGCCGATCGCGAGCAGGTACAGCCGTTTCGTGCCGAACCGGTCGGACGCCCAGCCGGTGACCGGGATGACCGTCGCCAGCGCCAGCATGTAGCCGGTCGCGACCCACTGGATGGTGTCGAAGGACGTGGTGAACTGGATGGTGAGTTTCTGAAGCGCGACGTTGACCACGGTGGTGTCGAGGATCGCCATAATGGCGCCGAGCACCACCACGGAAGCGACCTTCAGCACTCCCCGGTCAAGTTTGTCACCGGCATCCGGCGCGGCCGGAGTCGCGGGTGCGGACATGCGGAACCCCATCTGTTAGTGGTGAAGCGCAAGCCCGCGACGCGACAATACGACAGCGGTTCCCCCTTGCGCGCGCTCCAGACTAGCCGAGCGGCAAGCGGTGCCACAGCCTTTTTCGCTGGCGGAAGAAATACGTGGGGGCTTTTCGCGCAGTCACGATGACCTGCGAAAAGCCCCCACGAGGGTCAGCAGATACTGTCCGTGCGCACGGGGTTGCCCAAACCGAACAATGGCCGCAGTTTCAGCCCGATCCAGGTCCCGAAAAGCGCGAACGCGCCCCACAGCCAGCCGTGCAGACTGCCGACGGAAATGCCGCCGAGGTACGCGCCGATGTTGCAGCCGTTCGCCAGTCGCGCGCCGATGCCCATCAGGATTCCGCCGAGAACCGCGGCGACGGCGGTGCGCCACGGGATCGAGCTGTGGATCTTCCACGCGCCCGCGGCAGCCGCGGCGACGAACGCGCCGATCATGATCCCGATGTCGGTGAGGCTCGTCTTGTCCTGCCAGATCGGCTTGGACAGCGACGTCGCGTTGGCCTTCAACTGCCAGAACTCCCACTGCTCCGGGTGCAGTCCGAACACCTGGAGAATTTTCGCGCCCCACAAGCTGAACGCGCTCGTGACGCCCCAGATCCCGCCGGAAACCAGGTAGACCGCGCCGGCCAGCACGCCGAGCACCACCGCGCCGACGAGGACCGGCCACGAGCCGCGGAAGATCCGGGCGAACCCGTGCGCGGTCGGCACGGTGTCGACCGGCGGCGGCACGCGGCGTTTCTGCACCACCCGGGTACCGATCACGATCGCGACGAGGACCGCGATCGTGATCGCCCACGAGCCGAACCAGCCGACGTGATCCGACAGCAGGAATCCGGAAACCTGCGGCCAGCCGGTGAAAAGCGGGTAGCCCCACGTGTAGATGACCGATCCGGTGATGAAACCGCCGAGAGTCAGCACGATCGTCGACTGCCCGGCACCGACCGCGAACAGGGTCCCGGACGCGCACGCACCGCCGAGTTGCATGCCGATCGCGAAAAGCGTGGCTCCGACGAACAACGCCAGCCCGATCGGCCCGACGTTCGCCACCGGCAGCGGTTTGCTGCCGAAGAGACCCGCGCCGGTGCCGCAGATGAGGGCGACGAGTGTCGCGGCCGTGCCGAGCAGGAGAGTGTGCGCACGGAGGCCTTGGCCGTTGCCGACGGCGATCAGCTGCCGCCAGGCGGACGTGAAACCGAAGCGGGAGTGGAAAAGGGCGAGGCCGAGCAGCAGCCCCAGCACGAGCAGAACCCCGAACTTCGCGCCGTGCGCGGCCCAGACGTACGCCGTCAGCCCGACCGCGAGCACCGCGGCGACGGCCAGCGGGACGACCTTGACCGGCTCCTCCGGTTTCGGAGCCGGAGCCTCGCAGGAGGTCGGGAAATCGAGCAGTTTTCGCTCGTCGACAGGGGAATCGGTGGTCGCCACCACGTCTCCTGGGGGTGTCGGGGATCAACGGGGCCGCCCGGCGGCGGGCGGCGGTCCACGTTAGGTCCGCGCGGCGACCGCACGCAGCCTGTCCCACGGAGTGCGACGAACGGCCGAAACCGGACGTCCGGACGGCCCCTTTGTACCGCCCCGGTCAGCTCTTGATGCAGATGACTTCTTCCGGATCGGAGTACCAGCGGACGGCGGTCGAACCGCTGCCCTCGCACGCCGAACGATCCTTCGTGCCGGTCACCAGCTTGACGATCTCCGCGTTCTTCTGCGGGTCCGTGCACGCGACCTTCTGGTAGGTCGTCGTGGCGGTCTGGAGCCCGGAGAGGCAATCCCCTTGCCGCACATTGGGAACGAGACAGAGCACGCGGCGGTTCTTGCCGCCGGTGGTGTAGCGGTAGTAGTCGCCGCGCGGGCAGGTTCCGCTCCGGTTCGCGCGGACGACCGCGACCTTGACGTTCGCTCCGGGGTCGGCGCAGTCGATCGTTTTCGTCGTCGTGGTCGAGCCGGACTTCTCGATGTGCATGCAGTCGCTCGCGTGGGTGTTGCTGGTCGAGTTGCCGAACGTGAAGAACCCGATGACGACCCCCGCCGCCACGACCACCACCGCGACGGCGACCAGCACGACGGTCTTGGTCGGGAAGTTACGCTTCGGACTCTGTTGCGGCGGCATCCCGCCCGGGCCGTGGTGCTGCTGGAACGGCGACGGCCCGTTCTGGCCGTAGCCCGGCTGCGGTCCGTGCCCGTACGGGGGGACGCTCACGTGATACCTCGCAAACCCGAAAGAAAGATTCCGACCGGGCACATCCAACACGACGGCCGCGAGGGCTCGCAGAGGTTCGAGGCAGAAAACCAGAAAAGGCGCTCCGCGTATCGCGGAGCGCCCCTTCCCGGAAACCTGCGGCGACAGCTAGTCGCGCAGGTAAGACAGCAGACGCAGGATCTCGAGGTACAGCCACACCAGCGTGGTCATCAGGCCGAACGCGGCGTACCAGGCCCACTTCGACGGCATGCCGGCGCGGATCATCTTGTCGGCCTGGTCGAAGTCGAGCAGGAAGCTGAACGCGGCGATGCCGATGACCACCAGGCTGAACAAGATGGACAGCGGGCTGCCGTCGCGCAGCGGGTTGAAGCCGAAGAACACCGCGGTGACCAGGTTGACCAGCATGAGGATCGCGGCACCGGCGATCGCGCCGACGATCCACTTGGTGAGCTTCGGCGTGACCTTCACCGCGCCGGTCTTGTAGACGACCAGCATCGCGACGAAGACGCCCGCGGTGCCGATGAGCGCCTGCAGGGCGATGCCCGGCAGGAACACCTCGAACAGGCCGCTGAGCGCACCGAGGAACAGGCCCTCGGCACCGGAGTAGACGAGCGTGAGCGGGCCGCTCGGCTTCTGCTTGAAGATGATCACCAGCGACACGACGAGGCCCACCACGAGCCCGCCGATCAGCGCGCCGAGGAGCGGCCCGCTCGGCGAGAGCCTGCCGAGCGAATCGCGCACGAGCTGGGACTGCGCCCAGATCGCGGTGAGGACGCCGATGACGAGCGCGACGCCGAGCGACATGCCGGTCTTGACGACGACGTCGTCGACCGTCATCGGACGGTCGGCGGAGGCGGTGCCCATCTGCCCCGGGCCGTAACCCGGGACGCCGCCTTGGCCCTGCGGCTGGCCGTAGGGCTGGTCGAAGCCGACGTTCGGCCCGTACTGCCCGGTCGCGGCCGCGCCGCGCGGGAGATTGCGGAACGCCGGGTTGCTGCTGGAACGCACCTGTCCTCCTGGACTTTATGGCACCTTGCATCGGGTTCAACGACCGCGGCGGCTCGCTGGTTCCCGTTCGGGTAAAGCCGATTTTACTCGTCACCCGCACGGGTGGGGCGACCCCCGTTACGGCCACCGTAGGCGATGAAGGTCACGACCGTTCACCGCAGGTCACCCGATGGTCTCTAGACAACCCCCATGCTGACCCGCGAACCTTCACATCGCGTGTCCGGGAAGTGACCGAACGCGCGTCGGGGAGTTTGTTCGATCAGGTGAACTGCGAAGACGCCGCTCAGGCGTCGGCGGGCACGTCGAAGGAGCCAACACACCATGGGGTGGATCTCACGCCCGCGCGCTCGCTGGCGCGCGGCCACCGGGCTGGTCGCGACCGCACTGCTCGGCGCACTCTCCGTAACCGCATTAGGGACTACTCCGGCTGCCGCGGCCGCCACCACCGGCCACGGCCAAACGATCAAGCACAAAGAGGCCGACGGCGTCACGTACGAGGATTGGCTTGGCTCGTACAAGGTGGGCGGCAAGGACGTGTTCTGCGTCAGCTTCCACCTGAAGGCACCGGACAGCGATGAGCAGTACCAACCAGGTCAAGATCTGTTGACGAAGTGGGGCGATCCGCTGAAGCCCGACGTCGCAGGCAACATCTCGTACCTGCTGTTGCGTTACGGCAACACCACGAACGACGACGAGGCCGCCGCGCTGGCCCACCTGCTGCACTCGTGGACCGCCCCGACGAAGACGCCCGGCGACACGGACTTCGGCACGCCCCCGAACAAAGCTGCCTATCCCGAGGACAAATACTTCAAGCTCCTCACCGCGGAAGCCGCCAAGGACGTGGCCAAGATGAAGGCCGAGGCCGCAGCGAACCGCGGCCCGTGGACGGCCTCGGTCACCGCGCCGAAGGGCGATCAGCACATCGGCCAGCCCGCGGCCTGGACAGTCACGGTGAAGAACTCCCAGGGCAAGGGCATCCCGGACGTTCCGGTGAAGCTGACCGCCACCGACGGGACTATCGGCCAAGCGGACAAGCAGGCCGACGCCGAGAAGGCTTCAGACTCTTCGTCGGGCAACTCCGCGCCCCAGGCCGCGGAGAAGGACACGACGATCAAGACCGATGCGAACGGCACGGTCACGGCGAAGGTCACTCCCACCGGCGACCAGCCGAAGCTCGTCGCGTCCCTGTCCGCGCCCGCGGACAAGCCGACTGTCCAGACCCCGGTCGACACCAAGGACGGAATCCAGAGCGTCGTCGGCACCGGCGGTGAACAGCAACTGACCGCGCAAGGCGTCGTAGCCGTAGCGAAGCCGGGCAAGGTGCAGGTCACCAAGACCGACGCCAAGACCGGCAAGGGCATCGGCGGGGCGACGCTGCGGGTCACCGGCAAGGACCGCAAGAGCGCGGCCACCAGCCAGGACGGCAAGCCGCTCACCGGGCCCGACGGGCAACCCGCCGTGGTGACCACCAGCGGGGACAACGGGACGGCGACCGTCGAGAATCTGCTGGCCCCGCAGGAGGTTTGCGTGGTCGAGGTGAACGCGCCGCCGGGCTACACCAACGCGTTCGACCCGAACAATCCGCCCGCCGCGTGCGGATCGCTGACGCCGGGCGGCACACTCGCACTGACTGTGGCGAACACGCCGAACGAAGTGCCGCACGCGATTCCGGCCGGCGATCTGCCGGTGACGATGGCGAAGGGCACTGTCGAGACGAGTTTCTCCACGGGCGGCATCGCGGGTCTCGCGGCACTGGTACTCGTCGGTTCGGCGCTGGTCGGGTTCGCCGCTCGGCGGTCGGCCCGGCGGTAATCGAAAGCAGCAAGGGCAATGAACGGAAAAGGACGGCTGATCGGCGGGTTCGTGCTCGGCGCGGCAAGCGTGCTGGCAGTGGAACTCGCGACGGTCGTGATCAGTTCGCCGCCGACGACGGTGGTGGCCGGGAGCGCGTCCCCGGCCACCGCCGCCGTTCCGGCCGCTTCCCCGCAGCAATTGGCGCCCGCGCCGCCGCCGTCGAGCAGTTCGGCGGCACCGCCCAGCAGTTCGGCGGCAGCACCGCCGCCTGCCGCACCCGCGGAGCATCGGCAGGCTCCGGAACCGGGACCGCAGGCACCGGGCACGATCCGGCTGCCTGGCGGCGGGACCGCGGCGATGGTGCGCCAGGACCTCGGGCCGGGCAACACGCTTCCGGTGCCGGCGGACATCGGCCAGGCGGCTTGGTGGGGCGCGGATCTGGAGGCAGTCAGCGGCGCGAGCGTGTTCGCGGGCCACGTGAACTGGCGCGGCGCGACCGGCCCCTTTTCGGAGCTGTGGAACGAGCGCATCGGCGGCGTGGTGACGATCGTGGACCGCGCGGGCAAGACGCGCCAGTACCGGATCTCCCAGCTGGTCACCGTGCACAAGAACGATCTGCCGAGCCGCGCCGACGACCTCTTCGGGCAGGCCGGGCCGCATCGGGTGGTCCTGGTGACCTGCGGCGGACGCTGGATCGGCGGGAGCGACGGGTACGAGGAGAACCGCGTGGTGATCGCGGACCCGGCGTGAGGGGTCCCCTCGCGCCCCGCTGAAACCAATGCCAGGGACTCAAGCGGCGTGGCCTCACGCCTACCTACCGTCCGCAAAGGCCACCACTTCCGCCGAAATGCCCGAACTATGCCCACTTAGCCGCTTCCGCCTGTCCGTGAGGGGAACCCTGAGGGACTCAGAGTCCCTCAGGGTTCCCCTCACGGACAGCGAACCCCGTGCCGGCCTCGCCAACCCCACGACCAGGACAGGCACGCTTCGAACCGCACCCACAGCGCCGCCTTAAGTCCCTGGCATTGTCCGCTGAAACCGCGCGAGGGGTCCATTCGCGCAGTTTTTGGCCAGCCCGTCGCTCGCGGAAATCCGCCGCCACCTGCGGAACCCCGTGCCGACGCTAAGTTACTTGCGAGTAACCTCACCCTGTCGCGTTGTGGTCAGCGCGGCGTCCATGCAGCAGAATGCCCATGGGTTCAGGCGGCGGCACGGCGGAGGGTGATGGAGATGGCGACGTTCTTGGTGACAGGCGCGACCGGGTTGATCGGACGCCAGGTCACCCGGCAGCTGCTCACCCGGCCGGACGTGGAACGGGTCGCGCTCGTGGTGCGCGCGTCGTCGAGGGAGAAGCTGGCCGCGCTCGTCGACGCGTGGCCGCATCCGGACCGCGTGACGCTCGTGACCGGCGACCTCGGCGAACCGCTGATGGGGGTGTCCGAAGCGGACCGGGAGGCGCTGCGCGGCGTCGACCACGTCGTCCACCTCGCCGCGCTCTACGACCTCACCGCCGACGACGAAACGAGCATCCGGGCCAATGTGGACGGTACGCAGAACGTCCTCGACCTCGCCGCGGACCTGAACGCCGGCTGCCTGCACCACGTCTCGTCGGTCGCCGTCGCCGGAGACCACGAAGGACTGTTCACCGAGGACATGTTCGACGTCGGCCAGCGGCTGATCACGCCGTACCACCGCACCAAATTCGAGGCCGAGAAGCTCGTCCGGGAACAGCACGAGGTGCCGTGGCGGGTGTACCGGCCCGCGGTCGTGGTCGGCGATTCGCAGACCGGCGAGATGGACAAGATCGACGGCCCGTACTACCTCTTCCCAGCGATCAGCAGGCTCGCCGGGCTGCCCGACATCCCGTCCGCCGGCCCGGATCTGGGCGACACCAACGTGGTTCCGGTGGACTACGTCGCGAAAGCCCTGCTGGAACTGGTCACCACGCCGGGTCTCGACGGCCGCGCCTTCCACCTCGTGAACCCCGAACCGCAGCCGGTGGTGTCGGTCTACAACGCGTTCGCCCGCGCCGCCGGAGCGCCGACGATCACCGTGCAGCTCGGCGACAAGGTGTCGAAGGGAATCGTGGGGCTGGTCAAGCTCAGCGAGCACATTCCCGGGTTCACCATCGCCCGCGACGCGGTGCTGGAGCGGCTCGGCATTCCGCCGGTGCTGCTGGAAACGATGGCGTTCCCGGCGGTGTTCGCCTCCGCGGAAACCCGGAAGGCGCTGGCCGGCAGCGGCGTCGAGGTGCCCCGGCTCGAGGAGTACGCCCCGACGCTGTGGCGCTACTGGCGCGAACACCTCGACCCGTTCCGCGCGCGCAAGCACGGTCCGCGCGGCGAACTGGACGGCCGCCGGGTGATCATCACCGGCGCGTCGTCGGGCATCGGACGGGCCACCGCGCTGAAGGTCGCCGCGGCGGGCGGGGTTCCGCTGCTGGTCGCGCGCCGGCAGCACGAACTGGAAGAAGTGCGGGACGAGATCATCGCGGCGGGCGGCACCGCGTCGGTGTACCCGGCGGACCTCACCGACGAGGATTCGGTGCGCAAGGCCGTGGACGCGATGCTGTCCGAACACGGCCGGATCGACATGCTCGTGAACAACGCCGGCCGGTCGATCCGGCGGTCGATCAAGCTGTCGTACGACCGGATGCACGACTACGAGCGCGCGATGGCGATCAACTACTTCGGCGCGGTGCGGCTGATCCTGGCGGTCCTCCCGCACATGTCGGAGCGCAAATTCGGGCACATCGTGAACGTTTCCTCGATCGGCGTGCAGGGAATCGCGCCGCGCTTTTCCGCCTATGCCGCGTCGAAGGCCGCGCTGGACTACTTCTCCCGGATAGCGGCGACCGAAACGCACGGCGACGGGATCACCTTCACCACCATCCACATGCCGCTCGTGCGCACGCCGATGATCCGGCCGACGAAGATCTACGACGCGTTCCCCACGAAATCGCCGGAACAGGCGGCGGACATGGTGCTGAAAGCGCTGGTGCGGCGGCCGAAGCACATCGGCACCCCGGCCGGCCAGGCGATCGGGCTGACCTACACGCTCGCGCCGGGGCTCACCGACGCGATCGCGTACCAGGGTTTCCGGATTTTCCCGGACTCCGCGGCGGCGGGCGGCAGCGGGAAACTGAAGATCGGGCGCGGCGACAAACACCTGTCCCGCGCGGCGATGGCATTGGCCCGGCTGTCGCGCGGGTTCCACTGGTAGTGACGGCTTCGCGCGGCGGGTGAGGCCGTTCAGGCGAGATCGCCGCGGAGAATCGACCCGGGGCGGTGATTCACCACTCCTGGCGGCACGCACGCCAGGTGCGCGGGTACGGTCGTGGACATGGTTCCCGAGCGAGACAACGGCCTCCTCCCGCTGCGGCGCGAATACACCGAAGCCTGGCGCGGCTTCGACCGCACCGAGGTGCGGCAGTACCTCGACCACCTCGAAGGTCAGCTGCACCGGCTGATCACCGACCGCGACGCGACGGCCGCGCAGGTCGCCACGCTGTCGCGCGAACTCGAGGCGGCGCGCGGAGAGGTGTCGAAGCTGCAGTCCCGGGTCGAGGAGCTGCTGAAGCCGCCGGAGCGTCTCGAGGACCTGGACGAGCGGATGCAGCGCACCGTCACGCTCGCGCACGCGCGTGCCGAGGAGATCACCAAGCGCGCGCAGGTGGCGGCCGAGAAGCACTGGGCGTCGTCGACCGAGGCGTCCACGAAGCTGCGCGAGCGGTACCACCGCCTGGTCGAGGAGCTGGACAAGCAGGCCGAAGCGCTGCACTCGGAGCACGAGGCCGCGCTGAAGGAAACCCGCGCCGAAGTGCAGCGGCTGACGGTCGAGGCGGCACAGCGCCGGGAACTCCTCGACAACGAAGCCGAGCGCAAGCGCCGCAAGATCGAGCGCGATTTCGACGCGAAGATCACCGCCGAGCGCACCGCGCACGAAAAGATGATCACCGACCAGCGCACGGCCAGCAAGAACCAGGCCGAGCGCCGGATCTCGGAAGCCACCGCGGAGGCGACCCGCCGCGTCGAGGAGGCGACGGCAGAGGCCAAGCGCCGTCTCGACGAGGCGACCACGCAGGCGGCCCAGCGCACCACCGCGGCGACGCGGAAGGTCGAGCGGCTCGCGGAGATCCGCGAACAGGCCCGCAAGAACCTGGCGCTGGCGGACGAGGTGCTCGGCCGCAGCGAAGGTTTGCTGACGGCGCTGCCGTCGGAATCGGTGCTGCCGTCTGCCTCGAAGCTCGTCGGCGGGGACGACCCGGCCAAGCCGGACCCGTCGCCCGCGCCGGTTGAGTCGAAGGCTGCTGCTCCGTCTCCGTCGCCCAAGGCGAAGGCTGGGAATGGTTCTGCCGCGAAGACTCCGGCGGGGAACGGCTCGTCGGCGAACGGCGGGTCCGGAAACGGCGGGGCGGCGGAAAGCGCGGCTGGCAACGGCGCGAAGACCGGAAACGGCTCGACGGGGAACGGCGCGAAGTCCCAGCCGCAGACGGCGGGCAAGCCGAGCAGCTGAGCCACGGTTCGCGGGCCGGGACGCCTCGGCCGCCAACAGCTTGACCGTGGTTTGCGGGAGCCCGTCGACCCGGACACGGTTCGGCGGGCACCTGCTGCAGCTATCGGAACAGGCGTTCCGCATACGGCCCCGGAAAGAGCACACCGCTTGACCCGCGGTTCGCAGCGAACCCGCCGACCCAGACACAGTTCGGCGGGTATCTACTGTGGCCATCGGAGCGGGCCTCCCGCATACGGCCCGGAAAAAAGCACATCGGCAGGCTTGCCGAACCGCCGCAAGCAGTTAGCCCGTCGGTCCGGAAGCGGCTCGCGGCGGGCACCAGCCGCAGCCATAAGAGCAGGCCTTCCACGCGCAGCTCGAAAAGAGCACGTCGGCGCGCAGCGCATCCGCCGACGGCTCGACCGGCGACTGTGCGGCCCACTCCGAGCAGCGAGCAGGCAACCGGAGCCGCCGCTCGGTTCTGTGGCCAAGGCCGTGGGGGCCACCTTCACGGACTCTGATTCCCTCGGGGTTCCCCTCACGGACTTCAACTGTCAATGCCAGGGACTTAAGCGGCGTGGCCTCAGCCTACCTACCGTCCACAAAGGACGTCACTTCCGCCGAAATGCCCGAACTATGCCCACTTAGCCGCTTCCGCGCGTCCGTGAGGGGAACCCTGAGGGACTCTGAGTCCCTCAGGGTTCCCCTCACGAACAGCAAACCCCGTGCCCGCCTCGCCAACCCCCACGACCAGCACAGGCACACTTCAAACCGCACCCACAGCGCCGCCTTAAGTCCCTGGCATTGCCCGCACCAGTCCGTGAGGGGCCCCTTCACGGACTTGGATTCCCGCAAGGAGTCCTTCACGGCATACCGGCGCGAGCTAGACCGTCCGCGGCCAAGGGTTCGCCGACTCCAGCTCCGCCGCCAAGCCCAGCAGCAACGGCTCCCCGCCGGGGCGAGCGACCAACTGCACGCACATCGCCAGGTCGTGGACGGGATGCCGGGCCACCGGGACCGACAGCGCCGGGTATCCGGCCAGGTTCCACGGGCCGGTGAAGGACGCCACCCTCGACGACGGGACCGCGTTGGCCAGCCAGGATTCTCGGTGCCAGCGGCGGGCTTTCAGCGGCAGCGTCGCCAAAGTGGGCGTCACCAGCACGTCGTGAGACTCGAAGAACTGCGCGGCGATCGCTTGCCATTCGTCGCGGGCTCGGTCGTTGACCAGGCGCGACGTCAGGCGGCCTAGGCGGACATGCACGCGGGTTCGGGGTTGCAGGCGCGAGAGGTCGAACGTGCCTGCAACCTGCTCGGCTGGGCCAGCGAACCAGCGGGCGACCAGGCCGCCTAGGGCGCGGAGCGGGTAGGCCGGGGTCGCGGAGACCACCTGGTGGCCGGAGGAGCGCAGGAGAGCCGCGGCTTGGTCGACGGCGGCGCGCAGGGCGCGGGGCAAGGGGGCTCGGGTGAACGGGACCTGGGTGGAGGTCGCGATTCGTTGCGAAACCGGAGTCGCGAGCGTGGCCCATTCCGGGCGGTCGGCCAGGACGGACATCAGGAGAGCGGCGTCGGCGGCCGTGGTGGCCAGCGGGCCGTGGGTGGAGAGGCCGAACCAGCCTGGGGTCTCTTCGCGGACCACGTCGCGGCCCGGTTTCAGGCCGACGATTCCGCACATTCCAGCGGGCAGGCGGATGGAACCCAAGCCATCGGTGCCGTGCGCGATGGGGACCAGGCCCGCGGCTACCGCGGCGGCGCTGCCGCCGGAGGAGCCGCCTGCGGTGAAGGACGGGTTGCGGGGGTTGCGGGCGATGCCGTCGGGGTCGTCGCTGGTCGGGAAGATGCACAGCTCCGGCACGCGGGTCAGGCCGACAATTACCGCACCGGCCGCGCGCAGGCGGGTGGCGATCAGGCCGTCGGCGTCGGCCAGGGTGCGGGGGCCTGCTTCCGAGCCCCAGCCCAGGTACTCGCCGGTGACCTCGGTGACGTCCTTGACCGCGACTGGGACGCCAGCTAGTGGCAGCGAAGCCAAGTCCGGGCGGGCCGCGACTTCGGCGGCTTCGGCTCGTGCCTCGGCAAAGCGCACGCGGCGGAAAGCGCCGACGACGCCGTCCGCTGCCGCGATCCGGGCGAGTGCGTCCTCGGTCACCTGGACCGGGTCCAGCTCCCCTGCCCGCACTCCGCGAGCGATCTCTACCGCCGTCTGCGCCATGAGCAGAACATTAGATCGCGCCGGCGCGCAGGGCATAGGCCACGGCGTGGGCCCGGTTGTTCAGACCGCACCGGGTCATCAGGCCATAGAGCACGTTCTTGACCGTCCGCTCCGAATAACAGAGCTTCGTCGCGATCTCCTCGGTCCCGTAGCCCTCGGCGACCAATCGGAGCACGTCGCATTCGCGCGAGGCCAGGCCGGACAGCGTGAGGCCGTTCGGTTCCAGCACGTCGCGGCGCATCCGCTGGACCTGTGCGAGCAGCGCGCCCTGCAGCCGCGGCGGCAGCGTCGCCGTGCCGTCCCCAGCGGCCAGCACTGCCGCGACCAGTTCGCCGCCGCCGGTTTCGCGGCGCGGCAGGATCGCGACGACGCCGCATTCGACGGCCGTCATCAGGTCACTCTCGCGGAAATGGTCGACGACGATCACCAGATGCGGTCCGGTCAGCTGCTCGGACTGCCTGCCGAGGTCCCGCACCTGCGACAGCACCCGGTCGGTGACGTGCTCCTCCATCACGAGGACCACGTCCGCCTGGCTCGCCGCGTCCTGGCCGAGCAGGACCAGCTCCGGGCGCGAACCCAGCAGGCTCGCGGCTCCGGCCCGGGTGATCGGGTCCGAGGCGAGCACTGCGACCTTGACCAGCTTCACGACTACCCCCTCCACATTGCCTGGACGCAGTGTGTCGGGCGAGACTTCACGTTTTCTGCCGCGCTCGTGAAGACCGGTGAAGAAAACCAGCGTTTTCGCAGTTCAGCGACCTCTTTTCGGCTCCTCCGCGGAGATCTCGCGGAACGCTCGCGCCGCCCGGTCGAGGCATTCGGGCATCAGGTCCAGCGCGGTGGACCACTCCCGTTTGGCCTCCCGGTAGCGGGCCCGCGCCTCCGCCGACCAGCCGGCCACCTCGGGCTCCACTGTGGACTCCAGCTCGGCGAGCACCGCGCCGAGGTCGCCGGTCGTCCGGCGGATCCGGGACAGCACCTCGGCGGCCTGCTCGAAGCCGGGATCACCACTCATGGACGGTCGGCGCACCGCGAGCGCTCATTTGAGCACTTTGCGGCCGCGGTCGCGGCGGTAGCGCGCGCCGCGTCCACGAGATCTGCCAGACTGCCGAGAATGCGATCGAACTGCTGCTCCCAATCGTTCATCGCCTGGCCGAACCGGACCGCCGCTTCGCCGCGCCACGACGCCTGCAAGGCCGCCATTTCGTTGTTCACCGTGCCGAAACAGGCGTTCGCGGCGTCGATCGCCGCCGCGAACCTCGCCCCCGCCGGGGCCGGAACCGGGTCCACGCCTCCTCCTCACCGTCCGCACGTCCAGGCCGCATTCGAGCGCGCGGGCGCCAAACCGAGGCTGCCGCAGGGATTCCCGTTCGGAAACCGGAGCGCGGGCCCGATGCCCCTTTGTCGCGGCAGGTGTGCCTGCCGGACCGCCCCGCCGGTTTGCCCGGCGTTCACCGCCGAGCCTTCCCCGCGACGATGTCCACTGGACAATTCGCTGGACAAGACCGGCAAAAGCAACCTGGGGCGGTCCCGCCACGTCACCTTTTCGGCGTAAGCTCACCAGTGGCATCCGGCGTGTGACGATCCGTCAGCGCGTGAAGGGAGACCGATGTCGGCATCCGGCGGCGTCCCGGCGCCGGAAATCCAGCTGCTCGGACCGGTGCGAGCCTGGCTCGGCGACCGGCAGCTCGACCTCGGTTCCGCTCATCGGCGCACAGTCTTCGCGGTGCTCGCCTTCTCCCCGAACCGCACGGTCTCTCGCGAAGTGCTCATCGACGCAGTGTGGGGCGACGCGCCCCCGGCCAGCGCACAGGGGAGCATCTACACCTATATCTCCGGACTGCGCCGCGTCCTCGAACCGGGCCGCCGCAAAGGCGCCGAATCGCGGCTGATCGCCTCCACCGGGTCCGGTTACTCGCTCTGCGTCGAGCCGGAGCAGATCGACGTCCACCGGTTCAGCGCGCTGCGCGATCTCGGCAACCGGCTGCTCGCCGAAGGACGCCGGGCCGAGGCGCGGAGCGTGCTCGACGAGGCTCTCGCGGAGTGGGACGGCACGCCGCTGCAATGCCTGTCCGGGCATTACGCCACCGCGCAGCGGGTGCGGCTGGAGGAACTCCGGCTGGCGACTGTCGAACGCCGGGCCGAGCTGGCGATGGACTCCGGCGAGTCCGCCGGGCTCGTCACGCAGCTCGGCGAACTCGCTGCCGAACACCCGTTCCGCGAGCCGCTGCACGGTCTGCTCATGCGAGCACTCGACCGCGCGGGCCGGCCTCACGAGGCGCTCACCGTCTATACCGAGCTGCGCGAGCGGCTAGTCGAAGCGTCCGGCACCGAGCCGGGTCCAGCGCTGCGGGAGCTTTACGAAAAGCTGCTGGCCGCCGACCAGGCGGTCACGCCCGCGCCGGTCGCGAAGGTCCCGCGCTTCCCGTTGCCGGTGCTGCCGCCGCGCCCGGCGACGTTTGTCGGGCGGGAGAAGGAGCTTCAGCTGCTCAACGAGGCCGTCGCCGGTCTCGGCGGCGGCCTCGGCCGTTCGGTGTGGGTCAAGGGCGAACCGGGGATCGGCCGGACCGCGCTGCTGGCCGAAACCGTCGCGCTGGCCCACGAAACCGGCTACCCCGCGCTGTTCGCCGCCGCCGATTCGCTCGACCAGGGCTTTGCCCTGCGTCCGCTGCTGGACGCGCTCGGCGTGCATCCGCGCGCCTCGGACCTGCGCCGTGCGGAACTCGCGGTGGCGCTCGCCGAGAACCCGGAGCTGGACCCGGTCGAGGGCATTCTCGGGCTGGTCCGGAAGCTCTGCGCGGACGGGCCGCTCGCGCTCGTGGTCGACGATCTGCAGTGGGCCGACGACACCACGCTGCAGGTGTGGCAACACCTCTCCCGCGAGACCCGGCGGCTGCCGCTGCTGCTCGTCGGAGCGAGCCGCCCGCTTCCCCGCTCCGCCGCGCTCGAAGCGCTCGCCGCAGACCTGTCGTCCGGCACGACCTCGCTGCTGCGGCTGGAACCGTTGCCGGACAACGAGATCCGGAAGATCTCCGCCGATCTCACCGGTGCGCCACCGAACCGGATGCTCTCGCTTCTGCTCAGTCACGCCGCCGGGAATCCGCGCTACGCCACGGAAATCGTCGAGACTCTGCTCGCCAATTCGATGATCCTGCTCGACGGCGCGCACGCGATCGTCGACGGTTCCTCGTGCCGCTCGATCCCGTCGCCGCTCGGGTCGCGGATCACGCTGTACCTGATCTTCCTTTCCAGCTCCGCGCGCGACCTGCTGCGCTGGGCGGCCTTGCTGGGCAAGGAATTCTCGCTCGCCGACATCGCGATCGCCACCGAACGCGCGCCGACCGCGCTCGTCGCCGCGGTCGAGGAAGCGCTCACCGCGGGAGTGCTGGTCGAGTCCGGCGATCTGCTCGCGTTCCGGCATCCATTGCTGCGCCGCGTGTTGTACGAAAAGACGCCGGCCGCGATGCGCGTCGCGTTGCACCGGCAACTGGCCGAGGCGCTCGACGGAGCGGGTGCCGGGGCGGAACGCGTCGCCGAGCAGTTGGCCGCCGCGCCCGCGCAGGTGGATCCGTGGGTCGCGAACTGGCTGGTCGAGCACATCGGCACGGTCGCCGCGCAGTCGCCTCGGATCGCGGTGGACCTGCTCAAACAGGTCGTCAAGCAGGCTGTACTGCCTGCCGACGCTCGCGAACCGCTCACCGCCACGCTCGCTCGGCTGTTGTTCTGGCTCGGCCGGGAACCGGAGGCGGAGGCGCGGTCGGTCGTCGCGCGTACCAAGGACAGCAGGCAGGCCGCGGAAATGCGCTGGATCCTCGCCTACATCTATTACCGCCGCGGCGAATTCGCCGAAGCCTCCTCGGAAGTCCGCCGTACGCTGGCCGATCCTAAGGTGCCGGAGATGTGGCGCGGGCGGCACGAAACCCTGCGCGCGACCATCGAACGGTTCGCCGTCGACCATCAAGCGGCCGCACCGGATCTGTCCGAATTGGGCGTGCTGGACGGCCTCGACAACGACGCCGACCTGAGCACCGCGCGCAGGCTGGCCGCGACCCGCGCGGTGCCCGGCGAAATGCACCTGGCCGGCGCGGTGCATTACTACTGGCGCGGCCGCTGGAGCGAGGCCCTCGCCGAACTCGACACGGTGATCCGAGGCGGCGCGGAAACCGCGTCGTATGTGTTGCGCAGCCCCGGATCGGCGTTGCTGGTGCACGGTGTCGGCGCGTTGATCGCGAGTCATCGGGACGAGCCGGAAGAGGCACGCGCGCATCTCGACGCCGCCGCCCGGCACCAGTTCCCGCACGATCTCGAACCGAACGGCGGCGACTATCTGCTCGCCGCGCGCGCCCAACTCGCCGAATTGGAAGGCGAGCCGGACGCCGCCCTCGCCGCGCTGCTGCCGCTGCTCGATCAGAACTACCCGCCCGCGGCGCGCCAGCAATGGCTGCCGGACCTCGCCCGGCTCGCCATGCAGCTCGGCGACCTGCCGCACGCGTTCCGCGCGCTGCGGCTGATGGGCGACACCAGCGGGTACGACACACCGCCGTCGCACACTGCGGCGACCGCGCACTGCCGGGGCCTGGTGACCGCGGATCCGGACGCGATCCTCGGCGCCGCCACGCACTACGAGTCCGCCGGCCGGATGCTCAAGCACGCGCGCGCCAGCGAGGACGCCGCGATCCTGCTCGCCGAGTACCGCCGTCTCGACGAGGCGCGCACGGCTTTCCTCGCGGCACTCACCAGCTACACCTCGGTCGGCGCGGCTTGGGACGTGCGGCGGGCCGAGACGCGGATGCAGCCGTACGGCATCCGGCGGGCCAGCCCGGTCCGCGCGCGTGCGGCAGGAGAGTGAACCGGGGTGGACTCGGGTCCATGATCGAGGCGGTAAACTCGGTCAACACGGCGAATGGAACGGCATGCCAGGGGATTTGCGGGTGACGGTGCTCGGCCCGCTGCGCGCCTGGCGCGGGACGACCGAAATCTCGCTCGGGCCCGCGCGGCAGCGGGCGGTCTTCGCCATGCTGGCGGTCGCTGCCGGACGCCCGGTGCCGCGCGCCGAACTGATCGCGGGTGTGTGGGGCGAGTCGCCGCCAGCCAGTGTCGAAGGCAGCGTGCACACGTATATTTCCGGACTGCGCCGCGCACTTGAGCCCGAGCGCACCCGCTGGTCCGCGTCGACCGTGCTCGGGTCCGGCCCGACCGGCTACACGCTCGACCTCGCGCCGGAAGCGCTGGACGCGGCGAAGTTCGAGCAGCACCGGGAAGACGGCAAACGCGAGGCCGAGGCCGGGGCGCACAACCGGGCGGTGGCCGAATTCAGTGCTGCGCTCAAGCTGTGGCACGGCGAAGCGCTGTCCGGGGTGCCCGGCAACTTCGCCGAGCGGCATCGCGCTTACCTGGCTGAGCTGCGGTTGGACACGCTGGACCGCGCTGCCCGCAGCAGGCTGGAAATGGGCGGCCATCAGGAGATCATCGCCGAGCTGACCGCGCTCACCGCCGAGTATCCGCTGCGCGAATCGTTGCGGGCGTCGCTGATGCTCGCGCTTTACCGCAGCGGACGGCATTCCGACGCGCTCGACGTGTTCCGCGACGCGCGCAGCACGATCCGCGCGGAGCTGGGCGTGGAGCCCGGGCCGGGGCTGCGCGATCTGCACCAGCGCGTGCTCGCCGAGGACCCGGCGCTGGATCTGCGGCGACCGGCGATGCCCGAGCCGGTCGTGCGTGCGCCGCGGGATCCGTTGCTCGGCCGGGAAGCCGAGGTCGGCAAGCTGCACCAGCTGCTCGACGGGGTCCGCGCGGGCCGGGGCCGGGCGGTGTGGATCGAGGGCGAAGCCGGGATCGGGAAGTCGGAACTGCTGGCGCACGCGTTCGGCGACGCCGGTGGCCTGCAGGTCGCCTGGGTCACCGCGGACGAGCTGAGCATGCGGTTTCCCTTGCAGGTCATGCACGAATGCCTGGCGATCGACCCGCATTCGCCGGATCCACGCCGGGCGCGCGTCGCGTTGAGCAGCGAGGAACCGGTGCGGCGGGTCGGCGACCCGGTGCTGGATTCGGTCGACCGGCTGCTGGCACTCGTCGACGAACTGTGCGCCGAATCGCCGCTGCTGCTCGTGGTCGACGACCTGCAATGGGCGGACGAGTCGAGCGTGCTGGTGTGGCATCGGCTGTCCGCGGCCGCCCGGCAGCTGCCGTTGCTGCTGGTCGCCGCGACGCGACCGGCACCGGAGCGGCCGGAGATGACCCAGCTGCGCCGTGGCGTCGAGACGCGCGACGGGGTTGTGCTCGACCTCGGCCCGCTCGGCGAGGACGACGTCCTGTGCCTGCTGCAGCGGCAGATCGGCGCTGACCCCGGACCGCGGCTGCGGGACCTGACCGCGCGCGCCGGCGGCAATCCGTTGTACCTCAAGGAAATGCTGGACGCGCTGGTGCACTCGGGCGCGGTCGAACAGCGCGACGGGCTCGCCGACGTCCCGGATCCGCTGCGGTTCGAGCCGCCGGAGTCGATCGTCGCGGCGGTCAACCGGCGGCTGGAGCTGCTGCCCGCGCAGACCCGGCACGTGCTGGGCTGGGGCGCGATCCTCGGCATGGAGTTCGGGGTCGGCGACATCGCGGCGGTGCTCGGACAGCGGCCGTCGGACCTGCTCGGACCGCTCGAAGCGGCCGTGGCGGACAACATCCTGCTCGACACCGGAACCCAGCTCGCGTTCCGGCTTCCGTTGCTGCGCCAGACGTTGTACCACCATCTGCCGCCGGAAACCCGGGCCGCGCAGCATCGGCAGGCCGCCGAAGCGCTGGCCAAGATCGGCGCGCCGGTGAAGCGGGTCGCCGAGCAGCTCGTGGCCGTTCCGTCCACTGTGGACCCGTGGGTGCTGGACTGGCTGGTGGAGCACCAGAGCGCGGTGTCGAACCGGGCCCCGCTGATCGCGGTCGAGCTGCTGGAGCGCGCGCTGGCCGGGATCGAGGACGACGATCCGCGCCGCGAACCGTTGCTGGTCGCGCTGGTGCGGGTGTTGTTCCGGCTCGAACGGAGTCCGGAAGAGCTTGCGCTGCAAGCCTTTGAGATGTCTCGCGATCCGGACCACGCCGCGGAGATGCGGCACGTGGTGTCCGCGATGCGGTTTCGCCGGGGCGACACGCAGCTCGCGGTGGAGACGCTCGGGAATCCGGCGGAGGACCCGGGAGTTCCGGAGCTGTGGCGGGTCCGGGGTCGCCATCTGCTCGCCAACTTCCGGCGCGGCGGGCTCGACGACCTCGATGTCGCGGAGGAGAACGCGCATCGCGCCCGGGCCGAGGCGAACGGAGACGGCTATCTCACCGCCCACGCGCTGCAGACGTTGTGGCTGGTCGATTCCGTGCGGCGGCATCACGCCAGCGCACTGAAACACGTCGACGAGGCGCTCGCGGCCGTCGGCGACGAGCACGAACTGGCCGATCTGCACCTTGATCTGCTGGACAACCGCGTCTTCACGCTGCAGAACCTCGACCGGCTGGACGACGCGAACCGCACGCTGCAGGAGGCCGCCGAGGTGACGCGGCGGCACAGCATGCCGAGCGGGCTGCAGGTTTCCGTCGCGGTGCACCGGTATTGGGAAGGCCGGTGGGACGAAGCGCTGGTGGAGCTGGACACCGTCACCGAGGACGGTCCGGCGATCACCTTCTTCGGCCTGCGCGAACCGGGTGCCGCGGCGTTGCTGCTGCACGGGGTCGCGGCGCTCATCGCGGCGCGGCGGGGTGAACGCGCACAAGCGGCTGCACTGCTGGACGCGGCGGAGGAACACGCGCCCGCGACCAGTGCCGAGCGGGAAAGTTTCGACTTTTTGCTTGCCGCGCACGCGCTTGTCGCCTATCAGAGAGGTGATCTGCAGAAGGCGATCACCGTGTTCGAGCCGATTCTGAACCCGACGTACGCGCAGATGATGTTGCGGCATCAGTGGTTGCCGCAGTTCGCGCAGATCGCGTTGGCGGCAGGCGACCGAGCCGCGGCGGAGCGGGCGCTGGCGGTGTGCGTCGAAGAGGCGGAGAAGGAACTCGAACCGGCGCGGGCGTTCGCGGCCGCTGAATGGTGTCGCGGGTTGCTGGATGAGGATCCGGAGCCGGTGCTGCGAACGGTGGAGCATTTCCGCGCGGTGGGGCGGAAACCGGAGCTGGCCAGTGCGTTGGAGGATGCGGCGGTGCTACTCGCCCGGGTCGGCCGGTTGGACGCCGCGCAGGCCGCGTTCGATGAGGCAGCCTCGCTGTACACCGAACTTTCGGCAGCGTGGAATCTGGAGCACGCCGAGACGCGGTTGCAGGCGTTCGGCGTGCAGCGCGGGGCTTCGCTGGCGTCGGCGCGGCCTGAGCACGGCTGGGAATCGCTGTCGACGCTGGAAGTCCGGATCGCCCGGCTCGTCGCCGCTGGCCGGTCCAATCCGGAGATCGCGACGGAGCTGCGCATTCCGCGCCGGACGGTCCAGGCGCACGTCGTGCGGTTGCTCGGGAAGCTGGACGCGCCGTCGCGGAGCGAGCTGGCGACCACCGTGGCGCGACGGACGGGTTGACGAAAGTCGGGGGTCGCTGAGGCCGATCGGCAGGCGCGGGCATCCCGGGCAAACCGGCAGAGTTCCGGCATGCGCTTCCGAACTGTCCTCGCCGCCGCACTACTCGTCACCGCCTTGGGCGCCGCGCCCGCCGCGGCTGACTCCGCGGTCACCTTCGAGCTTCCCACCCCGTCCGGACCGCACGCGATCGGCGAACGCGACGTCCACCTCGTCGACCAGGCGCGGAACCGGGAGCTGATGATCAGCGTCTGGTACCCCACTCGGCCCGGTTCTGGCCCGAAGGCGAGATATCTGTCAGCTAAGGCCGCGCCGTACTTCGATCAGGGTGCGGCACCGGCTCTGGGGTTGCCGACCGGCAAGGTCGACTGGGCGGCCGTCGAGACGCACGCGCGGGCGAACGCGCCGGTGCAGGGTCGGTGGCCGGTGGTCGTGTACTCGCCGGGCTGGGCTTCGCTGCGGGCGCTGGGCAGCGCGACGGCCGAGGATCTCGCCAGCCGCGGGTACATCGTGGTGACCATCGACCACACCGGTGAGGCGCCGTTCGTCGTGTTTCCTGACGGGCGCGTGGTGTTCTCTCAGCAGAGCAAGGGCCTGGTCGCGGGGATGCGCACGCGGGTCGCGGATGTCCGGTTCACTCTTGATCGGTTGCCGGGTATTCCGGGGCTCGGGCAGTCGATGGATCTGAGCCGGGTCGGGGCGATCGGGCATTCGTTCGGTGGGGATACCGCTGCTGAGGTATCCACAGTGGACTCTCGGGTGGACGCTGTGGCCGATTTGGACGGTTGGCTCGCTTATGACGTCGATGGCAAGCAGCTCACTCGCGCTGGCGCGGAGGGGGTGTCGCGGCCGGTGTTGTTGATGGGGTCGTCCGGGAGCACCAGCGACGGTCAGGCGCGTAGTCATCGGACGTCACCGGCTTGGAAGTCGTTGTGGGAGCGCACTTCGGCACCGAAGCAGGACATCACCTTGGCGTCGGCGATGCACTACAGCTACACCGATGTGCAGTGGTTCCTGCCTAAGCTGGCGCAGCGGGTGCCGGTCGATCCGAAGGTGCAGCAGACGCGGATCGGGACGATCGATCCTCGGGTGAGCATCGGCGTGCAGCGGGGGGCCATTGCCGGGTTCTTCGGGCGTTACGTCTCGTGAGTGCCTATGCCGGTTCTAACCGGTATTAGCACTCACGAGGTCTTGAGCCCAGTGGAGATGCTGCGCACCAGGTTCCGCCCCAGCAACAGGAACAGCACGATCACCGGCAGTACGCCCAGCGTCGCCCCCGTCAGCATCAAGGCGTAGTCGGTGAAGTAGCCGCTGGCCAGCTGAGACAGGACCACTTGCACGGTCGGCGTCTGCGCCGGATCGAGCACCACTAACGGCCAGAAGTAGTCGTTCCACGCGCCGAGGAAGGTCACCATGGCCAGGACAGTCGCTTGTGGACGGATCGCCGGAACTGCCACGTGCCAGAACGTGCGCAGCACCGACGCTCCGTCCACAGTGGCCGCGTCGACCAGGTCCTGGTCGATCGAACCCTCGCAGGCCTGGCGCATCCAGAACACGCCGAACGCGCTCACCAGCGCGGGCACGATCACCGCTTCGAGGCGGCCGTACCAGCCGAAGTCGCTCACCACCAGGTAAAGCGGGACGACGCCCAGCTGGGCGGGCACCATCGCCGAACCGACCACCAGGAGGAACAGCGTGTTGCGGCCGCGGAACCGGAGCCGGGCGAAGGAAAACCCGGCGAAACTGGACAGGACCACATTGGACACCATCACCGTCGTCGCGACGATCAGCGAATTGCCGATCGCCAGCCAGAAATCGACGGTGGTGAAGACGCGCTGGATGTTGTCGAAGAGGTGGCCGCCGGGCAGCAGCAGGGGCGAGGTCTCGCCGATCGCCGCGTTGTCCCGAGTGGACACGACGAACGACCAGTACAGCGGGAATAGCGACGCGGCGACCAGCCCCACGAGGACCGCGTACACCCAGGCCCCGGCTCGGCCCCGGCGGATCACGGTGCACCCACGAACCGGCGGACCAGCCGGTAGTTGAAGACCGCGAACACCAGGCAGATCAGGAACATCACCCACGACAAGGCCGCCGCGTATCCGGCGTCGAATTTGCCGAAGCCTTTTTCGTACAGATACATCGTGAGGGTCTGGAATTGCCGGTCGTTGCCACCTGCGCCGCCGTTTCCCGTGGCGTCGAACAGTTGTGGTTCGGCGAACAATTGAAGCCCGTTGACCGTGCCTGCGACGGCGGTGAAGGCGATCGTCGGCCGGATGCCGGGCACGGTGATCGACCAGAACGACCGCCATCGCGAAGCGCCGTCGAGTGCGGCGGCCTCGTACAGATCCTGTGGCACCGCTTGCATCGCGGCCAGGTAGATCAGCGCGTTGTAGCCGGTCCAGCGCCACATCACCATGCTCGCCACCGCGAGATGCGACGACCATTGGTGCGACTGCCAAGACACCGGCGGCACCCCGAACCAGCCGAGCACCTCGTTGACCACGCCGTAGCCCGAGCTGTACAGCTGCGCGAACACCAGCCCAACCGCGACCACGGACACCAGGTTCGGCAGTAAAAGCCCGGCCCGCCACCAGGTCGCCGCGCGCAGTGGCCGGTTCAGCAGGGCAGCGATGCCGAGCGCCAGGAAGAACTGCGGAATCGCGGCGAGCAGGAAGATGCTGACGGTGTTGAAAAGCGCGTTGTAGAACCGCGGATCACCGAACAGCTCGACGTAATTGGAGAAGCCGAGGCCGCCTTCCTGGCCGGAAAGCAAATCCCACCGGTGCAGCGAAACCCACGACGTGTACAGCAGCGGGAACGCGCCGAACACTCCAAAAAGGACAAAGAACGGCAGAATGAAGGCGTAGGGGGTGAGCTTCCGGTCCACGACAGCTACTTGATCGCGTCGCGGCCCATCCGGACCGCGTCGGCCCACGCCTGCTCGACGTTCTCGGTCCCGTCCTCGATCCGGCCGAGCGCGCGGCCGAATTCGGGACGCACGTCAGCGTCGTGCAGGCCGCGGTAATTCGGTCGCAGCTTCTCCGCCGACGCCGCGTAGATCCGGCCGACCGGAGCGTTCGAGAAATAGGGGTCGGTGTGTGCGACGACCTGCGGATCCTGATAGACGCTCGGTTCGCTCGGCAGGATTCCGTCGGAAAGGAAAAGCCGTTTCTGCTGTGCGGGCGCGGTCAGCCACTGCGCGAGATCGTAGGCTTCCTTCGGGTGCGCGCTCTGCTTCGGCACGGCGAGGAAGGAACCGCCCTGGTTACCGCTGTTGCCCGGCACCGTCGTGACGTCCCATTTGCCGCTGCCCGCGTCGCCGCCGGCTTCCTTGATCTGCGCGAGCATCCACGCCGGACACGCGATGGTCGCGAAGCTGCCCTGTTTGATCGCGACGTTCCAGGCCTGCGTGTACGTGGTCGCGCCGGCCGTTTCGCGGGCTTGTGCGAGACCGCCGGACAATTGGAACGCGTTGCGCACGCTGGGGTTCTTGTCGGCGATGTAGGAATCGTCCTTGGCGGAGAAGTAGTTCTCCGGCGACTGGTTGAGCATCGCGGTGTAGACGGTGCCCGCCGAATCGGCGAACTTCACCTTCGGCAGCTTTTCGGTGAATCGGGCGGCGGCCTTCGCGTAACCAGCCCAGTCCGGCATCAGCTCCGCGACGGCCTTGCGGTCGGTGGGCAAACCGGCCTGCTGGAACAGATCCCGGCGGTAGCACATCGCGAGGCTGCCCATGTCGGTGCCGAGCCCGAAGACGTAATCGCCCGCGGTGCCCTGTGCCCACTTCCACGGCGCCCACTGCTGTTTCAGCTTGTCCGCACCGAATTCGGCCAGGTTGACGAATTTGTCCTTGGCCCGGATGTACTTCGGGATGTACTGCTCCTCGACCGCGACGACGTCGGCTGCTCCGCGACCGGCCGCCAGCTGCGTGGCGAGGCTCTTGAAATGCGTGTCGAAATCGGTGACCCGGCTGCGGATCTCGACGTTGGGATGGTCTTTCTGGTACTGCTCGAACAGCGGCGCGTAGCCGAACTCGCCGAAGGTCGCCACGCTGAGCGTGATCTTTCCCGAGGACGCGGAGGAACCGCACGCGGCCGCCAGTAACAGGAATGCGGCGGCGAGCGCGGCAACGGCCGGGCGCCGGGTCAGCTTTCGCACGTGGTGAGCATCCTTTAAATCACTCCGGCGCGCAGCGCGTAGGCGACGGCGTGCGGACGGTTCCGCAACTTGAGCCGGTTCGTCATGCCGTAGATCACGTTCTTCACGGTCCGCTCCGAGTAGCAGAGCTTGTTCGCGATTTCCGCGGTGTCCCAGCCCTCGGCCATCAGCCGCAGCACGTCGACCTCGCGCGGAGACAGAGTGGTGCGGTCGCCGTTGCGGCGCAGGGTCTCCGCCTGCTGCAGCAGATCCCGCATCGAGGTCTCGCGCCCGGAGGCGGCGGCCACGATGCTGCGCACCAGCTGGTCCCCGCCGATCGCGTCGCGCGGCAGCACCGCGGCGACGTGCCAAGCGGCCAGCTCGGCCAGATCGTCGGCGTCGACGTATCCGGCGACGAACACGATGGCCGCGGGCGTCTCCGAGGCCGCTGCCCGCAGCGCCGCCTTCACCTCGCGGGTGACGCGGTTCGCGGCGAACACGAGCACGGCCGCTTCACCGCGCTGCTGGCCCGGCATCACCCGCACCTCGCGGCGCGTGCGCAGATGATCGATGAGGCCCGCGAGCGTGATCGGGTCCGAAGCCCATGCCGCAACCTTGACCTGATTCATCGCTGCCTCCCCGGTGCAGAGCCTTTGCCTGTCGTGTTCCAGCAGTGTGCCCACCGCGGCTTCACGAAATCTCTAGTCGGGACGCGCTCATTCTTCACAGCGTGAAGTTGGGCCCGCCGGTGGGGTTCGGTTACCGTCACGGGGACCTGTCCGGACATGCAGAGGAAACGATGAAGGCGCACGCACGACCCCGCTGGATCACCGCAGGCGCCGTCAGCGGCTTGACGCTCATATGTGCGCTTTCCGCGTGTTCCGGGGAACGTTCCGTTTCCGGAACAGCAACGCCCACCCCGCTCACAGCGCCAAGCGCGGGAAGTTCGCCGCAAGCCGCTCCACCTGCGTCAACCTCGCCTTCGCAGACTGTGCCGGGGCAACTGTCGTGCGCGTCGGCGGTGGCGGGAATGGATCCGCGGGCGCGAGTGGCGCAACTGGTGGTGCCGGGCGTCAACGCGGGTGACCCGGCGGCCGTCGCGGACCTCGTGCGGACGCAGCAGGTCGGCGGGATCTTCGTGGGAGACAAAAAGACCACGCTGTTGCAAAATGGCGCGCTCGACGGCGTCCAGCGGGCGGCGAAGATCCCGGTTTCGGTCGCGGTCGACGAGGAGGGCGGCCGGGTGCAGCGCATCGACGACCTCGACGGCTCGCTCCCGAGCGCCCGGCAATTGGCGGCCTCGAAGACGCCGGACGAGGTGCGCGCGATCGGCGAGCAGCGAGGCAAGCAACTGCGGGCACGCGGGGTGACGGTCGACTACGCACCGGACGCGGACGTGAGCGACGAACCCGACGACGCGGTGATCGGCGACCGTTCGTACAGCCCGGACCCGGAAAAGGTGCGGCAGTACGCGCTGGCGTTCGCCGAGGGCCTGCGCGCGGGCGGGGTGCAGCCGGTGTTGAAGCATTTCCCGGGCCACGGCCACGGATCCGGCGACTCGCACCGCGGAACCGTCGTCACGCCGCCGCTCGACCAGCTGCGGCGGGTTGATCTGGTGCCTTATCGCGACATTTCGGAGTACGGGCAGGTCGGGGTGATGGTGGGACACCTTGAGGTCCCGGGGCTGACTGGGGATGAGCCGGCGTCGTTGGCACCGGAGGCGTATCGGTTGCTGCGCAACGAGTTCCACTTCACTGGGCCGGTGATCACGGATGATCTGGGCGGGATGAAGGCGATCACGGACCGGTTCGCGTTGCCGGACGCGGTGCTGAAGTCTTTGCAGGCGGGGGCTGACCAGGCGTTGTTCTCCTCCGGGCACAACGACGTGGGGGCCGTGGTGGATCGACTGCAGCGGGCAGTGCAGAGCGGGGAGCTGTCCTCGGCGCAGGTGACGGCTTCGGTGGAGCGGGTGTTGGCGGGTAAGGGGTTTTGTCGTCCTTGACCTCAGTTGGCGTGAAGCAGATTCTGCTGCTCGACGTGGACGGGCCGCTGAACCCTTTCGCGGCTGAGACCCGCACGGGGGCGCTCTGCTCGCTCTCGCGGAGCGGACCGGGGCAAATCTGGCCTGGATGACCTCGCCGGAAGAAGAGGCCAGCACCGCCGTCGGCCCGGCGCTCGGACTTCGCGCGCTGATCCCGGTCGATCCCGCCGCAGGCATAGGTCCGGACCCACCCCACCGCGGCGGAAAGCGCGCTGCGGCAAGGCGAATCCTGACCTCGGCTCAGTCCTCCTGCGCCAAGACCTGAGCCAAGGTGGCAGCGGCGCTCACCGTCTGCGGATGGTCCTCCCCCAGCGCCCTTCGGCACCTCGGCAGCAGGTCTTCCAGCACCGCAAGGGCTGAAGCTCGGTCACCGAGGCGGAGGTGGATCTGGACCAGGTTGCCGGTAGTCCGCAGGGTGCCCAACGCGTCCGGACCCAACGCGCGGCGGCTTCGGACCAGGACGTCCTCCGTCTGCTCGCGGGCGCGTTCGTATTCGTTCAGCCCCATGTACGCCACGCAGAGGTTGCTCGCGACGGTCAGCGTCAGCGGATCGTCCTCGCCCAGGACGCGGCTCACCCTGGGCAGGAGGTCGGCCAGCAGGTTGCGCGCCTCCGGGTAATCAGTAGTGCCGACCAGGCAACCGGCTAGGCGGTTGGCGGCGGCGAGGGTGTCCGGGTGGTCTTCGCCGAGTGCTGCGGTCCATTCGGCGTGCAGGATGCGACCTAGCGCGGCACCGGGGTGGGCTTGGCCGGAGACGAAGAGGTAGCGCAGTACTCGGATGAGCAGTGCGCGGTATTCCGGCGGTTCGTGGCTGTGAAAGTCCGGTTCCGCGGCAGCCATCCGGACGGCTACCGCGACCCGGCGGTATTCGGGCCACGACTCCTTCAGGTCGGGGTCCAGGTCCAGGTCGAAGGGGATTTCGGCCGCCGAGAACGGAGGCAGCACGGGATACGGCGGCGGTTGTTGCTGATCCCAGAGCGACGCGGGGGCGCCCGCCAGCAGGGTGGCCGGACAGCCCCGTTCGTGGAACAGGTCGCAACCGGAGCTGAGCACCGAATGCGAGCGGCCGGAGAAGAGCGCGGGGACCGGGTACGCGTGGAACGGCTCGCCCTGGTTGTCGATGACGGTGGTGCCATGGCGGCCCGCGCAGGTCCAGTCCACTTCGAGGCGCCACGCGACCTCGTGGGTGGTGGTGATCGGTTCGATCTCGAACTGCTCGATGTCGGTCGCGCTGACGGTGAACGGGAAATCCGGGCCCTGCGCGACCAGCCGGGGCGACGGGGCGTCGAAATCGGTCGTGAACGGGCGCGGTTCCAGGAGCCCGCCGATCCGGACCTGCAGGCAGGCCGGGCGCGGAGGGGTCCGCGAGACGACGACTACCCGCGCGGCTTGCAGGACGACGGCGCGGTTCGTTCTGGCTTCCACGGTGATGATGTGGACGGTCCCGCCGGGAACCGCGACCTGCGGCGGATCGGTGTCCAGCACCAGGTCGGCCAGGGTTCCGCCGGGTTGCAGCCGGACCGAGGCGATGAGCGGGTCGGCCAGATCCGCCGGACTGTCGCCCGATCGGCCGACGTTGATGTCGCCGTGCACCGCCCCGGCCATCACGACCTTGTCGAACTGGCCGCCGGTGATGCGGTTGGCAGAGGACTCTTCCGCGTCCGTCACCCCAGCGAGCCTAGCCGTTAACTCAATGAACGAAAGGTTCGTCCGGGGCCGATCCGGGGTGACTATGGTCGCGCTCGCCCGTCGATCGAGGAGGATCGGATGTCCGGACGTTTCCGTGCAGGCGTTGCCGTGTTAGCGGCGGCGATGGGTTTCGGGGCGCTGCTCGCCGCGCCGGCCTCGGCGGCCGGGGCAGTGCCGACGACCGGATGCGGGCAGGCGGTGGCCGGTGCCGGGACCACGACTGTCGAGCATCTGACGTCCGGCGGGATCGATCGCGAGTACCGGATCTACGTGCCCGCGCGCTACAACCCGCACCGGCAGTATCCGGTCGTCCTCTCCTATCACGGGCACGGCCGCACGGCGGAGTACCAGGAGGAGCTGTCCGGCTTCTCCGGCTCGGACGTGATCGCGGTGTACCCGCAGGGCGTCACCGGCACCGACGGCAAATCCGCCTGGACCGGCGCGCCCTACTCGGCCCCGGTCGACGACGTCCGGTTCACCGGCGACCTGCTTACCTCGCTGCAGCAACGGATGTGCATGGACCCGGCGCGGATCTACGCGGCGGGCAAGTCGAACGGGGGCGGCTTCGTCGGCGTGCTGGCGTGCCGGATGGCCGACCGGATCGCCGCGTTCGCCCCGGTTTCCGGCGCGTTCTACCCCCAGGGCGGTGCCTGCCATCCGAGCCGGAAGGTCGCCTTGCTCGACTTCCACGGCACGGCCGACACCACCATTCCGTACACCGGCAATCCGGCGAAGGGGCTTCCGTCCATTCCGGACTGGTTGTCCGGCTGGGCCGCGCGCGACCGGTGTTTCCCTTACCCCGTCTCGGTTTCTCCGGTGCACAATGTGGTGAAGCAGTGGTGGCCCGGCTGTTCGCTGGTGCATTACCGGGTGGAGGGGGCCGGGCACGTCTGGCCGAGCACGCGTCCGAACAACGACTCCGACACCCCTACCGCGATCGACGCCACTCCGGTGATCCTTCAGTTCTTCAAAGCGCACCGCCTGGCCGGAGCCTGAGTTTCGCGCTGACGTCCGTGAGGGGAACCCTGAGGGACTCAGAGTCCCTGAGGGTTCCCCTCACGGACGTTCACCGCACCGCGGGCTCCCGCTTCTTGGCTAGCATCCGGCGGAACCCGTCGGCCACGGCCTTCGCGGTGTCCTTGCCGTGGTTGGCGGTGATCCGCTTGACCATCTCCGCGGATTCGGCGGCGACCTCCTCGCCGCGGGCGAACATCCGTTCCTCGTGCAGGGCCAGCGCGGTCTCGACGTCGTCCGGGTGCGCGGCCAGCAGTTCGGCGAGGTCGGAGCCGTCGAGCATGGCCAGGTTCGCGCCTTCCCCGTTCGGACCCTGCAGGTGCGCCGCGTCGCCGATCAGCGTCACCCCCGGGGGTCCGCTCCCACCGGAGCACGCCCGGCAGCCGGTAGTGCTTGCGCAGGATCGGCGCGGTGTCGCCGCCGGAGATCAGCTCGCGGATTTCCGGCGCCCAGTCTTCGAACTCGGCCGCGACCCGGGCGAGAGCGGCCGAGGTGTCGAGGCGGGCGAGGTCGTCGAACCACTCCGCCGGCTTGTTCAGCATCGCGTAGGTGTGCAGGGCGTCGCGTTCGCGGTGGACCATGATGCGCCGGCCCGGCCCGGGCGAGCCCATTCCGCCGCCGCCCACGATCTTCGCGGTCGCCGGATGCCGGGTGTCGGCGTCGTAAAGGTAGGTCTCGACGAAAGCCAGCCCCATGTACTCCGGCACCGCGTCGGACAGCAGAGGCCGCACCCGTGACCACGCGCCGTCCGCCCCGACCAGCAGCTTCGCGACGATCGAAGTGCCGTCGGCGAAGGAAACCTCGTGTCCGTCGGCGACCGTGCGGACGCCGCTGACCTTCCGGCCCCACTGGACGACGCCGTCCGGAAGCGAGTCGAGCAGCATCTGCCGCAACTCGCCGCGCAGCAGTTCGGGACGGCCGCCGGTGCCGTCGTCGGGATGGTCCAGCAGGACGGTGCCGTCGGGGTCGAGGATCCGCATCTGCTGGCGGCCCTCGAGAATCAGGTCGCGGAACTCGTCCATGAGACCGGCGGCCTCGACGGCGAGCTGGCCGTTGTAGTCGTGAATGTCGAGCAGTCCGCCCTGGGACCGCGACATCGGCGACGGCTCGGCCTCGTAGACCGTGGCCGGAATCCCGTGCAGGTACAGGACCCGGGCCAGGGTCAGTCCGCCGAGGCCGGCGCCGATGATGGTGACTGGAGTCTGCATTGTTCTCCCCGGTTGGCTGGTGACCTCCGAAGAGTGGCGGGCTTGCCTGGCACCGGCCGCACACTTCGCTGGCAGTCCGCTGCCAGGCGCTGACAGCCAGTCAGGGTCTGGGATCCGAGACACAATCATCCGGCGGCTACTTGGCCGACCGGGCCGCGCTGACGTTGAGTTCGTCCAGCGCATTCACCGAAGATCCGCAGGAGGGGCACGTGGCGGCCACATTGGAGCGACGCTCGATCGACCCGGTGCCCGAGTCCGAGCGACACGGGCATCCGCGGAGCCTGTTCAGCCTGTGGTTCGCCGCGAACACGCAGATCACGTCGGCGGTCACCGGCGCGCTGACCGTGCTGGTCGGCGTGCATCCGCTGTGGGCGATCGTCGCGGTCGTGCTCGGCAACGCGCTCGGCGGCATTCCGATGGCGCTGCACGCCGCGCAGGGGCCGAAGCTCGGCATCCCGCAGATGATCCAGTCGCGCGCGCAGTTCGGCGTGTACGGCGCGGCGCTCCCGCTGGTGCTCGTCGTGGTGATGTACCTCGGCTATTTCGCGAGCGGTTCGCTGCTCGGCGGCCAGGCGGTCGCCCAGATCACGCACCTGCCGACGGACGCCGCGATCGCGGTCTACGCACTCGCCTCGGCGCTGATCGCGATCGTCGGGTACCGGCTGATCCACCGGTTCGGCTGGCTCGCGTCCGCGCTGTCCGTGGTCGTCTTCCTCTACCTGACGATCCGGCTGATCAGCGGACACGACCTCGGCGCCGTGCTCGCCGCGCCGCACCTGGACTTCCCGAAGTTCCTGCTGGCGATCTCGCTGACCGCGTCCTGGCAGCTCACCTTCGGCCCGTACGTCGCGGACACCTCGCGCTACCTGCCGTCGGCGACGTCGGTGCGCGCGACGTTCTGGTGGACGTACGGCGGCACGGTGCTCGGCGCGGTGTGGGCGATGTCGTTCGGTGCGATGGCGTACGCCATCGCCGGGAAAGCGTTCAAGGGCCACGAAGTCGCGTACGTCGTCGGCCTCGGTGGCGAAGCGCTGCTGATCCCGCTGCTGCTGGCCATCGCGCTCGGCAAGTTCACGGTGAACGTGCTGAACATCTACGGCGGCTACATGACCGTCGCGACCGCGCTGACCGGTTTCGGTCGACGCGCAGCGCTTTCCCAGGCCACGCGGATCGCTTACATCGCGGGAGTCGGCGTGGTCGGCGCGGTGATCGCCATCCTCGGCCGCGGGCAGTTCCTGTCGAACTTCGTGCTGTTCCTCGACTTTCTGCTGTACTTTCTCACGCCGTGGAGTTCGATCAACTTGGTCGACTTTTATCTGCTGCGCAAGGAGAAGTACGACCTCGACGCGCTTTACGACCCGAATGGGCGCTACGGGCGCTGGGCTTGGCCCGCGCTGACCGCTTACGTGCTGGGGATCGCGGTGCAGATCCCGTTCGCCAACGTCGACGGCATCTTCGTCGGTCCGATCGCACCGCTGCTGGGCGGCGCGGACATCTCGTGGTTGCTCGGCCTGATCGTGCCTGGTGCGTTGTATGTGGCGTTCATGCGCCGTTCGGCCGCACTTCGAGTGTGAACGTCCGGGCTGAGTTCCGCACTCGCCCGCCGGTTCCCCATCACAGGCCTCTCTCCACCCGAACGAACGGGGCGACGTACAACAGCACCACCGCGACGGCGACGGCCACCCAATACGGCAGAGCAATCAGACTGAGCGCGAGATAGACCACCGCGTCCAGCGCCAGCAGAGCCGGATACCGCCCAGGTTTGGTCCACGGCCGAGCCGCGACAAAGCAGTTCGTCAACGCCCCCGGAACCGCGCCGAGAAACATGATCGGCAGAAATGCGTCCGCCGGGAGTTTCACCATCAGGAACACGGCCGCCGCCACCGCGTGCATGAGCGCGCCGAAAACCCGAGCCGCCGACGGTTCCCGTTCCACCGGCTCGCTCGGGACATACGTCGAGGCAGCGACCTCGTTACGCGCCACCGCTTCCAAGGTCTCCGGATCGCGGCTGCACCTCCGAGCGACCGCGAACACCTCCCGCACCAGCTCCGCGGAAGCGCCCCGCACCTCCGCCAGCGCGACCCCGATGTTGTTCGCCACCACCGCGAGTGCCTCCGAAAGCGACGCCGTGCGCCGGAATTCCGCGCGCGGAACAACTTCTTCGAGGCGGTAGAACAGCGGCGCGGTCTCTTCGATGGCCCGTTTCGCGGCGGCCTGAACCCGGTGCCCGTCCAAATCACCACGCAGGTCTTTGAGCAATGTCTCGACCCGCCGATACGTCCCGTCGGCAATAGCCGCCCGCGCGTCCTCGACTGCGTGCCGATCAGCCCCGAACAAACCGAGATACCCCGTGAACCGCTTCGGTTCAGCCGACCGCGCGGCTAATTCGACCAACGGCGCGAGCAGCGCGTCCGGCAATGCGATCCGCAGGCCGTCCACAGTGGATTCGTCGAGCCGCCGGTCGCCAAGCTTCTCGACCCGGTGGTTCAGATGCCGCCAGAACGATTCACTCCGCAGAACCACCGTCCAGCAACGTCCGGCTTCTGTCCACAATAGATTCGAATGGTCGTTGGTGCGGCCGGCTTCCGCGTCGAGCGCTGCCGCGTGGGTGGCGACTGCGGTGTCGTGCTTCTGGTGGAGCTGGAGCGGGCATCCGCAATCGATGGGCCTGCCCCAGGTCCAGAAGACCTCGTCGACCAGCCGATGTTCGGTGTTGCCGAGCGCGTCGAAGGCGGCCCGCACCTGGTCGGCGGTCGCGTCCGCGGGCACCCCGTCCGGTACCGCGCCGCCGGCTTCGAGCACCCCTAGGACTCGAAGGCGCCGCTCCCGCACCTCTCGCCGAGTCGCGGCCGCGGTGAGGCCGACGATCCGGAACGGGTTGCGCCGGTACAGCTCGGGCGTCGCGACTTCCCGCACCCGCGCCGCGGCGGTCCGGCCGCGCCCCTCGTTCGCTCCCATGCCCGGAAGGTAGGGCGAGACGGCTGGGAGGGGTCCCGGAACAGCGGGACTAGCTGGACTCGCGCACGACCAGCGACACCGGCAAGATCTGCGCACCGGGCGCGACGTCCCCGCCGTCCAGCAGTCGCATGAGCGTCGAGACCATCGCGTGGACCTGCTCACGCGGATCCTGGTGCACGGAAGTCAACGGCGGCGTCATCGCCGGAGCCAGCGCGGCGTTGTCGTCGAAGCTGACCACCGCGACGTCGCCGGGCACGTCGCGTCCGGCGTCCGACAACGTGCGCAGCGCGCCCACCGCCATCATGTCGCTGCCGACGAACACCGCGTCGAGGTCGGGCACCCGCTCCAGCAGCGCGGCCATCGCTTTCGCGCCGCCGGCCAGGGTGAAGTCGGCTTCTTCGGCCAGCTCGGACGGATCGATCCCGGCGTCCACGAGCGTCTTGCGCCAGCCGGCGAGCCGGTCGATCGGCGCGCCCTGATCCTGCGGGCCCGCGATGGTCGCGATCCGGCGGCGGCCGGATTCCACCAGGTGGGTCACCGCCTGCCGGGCGCCGCCCTCGTTGTCGAAATCCACCAGGTGCACGCCCCGGCGCAGATCGGCGGCCTGTCCGCCGAACACGGTGGGCAGCTTCAGCAACCGCAACGCCCGGGGCAGCGGATCGGCGCGGTGCGGGGCGAAGACGAGGACACCGTCGACATGCCCGCCCTCGAGAAACCGCACGGTGCGCCCGAGATCCTCCCGGGTGTCGCTGAAAAGCAACACCATCTGGCAGCCGACGTCGGCCAGTTCCCGGTAGCCCGCGCGCATCACCGCGGTCCGGTACGGGTCGTCGAGCAGCCGGGCTTCCGGCTCCGAAAGCACCACCGCGATCGCGCCGGTCCGCCGGGTGACGAGCGAGCGCGCGGCCTGGTTCGGCGAATACCCGAGATCCCGCGCCGCGGCCAGCACCTTCTCGCGCGAGCGCGCGCTGACGTACGCGTCGTCGTTCAACGCGCGCGACGCGGTGGACCGCGAGACCCCGGCGAACGCCGCGACGTCCTCCAGCGTCGGCCGCTCGTCCTCGGACCGAGGCACCACTCCGCCCACCCCCTGACTGTTGATCGGGCTCAGCTTAACGGCGTCCGACCGGGAGCGCTCCCGGAGACTCCGGCCTTGACATCCCTCGTTACCTGCAACACACTCGGTCGGCATCTGGGAGCGCTCCCAGAATGACTTCCAAGGGGTTGACGACGGTGACAACGTTCCGGAAGGGCCTGGTGCTGGCACTGGGCATCACGATGACCGCGGTGAGCGCCGCGGCGTGCGGCGGCGGCAACGACGTGCCCGCGGCCGCCGGGCCGAACGAGCACGTGGAGCTGACGCTCGCGACGTTCACGGAGTTCGGCTACGAGGCGCTGATCCCGGAGTACGAACGGCTGCACCCGAACATCAAGATCACCCACCGCAAAACCGGGCAGGGCGGTCCGTACGCCCAGGACATGATGACGAAGCTCGCCGCCGGTTCCGGACTCGCCGACGTGCAGGCCGTCGAGGAAGGCCACCTGTCGGACATCCTCAGCAAGTCCTCGAAGTTCAACGACCTGAGCAAGATCGGTCCCGCCGACGTTTCGCCGGACCGGTGGCTTTCGTGGAAATACGAGGCGGGCAAAGACAAAAACGGCAAGCTCATCGGCTACGGCACGGACATCGGCCCGCTCGCCATGTGCTACCGCAAGGACCTGCTCGCCGCGGCCGGGTTGCCCAGCGACCCGGAGGCGGTGAAACCGCTGTTCGCGACCTGGGACAGCTATTTCGCGGCCGGCGCGCAGTACACCGCCAAAACCGGCAAGGCGTGGTTCGATTCGGCCGCGCAGAACTTCAACTCCATGGTCAACCAGCTGCCGGTCGGCTACCTCGACACCAGCGACAAGCTCACGGTGGAGAACAACCAGGGCATCAAGGACGCCTGGACGAAGGTGACCGACGCGGTCGCGAAAGGCGAATCGGCGAAACTCACCGCGTTCAGCAACGAATGGAACTCTGGATTCAAGCAGAGCGCGTTCGCCACTAAGGCTTGTCCGGCGTGGATGCTCGGGGTGATCAAGGAACAGGCCGGGCCGGACAACGCGGGCAAATGGGCGGTCACCGCGGCATTCCCCGGCGGAGGCGGCAACTGGGGCGGCTCGTACCTGACGGTGCCGACGCAGAGCAAGCACCCTCGGGAGGCCGCTGAGCTGGCCGCCTGGCTCACCGCGCCGGAGCAGCAGATCAAGGCGTTCGAGGCCAAGGGCAACTTCCCGAGCCAGGCGAAGGCACTCGAAAGCCCGCAGCTGCTGAACGCCACCGACGCCTACTTCGGCGGCGCGAAGATCGGCGAATTGTTCGCCGAGCAGGCGAAGAAGGTGGCGAAGCCGCAGTACAAGGGTCCGAACGACGGCCAGATTCAGGAAAACGTGGCCAGCCCCGCGTTGCAATCGGTGGAACAGGGCGCTTCGGCCGCCGACGGCTGGCAGCGGTTGGTCGACGGCGCGAAGAAACTCACCCGCTGACGATGACTGTCACCGACAAGACTGCCCCGGAAAGCCGGGCCACGACGCGGCAGCACACCGCGGCGCGGCCCGGCCTCCGCGACCGGTTAGCGAGATGGGATGTCAAAGTCTCGCCGTATCTTTACGTCGCGCCGTTTTTCATCGTGTTCGCCGTCGTGGGCATGTTCCCGTTGCTGTACACCGCGTACGTGTCGCTGTTCTCCTGGAAAGCCGGCGACGACAACCCGGACTTCATCGGGCTGGACAACTTCAAGGAACTGTTCGCGGACACGCAGTTCTGGCACGCGCTGGAAAACACCGTCAGCATCTTCCTGCTGTCCAGCGTGCCTCAGCTGATCATCGCGGTGCTGCTCGCCGCGGTGCTCACGCTGCGGCTGCGCGGCGCGACCAGTTGGCGGGTCGGCATTCTGCTGCCTTACGCAGCGAGCCTGGTGGCGCTCGGGATCATCTTCGCGAACTTGTTCGGCCCGCGGTACGGACTCGTCAACGGCGTGCTCCAGACGTTCGGTCTGTCCCCAGTGGACTGGCAGGCCAACCGGTTCGCCAGCCACGTCGCCATCGCGATCATGGTGAACTGGCGGTGGACCGGCTACAACGCGCTGATCGTTCTCGCCGCCATGCAGGCCATTCCGAAGGAATTGCACGAGGCCGCGCTGATCGACGGCGCGGGAACCGTGCGCCGCTTCACCCACGTGACGTTGCCGCTGCTCAAACCCACGCTGATCTTCGTCACCATCACCTCGACGATCGGCGGGCTGCAGATCTTCACCGAGCCCAAGCTGTTCGACGCGATGCCCGGGTCGAACAACGGCGGTTCCACCCACCAGTTCCAGACCGTGACGCTGTATCTGTATCAAACCGCTTTCGAGAATTTCGATCTCGGCTACGCGTCCGCGATCGCGTGGGTGTTGTTCCTGATCATCGTCGTGATCGCACTGATCAACTACTTCGTCACCGGGCGGCTCGCGGGAAGGCGCACATGAGCGTGCAATTCGATTTGCGGGCGCGCGCGGCCCGCCTCGGCAAGCCGCGCAAGGCGACCTACGGCGTGCTGATCGTTTTCGTGCTCGGCTCGCTGTTCCCGTTCTACTGGTCGTTTCTCGTGGCCAGCCGCGACAACGGAATGCTCACCGAACGGATCCCGCCGCTGCTGCCGGGCGGCAACTTCTTCGCCAACGCGGCACGGGTTTTCGACACCGTGCCGTTCTGGCGGGCACTCGGGAACAGCGTCCTCGTGTCCGGCACGGTCACGCTCACCACGGTGCTGTTTTCATCGCTGGCCGGCTTCGCCTTCGCCAAACTGCGCTTCCGCGGCCGCAACGGCTTGTTCGTCTTCATCGTGGTGACGCTCGCGGTGCCGACCCAGCTCGGCATCATCCCGCTGTTCATCGCGATGTCGAAACTCGGCTGGGCGGGCGGATTGCAGTCGGTGATCGTGCCGAACCTGGTCACCGCGTTCGGCGTGTTCTGGATGCGGCAGTACACAGTGGACGCTTTGCCGTACGAGCTGATCGAAGCCGCTCGCATGGACGGGTGCAGCATGATCCGGGTCTTCTGGAACGTGTGCCTTCCCGCCGTCCGCCCGGCCGCGGCGATTCTCGCCATGTTCACGTTCATGACGTCCTGGAACGATTTCCTGTGGCCGCTGGTGGTGCTCGACGCGGGCAATCCGACCGTGCAGGTGGCGCTGGAAAAGCTGCAAAGCGGTTACTACGTCGACTATTCGCTGGTGCTCGCGGGCACCACGCTGGCCACGATTCCGATCCTCATCGTCTTTCTCCTGCTCGGCCGCCAGATCGTGGCCGGGATCATGCAAGGCGCCGTGAAAGGGTGACCATGTCCGCACAGCCGATCCCCGACGTGCTCGCGTTCCCGGACGCGTTCGTCTGGGGCGCCGCCACGGCGGCCTTCCAGGTCGAAGGATCGACCACCTCCGACGGTCGCGAGGCTTCCGTCTGGGACACCTTCGCCGCGCGCCCGGGCACGGTCGTCGGCGGCGACACCGGCGACCCGGCGGCCGACCACTACCGCCACTACGCCGACGACGTAGCGCTGATGCGATCGCTCGGGCTCACCGCGTACCGGTTTTCCCTTTCCTGGCCACGAATCCTGCCGCACGGCAAGCCGGAGCCGCGCGGACTGGAGTTCTACGACCGCTTGGTCGACCGACTGCTGGCCGCAGGGATTCAGCCGTGGGCGACGTTGTATCACTGGGATCTTCCGCAGTCGCTGGAGGACCGCGGCGGGTGGACCGCGCGCGACACCGCGTACCGGTTCGCCGAGTACGCCGAGACCGTCGCAGCCCGGCTCGGCGACCGCGTGGCGAGCTGGTCAACGCTGAACGAACCGTGGTGCGCGGCGATGCTCGGCTACGGTTCGGGCGTCCACGCCCCGGGCCGGACGTCGCCGGAGGGGGCCGTGGCCGCGGCGCATCACCTGCTGCTGGGGCACGGGCTGGCGATGGACGTGCTCCGGCAGCACACCAGCTCCCCGTCCGGGATCACGCTCAACCTGTACCCGGTCGTTGCGGACTCGCCGGACGACCCAGCCGACGCCGACGCCGCCCGCCGGATCGACGGACTGCAGAACCGGTTGTTCCTCGACCCGCTGCTGCGCGGCGGCTATCCCGCCGACCTGCGCGAGGACCTGGCCCGGTTCGGCTTCGACACCGTGGTGCGCGACGGCGACGAGGCGGTGCTCGGCAAGCCGATCGACTGGCTGGGCGTGAACTACTACCGCGGCTACCGGGTGGCCGGTTCGGCACGGCCGGGAAGCACCCTGGCGGGCCGGGAATGGCCGGGAGCCGACCAGGTGCACTTCGTCCCGGACCCGGCCGCGCCGCGCACGCATTCCGGTTGGGAGGTGCAGCCCGCCGGACTCACCGAATCGCTGCTGCAGGTGCATCGGGACTATCCGCCGGTGCCGTTGTACGTCACGGAGAACGGCGCGGCGTACCAGGACGTGCTCCGCGACGGTGAGGTCTCCGACGGCCAGCGCATCGCCTTCCTCGACGCGCACCTGCGGGCCGCGCACGCCGCGCTCTCCCACGGAGTGGATCTTCGCGGCTACTTCTACTGGTCGTTGCTGGACAACTTCGAATGGGCCGAGGGGTACGCGAAACGCTTCGGCCTGGTGCACGTCGACTACCGCACCCAGCAGCGCACGCCGAAGCGAAGCGCACGGTGGTATGCGGAGGTGATCGCGCGCAACGCGCTCACCTGAGCCGGGCGTGACCTACTCCCGGGTTTTCTCGCGTCGCCGGGAAGGACTTTCTCCGCGTTTTCGCGTCACGACCTGCGGGCGCGGCCGTCGGACCAGTGCCGGGGCCGCCCCGAACGGCCCCGCGAGCGGAGACGGGGAGTGTCCGATGACGGTGCGAAGCCGGGTGGCCGACGAGGTCACCACATGGCTGACCGGGGAATTCGCGGGCCGAGTGCCCGCCGAAGCGGTCAAGGTGGTGGTGCGAGCGACCGGACGGGACCTCGACGGCAGAGTCGTCGCGGACGACCGCGGCGATCTGCTCTACCGAGTGGCGCGGGGCCGGCTGGTGCGGATGCTCGCCGCGCCGGACGAGCCGCGCATCCCGCGTTCGCGCCGGTAAGCACGATCAGGGCGACGGTCCCCCGTTCGGGGACCGGGCTCCGTTGGTGGCTCAAGGTCACCGGGCGCGCGCCGACCGTGTCCGGCGCGGCTGGGAACCGTTACGACCCCGGCAGCACCCGGCTGCTCAGCGGGGCGTGCGAGCGCTCCGGCGGCCACCAGACCTGCGCGGGCGGCGGGGGAACGTCATCGTCCGGAAGTTCGAGCGCGTCCGCGCCGCTCTGCCAGCGGTTCCAGTGCACGGAGCACAGCCCGCGCCACAAGGAATCCTCCGCACAGTCCCGCCGACGGCACCTGCGTACCTGCTGCCCGCTATCAATCACGTCCACGACTCCAAACCAGCGCTCAACCTCCCCGCCGGCTCCAGTCTGCCCCGGCACCGGCGGGAACGCCCCGTACTCGCGCCAACACAACCCTTGTGCAGCAACGGAACGAGAGTTCTCACCTTACTCCAGGCGCCGATGCGCGTACCGCGCGACCACAGTGCACTCTTTCAGCGGTTGACGGTTCACCGCTCGGCCGTCGAGCCCGAATACTTTGTGCCGCAACGGAGAGTCAGCGCGCGACGGCGCACGGTAGGTATGTCCACAATGGATGATCAACCGCGTGGATGGTTGGCGTCGTACTCGTGCGCGGCAGTGCGCTGGGTGCGGGTGCGCAGGAGCTGCTCCTCCGACGAGTCGTCCACATCGGCCAGTCCGAGCGCGACCGCACGGCGGATCTGTTCGCGGTTGTCGCGCACGACGGAGGAAAAGAAGTCGTCGATGCGCGGATCCAGCAGGACTTCCAGCAGCACGCGGAAGGACGTGTCCACGGTGGCGCGGACGATCTCGTCGTGGAAGGGGAGCCTGCGCAGTTTGCCCAGCTGCGGGTCCTCGGAGATCTTCTCGGTGATGATGGCGCGCAGCTCGGTCTTGTTCTCGCTGAGGGATTTAGCCAGGTTCTCTGGGTAGTTCCCGGTTTCCAGCACCTTGACCACCTCGTCCAGGACGGCGATCGTGACCGGCTTTTTGATGGCGCGGACGATTGGTTCGGAGAGTTTGTCGACCAGGCGGTAGGTGAACTGCTCGCCTACGGCGCGGTCGGCGGCTCGGCCCAGACGGATGATCAGGAGGATTACGCCCAAGACGTGGTGGTTCGCGGTGAAGGCCGGGTGCGCGACGGGGATCATCGCGAAGACTTCGTACCAGGTTCGGGCCAGGAAGGCGGCTCGCCAGCCTTGTTTGCGCCAGCGGTGGAGGAGTTCCAGGAAGAAGATGCCGCAGATGGTGCAGTCCGCGATGAAGAACCAGTGGCTGATGTCCGACGGGGGCGGGCTGATCAGGAGCCAGGCCAGCATTCCGGCGGAGATCAGGGCCAGGGCGAGCATGATCCAGTCGTCGGCTCGGACGTTGCCGGGGAGGATTCCGCTGTTGAGTTCAGCGGGTGCTGAACGGCCGGTGGTCATGCTTGCTCCCCTGGTTCTGGCTTGCGGCTGCCGGGGGTGATGATTCCATGGGTCGGCTGGTGGGGCTGGGATCGCTGGGGGCGTTTTGGACGGCTCGTGCTTCGCACATCGCGGGGGTGGTTGCGTGGGGCACCCCGAAGCTGATTGTGCTGACGGTCTGAGGGTGGTTGTCAAGGCGGGAAAGATGCCTTGACAACCACCCTCAGACCGCAGGGAAGGCTTCGTATCGGGGTGCGGGGGTGG
>NZ_PQIA01000048.1 GCF_003385235.1 Amycolatopsis circi | reverse complement strand
GGCGGTGCTGGTGGAGACGCTGCGTCCAGGCCGAGCCGCTGGTTTGCTCGTCGGCCGCGACGACGAGGCGAACCGGCTGCTGGACCTGCTCGCCCCCGACCCTGCTCCGGACATCGAGCCGGACCCGGAAACGACCGGGCGGGCGGTGGTGGTGTCGGCAGTGGCCGGAATGGGCGGGATCGGCAAAACCGTCCTCGCCGTGCACACCGCGCTGACGGCGGCGGGGAGGGGCTGGTTTCCCGGCGGGGTGCTGCTACTGGACCTGCGCGGCTACGACCCCGGCCAGGTGCCAGCAGTGCGGCCGGAACAAGTGTATGCCTCGCTGCTGCGCGAGCTGGGCCTGCCCGCCGAGCAGATTCCCGCCCTCCCCACCGAACAGGCAGGGGTGTATCACCGGGTCCTCGGCCAGCTCGCCGGCGCCGGTGAGCGGGTGCTGCTGGTGCTGGACAACGTCGCCGAACCTGCCCAGGTCCAAGACCTGCTGCCACGCCATCCGGCGCACCGAGCGCTGGTTACTACCCGTGATGTCCTGGACCTTCCGCGCGCTCGCCGGATGTTCCTCGATGTCCTCAGCGAACCCGCCGCAGCCGACCTGCTGACCCGGCTCCTGCGTGCCAGTGACCCGCAGGACCTGCGGCCGACGGAGGAAGCGGAGGCGGTGGCGCGGCTGACGGGGTTGTGCGGGCGGCTGCCGCTGGCGGTGGAGATCGTCGCGGCGATCCTCACCGACGAACCCGCGCTCGCCATCACCTCCCTGGCTGACCAGCTTGGCGACGCCGAGACTCGCCTGGACGCCATGGACTACGGAGGCAGGAATGTCACCGCGGTTATCGACTTCTCCTACCGCCGTCTCGCCGCCGGTGTCCCCGAGGCCGCGGAGCTGCTGGCCCTGTTGACGGTGAATCCGGGGCCGGACCTGTCCACCGACACCGCCGCCGCCCTCGCCGGCACCCCTGTCGTTGTGGCAGCGAAGCGGCTGCGGGCGTTGCGGGCGGCGTCGCTGCTACAGCACACCCGCACCGGCCGGTGGAAGCTGCACGACCTGATCGCCCTCTACGCCCGCCATCACCTCGCTCCCGATACCACGGCCCCGGCCACCACCCGCCTGCTCGACTACTACACCCACATCGTCCACGCCGCCGACAAACACCTGCGAGCCCTGCCCGGCCAGCCGGTACCGGCCCAGTTCACCAGCCGAGGAGAGGCGCTGGCCTGGTTCGACGCCGAGCACACCAACCTCACCGCCGCCGTCGCCCACGCCCACCACACCGGCCACCGTGACACCGTCGCCCTCGCCACGTGTCTTCAGGAATATCTGACGTGGCGGCATTACCTCACCGAGCAGGTCACCGTCGCCACCCACGCCGCCACCGCCGCCACCGCCCTCGACGACCCACACGCAAGGGCCATCGCGTTGAACAACCTCGGGATCGCGCTGCAAAAGGTCCGGCGGTTCGACGAATCGATCACCGCCCACCAGACCGCCCGCGACCTCTTCCGGGAGCTGGGCGACCGCCACCGCGAAGGCCAGGCGTGGAACAACCTCGGGGTCGCGCTGCGAGAGGTGCGGCGGTTCGACGAGGCCATCACCGCCCACCAGACCGCCCGCGACCTCTACCAGGAGCTGGGCGACCGCCACAGCGAAGGCGGAGCGTGGAACAACCTCGGGAACGCACTGCAGCAGGTGCGGCGGTTCGAGGAGGCCATCGCCGCCTACCAGACCGCCCGCGATATCTGCCAGGAGCTGGGCGACCGCAACCGAGAAGGCGGAGCGTGGAACAATATCGGGGTCGCGCTGCGAGAAGTGCGGCGGTTCGAGGAGGCCATCGCCGCCTACCAGACCGCCCGCGATATCCACCGGGAGCTGGGCGACCGCAACAGCGAAGGCACAGCGTGGAACAACCTCGGGGTCGCGCTGCGAGAGGTATGTCGGTTCGACGAGGCCATCGCCGCCTACCAGACCGCCCGCGATATCTACCGGGAGCTGGGCAACCGCAACCGCGAGAGCGGAGTGTGGAACAACCTCGGGATCGCGCTGCAAAAGGTCCAGCGGTTCGACGAGGCCATCGCCGCCCACCAGACCGCCCGCGACCTCTACCGGGAGCTGGGCGACCGCCACAGCGAAGGCGGAGCGTGGAAGGCCCTCGGGAACGCGCTGCAAAAGGTCCGGCGGTTCGACGACGCTGCGCGCGCCTGGGGCGAGGCGGCAGCCGCCTTCGACGATTCTGGTGACGAAGAGTCAGCTGTCCGGGTGCGGCAGTTGCTGGAGGATCTTCGACCGTGGCGAAACACCGGGTCCGCCTGAGTAAGACGACAGCCCGCGGTCCGGCGCGAGCGGACGGAGCCTACCAGCGTCCAGTGTGACGAGCGCAACGATTGGCCACGAGACGACGACGAGTTCCGCCGCCTCACCCGCAAGCTGATGATGTGCCTGTGCCGCAGCATCTTCGTCGGCCGCGGCCGCGGCCGACCGCCCGCTACCTCCTCAGCACTAGCCACAGCTATCCTGTCAGCTCGCGATCAACCTTGACGCCGCGAAACCGACGCACCTCAGTCCGAGCATGGTGACAACTAAAGCGCACAAGTGACAGATTGCGCGCACAGTCACATTGGACGTGGCGTGCGCCCGACTGACTCGACTTGACTTCTGAATCGAACTCATGTTCGACTCAGCTGGGGTCGCCGGGAACCGCAGGCGGCCCTTGTCTGTGGATGCAAGCAGGTGACCTGAGGTGGACGAGTGGCCGTCAACTGTGCGGAGAGTCAGCCCGCCGATTCCCGCCTGGGTGAGCGTGCGCAAGTTGCTCGTGCTCGGCACTGAGATCCTCGCCCCGCGCAATCGCGCTGGCCTGCGAATCGAGGCCGAGATCCCCGGCCTGCTGTTCGAATGGGCCCGCCGCGAGGACGGTGGATTGCTCGGCTGGGTCACTTACCAGCTCGTCACGGCCGACGACCAGTGGTCGCGACCCGTCAGCCACTACGTGCCAGCGCACTTGCTTCGAAGGCGAGGTCCGGCCCGTCGTCAGCAGTTCGGCGACTACCGACCTCGCACTCACGGATAATTCTTGGCGCGGACGGCAAGCTGGGCGTCTGCCGCGAATCACATCTCGGGCACGCGGAATCTCAGGCTGCGTCCGAGCGGGCACGGGAAAGCGCCAACATTCGGCATCGCGGTGATACTGCGGCAGGCAATTGCCAAGCCATTCGTCGAATGCCCTGGCGCAACGGAATCGGCTTGATCTGCCGTGTCGCGCCGGCGCTGGGCGAGATCTGGGTGCAACCTGGGGGCCGTCGATCTCGGCCGTACGCTCGCCGGGCAATCCGCGAGAACTTCGGGTGTGCATACGCCTTCGTCAAGCTTGTCGGTAGCCCGGACAGGTGAACGGCGCCGCGGTGAGCCGAAACTCAGCGCCAGATCACGTTGACCTCACGCGGCGATCTCCGGTTACCCCGTAGATGTCTTCGCAGCCGTGATGCTGGCCGCGAAAGGCGGAGCGGGGCGCCTGCTTCGCCGGCAAGCGGAGTCACCCGGAATTGTGCCTTGACTTGAATCGGCTCTAATCGCCTGACGAAACCTATCCGTCATCTCCGCTCCTTTTTGGACTATTTCATTCTCGTCAAGGAGGGGTAATGTCCAAAACTATCGCCTTGCGGAACATGTCCGTGGCAAGCGTATCCGCGCTTGCTCTCTGGATAGGTACTGCTTCGGGAGCGTCGGCGGTGCCATCCACACCAGCGCGAGTCCTCGACCCTTGCGGCTACATCGACCCTGGGATGTATCGGCACTGCGACGGCGGGAGCGGCTCGTAGTAACCGGGCTGACACCTGACGCCACCGTTCCACCACGCGTCGATCGCCCTCAGCCTGATGACGGGCTCCGGTTGCAAGCCTGGAGCGGTGCGGAAATTGGAGTAGTCCCATTTGCTGGATGTGAACCAGAATCCCTGCATTACCTAGTGTGACCGCGGTAGTTCAAATGGGTGAACTGTCGCTGTTTGTATCCATCCGCGCACGCTGCGGGCATACCTTGAAATATCCAAGGTCGCTTGGCGAAGTAAACAGCCGGTCGGGTTGGAAGGCTGCTCCGGGGAGGGGGCGAACCGATGGCTTTGGGCGTGCGTGGCAATTTTGCCGCAGCAATGAGCTGCGGTGAGTTCCGTGCGATGTGGGCGGCCGAGACGCTGTCTGTCATCGGCGACCAGCTGGCGAGGGTCGCCCTGGCGTTGATGGTCTACGGACGCACGAACTCGGCGTCGTTGACGGCGCTGACCTACGCACTGACCTTCGCGCCTGCCGTGCTTGGCGGATTTCTCTTGTCGGGCCTTGCTGATCGGTATCCGCGCCGCGCGGTGATCGTCGTGACCGACGTCGTCCGCGGTTGCCTCGCGCTCGCGATGGTGATTCCGGGCTTGCCGCTGCCTGCGCTGTGGTGCTTGGTCGGTGTGTTGACGCTGGCCAGCGCGCCGTTCAAAGCGGCGCAGCTATCGCTGCTCCCTGACGTCCTGCCAGCCGAGCTTTACCAGGCCGGTCTCGGTTTACGTCAGGTCACGACGCAGACCGCACAGGTGGCCGGCTTCGGCCTGGGTGGTGTTCTGGTTCCGGCGTTCGGTGCTAGCACGGCGCTGGCGATCAACGGTGGGACGTTCCTGTTGAGCGCTGTGGTGGTTTTGCTCGGCGTTCGGCCACGGCCAGCGGCGAGCCGTAACCCAGATGCCGCTGAAGCCGTGCAAGCAACGGCATCGCATCGGGTCGGTTCGCGGTTGGTCGCTCCCGTAATTTTGATATCGATGGTCGGCCTTTTAGTGGTGCCGGAAGGCATTGCGGCACCGTTCGCCGGGGCGATCGGCGCGGCGTCGCTCGCAGTCGGTTTGCTCATGGCGGCGGACCCGGTCGGCAGTGTCATCGGAGGGTGGTGGGCCGCCAGAAGCAGTTCCGTGGCCTCGCCTCCGGCAGTGATCGTGCCGGCGGTAGCTGCCGGGTTGCCGTTGGTCGCTTCGGCGGCGGTGCCCTCGCTACCAGTGGCGGCGGTGCTGTGGGCGGTGTCAGGTGCGTTGTCCACGATCTACTTGGTTCGCCTGCAATCCGTCGTCGTGGCGATCGTTCCCGATTCGCGACGGGGGACGGTGATGGGCAGGCTGAGCACCTGCATCTACACCTCGCAGGGCGTGGCGATCGTGGCCGCGGGGCTCGCGGCTGACCGGGTCGGTCCGGTGGTCACCGTGGCGGCCTCGGGCGCTGCCGCGTCCGTGCTGGCCGTAGGGGCCGCGGTCGTGTGGAAACGAACTCGCCCGCGGCAAGCGAAAACTGCCGAGGACGAGCCCGCGCCGATAAGCCGACTACCTTCACCAATCCTTGTTGCGCATGCGACCCCTCCAGGGACATCCGGCGGTGGGGAAGGACCGCAGCCAAGAACGGATTGAAGACCGTGGCCTTCCCCGTGGGAACGGAAGCGAGATCAGTATGCAGCGTGTTACCGGCTCCGGGCAGCCCAGTCGGGCAACCCGGGTGAGAAGTTGGGCAATCTGGTCCCTGCCTGCACGTGTCCGTGTGTTTGTGCTGATCGTCGAGCTGTTCACGGTCGGAGTCGTCGCGGTCGAGGCAGTGCCGACGCGGCTGACCGCACACGACCTCCTCACCTGCGTGGTGGTGATCGGTCTCGGGGTCACAGCGGCCGAGATGGCTCGTCAGGTCGAGCGGCGCCGCCGTCGATTCGCGGACAAACCGCACGTCAACTTTTCGTCGGTCTGGACGCTGGCCGCCGCGTTGACGCTCCCTGGTGTCTTAGCCCTCGTTGTGGTGGCTGCGCTTTACCTGCACCTGTGGTTGCGAAGCTGGCGGGGCATTGTCGGTGTCTACGCGCATCGGACGGTGTTCAGCGCGTGCAATGTGATCTTGTCCTGCCAAGTGGCAGCCTGGTGCGCCCGCTCGATGAACGTGCTCCCCCTCGGGCATGACCGGAGCGCATGGACCGCTCTCATTGCCGTCGTGGTCGTCCTCGCCTACTTCGTGGTGAACTCGGCGGTTGTCGGGGCTGTCATCGCGCTCTCGACGTCGACGCGGTCGCTGAAGCGTCTGATCGGCCGCCTGAACGAGAACCTCCTGGAACTGGCGACGCTGTGCATGGGCACGTTGGCTGCGTTGCTCATCGCGCAGCTTCCCTGGCTGCTGGTCCTCGTCTTCGTTCCGCTCTACGCGCTGCACTGCAGCGCACTCGTCAGGCAGTTTGAGCAGGCCGCGATCAGGGACCCGAAGACCGGGTTGTTGAACATGGCCAGTTGGCGCGCGCTGGCAGAGAGCGAGTTCGCGCGTGTCCGGCAGCTTGGATCCAGCCTCGGCATCGCACTCATCAACATCGACCATTTCGGAAAGCTGAAAGCTATTCACGGCCCGCTGGTCGCCGACGCTGTTCTTCGTGCGGCGGGCAACGCGCTGAGTTCTGTCGTACGCAGTGACGACTTGTGCGGATGCCTCGGCGGTGACGAGTTCGTCGTGATGCTGCCGGGCGGCGATGCGGAAAACATTGTTGTTGTGGCCCAACGGATCCGAGAACGTATTGCTGAGCTCGAGGTCGATGGGGCGGACAAGAGCCCGGTAGAGATCACCGCGTCGATCGGTGCAGCAGTCTTCCCCGCGGTCGGGCACGACCTCAACGACGTCATGATCGCCGCGGACAACGCACTCTTCGCGGCCAAGGACTCCGGCCGGAATCGGGTCAAGGAAGCGTTGTAGTTCAACTGGATTCGGACGTCCGACGGTTGGCAGCCCAGCTGGCCAACGGTCGCAACATGCTGAGCAACTCTCTGCCGTCCGGGCTGAGCTTGTAGTAGACCCTCGAAGCGCCGACCTTCGCGACGTCCTCCTCCCGGCGCTCGACCAACTGGTTCTTCTCCAGCCGCTTCAGGGTGTCGGTCAGGACGCGCGGGCTGACCGGGTTCCGCTGACCGTTGAGTGCCCTGTTCACGTCGTTCTTCACTTCCCCGAAGGGCAGTTCGCCGACCGCCAACGTAGCGATGACAGCGATCGTCCACTGGCCGGTCAACAGCGATGACAGGTCGTGAAGGGCCTGGCGGTATGACGAGCCTTCGTCCTTGTCCACCCTCTGGTGAATACATGATCAATTGACCGCTCGCCACCACTTCCTCTGGATCGGTCGCGGTGTGGACTGAACGGGTGAACATGCGCGCGGTGAGTCCAAACTCAGCAGGCCGTTACGTTGCGCTCACCCGAGGTCAGCGCGCTAGACCGGGTTGGTGCCCGGGGAGAACGGCCCTGGGAACGGAAGCAGCGAGGCGCCCCGCCCGGAAGCCACCGGGCGGGCGTCTCGCCCGAACCTTCGGCCGACGAGAGCCGCCAGCGAGGGCCAGTCCGCCGGAAACAGCGCGCAGGAGGCGACACGATGTCGACCCGGATATTCGAGATCGCAAGCCGGCGGAGCGGGACGCCGTCGGCTGGTTCGGGAACGGTGATCAGCGGCGTCCGGCCGTTCGTTCCGATTCGCAAGGATGCTCCCGTGCTGCTGCGGTTGCGGGCACGCACGCCCTGGTTGTTCCGTTGTGCGCTGCGGCCGTCACGGAAGCGCCAGGCTCAAGCTGACCGACACAGAACCAGCACAAGATCGGGACAGAACGAGCACTGATTTGTCCTCGGCCGACGCTGGTCACGCTCGACAGCTCGGGGTCATGGTTGGAGACGCAGGCACGGTTGTAATGGCCGAGACGGCCACCGAGCGGTTCAGGAGGCAGCAAGATGACGTGTTGCTCCTCGTTAGGAGGCCCGCATGGCGGCGTATCTTCCGTGGGTCACGTGCGGTACAGGGCTGTTGCTCGGGTCGTTGTCGGTCCTGGTCGCCGAACGAGCAGCCGGCGATCTGCCGCTGCGGTCAGCGAGGACCCGCACCGCGGTGTGGCTGGCGACCTCGGTCGCAGTCGGCGGGTTGTACTTGGTCGGCTGGCTGCGGTTCGGCGCGACCTCGATGCTGGCGACCTGGTGCTGGGTGTGCTCGCTCGGGATCAGCTTGGCACTCGCGGACCTGTACTTTCGCAGGCTTCCCTTCGCGCTCGTCGCGGCGTTCGGAGCAGGCGGAGCAGCAACGTTTCTCGCTGCCGCGGTCGCCGACGGACGGTGGGGAAGACTCGCTTTTGCGTGTGGCGCGGCTGCTGCCGTGTTCGCCGCAGCCGTTGCAGTGCAGATGGCGCTGCCAGATCACACGGGTGGCGGAGACACGGCACTGTATGGAGTCCTCGCCTTGTACCTGGGGTGGTTCGGGTGGGCAGGACTCTTCCGGGGGTTGCTGATAGCCAGCGGACTCACCGCGGTGGTAGGGCTCGTAGTTGCAGCGTGTTCAGGATGCGCGCGAACACGCTTCCCAGCGGGTCCGTCGCTCCTAGCTGGCGCGTTCGCGAGCGTGCTGCTCGCGTGAATCCGGTGGAGACAGCGGCATTCTCGAGGTCAGGCTGGACACAGAGTGGGGAGGAAGCCGGGATGTTGACCCGAGCAGGACGACTGCGTCGTGTTGTTGCGCTTACGGGTGCCGCTGCGGTAACCGTCGGCCTGGCGGGCTGCAGCGGAGATGGTTCGCAGCCACGTCCTTCTTCTCCGAATCTGTCAGCGCCATCGCCGGGGCCGACTGCGCCGAGTTCGTCGCCGTCGGACGGCAAGGAAGCGGTCGCGGCCGCATACACGCAGTTCTGGCCGCGATCGTTGGACGCTGGCAACGGGCCTGAGGATTCCTGGCGGGGAGCGCTGGCGGCAATCGCGGTCGATCCGCAGCTGTCGGCGACGTTGGCCGCAATGGAACGGCAGAAAGCCGCGGGCATCACGACTTACGGTCAGGTCACTGTGCGGATCTTGTCAGTCGAGATGTCAGGTTCCACGGCGAAGGTGGTCGACTGTCAGGACGCTTCGCATGCGGGACAAGCAGATGCGCGTACGGGAGCGAAGAAGACGGTTGGCGTAGCGAGGATGCTGGTGCACGCGATGCTTGTTCGCGACACGGCCAACGGAACGTGGAAGGTTTCGAAAACCGAATTTCCTGGCGGTGCGTGCTGATGCGACACCACATCCGCCTCGCCACTGTGACCGCGTGCGCCGTAGTCGCCAGCGGGTTCTCCGTCGTGAATTCAGGTATCGTCGCTGCGAGTTCTGACGATGACGGCCAGGTGATCGTCACTCCTTCCGATCCGCTTGGCCGTTACTCCCAGCCGGGCGTCGACATGCGGGTTCTGGAGTCTCAGGGCGAGGCCCCGGCCAGCCACGGTCCGGGACCACCGGCCAACGGACCGGACCGCCAATCGGGCACGAAAGGCCGGTCGGACCCATCAAGCGCGCTGCCACCAGGCTGCTTCATCGGAGGGTTCGGCGCAGGCGGTGGATTGCATGGACCAGCCGGGAGCGCCTTCGGTATGCGGTGCATGCCACCACTGCCTGCCAACTCAGCGCCTGCTGCGCCCGCGCCCGCCGCACCTGCTTTGCCGTCACCGGCAGGGTTGGCCGCGCAGGCGTTCGAACAGCTGCGGCTGCCGTTGCCGCTCCCTCGTCATTCCCCTGACGTGCAGTTACCGGATGGACGTGCAGCGACGATCGTCGGCGAGAACACGTGGATCTGGACAGATCGCGGTGCGTGGACATCAGCCGTGAAGAGAGTTCAGGTCGGGCCGGTATGGGCGCAGGTGACCGCAGTCCCGACACGCCTGACGTTCGATTCCGGCACAGGCGGCTCGACTTCGTGCGACGGGCCGGGGACCCCATTCAACGGCTCCTTTGGGCTTCACTCAGCCAGTCCGGACTGCAGCTTCGTCTACACGAGGTCGTCCTACGGGCTCTCGGGCGACCAGGTACGGGCGGAATGGTCGATCACATGGGCGGTTAGCTGGACCGGCTCGGACGGTACCGCCGGTGTCGGAGGCGAGTTCCCGCAGATGTTGTCGCGCGCGACGGCGACGTACGCGGTAGCCGAGATCCAAGCGCTGCGCGCGCGAGGCTAGGAATCGATTCGCGCAATCGCCATCGCGCTACGAGATTTCTCTAGCAGGCAAAGTGAATTGACTCGTTATTGAATGGGGAGGGAGTTGCCCCGTGGGTACTGCTGTGTCTTCTTCACGACCGGCGCACATCGACCGAGATGCTGCCGGGAGCCAGCGCGACATGGGCGAGGTCCCGAGGATTCCGCGGCGGCGGCGCTGGTGGTTGCTGGGCATCGCAGCGTTACTGGCCGCGCTGGCCGGGTACGGCAACTACGTCCTGATCACGACCCAGGACGAACGAGTGGACGTGTTGGTCCTGATCCACGACGTGGGCTGGGGCCATCCGATCAATGACGCCGATCTCGGCGTGGCCAAAGCGGTACCAGCCCAGTCGCTGGCTTCCATTCCCGTCAGCGACCGGGACCGGGTCATCGGTCAGTTCGCGCGTTCGACGTTGTCTTCGGGCACAGTGCTCACGCCAGGGCAGTTCACCGATCAGCCGGTCCCCGGACCTGGCGAACGGCTGGTCGGGCTGCCGGTGAAACCGGGCCATCTTCCTTCTCGTGGCCTGACAGCGGGAGACCTGGTGCAGGTAGTACCCGTCGCGGGCAACGCCGGAAACGACGCGCAACAGACACCGGCTAGTCCTGCCGCGCCCTTCCGCGCACGCGTGCTGGGCATCGGACCGCCGGATTCGGCAGGCGCGGTCACGGTCGATGTCGTTGTGGGCGGCGAGGCCGCCGCAGCGGCAACCAGCGCTGCGGCCGGGCAGGTCGTCGTAGTCCAACTCGGGCCAGGTGCGTAGACGCGAAGTTGTCAGAGGAAAGAGCGAGAACGATGGCACTGATCACGATCATCTCCGGAAAAGGCGCACCGGGCGCTACAACGACCTTGGCCGCGCTCGCGGCTACCTGGCCGGCTCCGGTGTTGCTGGCCGACTGCGACCCGGATGGCGGCGACCTTGCTCCGGGCTGGCTCGGGCAATGGATGCTCGCGGGCCGCATCCGCGCCGACGTGGGCGTACTGTCGCACGCCACCGCGACGCGGCACGCAATTGCTGGCGATCCCGCTTCGCTCATCGATCACGTTCAGGAAGTACCGCCGGCTCGCCATGTCGGGCTGCTGGCCGGATTGAGCGCACCGGGACAGCATGCTGCTCTCGGACTTGAGGGATGGATGCGGCTGACGACGGCTCTGGCGGCTTTCAAGACTCAGGCGGGGCACCCGGTCGACGCGCTCGTTGATGCGGGCCGGTTTGGCGTCGTGACTCCGTGGCCGCTGTTGCGAGCAGCGGATGCGGTATTGCTCGCGGTGCGTCCGACACAGCGCCACTTGCTCGCGGCTCGGCCGGTGCTGACCGAACTTGCCCGGCGAGTTGCACCGGAAAGGCTGGCGCTGGCGGTGTGCGTCACTACTCCGGCCGGGACCAGGGCGGTCCGGACTGCACTCGGCCGGGACGTCGCCGTTGAGGTTCCCGATGATGCGAAGACTGCGGCTGTGCTGTCCGAGAGTCGCGACGCGGGAGCCCTGCCACCCCGTTCCGCATTGCTGCGCGCTACGCATGACGCCGGACTTCGTCTTCACCGCACCTATCACCGTTACACGCCAGCCGAGGTGCGTACTGCAGCCGCACACCGTGTCACACGGTCGCTTGCTGGGGGCACACGATGACGTTGTCGAGTAACGGGTACCCCGCTGCCGGAAGAATTGTCGACTACACGCTCCCCACCGGAGCGGCGATTCCTCTGCACACGGTCGATCCTGCTTTCGCTGCCGCACCGCAGGCGGCTGGGCACCCGCAGCACGCTGTCGAGCGCTTCTCGCCGCAGGACGTGCGCGAAATACGCGAATCCGTTGCTACGAGGCTGGAGCGCGCCGCCGCGGGCGAGTCTCAGCTGGAAACCCCGTTGTCGCAAGAAGAACGACAGGCGCGAATGCGCGCTTTCGTTGCTGATGCTGTCGGTGAGTGGGTGCGGGGCCGTGCTCACGCAGGGAATCCTCCTTTGCCGATGGAGGAAGAGCGCCGGTTGACCCGAGCGGTGGTAGCCGCGTTGTCCGGGCTGGGCGCGTTGGAAGAGTTGTTGCGTCGCGAGGATGTTGAGAACATTCATGTGCACGGATGCGACCGCGTCATCCTGGAGTTGGCCGACGGCACCATGGAGCGGTGGCCGCACCCCGTCGCGGACACCGATGCCGAACTGGTCGAGATGCTTGCCGCGATGTTCGCGCGGCAAGGCCAGACGTCCCGGGAGTTCAACGCCGGACAACCACTGGGGAATCTCCGCATCGGAGCCGGCGGGCCGCTGGGTGCTCGGGTAGCGGCGGTGATTGAGGTGTCCGACCGGCCGCGGGTCGCGATCCGTCGGCACCGCCTGGTCGATGTCAGCCTGGACGAGCTGGTCGCCAACGGCACTCTCGACCCGCCGCTAGGGCTGTTTCTGCGGGCCGCAGTGCGGGCGGGCTGCAACATGATCATCTCCGGCGGTCCGGCCGCGGGCAAGACCACGTTGCTCCGGGCGCTGTGCGCCGAGATCCCGGACGCCGAGCACGTCGTCACTGTGGAGGAAGAGTACGAACTCGGTTTGCACCTGGGGCCTCGGCTTTTGGTCACCCCGCTGGAGGCGCGGCCGGCGAATGCGGAAGGGATAGGGGAAGTCTCCCTGGACGATCTGCTCAAGCAGACTCTCCGGCACTCGCCGAGTCGCGTGATCGTCGGGGAGGTTCGCGCCGGCGAGGTGACCGCGATGCTGCGCGCGCTCGGCAATGGTGCGGCGGGCGGAATGTGCACCATTCACGCAACCAGTGCGCTTGCCGTGTTCGACAGGATCTGCGCGTTGGGCCAGTTGGCGAATCCGCCATTGGCGATCGACGCCGCGCACCAGTGGACCGCCTCAGCTATCGATCTTGTCGTGCACGTCGCGCGCACCGACCGCCGCCAGCCTCCGGGCCTGCGGCGAACTCGGTATGTGTCCGAAGTGGTCGAAGTCGGCCCTATCGGCGACGCGGGCCGACCGGACACCACTCGGCTGTTCGAGCCGGATCCCGTTACCTGGCGGGCGGTTCCGGCATACACCCCGAGCCGAGCCTTGCTGGAGCGGCTGGAACGCCACGGGTTCGACCGCCGTCAGCTTGACGCAGCCGACATGCGGATCGCGCCCGGTGTTCTCCGGGACGGTGCGCGATGACGGGCATGTGGGCATTCGTGTTCGGTGTCGCCGTCTTCCTTGCGATCGGCTGCGCCGGTACCGCGTTTCTACCGCTATTGCGGCCTACTCGGGTCGAACGTTCTCCTGCCTTTCCGGTGGCGCTTTGGAAACGACTCAATGCCGTGATCCCGCTGCGGAAGGCGCTCGTGGCCGTGGCTGCCGGCGTGATCGTGTGGTGGATCACCGGATGGCCGGTCGCTGCGATGCTGTCAGTGGCAGCGGTCGCCGCGGTGCCCGTCCTGGTTGGCGGGCACGATGAGCAGCGGCTGATCGCGCGGTTGGACGCTTTGGCTGCCTGGGTACGGCGGCTGGCCGACCTGCTCGCATCCGGCGCGGGTGGTCTCGAGCAGGCGATCATCAGCTCGGCCCGCACCGCGCCAGTCCCGTTGGCTGTCGAAATCGAGACCCTGGTAGCCAGGCTCCGCACCCGCAGCCTGGAAGCCGCGCTCCGCGGGTTCGCTGACCACGTGGGCGACGAAGCCGCGGACGAAGTGGTCCTGACGTTGATCCTGCGGGTTCGTGCGGGAGGACGCGGGCTCGTCGACATCCTCGATGTCACCGCGACCGCCCTGGAACGAGAAGCGGTGGCTCGGCGTGATGTCGAAGCCGATCGCGCAAAGCCTCGCACCGACGTGCGTGCGATCCTCGGCATCGCTGTGGTCCTGCTGGCCGGGTTGTTCGTCTTCGCCAGCGACTTCCTCGCACCGTTCGACGACGTGCTCGGCCAGTTAATGATGGCAGGCATCGGCGTCTTGTTCGGCGCGGCCGGCTGGTGGATGCACATGCTGACCCGGACTCATCGCCCTTCGCGTCTGCTCGGAGCGGATTCCCGTACACCGGCCGCACCCCGGCGAACGGCTGTCGCTGCAGCCCGAGGGCAGGCGGCATGATGAGCGCGGGAGCCGCTGCCGCCGTACTCGGCATTGTCGCCGGGCTCGCGGTCACGCTCGTCGTCCTCGCGTTGCTGCGTCCGGCACCAGTCGACGTCGCCGCCGCAATTGCGGACCTGGACGACCGCATGCGCCAGCGTCGCGACGGAACAGGGGCGTCCAGTCGCTCCGCGCGCAGGATACGGCGGCTCGCGGGCTACTCGGCGCGATCATCGAGTCTTTGGTGGGGTATCCCGGCTCGTGATCTTGACGTGCTCGACCTGACCGCCGAGCGCTTTCTCGTACGGCGGCTGGCTTGGGCGGGTGGCGCTGCGGCCCTTGGCGCAACTGTCTGCGCGCTTTCCTGGTTGGCGGGTATGGGACTGCCTGCCGAAGTGGCAGTGCTGGCGCTCTTGGTCATGGCAACAGCTGGATCGGTCGTACCAGCTCTCGCCGTGCGCGAAGACGCTCGCCGGGCACGTGAGGAGTTCCGTCGTGCCACAGCCGCATACCTCGACCTCGTCGCACAGGAACGTGCCACGGGACGCGCCCCCAGCCAGGCTCTGGACGAAGCCGCAGCCGTCGGCGACTCGTGGGCATTCGCCCGGATACGTCGAGCACTCGGCCACGCGGCGCACGCCGGCTCGACGCCGTGGGAATCGTTGGCCATGCTCGGAAGGCGAATGGCTGTAGCGGAACTCGAAGATCTCGCCGACATCGTCGCCACCGCCGCGGACGGCGCTGCCATCTATCGGACGCTGCTCGCGAAGTCAGCGGCGCTCCGCGCGGCCGCCCTGGCTGCGGACAAGGCGGATGCGAACTCGCGTTCCCAACGCCTCGCGCTCCCCGTCGCGCTGCTGCTGATTGCCTTCCTGCTCCTGGTGCTATATCCGGCTGTAAACCGTCTGCTCCTCGGCGGAACCTAGCCTTTGAAACTCCGAAAGATCAACGCATCAAACAGTTCAGCACCAACCGAAGGAGCAGAAGCGATGTCCTGCAACAGTTTCCATGCTGTGGCACAGCGAGGGCAAGCTCAGCTGGCGTTGATATCAGCCAAGGCGTCACTCGCCCTGACCGTTGTCCTGCAAGCCCGCTGGGCACGGACTCGCGCGTCCGGAGACCGAGGTTCGGAATCCGTGGAGAAGGCGGTTCTTGTTGCCATCGGCCTGGCCGTGGCCATCGGACTTGCCATCGCCATTCGCGCTGCAGTGGAGAAGTACCAGGCTCAGATCAAGTAATCCAGTCAGTCGACGGAGAGGGGAGCACCGTGACTTACCCGGAAGATTTCGACGACCCGACCGTGCAGCGTGCGGTCGAGTCCGGCGGCATTATGTGGGACCCGAACTCGCTCAGGTCCCGACAATGGCCAGGCATGGTCCGCGCCTTTGTGTCGAGGACGGCTCTCGGCACGGTGGCCGGCGGGGTGTGCCTGGTTGTCATCGGCGTCGCGGCAGGAGGGGAGGCGTTGTGGTTCACCGCTTTCGGTGCCCTCGTCGCGTGGTGCGGTGTCATGAGTGGTCGGCGGAACGTCGCGTGTTTCGTCACCGGCGTGTGCGACCATGCGGGCCGGGATTGTCTTGTTGAGAAACGTCCAGGTGAGTTCTGCTACCGAACTCGCGACTTCGAGGTTATGGGGTCGATGGCACAGGGAATCGCGGCCCGTGCGATCGACGTTGCCGAGTATTTCGCGCTGAATCCAGAGCACCCTGGACTGGATCCGGAGCTTCCTGACGCTGTGCGACGGCGGGCGTGGGACATCCTGTGCTGCCTGGACAAGACTCGTACGGCTAGCACGATTGCCGGGCAGCTCCTAGGGCATCCGGAACAGTCGGAGACTGCCGACTCGTTCGGGGGCACTATCGTCGGTGTCTACCGACGGCTGGATAGTTCCGTTCGGCACCTAGAAGGTTGTGTTGTCCTTGCCAAGGAGTGGAGCCGGAAGCTCCACGGAATCAAGGCCGCGGAGAGTGCAGAGCGCGAAGTGGTTTCGCTGTACGGGATACCCGCATCTGACACAGAAGCGGCGGCAGAATCGCTTCTGCAGAAGACTTTCTGTCATGCTACCGCTGTCCGTGATCTCAATCGGGCGGGGCGCTTCCCTTGGGAACAACCTCAAGCGACGGGAGCGAACCCGGCGGCGGTGACGAGGTGCGAACAATGACTGCCACGGAAGAAGAAATAACCCAGCGAGTCAAGAAAAACGACGTCCCCCGCACTGACCAGCGTACGAAGGTCGCGACGCAAGTCGGGGAACTAGCCCAACGCCGATCAGAGGTTGCTGAACAACTGGCCAGCGTGGAACAGGAACTGGGCGACGTACTGGCTGAGTCCCGCAGCATCATCAGTCTCGATGAACTGGCCAGGTTTACCGACGTGCCCGCCGAAGACCTCGGCAGGTGGAGGGGAGACGAGAAACCCCACCGTACCAGGCGAAAGAAACCAACCGCCGGTTCATCTCGGTCGAGAAGCCTCGGCCAGCCGAATCCGATGACGAACGCCAGCGCGAATGGTGCGCCTCCCGAATCTGCGGAGTCAGCGGTGTCGGAGCCAGGAACTCCTGTGCAGAACGGTGCGGAGGCTCACTCATGAGTTCGAACGATCCATGCCGACCCGAACATGCGTGCTGCACAGCGAAAATCCGTGATGGCGGCGCAGAGTCGGTCGGTCTGGCCGTGCTGTTTCCCTTTGTGTTGCTGCTGATCCTCACTTCGGTCCAAGGCGGTCTCTGGTGGCACGCGCACTCGGTGGCCGCCCAGGCCGCCCAAACAGGGGCCGACGCTGGTCGCCCAGTCGGCGCGACAGTGACGACCGCTGCCGCCGCGGCGCGCTCGTTCGCTGATCGAGCGGGACGAGGCGTGCTCACCGAAGCGGAAGTTCATGCGTCCATGACTGCTGGCACGGTCCAGGTGGACGTATCGGGCACCGCAATTAGGCTCGTACCGATCCCGAATCTGAGCATGCGGGTCACCGCCAGCGCCAAGGTGGTGAAGGAACGCTTCACCGTCCCGATCGAGGGGAACGGCTCGTGAACCGCGGATCCCGCACCTTCCTGGCCGGTGAGCGCCTGCGCGACGAGGGGTCGGTAAGCATCGAAACCGCCGCACTGATGATTGCAGTCATCGCAGTCGGACTACTGATCGTCGTCGGTGCTCGGGTCAGTTCAGCCCAACAGATCGTTGACGATGCTGCTACCGCCGCTGCCAGGGCGGCGTCCCTCTCCCGAGGAACCGTGGCTGCAACGCGCGCAGGTGGTGATGCTGCTCGCGCGCGTCTGACCCAATCAGGCCTCGTCTGCGGCGACGTCAGCGTGTCGGTGGATGCGAGCGAGCTCGCGTTAGGTCGCGCCGGGCTCGTGCGAGCACAGGTCACTTGTCGCGTACGGCTCAGTGACCTCGCCCTTCCCGCACCCGTCGGCGACCGCACGATCACCAGCACCTTCACGAGTCCCGTCGATCCTTACCGAGGCGTCCAATGATCAGCCAGACATCGTCGCCCCACGACACCGGTTCCGCAAGCGTGCTGGTGGCTGTCCTGGTGCCCGCGTTGCTGCTCGTTCTGGCGTTGGTGGTCGACGGTTCTGCCCGGTTGCGCGTGATCGCACGCGCGGATGCGATTGCTGCGGAAGCTGCCCGTGCCGCGAACACAGCAGTGAACACTCGCGGCCCCCTCGTAGCCGTCGACACCACGACCGCGGCCAACACCGCAACCGCCTACCTCGCCCGCAGCGGACGCTCCGGCACCGTCTCAGTCGTCGGTCCGCGAGCGGTGCGCGTGACCGTGACCGTCACGGAACCCACCACGGTCGGCCTGCTTGGCCGCACTGCAACTGCCACCGGTACTGCCCTCGCTGTACTCGGCGTCGGTACGCGCGACGGCGGCCTGCCATGAGCCTGTCCACGCAGCGGATTCGAGGCATGATTGCCGCGATCACGCTGCTGGCTGTCCTCGCCGGCACACCGTGCTGCCTGGTCTTACTCGGGGCCAGCCCAGCTCGATTGGTGCCCAAAGGGTGGCCAGGACCAGTTCCGCTCATCCAGATACCGAAACGAGTATGGAGCGCTGTGCGCTGGGCCTGGCTGACCGGTGATCTCATGACCTGGCTGATCGTGGCCGTCGCTTGGGCAGGCTGGCTGGTGCTGGTCACGTCCGTCGTGGCCGAAACGATCCGCCAGTTTCGGCAGGGCATCCGCAGTGCCCATGATCATGTGCATCGCATTCCGCCTTACCGGTGGATCTCCGGGCTCGTCGCCGCCGTCATCTTGGCCACCTCCGCAGGAACTGCCACGGCCGCACCGGCATCACCCGCGACCGCGACCGCGCCGCCCAGACCGCATCCCCAACCCGATGCCGTGCCCCGCCAGACCAACGGCACCCCGGGATCCAGCGCAGCCGCTGCAGTGGCGGCGACTTCGGAATCCGGGCAGTCGGTCGACAGGGTTTCCTACACGGTCGTCCGCGGCGACACCCTGTGGGGCTTGGCCGAGCGGTACCTGAGCGACGGCCTCCGGTATCACGAGATCGTGCGGCTCAACCCCATGTTGCTGGAGAGGAACCCCGACGAACTCGAGCCCGAATGGACTCTGTGGCTGCCGGCCGATGCCGCGCACCTCCTGGAACCTCAGGAGACGGTCCTCAACAGCCCCACCGTCGAAGTACAGCCCGGCGACACACTCTCCTCGATTGCGGAACGCGAACTCGGCGACCCGGACGCCTGGCCAGACATCGCCGTCCTCAACAACGGGCGCGGACAACCGGATGGGCGAACTCTCCGCAATCCCGACGAGGTGGTGCCTGGCTGGACGTTTCTCCTGCCCGAACGCCACGCCCGGCCAGGCCCGCCAGGTCAACCCGTCCCGCCGCGGCGCACCCCACCACCAACGACCGCGCCCCGGCTCAACGCTCCGCCAGACCCGCTGCCACCGCGACCGGACGACCACCGGGGTGCTCCCGACCATCGTGCAGCCCCGGACGGGGTATCGCTGCCGACTGGAGGGTTTGTCGGGCTAGGCTTCGCGGTTTTGATCACCCTCGCAGCTACAGTCGCGCGCTTGCGCCGGCGGCGCCTATACCGACCAGGCAAACCTGAGCAGCCTGATCCAACAAACCTACCGGTAGTGCGTGCTTTGCGTAGCGCCTACGACTCGGCGACACGAGTGCCGGACGAGGGCTCTCGTCTCGACAGCGCGCCGGTCGCGTCAAATCGCGGGAAGCCGGCCGACGTCGAGACTCGAAACCGCACACTTGCCGCAGCACAGGACGCGGGTCGCGACGACGGAAGTACTGTGGTCGCCGTTCGCAACCGACAGGAGATCGCGCTCGACCTCGCTCGGACTGGAGGACTCGGGCTCACCGGTCCCGGTGCCATGGCCGCAGCGCGGGCATTGACAGTGTCGCTGCTCGCGCAGGCGGCCAGTGAGGACGTCCCGCTTCAAATCGTGAGTCCAATCGCCGAGGCTCGATATTTGTTCGAGCACGACATGACTGATCGTCTCCCGCACCATCTGCGTATCGTCGACTCCTTGCCGGCTGCACTCGATCTCATGGAAGCCGAACTGCTCACGCGCTCGCGCCAGCTGGTGACGGAAGGCCCGCAGCAGCGGGACACCCGCTTCGGGCTGTGTCTTCTGGTCGCTGCAGCGAACGAGGATGTTGACCGCCGCGCTCGCGCCGTCCTGGACAACGGCGCGCGGCTCCGCTTGGCGGCGCTGTTCCTCGGACCACGACAGGACGGGATCACCGTTCACGTGAGCGACGACGGCACTGTGGAGAGGTCCAGTCCCGGCGCGCACGACCTAATCGGCGTGCGGCTCTTCACGCTGCCCGCTACGGACGCCCGCCAGCTGCTGGCGTTGCTCCAAGCAGCACAGCCCGAACGAGACGAGCAAGGCGCGGAATCCTCCACTGTCGCGGACTTCCACGACGGACCTCGTGAATCGGATGAAGCTGCCCGCCCCAGACAGTCTGTCCGCGAGTACGAATTCGCATCGCCGCGACCCGACCGACCAGCCATGGTTGCCGAGAAAACGGCCCACGACGTCCCGCAGGAACAAGAGTCTGACGACACAGACGTCGTGACGACCAACGAGACGATCTCTGCGGCTGACGAGAACGGCGAACACGGCATTACTCCAACAGCCAGTTCAGCGTCGACGTCATGCAGACAGCAACCCCTACACCTCAACGTGCTCGGACAACTCCATCTGACTCGCCACGCTCATGAACATCGCGACATCATCGACGTCTTTACCCCACGGCAACAGGAACTTCTCGTCTGCCTGGCGCTATACCCTGGTGGGTGCCGGCGCGACACCGTGAACGCTGCGCTTTGGCCGGACGCTCCAACTGCTCGCCCTTACAACAGTTTCCATACTTCCTTGTCGCAGCTGCGGCGCACCCTGCGCGACGCGACGGACGGCGACGTCAACGACATTACTGTCCGGCGCGGCCACTACTACGGACTCGACCCGACGACCGTGACCGTGGACCTTTGGCAGCTGCACGACCAGCTCACGGTCAGCCGTCGACGTACCCGGCAGACAGAGGCGAACGAAGCCTTGAGGCGGGTCACGGACCTGTACCGCGGCGATCTTGCCGAGGATAATCCCGCCGAATGGATTGTCGGCCCACGTGAGGCGCTGCGCCGTGAGGTCCTTGACGCGTTCAGTTCGCTCATCCGTACGACCAGACGCGAGGACGCCGAAGAAGCGCTCGCGTTGCTGGAACGAGCACGCCGGCTTGACCCGTACAACGAAGCGATCTATCGCGACCTCATGCGCCTGCAAGCGCGACTCGGCCAGCACGACGGTATTCTCCGGACACTGCAACTGCTCAAGACGTCCCTTTCCGAGATTGACCAAGAGGCAGCTGGCACTACAATCAAACTCGCGAACGAGTTGGTAAGCGGCGGCGGACGGCAGACTGGCCAACGAGCGAGCTAACTGCCGCGCTGACGTGGATAATCCTCGGTGCCCTCGCTGAGCCGCGAAGCCGTTACCAAGCACGTGTTCAGCGCCGGAAAGGCCGCTAACCGCAGGCAATGTGCCGCGTTTACGAGTAACTCTCCATGTTTCCCAACGGTGTTCTCGCCTGCGGTCCGTTCCGGTTGCCTTCTAGACTGGAAACCCCTCCGCAGCATTAAGCGCGAGGTCAGCAGCTTGCGGAGCCTGCCGCTGCGACCCCCGACTCGACAGCCGGCTGGCATCTGAACAGTCATTTTGAGCGGTGGGCACCTTCCTGTTTTCCGAACGGCGTCGCCGTCGTGGGATGGCGACGGTAGGCTGCCGCCCCCCGTCGTCATCCCACGTTTCCCCTGTGCGGGCGTACGTTCTCGCGTTCTCCGCGGCCAGAACCCCGCACCTGCAAGGGTGTCCTATCGCCGGCCCACAACGGTCCATTATGGACATATGGCGACCCATCAGCGTCCGGACTGCAGGGGGAATTCATTCGGGCCGCGTCACCCTGTTGGCCTATTGTATTGTTGTTGTAACGTCGTATGGTTGATGTAACAAGGCAGGGACGGAAAGTTGGACCCGGCCGAGTTTTCCAACCAGCGGCCCCCGGATAACGGGACGACGCAAGGGAATCCCCTGTGCTGGTCGGAAGTCAATTACAGAGCGGATGCCTCACGTGCCGACATGGCTAGGCGGGGAAGGCGGAGACCGCTAGCGCGGTCCCATCCACGGGACCGAATGCCGCGCTTACGCGCCCGTCGCCAGAGTCAGCGAGTCGGTACGTTCTCAATCCAGCCACCGAGCGCGCAGAGCGCTCACCCCGTGAGGGGGGACTGTGTGAGTCATCCGCACCCGTGCGTACGGGTGGATACCGGCGCACTTCATAGCCACGCACCCGCGACGATATCCGCGCGCCCTATGTCCTCAGTGGACGCGCGGACAACCCTGGCGAGTCTGCCGGACACAGTGCCGTGCCACTCACCAGCGGGACGTTAGCGACCGCTCCCCGGGCAAGGGAGGGCTAGCAGGGAACGCAACGGGGGCGCACGGTACCGGTTCTGTGAGAGGGAACCACCTAACTGACAGGGTTGCGCACGCACGAACGCACGCCCGGCGGAAACGCGGCATAGCGTCCGCCGCCGCCAACGCGCAGCTGAAGCGCGTGCGCCTCCCTGTCCGCTAGGGAAAGGAAACGGGCATGCCTCTCGTTTACATGTTCGACGCCCGCAAAGCAAAGGGACATCAACGGTTCCTGGGGCTCTTCCGACGCGTGCCGCAAGCGTTCGCGCAGTGGCTGATTGCTCGGCCTAGCTGCCGCTGGGCGCATCTCGACTACGCGCCGCACGAGCGGGGCTTGTGCGACCGCAAGCGCATCTGCAGGAGCTGTGCGAAGTGCGGGATCACCTGCTGGCACAGCTTCGCCGCACAGAGAAAGTGCCGCTAGTTCGCAGAAAGCAGATCAGAGGAAGTAGGAGACTATGGAATCGATCAAAGTCAACGTGTTCACGTTCGGATTGCCACGCGACTGGGAAGAAACGATCACGTTCGCGAACGGCAACGCGTACCTGTGGGGATTCGAGGACGGATGCCGCCGCACCGGCGGCCAGCTGCCTATGCCGGTCCCCGACGGGTTCGCGTTCGCGTGGCTGGAATACAACCGGCGAAACACTGGCTCACGCATGGCAATCCAGGATGCGTTCGCCGTGTGGTGCCACACCGAGACGCTGCCCGGCCTCTGTGCGCCAAAAGAGGGAAGGAACGTTCGATGAAGATCACTATTGAAGTCCACAGCGCGTGGTACGCGCCGTGGCGGGAGGGCGAGGACGAACGCGAACGCATCGACGAATACACGGAGGTGCACACGTTCGACAACGCGCGGGAATGCGCCGATTGGCTGGAGCGCGAGGGCTTCGGCGAACCTTCCGAGTCGGGACCGTATCGGCGGCGGACCTCGCTGTACGAACTGGACCCGTACGAAGACCCGGAAGGCGTGCTGACCGAACGCAGCGCACACGTGGAAGGCGAGCCTCCGGAGTTCAGCCCGCGACTCTGGGCAGCGATCGTCGCCGTCGTATCGCGTCGGTGGACGCGCTACGCGGGTCCGTACTACGTGGAACACCTGAACGCGTTCGACATCAGGGTGTGACGCGGTGCCCCTTGCACCGAGTCGGTCTGGTCACGGCCGTCCGGAAGGACGCGGCCACGCCAACTAGGGCGAGCAAGGGAGAACAACATGTCCAAGGAAACTCTTACCTGGCTTAACAACAACACCCTGGTCGGGTTCACCGACAAGCGCGGCAAGGCGTGGCACTACCGTGCATCTGAACAGGGCGCGGAGCCCAACCACTACGCGGGTGCGATCCCTGTCGAGGACGTGAACCGGCGGCTGTTCTACTGGGACGCGGTCAAGGGTACTGCGATGGTCACGTTCGATCGGCCGTGCACCGAACACGCCTCGGCGGGTCTGTTCTATTGGACTGGCCGCGACGGGGCCGCGGCCGTGACCTTCGACGACGGCGACGGCATGACGCTGGCTTCCGATGACAGGCGCTTCCCCGTCGGCCGCCTCGACACCGGCGCGATTTTCGGCTACTTCGCCGACGGCTACGAAATTCACCAATACCGCGACTGGCTGGTGTCCAACGTCGCCACGATCCTTGACGACGACTTGCAAATCGGTTCCGCCGGGCTGCTCAAGGGCGGTGCTCAGGCGTGGGTTTCCGTCGAAGTGCCGGAGAACATCACCACGCCCGAGGGCGTCGAGTTCCGGCCGAACCTGCTGGCATGCACGTCGCTAGACGGATCGCTTGCGACGACGTACAAGCGCACGGTGACCGTGGTCGTGTGCGACAACACGCTCGCCGCGGGACTGCATGAGCAGGGTCAGCAAATCAAGATCAAGCACAGCAAGTACAGCCAGAAGCGCATGACAGAGGTACGCGACGCACTGGTGATCGTGCACACCGTTGCTGACGACTTCGCAGAGGAAGTCAAGACACTGTGCGAAACCGATGTCAGCGAGAAAGCCTGGCATGCGTTCCTGGACGCGCACGCGCCGATCGAGGGCAAAAGCAAGCGCAGCGCGACGTTGGCATCGACGGAGCGCGCTGAACTGTCGCGTTTGTGGAACTTCGACGACCGCGTCGCTCCGTGGAAGAACACCGCGTATGGCGTCGTCCAGGCGGTCAACACCTACACCCATCACGCCCAGCCGATTCGGGGTGCGTCGCGCCCCGAAAGGAACATGGTCCGCGCGGTCACCGGCGGCGTGGACAAGCTGGACGCGCAGACCGTCGCCACGCTGGACATGGTGCTCGCGTCGCTGGCCTGATCCCCGTGCGATCACGGTGCCGGACGAGAACAACTCGCCCGGACGCCGTGGCCGACACGGAATGTCGGCCTGTCTCAACAACAATCGGGAGAGGCGATGACTGAGACAATCGAGAAGTCGACAGCGGCAGGGATCACCACCAACGGTGCCGAGCTTGTCGGCATGCTGGCCGACCGGGCACGGACCGCGAGCACCGACAAGACCACGCCGATGCTCGGCGTGGTTCGCCTGCACACTGTGGGCGGCTACCTGCACGGCTGGTCGACCGACAGGTTCCGCGCCGCTCACGCACAGGTCCGGATTGACGGCGAGTTCCCCCGAGCGGTGTTCATTGAGGCAGTGGCTGTCAAGACGCTGGAATCGATGCTCCGACGCGCAGGGCGAACGCGACTCACCGTCGAGCACGACACCATGACGGTCACTGACTTCGCTGTGACACAAACAGTCCAGCTCGTCGACGAGTACACGTACCCAAGCCTGCCCAACGCCTGCAAAGGCGACCTCCCCGCGGGCGCTGCGCCGGGGGCGATCAACGGCGCGCATTTCGCCGACTTCGCCGCGATTGCCAAGCGACGGGGCGGCCGCGGACATCCGGAATACATCGAGATCCGGCAGGAAAACCAGAACCGGCCGACTCACGTGCGCATCGGCAAGGACTACCGGGCATGGGTGATGCCAGTGCGGGACCAGGTCAAGGACGACGCGTGGTTGCCGCAGGCGTGGTGACCCGTGCTTGAACAACAGGAGGAACAGATGAACTCAGACAACACGCTTGCCGAGATCCGCGGTCTGCTCGCCTACATTGCCGACCTCGAGACCAGGTCTCGGGAGTTGGACACCGGCCAGGAAGCAGCCGACCTGTTCGAAGCCGCCGATGACCAGCGTGTCGCCGTGGCGGACAAATTCGTAGCCCTGGACAAGTGGCTGAGTGACGGCGGATCGCTCCCGGCCGCGTGGGCATCCCCTGGAGATGGCGACTCCCGGCGTGGCAACCCGCGGTCCGATCACGACCAACACGGGAGCCAGTGATGAAGGGAGGAACGCAAGCTCTCGACGTCAGCCACCTGGCGACTGAGATCGCGGAAGAACTCGGCGACCAGTGGTCGAGCGCGGCCGGTTCCCACGCAGGGGACCACAGCGCGTACCTTGTCGGCCCGGTCGGCGAACTAATCCAGATCCGGTACGGCGGGTGGCAAGCCCGCTATCAAGGCCGACTCGTCTTGTACGGCACCTTCGATGCCGAGCTGAGCCGGTTCCAGGCGGACCCGGGCGCCCGCTACGTGATCACGGTGTCTCCGACCAGCTCGGCTACCCGCATCGCGAAGGAGATCACCCGTCGGTTGCTGCCCGAGTACCGGGAGGCGGTCCGCCGAGCGTGCGACCGTCGCACCGCGGCAGAGGACCTGCGACGTCGCCGGGACCACCTGATGCCACAGCTCGCGCAGGCTCTCGACGGCGAACTCGTCGAGCGACGCGGCGAGCCGGTCGTCATCTTCGGTGCCGAGGCATCAGGGAGGGTTCAAGTCCACGATGACGAGGCCGTCGAACTACAGGTCCGCCTTCGCGATGCCGACGCATTGACCTTCGCTCGAAGGTTTGGCACGAGTACGGGAGGCTCCGATGTCTGAATCTGACGCGGTGATGGTGTGTATCGTCTGTCGGAACGTCCTGGACGTCGAGTGGACCGACGACGGCGCACGCTACATCCACACGCGCATGGACGCTATCCAGGATCTCGACCACGACCCGGTGCCCATCGACGCGCCGCCCGGCTTCCGCGGCGGCCGGTGCGACTTCTGCTCCGACGGCATCCCGGCATTCATCCTGCCGGCCCGAGACTTCGTGTACCCCGACGACCGCAGTCAGGGCAGCCGGGGCGACTGGGCCGCCTGCCTGGACTGCGCGACGCTGATCTCGCGTAACCAATGGTCGCAGTTGATCGAACGTGTGGCAGCGGCCCATGGCCGACGGACGGGCAGCCCGCTGTGCCCCGAAGCGCGGACGCAGATACGCATTCGCTATCGCGCACTCCGGAAGAACATCTCCGGCCCGTTACGCGAGATCCCGCCGCTTCGGTGAGCGGGAAGAGAGGAAGCAGCGCCCACCAATCGGACTACGACAGCTGTCACGCATCTGGTGAATAGGCTCGTCGGAGCCGAACCTATTAGGTCAGCGGGCTGGCGAGGCAAGGCCGCGACCGCCCACTGTGCGCTACCTTGTAACAGGTATACAACCTGGTAACGTGCATGCTGCAGATGGTTGCCAAGGGAGACAGCGACGCATCCGGGCGATGGTCACGATGGGCGGTCATAGTCGGTCCGGTTGTTCGTCTGAACTGAGGCACCTGGGCCGACTGAATAGCCGTTGGTAGCGGCAAGGGCTGGAAGGTGGCGACGGGATGCCTGATTCGACGGACGACGCTCGAACGGACTCCTCCCTGCTGGACGAACTGAAGAGCGTCGCCGACGCGCTGGCAACCGCTGAGGACGAAGTGCGTAAGGCCATCCGCGTCAAGGAAGCCGCTGATCTGGCTCATAGCGAGGCACTCGGCAAGGCGAACGAGTTGCGGGAGCAGCGGCGGAAGTTGGTCTGCGACGTAAAGGCTGCCGACCCCGATCTCACCACCCGCAAGATCGGTGCGGTCGCCCAGCTCAGCGGTGCCTCGGTCAGCAGAATCCTTCTCTCGGGCAAGGACAGCTGACTGCGAGGATCGCGCGGTCCCCTGGCCAGTCGGCGCGGTCGACGCGCGCAGCATGCCACTGAAGCACTAGTGCGCGAATCGTGTGCAATACTGAAGTTGCGTCCTGGTCGAGCCGTGACTGTGGACACCTGCTTCAGGAGGGTTTCCCATGGTTCCGGACTCACCCGCCGACGCTCTCGGCTCTCACGCGCGTGGCCTGCGCAACTTGCTCGTCGAGGTCGTGCAGGCGCGGCACGCGCTCGCGGCTGAGGCGCACCTGGTCTCCGAATCCAGATATGCGATGGGGTTCGGCAGCCAGTGGCGGGACCTGCTGGACGACACCAGTCAAAAACTGAAGGACCAGGGCTTCCGGTCCGTCAAGCTGGCCCCCGGCGGTCACGAGGTCCCGGTCGTCAACGACAGCTTGGTGTACGTCTGGCGCGTGGCGAACAACCCGAACGCGGTGCGCGAGTTCGCGGCGAGCCCGACCCGGAAGAACGGCTTCATGGTCGCTCCTCTCGACCCGACGCTGTGGGAACCCAGCCTGTCCGGCGAGCCTGAGCCCGCCCAGAACGCGGCGGAGGGCGAGCTGGTTCCTGTGCTCAGGGCCGTCGACGACGATATGCCGCTGGTGTTGGTCATGGTCGAGTCGACGCCGCGGCAGCTCCAGTCGATCGATTGGGCCATCGCTGTGCTAAACGGTGATGGCAAGGTCGACCTGCGCGGCCAGGAGTGCATCTGGAAGCCAGAGCTCGTCGCCGCCGACGCCGCATCCGACGTCGAGTCGTTCGACAGCGGTGTGCCGGTCGCACCGGTCGTGGAACTTCAGAAGCAGGACCGGACACCGACCGATGGATGAGAGGGGCCGAGGCCTGTTCGAGGTCCCGACCGGAGGGAGGGGCCGCTTCGAGCCAGCCCGGCTTACTCAGGCCCGGGTTCGCCTCGGGGTGAGCAAGACCGACTTGGCTGCAGAGGTCGGTGTCTCCGCCGCGGCGATCGGCCAGTACGAGGCCGGCGTGAACTCGCCGCGGCCCGAGGTGCTCGATCGGTTGGCGACCTCTCTAAAGGTCCACCCGGGGTTCTTCAGCGTCGGCCGCCCACTCGCGCGAATCGACACCCTTAACGCACACTTCCGCAGCCTGAGGTCGGCCCGCGTCAGCGACCGCCAGAAGGCATTGGCGACTGCGGCGCTGGTCTGGGAGCTGACCTTCGCGCTGGAACGGTACGTCAAGCTGCCCGACGCGGATCTCCCGGTCCTCGCTGCTGGCACGACGCCGTCTGAGGCCGCCGCGGCGCTCCGCGCGCACTGGGGGTTGCCGGACGGTCCAGTGAAACACCTGGTCGCTACAGCCGAGTCCCGCGGCATCGTCGTCGCCGTCCGGCCGTTACACGAGATAGACGCCGTCGACGCATTCTCGGCGGTCATCGTCGACCGGCCAGTCATCATCACCACACCCCGCCGAAGCGAGAACGTGTTCCGGCACCGATTTTCGACCGCCCACGAGATCGGCCACCTGCTGCTCCATCGCGACCCCAGCGGCCACAGTGCCGCGGTCGAGAAGGAGGCAGACGAGTTCGCAGCCGCATTCCTTACGCCGGCACCCGCTATGGACGCGGCACTGCCACAGCGGCTGGACCTGGCGGCGCTGGACCGGCTCGGGCGGAAATGGGGCGTCTCGCCGAAGTCGCTGGTCCGCCGGATGGTCGAGCGCGGGCGCACCACCGAGTCGTCGGCGCGGCGGGCCTACCAGCGCCTGGCCATGGCAGACGACCCGCGGGCTGATCCGACGAGCGCGTACCCGGGTGAGAACCCGACACTCCTGAAGAAGGCTGCGGAGCTGGCGAACGACCACGGCGTAGGGGCTCCTGCTCTCGCCGAGGTGCTGAAGCTCAGTACCTCACAAGTCCGTGACCTGCTCGGCGACGCCGACCAACGTCCGATCCTTCGACTGGTCGGCGGCGGGGCCTGATCGCCATGGCATCGGTGCAGCAGCAGGTGCAGAGCGTCGACGGCGTGATCTGTCAGAACATCGCCCGGCTCCGGGACGATCGCGGCATTCTTTCGCAGAACCTCCTCTCTCAGCTCCGGAACCTGGTTGAAGGGCTCATCGTCTGGGCGCACCTCGACGATCCCTCGGCTGAGTTCGACTACGACCAAGTAGGCCCTGCACTGGCCGAGGTCAAGGCGAAAGCAAAGTTCCGCCTACTGAGCAGATTCCATAACCTCCTTCAGGCCAGCGTCTCGCATTACACGCTGGACGGCGACCCGTCCGAGCGGCTGATGCTCAAGTACTACGAGTACTTGCTTCGCACCCGCGACCTCACCTTGCAGCAGTTCGGCATCAGGATCCTCGACAATCTTGAGCTGTTCCCCTCAGACCTCGACCCGTCGCTGCGGGAGTACCACGAGAAAATCGCGGAGCGCATCGATGCGGCCCGCGCGACGAAGACCGAACCCCGCCGCGAGCGCTACTACATCCATAGTTCGCGGCCCTTCTTCTGCGGCGGACGAATCTACTACGAGGTCACCTTTTCGTTGGCCCATAACTGGACGAGCAAGTTCGACCGCACAATCGCCTTCACCGACATCGACATAACCGACAGATACGCGGCTTACCTAGACCTGTCGAGCGAATCGATCACAGTGCTGGGGCAGACCATGCCGATCTTGGTCATCCGGTCGTGGCAGGTCTCGATACGCCCATGCGAGTTTGACAACTTCGCGCGGCTGTTCGGACAGTCGACACGGGTTCAGTCGAACCACGTCGAATACCGCAACCTTATGCAGTACCTAACGAAGACCCGATCCAGCCTGCTTGACCTCGTCGATATGACCGACGCGAGCTACGACCAGATCCGCAGCTGGGCTTGCAACGACTCGCGGCGGTCCGTGCTGATCTTCCCTGTGCTAGACCAGGCCCGAGGGCTGATCCGCTCGAACCGGCCTGGTTCCCGCGTGTTGCGGTACCTATTGCACCAGATGCGTAATCGCTGGATCAAGGCCCAGTACGACACCACGTCGAACACGTGGCTGTCGGGGCTGTGGCTCACGTCGCGGAGCCGCCCCTTCGACACGATGCCGTTCTGCAGTGCTCCACGCGGTCACGTCCCGCGGTTCGCGGATCTCGCAGAGAGCCTTGATGCAACGGGCCGCGAGCACGAGCTGCTCGCACGCCGCGTAAGGAATAACGTCGAGCAGCACGGTGCGCTCTACACGCCGGCCGCCGAGTGCGAGGATCTCGGTGACGTCGACGCGCTGATCAAGGTCTACAACCGGTTGCTCCCGCCGACTGTCCGGCACGCGCCGCGGAAGCTCGCCCACGCCAACGGGCACGTCTTCATTGTCGGGTACGAGGACGACACGGTGGCCATCATCGAGAAGCTGCAGGAGATCGCGGATGAGGGCATCGAGGGGCACGCCGACGACGTCCAGGATTGGCTGGATGCGAACCCTGACGAAGTAGATGACGACCTGAAAGCCCAAGCACTCAGGACACTCTTCGAACGCTCGAAGGTCGCCCTGGTCTACGGTGCGGCCGGGACTGGTAAGTCCACCATGGTGGACCACATCGCCAACTACTTCTCGGCCGAGGAGAAGCTTTTCCTCGCGCACACTAACCCAGCCGTCGATAACCTGAAGCATCGGGTACGTGCACCGAACTCTGAATTCAGCACTATCACGAGCCACATCAACAGGAGCGGGCCATTCGGCTCGAGCTACGACGTTGTTGTGATCGACGAGTGCAGCACTGTAGACAACGCGAGCCTGCTGAAAGTGCTCAACAGCACGACATTCGACTTGCTCGTGCTCGTTGGTGACGTCTACCAGATTGAGTCGATTCAGTTCGGAAACTGGTTTAGCCTTGCCCGCTCCTACGTGCCCGAGGAGTCGGTCTTCGAACTGACCAAGCCCTGGCGGACCGAAGACAGAGCACTGCTCACCTTGTGGGACCGGGTGCGCAACCTGGACGACCGGATCGAGGAGTCGCTTTCCAAGAACGGCTACTCAAAAGTGCTGGGAGATTCGCTCTTCCTGCGGGAGAGCGACGACGAGATCGTGCTGTGCTTGAACTACGACGGGCTCTACGGCATCAATAACGTCAACCGGTTCCTGCAAGCGAGCAACCCTAGCCCTGCGGTGGCCTGGGGCGAGGCGATCTACAAAGTTGGCGACCCGGTGCTGTTCAACGAGGCCGAGCGCTTCCGGCCGGTGATCTTCAACAACCTGAAAGGTAGGATCACCGGCATCGAGCGCGTGGCCGGTCGCGTCACCTTCGACGTCGACCTCGGTCACGAGGTCGACGAACGCGATCTGTTCGGTACCGACCTGCGGCGGGTCGAGAGTTCGGTAGTCCAGTTCGATGTCTTCGAGCGCCCTAATTCGGACGACGATGACGACGATGTCAACACGCTGGTGCCTTTCCAGATCGCTTACGCCGTGTCGATCCACAAGGCACAGGGCTTGGAATACGACTCGGTCAAGGTGGTCATCACGGACGCCAACGAGGAGCGGATTTCTCACACCATCTTCTACACGGCTATCACGCGTGCCAGGCGTCGGCTTGGTGTCTTCTGGACGCCGGAGACACAGCAACGGATCCTGAGTCGTCTGGCGGTGCAAGAAAGGGCGAAGGACGAGAACCTGCTTCGGACACGTCGAGGTGTCATTCCTGTTGGGTCCCGGCCGAAACGGCAGAAGGAACGCCCCCGGCCGTAATGTGTGCAGCGCAGGCCGCGGGCCGGTCCTGCGACTAGGGCGCTCTAATTGGCTGGACGCGACGCCGCCAGGAAGTCGTCGTTCTTCCAGCGGTACTCGCTCACCTGGACAGGACGTCCGAAGTCGGGCGCGTGCACCATCTTGCCGGATCCGATGTAAAGGCCGACGTGGTGGACATGCCCCGGCGTGCCGTAGAAGACAAGGTCGCCGGGCAAGAGCTGTTGGCCAGGAGGCACAAGTGGTCCGACGTTGTATTGGGTCTGTGCTGTCCGCGGCAGGCCGATTCCGGCGGCGTTGTAGGCCGCGGTGGTCAATCCCGAGCAGTCGAATCCGTTGTCGCCGTGGGCTGGTCCGTTGCCTCCCCAGAGATAGGGAAGGCCGCGTTGGTTGCAGGCAAAGGTGATGGCGGCGGTGGCGGCAGGGTTCGGTCCGCGACTGGCCTCGCAACCGCTGGCCTCGTACTTTTTCGCCTGTGTCAGAACCTTGTTTACGTACCAGTCTGCATGGTTGTACGCGAAGATCGCCCTGCGCAGGTCCTTGGGTGCTCCGGAGTCGCAGAGGTAGTACGCAGCGGCGTAGACCGCGTCATGCGGGTTGTACCGCGACGGTGGCGTGGATCCGCCTGACGGCAAGGAGTGCCGGGCTACGACAGCGTTGAATGTTGCCTGCAGAAACTGCATGGGCCCGCCGGCGCCTGCGAAATTCTGACCGTTGGACACACCTGGCAGTTCGGAACGGCCGTGATCAGTTTCGACTTTGCCGATGGCTGCGAGGACCGACCAGTCCAAACCGGGGCACGCGCTGGCTGCTTGCTGGTAGAGACCGAGGTAGTCGGTGGGAATGTCAGACAGCGCCGCTTGGCTGGGCTGGCTGGCGCTGTTGTCGCTGCCGAGGAGCGCTTTCGCGACGGCTTGCCCGATTCCGCCGATGAGCACAATGGCCGCGACGATGGCCGCGGCGGCACTCATGACGATCTTCATCGTTCACCTCCGGAACTGGCTCGCCGGCGCGGAAGGTGGGAACGGCTCCGGTGCCGCGATTTCGGCGGATGTTTGCTGCTGAACTGCTGCCGAGGGAGTGACGGTGCCGGACGCGTCGGTCTGGGGCCAAAGTTCAGCCAACTGCAGCCGACCCGGCCGACGCGTCGGCGACGGGGACAGCGGCAGCCAGCGGGCAGAAGCAGGGCTGTTCCCGCCGCCGACTGTTGCCGTGACATCCGATGCGCTAGTGGCTACCGGCACCAGCGCGGGCCGGTCCAACTGGGACAGTGCGTCGGCTAGGGACTTGCGGGCGTTTGCCTCACGGCGGCTGGTGGGCAACCACACCAGCACTGGCGTCGCGATCCCTGTTGCGGCCGCGAGCTTTTCGTAACCGTAGAGCTTGCGGGCGAGCTTTCGGAGATCCTCGGTGCCGAAGTCGAATTCGAGGAAGAACTCGACCTGGCAACGGTCTTCGCACCAGCGGCCGTAGCCGTCGGGACGGACCATGTCGCCGAAGAGTCGTCCGCAACGCCGTTCTGACCACCATGCAATCAGCTGTCCGCGGGCGTTGGGTCGCTGGCCGAGCGCGACGAGGGACGTGAAGAGTCCGTTGACCCCTACGGTGTGGGCAAGGCGAAGCGAGTGTGCGATGCCGATCGCGTCTTCATGGCGGTAGCCCACCTGTTTGGGGTCGAGGCCGTCTTCGTACGCCAGCGCGGCCGAGCCGGCGATGTCGAGGACGTAGTGCATGGGGGCAGTGCCGGAGGTGACGAAGGGCTGGAACCTGTCCAGCACGCGCCACTTGTAGAGATCGAGCAGGCGGTGGTTGGCTGCTCGAACACTCGGGTAGCAGAGTTCGACGATCTGGCCGGTGGTGAGCACCTTGTGTTCGTGCAGCATTCGCGCCAGCCAGCGATCTCGAAGGGTGAGTCGCCCGGCGAGCTGCGCGTGGTGTTCACCGGTGGTGGCTGCGCGTGGAGTGGGGCGTTGGGGCATGTGTCCGCGCAACGCTCGTTGGGACGTGGGGTTCGAAATCACGGGTACGCACCTCTCTGAGATTGGATGGGTACGGCTGTCTGAGCGGAGCTGTCTCCGTCTGGTTTTCTGCGACGCAGCGCGACGAGCAGAGTCCTCATGTTTACTGGCTGGAATGTACCGCTCTCTCTATGACAAGCTGTCGCTATGACAATGCGACCGCAGCCGTGGGCACGTAACGAGGTAATACTTGCCTATTCATTCCTCTTTAAGAACGAAAGGAGGGTGCAGCGTGTTCCAGACGGCCAGGTGGAGCAATTGTCCGCGCTGCTTCGGAAGCTGCCTATCTTTCCGCCGGAGGAGAGGGGTCCTCGATTTCGATCTGCAAACAGCGTGCATCGAAAGTTGTCCGATTTGATGACTAACCTGCCGGAGCATGAAGGGAGGGCGACTCGCGGTGGGCGTATTGATCAACTTGTATTGCGGGATTTCTTAGAGAATGAGTATAAGATGCACTTTGAGGCGGAGTGGATCGCGGCCTCGGCGATCCAAGCGATCGCGCCGAGTGTGGCAGAGGTGATGCGAACGGCTGCACGGCTGCTTGTTCGGGCGATTGCGGCTTGTCCCGAAGAGCTCTTCGCGCTCGAGTGGCGAGACCTTGAGCGAGTCCTGTATGAAACTCTCGACGGACTCGGGTATGAAGTCATCCTGACACGTCCTGGCAAGGATGGCGGATTTGATCTGCAGGTGGTTCATCGTCGTCAGGACGGCGGCATCGAGACCTATCTCATTGAGGTGAAGCACTGGGCGTTGCCGGCGAAGGTCGGAACGGGAGAATTCGAATACCTCTTTGAGGTTGTGCTCAGGGAGGGGGCTTCCGGGGGACTACTTCTTTCGACTTCCGGTTTTAGGCCATCTTTGCTTAGGAGTCGAACCAGAATCCGCCGCAAAGAGGTTCGGCTCGGGAGCGCGTCGAAGATAATCCAATTATGTCGGTCGTACGAGCAAGTCTATGGTGGGCCATGGATTGCCCGCTCGGTCGGCCCGGAATTGCTGTTCCAGGATACCTTCTGAACTGACTGGTGTTGATGTGATTTTGGCAGGCGAGATATTTCCGGCAAGCACCTCGCGGGCCGGATCGCGCTGGAAGGCATCGAATCCATCCATTAACCCGGCTGCAACGGCTGGGGTCATGGCCGTTCCATTGGCGTGTATAGACGTCAAGGGCGGGGCGCTGTCTCGCGGGCTGAGGGGCAGCCTTTATCTTCGGAATCTGCCGTTGAAACGTAGCTGGCAAGGCCTGCATGCATCTGAACAATACGGAATAATGCACATTATGAAGAACGCCGGCATCAGTTGCGGCCGCAAAGTAGGCAATTCCGTGCCACTTCGTGCCTGGAACCAGTCAGCCTGAAGGCGGCAGTTTTCGCGACTGTCTTCGGCGCGAGAGGTGAAAGTCGGCAATTTTAAGATAAACGGCGCGGGTCAGCGGTTGCAGGTCCAGTCCGGCTGCGCGGACCGGTTGCGTCGTTGTTCGGCGGACGGGTGTTGATCCTTGCCGCTTTGCGGATTTCCCTGGCACGTCCGCGAATGGCCGGTCGGAGTTTCTCGGTCAGCACCGTGAAAGCCGGGGCTTCCTCGCCGCGTAGCACGAGACGGGCGGCGGCGTGGTAGACGCCGAGGTTGGACAGGTCGTGCTCGGTCATGCGGGGCATGGTGTGCCGCGCGAGCTGCCTGGCATCTTCCGGCGAGAGGTTGAAGAAGAACTTCGACCTGGCGTTGGTGCTGATTCCTTCCGACAGTTCCTTCGTGAGTTTCGCGAGGTACTGGTGGGCCAGGATTACGGCGAGCCGGTAGGCGCGGGCTTCTGCGAGCATGTCCTCGATCGGGTAGGGGAGGTTGAGGAAGTTCTGGCATTCGTCCATGTAGAGGCTGGAATCCGGGCGCAGGTGTTGCGGTACGGCCGAACGACGGGTGGTGGCTTGCCAGGTTCTGGCGACGACGATCGACCCGAGGAGCTGCGAGGTCTCCATGCCGAGCGCGTCGCGGGAGATCCGTACCAGGCAGATGCCTCCGCCGTTGAGGACGTCGTCCATGCTTACGGTGGACGGGCCCCCGGCGATGGCTGCGCGGACGAAGGGCCGCAACAGAAATCCCCGGACCTTGTTCATGAGCGGGGCGGTGACCTGCGTACGTCCGGCTTCCGACATGCGCTCGTACGCGGTCCAGAAGCCTTTCAGCACGTCGTCGTCGATCTGGTCGCAGGCGCGCTGGCGGAACGCAGGCACAGTCAGCAGCTTCGGCAGATCGACCAGAGTCGGAGTACCGGGCATTTCGCAGAGCGTCAGCAAACCGGCGCGCATGATGTCGTCGGTGCGAGGGCCCCAGGAAGAGGCGTAGATCCGGGAGAAGATGCTGACGAGGTTGTCGACCGCGAGAGCCTTGTCCGTTCCTTCCAGAGGGTTGAGCACCGGCGGGCGCGTGCGGCTGTCGGCGTCGAAGAGCACGACGTTCTCGCCGAGTCGCCTGGGTAGCCGCATCAGGATGTCCTGAACGAGGTCGCCCTTGGGATCGATCACGACGCTGCCGCGGCCGGCGTCGGCGTCGTCGAGGGCCATGCGCGCCATCAGTTCGGACTTTCCGGACCCGGTGGCACCGATGAGGTGCACGTGCTGGCGGGCGTCGGCGACGTACAGCGCGACGGGGCGCGGGTGACCGGAGTCTGACAGCCCGAGGGGTTTGACCCGGTCGCCGGTCGTAGGGATGCCGGGTGGGGGCGGTACGGCCTTCGCACCGGCTCGCTGTAGCCCGGGGGCGGCGTCGTCGGTGGGCAGGTGGGCGATTGCGGCCAGCTCGGGGATGGAGAGGAGGTCGCCTTTGCGGAGTTGGCGTCCGGCCAAAGCCTCAGCCGGCCGACGGAGCCGGGCCCGGCGGTAGTAGTTGTGCTCGGAATACGCAGCGAATGCGGACGCGATCGCGTGTGCGCGGCCGCTGAGCACTTCCCGTACGGGCTGGACTTCGGCGGGAGAGGTGCCCGCGGGGACTGTGGTGGCGACCGCGTAGCGGATGAGCGTTTCGAACTGGTTGGCGCGCAGCTTGTCCACGACGGCGCGGTCTTGGGCGGCGTACTCGAGGCTGGTCTGGCGATCCAGCTGGGGTTTCCGCGTACTTGCCGATGCTCTGGGAGCTTTTCCAGGTGAGATGAGGGCGGTGACGAGATCGAGCGCGCGCCCGACTGGGTTGACTGAGCTTCCTGCATTCACCCGACGCGCCGCACGACGGACCTTGGCCACGCGGTGACCTGCGACCGGGCGGGCCAGTACTTGCACGCACGCACGCTCGTGCGGCCCGAGTCCGACTGGCGCGCCGAGCAGCGCGCGAATCGGATCGACGGGGTGCTCGGTGCGGATCGGCAACGCTTCCGTGCGTCCTAGGCGCAGTTCCCCGCCGACGGCTTCGACCCGGTGTCCGGTCGCGGCGGTGAGCGGGATCGGCGGTTTTGCTGGACTGGTGCGGGTGTGGGCACCGGGCCAGGCTGCTTCGAGGGCACGTTCGACCATGCCGGGAGGTACGAGGCCAGGCACCCAGAGCCGGATCCGCACGGCGTCCGCGGTGAAGTTCAGCTCGAACCCGATGTGCGGCTGGCCGCTGAACCTGCGGAGCCAGCCCGGTCGCAGCAGCCCGACCAGGTTGGACCAGGCGGTGATCGCCCCGGTCGGATCGACTGTCGGTGGTGCCAGCACGGTCACCAGCCGCGCGTCATCGACCAGCTTTCGGTGGTACCGGCGACGCCGCTGGTGGCGTGCGGCGACCGCAGCGGCGATGGCGACTGTCAGGACCGGCCCGGCGACCGGCCCCCATGCCAAAGCAAGATCGCGCATGGAGGAGAGCAGGCTCTGGAACACGCCGAGCGGATCGCGCAAGTAGTCGCCGAACGGCGACGCGAGCACTCCGGTCGCGAGACCGGCGCGCGGGCCCGATGCGGAAGCCAGAGACGGGATAGCGAATGACGAGGACATCGAGGACGACCTCCTGAGGAAGCCTGCGACGGAAGAAGCACGAACCGAGTTGCGGATCAGGCTGCGCGGCGATGCTCGAACTGCTTCGCCGAGGCGCGGTTCGGCAAGTTGGTTTCGTCGACGATCAAGCGCAGATGCCGGCGGTTCTTGCGGGCAGCGCTCTCGGATTCGCTCTCGGCTTGCCATTCGGAGAACCGACGCCCGGCCATGCGCTTGAGATAGCGGGGGATCCGATTGGCCGGAACGCCGACGAGGTGCGGGCCGAGCACTGCGAGCAGGTCGTTGGCCTCCTGCGACGTCCAACCAGCGGCGGCGATAGCGGCTTCGTCGGGAAACACGTCCGCGACGCGATCGGATTCAGGGCTCAAATCCGCGTCCTGGGTTCCGCCGTAGGAGTAGACCCACAAGAAGTTCGGGGGCGGTTCCGGTTCGACGAGCAAGCGGAACCTGGCAACTTCCTTTGTGTAGGCATAGAAATGTGTGTCGGGACGGGCGCGACAGATGCGCAGCCATGCCTGCAAGTACGCGGAGCTGAAGAAGTCGCCTGCGTCGTGAATCCTGATCCAAGCTCCGCGGAACTTGGCTGCTTCCAGCTCGGCGAGCATGGCGGCTTCCCAGCCGGGCAGGTCATCGAGGACGAACATCAGATTCGCCTGGTGCTTTGCGCGCACGACTGGCCACGTGTAGGTGCCGTGCCGGGCATAGCACGCCTGCGCGCAGATGCCGGCGCTCGGGCAGGTGTTGAAGGTGCGGCCGTCGGGCAGGCGGCCGGCCCACGCGGGCAAGGACCAGTTCCATGCGCCGATCTGGCGCATTTCGCTGTTCTGGGTGAGCAACGGCGAAGGGCGGCGAACGTTGCCGGATGCTGGCATGGGTATCCCCCTGGCTGTGGAAGGCGTTGTCGTGTGGGCGCTTGTTCTGCGAGGTGCTCAGGCGGCGTCGAGTTCGATCTGCAACGCCTCGCCGTCGCCGAGCGGGTCGGCGCTGATTTCGACGTAGGATTCCTCGGTTCCCTGTGCTGCGTCCGCAAATTCGGCGATCTCCGCTGGGTTGGAGGTGACCAGCTGGTGCTCGAACGGCGAGGCGATGGACTGGAACGCGACCCGTTGCACGCCGGTGCTCAGGAGGCCCTGTCCGCGGTCGGCGGAGAGCAGGTATTGCCGTTCGCCCATGGACAGGTCGAAGGCGCGGGTGATCTCGTCGATTGCTTGTGGGGCTTGCCGGAGCAGGATTTGCGTGGCTGCGTTCGCGATGATGGCTTTCCCCTCGTCCGAGGCAAGCAGGTCAGCGGTGTCCTGTGTGGAGATGCCCAACCCTGCCCAGTGTTTCCGCGATGCCTTGGCCATGCGGAGGAGGAATTCGGCTCCGGCGAGTACCTTCATCAGGATCCATGCTTCGTCGACTTCGACGAGTCGGGGTTTTCGGATGGCGGGGTTGGAGATCTGTCGCCAGATCGTGTCCAGGGTCAGCAGGGTGCCGATCGGTTTGAGTTCGTCGGCGAGGTCGCGCAGGGAGTGCACGACCAGGTGCCCTTCGGGCCGTGTTGTCGTGGGGCCGGAGAACAGGCCGGAAAACGCGCCGGCGACGTACGGGTGCAGCCGCGCCGCCAGCTCGGTCCCGGCGGGATCGCTGTTGGCTGAGAGGACATCGGCGAGGTCGGATAGCAGCGGTGCCGGACGAGTCCAGGTCCGCGGATCAGAGGTGATCCCAGCGCGCTGGTAGGTGGCGGTGATTGCTTGGTCGAGCACCGCGCGCTCGGTGCCCGCCAGCTCCGTGCCTAGCAGTACCGCGACGACGGTGTGCAGGAACAAGGATCGGCGGATGAGCGCGTCGCGGGGTGCGGTGCGGCGGCCGTCCGGGCGGGTGTGGATGGGCAGGTCGAGCGGGTTGACGCGGACCTGTTCCGCGCCGAGCCGGACGTATGTGCCGCCGACGGCGGCGGCCAGGCGGGCGTATTCGTCTTCCGGATCGATGACGTGGATCTCGACTCCGCGGTAGAGCGACCGCAGGATTTGGAGTTTGGCGAGGTAGCTCTTGCCTGCTCCGGAGCGGCCGAGGGTCACGCTGTTGTGGTTGTCGAGGGCGAACCGGTCGTGGTGCACGAGGCCTTGGCTGCCGACGTTGAATCCGTAGAGGACTCCGCTGGGCGCGCCGACCGAGGTGGGGTCCGGCGGCGGAAGGTCGGGGCTGGTGAAGGGGAACGCGGCGCTGAGCGCGGAGGTGTCAAAGGTGCGGCGCATGCCGACCAGGTCCATGCCCATGGGCAGGCTGGTGATCCAGCCTTGCAGGCTGCGGTAGGTGGTCGGTTTGCAGTCCAGCAGCAATGACGCGGCGAGCGACCGGATCGCGGCGACCTCGTCGGCGAGGGCGGCCTCGGTGGCGGCGTGCACGGTCAGGTACAGGCCGAGCCGGTAGAGCTTGCCTTCTCCGCGGGCCACTCGCGAGGACAGGTCGTAGGCGTCTTCGGTGGCGGCTTCGACGGCAGGATCGATCAGCCGCCCCCTCTCACTGGTGTGCTGTCTCCCGGATTCGAGCTTCGAGAGCTGCTTTTTCAGCCGGGTGGCAGCGGTGACCGGGTCGATCGGCTCGATGTGCAGCGACACGTCGACTCGTCCGGGGTAGGTCAGCAGCGGTTGCAGCCATCCGTTGTGGACTTCGCGCGGGTAGCCCGCGACCGCGAACGAGGAGACCCATTCGCCGCCGACTTCCAGTGCTCGCGGCCGGACGGAGATGGCGTCCGGGGTGAACGCGCCGGCCCGCCCAAGCGGAGTGTCCGCGACTGGATCTTGTCGGCGTTTGCGGCTGGCCTTCATGATTGACGCCTCCCCGCGAAGTTGCCGTAATCGTCGGACTCGTCGTCGTCCCAGGCATCGTCGACGTCGGCCGCGTTAGCTACCGGCTGTCCGAATGCGGCGTCGTCCCAGCCTTCGTCCGGAGCGGTCGTGATGACTTCGTCCGAGCCGGCCAGCCCGGAACCGGGCGGGATCAACGAGTCCGGGTTGCAGGCCGCGGACAGCACCGCGGTGGCCTGCCCTGCGTCCAGCGGAACGACGGTGATCCCTGCCGGGGAAAGCAACTCTGCGGCTTCGCCGAGCCGGCGTGCCAGCCGGGTTTCGGCAGCGTTGCGGGCGGCGTCGTCCACAGGGCCGGCGTGTTTGGCCGCTTTGCGTTTCGCGGACAGCATGGCCAGCGGCGAGGCGACGCCGAGGCTGTCGGTGGTGCCCGGAAGCAGGGGCTCCCGCAACACCAGCAGGACCTGGCGTCGTAGCAGATCGGTCGTGCGGCCGAGTTGGTCGAGGTATTCCGCATGCTCGCGCGCGGCGCGTTCGAGCGCTGGGTGCGGCAGCCCAGCAGCGTGCTCGCGCAGTTCCGCGATCTGGCCGGACAGATCCAGCCGTTCCGCGCGGACGAGAACCTGCACGGGTGCAGTGAGCGAATGCAAGTACCGTCCGAAGCAGGCGACCAACGACTCCTGCTCTGCCGGGGTGCGCAGGCTGAAGTTGACCGTGGAGGCGACCGCGACGACCGCGAGGCCGTCCTTGCCCAGGTCGATGACTCCCGTCTCGGTGACCGCGTCGGCGGGCAGTCGCAGCGGTGCCGGCGAGACTGCGGTGCCACCGCTGTGGTTCCGTCGCGCGGCTCCGTCGCCGACGGCGTCGACTCGGTTGGCGAGCCATTCCGGTGCCGGGCGGATGCCTTCCGGGGCCGCGACCCTGTGCAGCGGACTCATCCGTTGGCGCAGCGCAGCCAACGCCAGCCGGTCGAGGGAGATGCCGTCGCGCTGCCCCAACGCAAGGACTGCGGCCGTCGCTCCGATCGGGATCGCGAGGACCAGGAACACCGGAAGCGGCACGAAGGCACGCGTGATGGTGTAAGCCCCGTACAGCAGGAGCCCGGTGACGGCGAGAATCGCCAGTTGCCGCGCGGTCAGCGGACCGATGATGCGGTCTTCGCGGTCGACATCGGCGGGGATGCGAATCGGTTGGCTCATGGCCGGTCACCTCCGGGAGCGGGTTTCGGTGCGCGGAACACCGCGGGCGGGATCGAGGGGGTGCGGCGGTAGGAGTCCCCGATCCGGGGTTCCGGTTGTGCCGGCCGGAAAGCCGGCGCGGCCGGGCCGCCGGTCGGCTTCTGTGGCATCTGTGGTCGCGGCGGAGTCGGCGCGGCTGACTGGAATTTCAGCTTCGGCGGTACAGCAGCCGTGCGGATCGGCCGTGCCGGAGCCGGGGAATCGGGGCGACCGCGGCCCGCAGCAGCAGAGCGAAACTGCGGCGCGCGGGGTTGTTGCGTCGGACTGGGTATCGACGCGGCGGGCTCAGGCGCGGAGCTGAACTCTGGCGTCGCTGGCCCCTTTTTCGCCGGAGTGACCGCCGGATCGTGAGTGGTTCGCTGCGGCGAGGGTTGGAGGAACTGCGGTGCTTGAGACGGCAGTCTCGGTCGACGCGATGCACGTTGACGTTCGGCATCGTGTGCGGCCTTGAGCCGTTCGCCGACTGTTCCAGGACGCGGCGCGGGTTGTGGCGCGACGTCCGGTCGTCCGCCGCGACCGACGGTGCCCGTGCTTGTGTTGGCAGCGGCCTTGCGGGGTGTGCGCGTTTTGCCCATGACCATGCCGAAGGTCTTGGCCATGACGTAGGCGCGGACGAGGCTGCCGAGGAACGAGCGCCCGGAGCCCATCTTGGTCGCGGACAGCATCCAGAACGGGATCTTGAACAGCACGAAGAACAACGCGATGCCCGCCAGCAGGGTCCCGAGCGCCGACAGCGTGGACCCGAACAGATGGACGCTGCCGGACAGGATCGTCCGGACTGCGGTGATCAGCACCACCGCCTGGGCGACTTGGATGCCGAGCGCGGCAGCGATCGCCCTCCACCACCAGCGGGCCAGTGGGTCGGTGTGCGGCAGGGCATGGCAGATCAGGAGCAGCGGCCCGCAAACGATCAGGCCCAGCGTGATGACGACTCGGATGGCGTACACAACCAGCAGCGCGACGCCGACCACGACGAGCACCAAGCCGACAAGGATCGTGAACAGCCCGCCGGCCGCGGCGTTGTTGAACGCCTCGGTCATCGTGTCGCCCACCGAGGGAGGGCTGACCCCGCCGCCGAGCACGCCCTGGGTCAGGCCGTTGGCCAGCCGGATAATTTTGTCGACGAGGAACAGCGACAGTGCCGAGGCAATGAACGCGAGGGGGATCCGCGGCGCGATCTCTTTGAGCGAGTAGCGGGTCTGCATGCTCTCGTGACTCATCACGAGAATGGCGCCGGCTAGGATGAACAAGCCGTACGCGGCGACGACGACCTCCCACGAACCGTTCCACAGCTCGCCGATCCCCGGCAGGTCGCTGATGGTGGGGGTGGACAAAGCGCTGTGCCCGATCAGGTCCAGGATCGGCGACAGGGCGGAGTCGACGATGCTGCGGAACGCGGAGTTGATCGCCTCGGTGATACACGCGCCGATGTCGGTGATGCCGCACTTCGAGTCGCTGTCGCTGCTGCCGTTGCCCGGCGAGTGTGTCCCGCTCGCGGGCGGAGTTGTCGTCGGCTGAGGGATGCAGTCCTCGCCCGAGCACGGCGCGGTCGTCGTCGGACCGAGCGAAGCACAGCTGAGTTGCCCGGGAAAGCTGCATGTCGTCGGCGGAGGAACCTCGGTCGGGACGGGCAGCGGTGTGCTCGGCGGCGGCTTCGGTGTCGTCGTGGTCGGCGTTGGCAGGTGACATGCCGGCAACGGGGAACCCGGTGTGCACGGTTCGTTGGTCGGGAGCGGTGCCGGCGGCGGCGGTTGTTGCGGGTCAGCAGGCGCGGCCCCGGCGTTCGCCGCGAGCACTGCGGCGAGAAGCGCGACGACGCTGAGCAACAACAGCACGGCCGCGCGCCAGCGCCGTCGTCGATCAGGCGGCGGCCGATGCAGGCGGGCTGAAGAGTCAGACGTTCCGCAGCCGGCCGCCTCGTCGGTCCTTCTGGTGCGGCGCCGCGAGCGAACTGTCGGAGGGGCACTGGCGGTCATGACGCGCCCACGAACCCTTTGAGGATCTCGAGGACGAGTGGCACAAGCAGAGCCAGGCAGTAGCCGAACCCGGCCGCTTTGACCGCGGCCTTGGCTTTCGCGATCTCCTGAGGTTCGTTGTTCCCCCACATGTAGCGGGAGGCGCCGACGGTCATGAACAACGTGGCTAGGCCCGCCAGGATCCCCATGATCCACGTCTGGACGTTGCTCAGAATCTCGGTGACGGAGCCGGCCAAGGCGACCACCAGGGTGTCGGCATGTGCTGCCGACGCCGACGCGAGGAGCGCTGCCCCTGACAGTTGCGCGACGAACGCAGCGCGGGATCGGTGCCGACGCGACGACCGTCGTCCGCGCTTATTGGTCAGATCTTTCGACGGTCGGCCGGGCAGCCGTTCGAGGTTTCGTTGCCTGGAGTTCTGTGACGGCGGCAAGCGGTTGTCTTCGGCGCGAGCGCAGCACGGCTCGACCGTCGTGGCAGAAGAATGGTCGATCAGGCGCATGGCGGCACCTCCGAAGGGCGGGCTGAGCGCGGGTGTGTCCCGCAGCCCTGAACTCCGGATTTCGCATCCGTTTTGGACACGCGGCCCGGGCTCTTCCGCCCAGAGTCGGCGTGCTCGGCGGACACGGAAGGTGACGGCGTTGCTCTGCCTGGAGCGGGGTCGGCGGGGTGGGCGAGCGCCACCGCGGTCGCCACCTGAACGGTGAGCGGGTCAGTTGGATCGGCCTCGGCGATACGGTCGCGCAGATAGTCGGCCAGCCTCAGCTCGGCGCGTTTGCGCGCCTTGTAGGCCGCCCACTCGCCGGTCTGATGCTGTGTCGCCCAGTCCGCCACGGGCATGTGCTCCAGCCGAGTCGCGCCGATGAGCGCGGCTTCGGTCTGGGTCAGGACTCCGTCCGCGACCGCGCGGGCGAGAACAAGATCGGGGTGTCCCCACGGAGCGTGCGGCGGAGTGGAGCGGAACCCCGGTGCGACCGGAGTCGGAACCGCCAACGCCTCGGCGAGCGCCGCGTAGCCGGACCGGTAAGCAGCCCACCGCAGGCGCAGCATGATCCGCGGACGACGCAGATCGATACTCGGCAAGGCGGCGAGAAAACCTCGCAACACCTCGGCGTAGATGTCGGCCGGATCGCCGACGAACCGACTGGACAAAGTAGCCGCCACCGACGTCAGCGCGGGCAGCGCGACACCTACTGCGGCGACTGTCCAGGTTGCTCCTTCGGTACGCGAGCGCAGCACCAGATGCGCCCACACCGCATCCCGGGTCGCCTGCGGGCACCGGCGTGCCAACAGGCGATCGCGGACCTCGTCCAGTGCGACGCGCCTGTCTGGCAGGCCTTGGAAGAGCCGGCCGTCCAGCGACACCGGATGCGGCCCGGTAACCAGCCAGGTAAACGCGTCCCGTGCGATATCCAGTGAATTGGTGGCAGCCGGGGAACTGCTGCGGCGAAATGTTGATTGCGTTGCCATGTCGTGACTCCTGCGGCGTCGATGCGAACAACAACGACGCCAGGAACTCACAACGTATACTGCGGAAATATCATGGTATTACTATCTGCTGACCAGAAATCCAAGAGCAGCCTACTAGCGACCTGCTATTCGCGTCCGTGCTGCGCGAAAAAAGGGACCAGGTCACGGTCTCTCGGCGGGGTCTGACATCCGAGCTTTAGTAGGGCTTGAGCTTTGGTTATTCGTTCTATGTGACTGTCGCGTCAGCAGCTGCGCGGACGACTGTGGCGACGCGCTTCCAAAGGCTGCCCCGGTCGTGGTCGAAAAGCTTGGTAATCGAATCGGCGCGGAACGGCGGAGCAATTCACGGAACCTTGTGAGCGGCTGCACTGAGGGGCTACTTCCAAGTCTATGCAGCGTGGCTTCCAGCGGTTCTTCGAAGAGGGCTCGCCGCAGCCTGCGGCGCAGGCGGAGAAACTTCGCGAAGGCGCGTCCAAAACGAGGCTGCAATCCGGAGTTAAGGGCGTAAGAGCATGCGATACCCATCCGATGTAGGAGACTCGCGATGACCCCGGCACACGGCAACGACTCCCCAACGGGCAGTGCACACGAGCATGACCGGACTGACCCGCCGACCGCCCCGATCCCGATTCCTCGGCGACGGCGCTCGCCGCGTGTGCGCGCTCGCCGCCGACTACCGCGCCATCCCCGTCCTGCGCGACCGAGCACTGTCTGGCCGTGTGCGCAAGGCGATCTCCGCGATGGCACTGGACTGCTCGCCGACTGGCTGCTGACAGCAGTCGTCAAGATCGTCACCACCTACACGCGGCCCGGGCAGCGAGTGCTCCTGCTCGACCCCGCGCCTTACCTCGCGAAGCTCTCGTCGTGGTCGTTAATCGGCGGTCGTAGCCAGCCCTGGCCCGGTCCGTACGCTGGCTTGCACGAAGCCGGCTGGACCGTGATCCGACTCGGCCGCGGAGTCCAGACGCTGACAGATGTCTCTCGCCTCGGCGCAGCCCGCGGACGCTCCGGCGGCGCGAGCGTCGAGTCCGAGTCCGGACTCCGACTGGACCCGAACAGTCTGACCGAAGACAAAGCCGCCGGGCCGTTTGCGGACCATCGCTCCGGAGCGGACTCCGCGGCGACCGGCACCAGTCCGGACCGCTATCACCTTGTCGTAACCGCAGTTGAATCATGCACCGCCGATTGGTTCCGGCCGGTTGATTGGCCGAGTCTGCTTACCCCTTCCGGCACTCTCGCCGTAGTCACGCAAGGTGACCGATCTTCGGGTCGACTCGTCGACCCCGCCGGCTCAATAGTGCGCGCTGCGCGCCAGGCCGGACTGCGCTACCTCGATCGCATTGCTCTGCTGCGCGTACCGGTTCGCGACGGTGCGCTCGCTGAGGCTCCGGCCGCGCGCACCCGACCACAGGTATCGCCGCGCGCGCTCGCGACGCCCGCACAGCACGTTCAAGTGCACGACGACTTGTTCGTGTTCACCTGTCAACAGGCTCCGAATGCCGCCGAAGGAGAAGTGGAAACCTCCGATGAGTGACCGCCCCACACCGCCATTGCCGCATCCTCTTCCGGCGGGGAAGGAATCGCCGACACCTCTGCTGTCGGTCTGGCCGACCGGGCAGCGCGGCCCGCTTGCGCAGGTGCGCGACGCCGGCTGTGTGCCTGGCACCGAGACCGATGTCGAGCGGATTCCACCTGCCGTTGCCGCGTACGCGATCACCGCCTACAGCCACCCCGGTGACCTCGTCGTCGATCCCTCCTGCGGAGCGGGCACGGTATTAACCGAAGCGCTGCGCGCAGGGCGGCACGCGCTCGGACTGACCCCCGCCACTCCGTGGTGGGCCCTCGCTCGCGGCAACATCACTGCCGCGAAGACCGCAAATACCTGGTGCGACGGATCAGTCTTCGACGCCCAGCCAAGGGTGCTCGGGACCGTCCGGGCCGCCGGGTTGATCGGGCGAGCGGGTCTCGTCCTGACTGCCCTTCGCGCAGAGACGGATCATCGGAAGGACACGGAACTCGACTCATTCGAGTCCGTTCTCTCCCGCTTCGCCACGACACTCCACTACTGCGAGCCGCTGCTACGCACCGGTGGGCGTCTCGTCGTCGTCACGCGACCGCGGCGGAACCCGGATGGTGCACTGGTCGACCTCACCACTCCGGTCGTCGCCGCTGCAACCGCGGCCGGACTCGCACTGGTCGAGCGATGCCTTGCGCTGACCGCTGGACTGCGTGGAAGTCGGCTTGTTCCGCGGTCCTCGATTGCTGACCGCCGCGCCGCCTCCCGAGCGGCTGCCGTCGGCGAGCCGACGACACTCACCGCACACCACGAAGTGCTCGTGTTCGGCCTCGACTCCGAGGTCGAACTCGCCGCTGCGGCGTCAGGCAATGACTCTCTGCCAACTGAAGATGCAGTTGGCGTGCCCGCTGCGGGAGACCTCGCCTGGAAGAACGGGAAGTGCGCGGCATGACTGCCCGCTTGTACTGTCGCGAGTGCGGATGGCACCCCGCGTTCTGGCGGAAGCGCGCCGCGCTGCGAGCTGCTGCCCGCCACCGCTGCACCGGAATACCGGTAGCCGAGTTGCACCCAACATGGTGGACACGGCTGTGGATAACCCTGTGGACAGGGTCCGCGCATAAAGCCGCGGCTGCCACCAAGATCGGCGCGAAAGCCCCCGCCGTCGACGGCGCTCTGGTTGATACCCGTGGCGACCGCGTTCAGTGGGCCGTGCTCGCTGCGCACCACGCCGAGACCACCCGTCGTGCCCGTGCGTCGATGGCCGACATCGTCCGCGCCGGCTACCAAATCGGGCCGCCGCCTTACGGCTACCGAGTCCTGCGCGTCCGGGTCACCGGTCCGACTGGAAACAGCCGGCTGCGCGCGGTGCTCGTCCCTGACTGGCAGGCCGCCGCGGTCGTTAAGCAGATCTTCGGCTGGCGCGCAGACGACGGTCTCACGTTCGCGGCCATCGCCGTGCGACTGAACAGCGACCTGCGCCAGTATCCGGCCCCGGTGCCCAACGGGCGCTGGACTGAAAAGTCCGTCCGACGCATCGTCGTGAACGTCAAGTACACCGGGCGGCAGGTCTGGGCCCGTACCGTCGACGGCCGGCCGGTGCCCACGAAGCAATGGGTAATCTCGGCACCGAACGCCCATGAACGGCTGATCGACGACGGCACCTTCCAACGTGCCCAGCCGGGCGCACCGGGTTCAGTGGCACCACTTGACGTACTACCGAGCGCGGCAATGAACGGTCACAGCTGAACCTGCGCCGTGGTCTTGCTCTTCTGAAACGCGGCGACGAACGCAGGCGTGAACTGGGCGTCCGATCTCTTCCAACGGGGGATAGCCGGAAGCCGTGTCGACTGGGCGCAGCAACGCCAGGTCGTGTCGTGTCGGTGCCCGGCCGCCCCGGATGACAGCTAGTACCGCAGCTTCACGACTCCACGTCGTCCGGTTCGCCAAGCGAGACCCGATGTGGCGCGTCGAACCCGAACAGTTCGTTGGGCGTGCACTCCAGTGCTGTGCACAGCGCCTGCAGAGTCGCGATCTTCACCTGGGCCGGATCCTTCTTCATCAGCACGTTAACCGACTGAAGGGACAGCTCGAATCCTGCTCGGCGGCTAAGGAGTGCGCGCATTTGGGTCGCGTCCCAGATGCCGCGGGAGGCCGCGACCTGTCGCAGTTGCCACTCGATCTTCACCTGCTGCCGTCCCGCCGTCGTCATGCCACGGCGCTTCACGTCGCCGCCAACCGACGCTCAGTGTTCCCGATGACAGCGGTCAGCGTGTCTCTGCATGTCCGGCGTGTTCAGCAAGCGCAACCGGGAGGACAGGCGCGACTTGCATTACTCATGTGTTGCTTTATTTGCTAAGGTGTCAGCTTAGTTGCCGATCGGCTTCACCTCCGTTGGGCCGAGTGGACGTTCCTCCCAGCGAACGTCGGTACGGGGTCCAGTCGAAGTCGTACGACAGCGAGAGGAGCGACATGAAGCGACCCGACGCGGGGCGGTTCAGCCTGGACGAAGCTCCGGAGCTGATCTTTGAGATCCGGTCTGCCGACGGCGCCGAGGCGGTGCGGCTTCGCCTGGAGCAAGCAGAGGCGTTGTGGGAGGTGACCCAATGGCAGGCCCGGAACAGGTCCGCAGATGGGTTGGGCAACGCAGCGTAGGGCGCGTGCGAAGCCCTTACGGCCAAACGGCGGACTGCGAACGGGTGGGCATTGCCGCACAGCCAACGGTTCTACGCTTCGCGTGGCTGGGGCGTGTGTCCACACGGGACATGCAGGACCCAACCCTGTCCTTGCCCCGCCAGCTGGGATCGTCGCAACGCTCGCTCCCCGAAGGCGGCCTCATCGTCGCGCACTTCTACGACGTCGAGTCCGGTCGCATGGATCTCGACATTCGCGGAGGCGGGCACGCGCACGAACAGTTCGACCTCACGATCCCGCGTGACGGCGGCATCCAAGACCTGCTCGCCGAGGCCGAGCGCCCTGACCGGCGATTCGACTACGTCATCTGCGAGTCGATCGAGCGCACCGCCCGGCACATGTACTACGGCACGACCATCGAACATCGCTTGGAGAGCGCCGGAGTTCGCCTCCTTGCCGCCGACGAACCCTTTCAGCTGACCACAGTGGACGGTCGAAAGCCCAAGACTGCCACGCAACTGTTGACTCGTCGGGTCAAGCAGAGCATCTCCGAGTTTTACGTCGTAGACATGCTGGAGAAGTCCTGGGACGGCTACGCCATCCACGCCGAAGCGGGATACAACATAGGCAAAGCCTGCTACGGCTACCGCGCGCGCCACGTGCCGCACCCGGTCCCCGCCAAGCGGGCTAAGGGTGTCAAGAAAACCTTCCTTGAGGTCGACCCTGCCCAGGCACCCGCGGTGCGCAAGGCGTACCACTGGCGAATCACCAAACGGCTTGGCTACCAAGCCATCGCAGACCGCCTCAACCTCGACTCCGCCGTCTACCCTCCGCCTGTCCCTGTCGACCCGAGTCGTGCCGTCGGCCGCTGGACCTACTCGAACGTCCGCGACATCCTCACCAATCCCAAGTACACCGGGCACATGGTGTGGAACCGCAAGGGTCGCAAGTCTCGCGGGAACCGCGCCAACCCGATAACGGAATGGATCTGGAGTGCACAGCCCGTCCACGAATCTCTCGTCACCCTGGACGATTGGCTGCAAGCTCAGGACGTCAGCGGCCACCGCTTCGGTTCTCGCAGCACCGGCAACACGAACGTCAATCACCCCCAGACCAAGCGCAGTTATCTGCTGCGCACCTATCTGTTCTGCGGTGCCTGCGGTCGACGCATGAACGGCAAGACCCGCCGTGGCCACGTCTACTATGTCTGCGCACCGAAAAAGGGATACGTCCCCGACGGGCACCCTGGCGCGGGGAGCTTCTGGATTCGCGAAGACGCCATCGTCGACAAGCTCAACGAGTTCCTGTCCGCGCACATCTTCGGCACCTACCGCCGGAGCCTGCTCGGAGATGCCGCTCGCGAACTCGGGGCTGTCGCTCAGAGGGAACGAGAGCAACGCATCGACGCCCTCCGTCGCGAGATCAACGACACCGCTCGCATGATCAAGAACGTGGTCCGCAGTTTCGCGCTCTTCGACAAACCGACCAAGGAACTTGTCGGAGAGATCAATGACGAGCGCAACGAGCTTCACGAACGCAAATCCCAGCTCGAAGCTCAGCTCGCCCAGATCGAAGAGGAGCATCAACAGGCGACCAATCCGGACCTGCTCGACGCTCTGCCCATGGGTGAGGTTCGGGTCGAGGAGTTGCCCGAAGACGTCGCGCGGCGGCTCTTCGAAGCCCTCCGGCTTGAGCTGCGCTACCAGAAGGGCACCAATCAAATCAAGTGCACAGCCACGTTGATCGGGCCTGCAGTCTCAGCGGCGCAGCATGCTGCCCGTGATGCGATCGTATTGCCGCTTGACCGAAGCAAGCGGATTGACCAGCGCAAACATGAGAAAGGGGAGGATGTCATGTCTGACATCTCTCCCGTTCCCATCCTTGTGGTGCCCTCGGCAGGATTCGAACCTGCGACACCTGCCTCCGGAGGGCAGTGCTCTATCCCCTGAGCTACGAGGGCCCGCTTTCGCGACTGAGCAAAGCCTAGCGCATGCCCCTTCACAGTCGTGCACAGGAGGGGGCTTAGCGCGGTAGCGTCGAACCGTCGACGCGGAGGGAGGCGGCGGTGAGCGCCGAGCCGTTCCAGGTCAGGGTGGCGGAAGAGGACATCGACGACGTGCGGGCGCGGTTGCGGCGTACCCGGTGGCCGGAGGCGCAGACCGTCGGCGACTGGTCGCAAGGGTTGCCGCTCGCCTACGCCCAGGAGCTTTGCCGCAGCTGGGCCGAGGACTACGACTTCGGCTTCGCCGACCGGCTCAACGCCTTCCCGCAGTTCCGCCAGGACATCGACGGCCTCGGGATTCACTACGTCCACCTTCGCTCGCCGGAGCCGGACGCGTTTCCGCTGGTGATCACGCACGGCTGGCCTGGCTCGGTGCTCGAATTCCTCGACATCCTCGGTCCGATGGCCGATCCGCGGGGGCACGGCGGCGATCCGGCGGACGCGTTCCACGTCGTCGCGCCTTCGCTGCCGGGCTATGGCTGGAGCGACAAGCCGAGCGAGGCCGGTTGGGGCGTCCCGAAAATCGCGGCCGCCTGGGATCAGCTGATGGTTTCCCTCGGCTACGAGAGGTACGGCGCGCAGGGCGGCGACTGGGGTTCGGCGGTTTCGGGCGCACTCGGCGAAGTCGCGCGGGAGCGGGTCGCGGGGGTGCACGTCAACATGGCGGCCGCGCCACCGGGCCAGTTCGAGGACGAGACCGACGAGGAGCGCGAAGGCGCGGAAGCGGCGGCCGAGTTCCGGCGCACCGGCCAGGGGTATTCGGGACAGCAGGGCACGCGTCCGCAAACTCTCGGCTACGGACTCACCGACTCGCCGGCGGGGCAGGCGGCCTGGATCGCCGAGAAGTTCTGGGCCTGGACCGACAACAACGGCCATCCGGAGGACGCGGTCACCCGGCAGCAGCTCCTCGACGCGATCTCGGCGTACTGGTTCACCGCGTCGGCGACGTCGTCCGCGCGGCTGTACTGGGAAAGTTTCCGCAGCTTCGGCGATCTCGTCACGGCCCCGTCCGGCATCTCCGTCTATCCGCGCGACATCGTCCGCCCGTCGCGGCGGCAGGCGGAGCTGAGATACACCGATCTGCGCTGGTTCGAGCGGCTGCCTCGCGGCGGGCACTTCGCGGCGATGGAACAACCGGCGTCGCTCGTCGAGCAGATTCGCGGGTTCTTCCGGCTCGTGCGCTGATCTTTCCCACCTCGCGGAACAGGGCTGGGAGAAACCCGTCACCAGGCGTTAGAGTGAAGTTAGCCTACCCTGTATTGCACATATGCGCATGTCACTATATATTCCTCTCGACACCGAGACTTGGGAGGCGAGCGATGGGACACGGGCACGGCCACGGGCACACCGCCGCTCCGGCGAGCGCGTCCGGCCGCTACGTCCGCGCACTGTTGATCGCTCTCGCGGTCGGCGCGGGGTTCATGGTGCTGGAGTTCGTCGTGGGCTTCGCCACCGGTTCGCTCGCGCTGATCTCCGACGCCGCGCACATGTTCACCGACGTACTCGGCGTCGGAATGGCGCTTGCCGCGATCATGCTCGCGCGCCGCAGCGGGCCGACGCCCAGTCGCACGTTCGGCATGTACCGGGCGGAAGTCCTTGCCGCGCTTGCCAATGCGGTGCTGCTGTTCGGCGTCGCCGGGTATGTGGCGGTCGAGGCGATCGGGCGGATCGCCGACCCGCCGGAGGTCCCCGGTCTGCCGGTGCTGCTCGCCGCGGCCGCCGGTCTGGTCGCGAACATCGTGTCGTTCCTGGTGCTGCGTTCGGGTGCGAAGGAAAGCCTGAACGTCCGCGGTGCCTACCTCGAAGTGCTGGCTGACCTCGTCGGCTCGGTCGGCGTGTTGCTCAGCGGCGCGATCACGCTCACGACAGGCTGGCGCTACGCCGACCCGATCATCGGTGTCGCGATCGGACTGTTCGTCCTGCCGCGCACCTGGACGCTCGCCCGCCGCGCGCTGCGAATCCTCTTCCAACACGCACCCGCCGGCGTCGACGTCGGCGAGATCAGCACCGAACTCGCCGCGCTGCCGGGGGTCGCGGACGTGCACGACCTGCACGTCTGGACGCTGACCTCGGGCATGGAGGTCGCCTCGGCGCACCTGACGGTGAGCGCCGAAGCCGAACAATCCACGGTGCTCACGAAGGCGCAAGACCTGCTGTCAGTCCGCTACGAGATCAAGCACGCGACGCTTCAAGTCGAGGGACCGCAATGCGCCCGCCGATGCGCGGAGCTGTCCTGGTAGACCGGGGACCATGCGCAAGGACTTCGACCCCGCACAGCTGGCCCCGAACGCGTTCTACCACCTGATGACCGCGACCGTCGTGCCGCGGCCGATCGCCTGGGTGTCGAGCACCTCGCGAGCCGGGGTCGACAATCTCGCGCCGCATTCGTTCTTCACCGTCGCCTCGGCCGCGCCCGCGGTCCTGCAGTTCACCTCGGTCGGGCGGAAAGACACCCTGCGCAACGTCGAGGCGACCCGGCAATTCGTGGTCAACCTCGCGCCCGAGCCGCTGTTCGAGCAGATCAACGCGACCGGCGCGGATTTCCCGCCGGAGATGAGCGAATTCGACGAGGCCGGGCTGACCCGCGAGCCGAGCCTCAAGGTTCGTCCGCCCCGGGTGGCGGAATCGCCGGTGGCGTTCGAATGCGAATTGCACAGCACGGTCGGTTTCGGCCGCTCGACCGTGGTGTTCGGCCGGGTCGTGCACCTCGCGGTCAACGAGGACGTTCTCGACGGCGACCACCCGATGATCGACCGGCTGCGGCCGCTGTCCCGGCTCGGGCGCGACGAGTGGGGGACGCTGGGCGGAATCCGGGAGCTGGCGCGGCCCACGTACAAAAGCTCGTGAGTGTTGATCACGGTTAGAACCGTGATCAACACTCACGAGCCTTTTCAGGGAGCGGGCAGCGGCTGCGCGTTCCGCCCCTTCAGCATGAGCTTCATCTGGTCCATCTCCGCGCCCTGGGACACCAACATGCTGCGGCACAACGCTTTCACCGCGTCAACCGACGTGTGGTCCTGCGCGTACTCGGCCATCGCGACGCCGCCCTGGTGGTGGCGCAGCATCAGCTGAAGGAACTCGACATCCAGCGCGCGCCCGGACAGCGAGCGCAGCTTCGCGAGGTCCGCGTCGGTGGCCATGCCGGGCATCGGCGCGCCGCCCGCCGGGCTGCTGGTCGGCATCTGCATGCCCGCGTGGCCCATCGGCTCGGTCATCCACGCCATGTACGCGCCGGTCGCCTGCTCGGGCTGGTCCCACAGCATGAGCCAGCCCTTCATCCGCCCGACCTGCTCGGTCTGCGTGCGCTCGATGTCGAACGCGAGCTGGCGGATCTCCGGGTCGGTGGAGTGGTCGCGCGCCCAGCCGGCCATCGTGACCGCTTGCAGGTGGTGCACGGACATGTCCTGGGCGAACCCGACCTCGACCGAACCCGCGCCCGGCGTCGCGGGCGTCGCGTCGCCGCCGTCGGTGAGCCGCGTCGCGAAAACGCCGATCGCGGCCCCGACCAGCAGCACCGCGATCAGCGTGCCGCCGATGACCACCCAGCGGGACCAGCCGGTCCGCTCGACCGGAGCGGACTCCTCGGCCGGCGGGGCGGTTTCGACGCCGCCCGTCTCGGCCTCGTCTTCTTCGGAGCGGCCCATGGTCACTGCCCGGCCGGCGGGGTCCCCGGCATGCCGCCCTGCTGCTCGGTCTGGGCTCCGGTGCTGCCCTTGTAGTCCATCGGCTTCGCGTCCTTGCCCGGCTTGCTCGGGTCGAACTTCGGCGGGTTGCTCGGGTCGAACATGCCCTTGCCGAGCGCGTCGCACGAGGCGCCGATCTCCGGGTACACGCCGTTCGGGTTGGTCCGCAGCGCGGCGATGAACTGGTCGATGCGCGGGTCGTCGGCGCTGTCCAGCTTCAGCTGGTGGCCCCACGACTGCAGCGAGATCGGCTTGTCCAGGCCCGGGTAGGGCGACATCATCGTGTACGGCTTGCCCTTGACCCGCGCCTCGAGCAGCGGGAGCTGGTCGCCCTTGACCTTGTCCGGGTTGTAGGCGATCCACACCGTGCCGTGCTCGAGCGCGTGCACCATGTTCTCGTTGCGCACCGCGGTCGGGTAGACGACGCCGGTGCAGGTGGCCCAGTAGCCGTCGTGCGGGCCGCCGAACGGCGGGCTCTGGTCGTAGGCCACCCGTTCGGTGGGCAGGATGTGCACCGAACCGGTGTACTGCTTGATGACCACGCCGGGGATCTTCTTCGACGGGTCCGGATTGCTCGCGGTCGGCGCGAAGGCGGCGGCGGCCTGGTCCCTGGAGGCCTGGTCGCGCTTGGGAGCGGACGCCTGCAGGTAGTAGACGATGACGCCGGCCAACAGGGCGACCACCACGACGACGCCGATGATCGTGCCCCAAGGCGTACGCTTGCCGGACACGACCGAGCGGGCCTTCGCCGCCCTCACCGCGGATGCGGACGAGCCCTTTTTCCTGGTGGTCCCGTTGGCCATGATTGCCGAGATCTCCTCGTGAGAGCGGGGGAGGGAGCCGGACGGACCCCTGCCGGTAGCCCAGTGTAGAGACCGGGCGTGCGATCACCGTGAACACCCGCGAGGCGCCCCGGCGAGCGGAACATCCGCCTCCGGTGTGCCCGCCGTCTCGCCAGGCTGTACCGCCGCGACCGCGCGGCCGAAGCGCACCTAGAATCCGGCGAGTGACTCCCGCCGCTCTCGCCGATCTGGTCCGCAGCTCCGCCGTGCAGGTCCTCGCCGCACGAGGCGTCGACGCCGCCGTGCTGCCGGAGACCGTGACCATCGAACGCCCGCGCAACCCGGACCACGGAGACTACGCGACCAACCTCGCGCTGCAGGTGGCCAAGAAGGCGGGCATGCAGTCGCGCGAGTTCGCCGAGGCGCTCGCCGAGGTCGTCGCGGGAGCGGACGGCGTGGCCGCGGCCGAGGTCGCCGGACCGGGCTTCCTCAACTTCCGGCTCGCCGCCGACGCGCAGGGCGAGGTCGTGCGCCAGGTGCTGGCCGCGGGCGCCGGCTACGGCCGCGGCGACGCGCTGGCCGGACGCCGGATCAACCTGGAGTTCGTCTCGGCGAACCCGACCGGCCCGATCCACCTCGGCGGCACGCGCTGGGCCGCGGTCGGCGACGCGCTGGGCCGGGTGCTCGGCGCGCAGGGCGCGGACGTCACCCGCGAGTACTACTTCAACGACGCCGGCGCGCAGATCGACCGCTTCGTGCGCTCGCTGATCGCCGCCGCGAAGGGCGAACCCGCGCCGGAGGACGGCTACTCGGGCGGGTACATCAGCGACATCGCGGCCGAGGTGATCAAGGCCGAGCCGAGCGCGCTGAGCCTGCCCGAGGCCGAGCGGCACGAGACCTTCCGGCGCGTCGGCATCGAGCTGATGTTCAGCCAGATCAAGCAGAGCCTGCACGATTTCGGCACCGACTTCGACGTCTACTTCCACGAGAACTCGCTGCACGAATCCGGCGCGGTCGACGCCGCGGTGCAGCAGCTCAAGGACTCCGGCAACCTTTACTTCGCCGACGGTGCCTGGTGGCTCAAGTCCAGCGAGTACGGCGACGACAAGGACCGGGTCGTCATCAAGAAGGACGGCAATACCGCCTACATCGCTGGCGACCTGGCCTATTTCAAGGACAAGCGCAACCGCGGCCACGACCTGTGCATCTACATGCTCGGCGCGGACCACCACGGCTACATCGCGCGGCTCAAGGCCGCCGCCGCGGCGTTCGGCGACGACCCGGCCGCGGTCGAGGTGCTGATCGGCCAGATGGTGAACCTGGTCAGCGACGGCAAGCCGGTGCGGATGTCCAAGCGGGCGGGCACCGTGATCACGCTCGAGGACCTCGTGGAGGCGGTCGGCGTCGACCCGGCCCGCTACGAGCTGATCCGCTACTCCGTCGATTCCTCTTTGGACATCGACTTGGACTTGCTGCGCAAGCATTCCAACGACAACCCGGTCTACTACGTGCAGTACGCGCATGCCCGGCTCTCGTCGCTGCGGCGCGGCGCGGCGGACCTCGGCCTCAAGGTCGACGGGTCCGGCACTGACGTTGATTTCGGACTGCTCACCCTGCCTGCAGAAGGCGACCTGATCCGCACCATCGGCGAATTCCCGGCGGCTGTGCGGCGGGCGGCGGAGATGCGCGAACCGCATCGCGTGGCCCGCTATCTCGAGGAACTGGCCGGCGCCTACCACAAGTTCTACACCGTGGGCCGGGTCCTCCCGCAGGGCGACGAGGAGGCCACTCCCCTCACGTACGCCCGGCTCGCTCTGTGCGAAGCCGCGCGCCAGGTCCTGGCGAACGGCCTGTCGCTGCTCGGTGTCTCCGCTCCGGAACGGATGTAAACAATGGCGCACCCCGCGGGCCCCCGCCACGCCGACGTCTACCCCCATGCCGACGCCTCCGGGTTCCCGCCCGCGAGCGCGGGCGAACTCGACCAGCTGCCCGCGAAAGTGTGGCCGCGCAACACATATCGCGCCGCGGACGGCGTCGTCCGGATCGCCGGCGTCGACGTGCGCGACCTCGCGCAGACCTACGGCACGCCGCTGTTCGTGGTCGACGAGGCGGACTTCAAGTCCCGCTGCGCCGACTACGCCGAGGCGTTCGACGACCCGGCGCTCGTGCATTACGCGTCGAAGGCGTTCCTGTCCGTCGAAATCGCCCGCTGGGTGGCCGAACAGGGGCTGAGCCTCGACGTCTGCAGCGGCGGCGAACTGGCCGTCGCGCAGCGCGCGAACTTCCCGGTGGAGCGGATCACGTTCCACGGCAACAACAAATCGGTCGCCGAACTGGACGCGGCCGTCGAGGCGGGCGTCGGCACCGTGGTGGTCGACTCGTACTACGAGATCGCCCGGCTCGCCGAAATCGCCGCCGCGCACGAGATCGAGCAGAAGGTGCTCGTCCGCGTGACGGTCGGCGTCGAGGCGCACACCCACGAGTTCATCGCGACCGCGCACGAGGACCAGAAGTTCGGTTTCTCGCTGGCTTCCGGCGACGCCGCCGAAGCGGTGCGCCGGGTGCTGAACGCGCCGTCGCTCAAACTGGTCGGCCTGCACAGCCACATCGGTTCGCAGATCTTCGACGCCGACGGCTTCGAGGTGGCCGCGCGCCGCGTCGTCGGGCTGCTCGCGGAACTGGCCAAGGAGCACGGCCGGGACCTGCTGGAGCAGATGGACGTCGTCGACCTCGGCGGCGGTTTCGGTATCGCCTACACCGAAAAGGACAACCCGCCGCCGCCCTCGCAGATGATCACGCAGATCCGCGAGATCGTCCGCAAGGAATGCGCCTACGCCGACCTTCCGGTGCCGCGCATCGCGGGCGAACCCGGCCGCGCGATCGCCGGTCCGGGCACGTTCACCCTGTACGAGGTGGGCACGATCAAGGACGTCGCGCTCGGCGACGAGACCGCCCGCCGGTACGTCAGCGTCGACGGCGGCATGAGCGACAACATCCGCACGGCGCTCTACGACGCGGTGTACGACTGCCGTGTGGTTTCGCGGTCCGCCAGCGACGGCGACGAGCCGGTGACCCCGGCTTTGTCTCGCGTGGTGGGAAAACACTGTGAGTCCGGCGACATCGTGGTCCGAGACTGCTGGCTGCCAGACACGCTGGCTCCCGGCGACCTGCTGGCCGTCGCGGCGACCGGCGCCTACTGCTACGCGATGGCCAGTGGCTACAACCGGCTGCCGCGGCCCGCGGTGGTCGCCGTGCGCAACGGCACCGCCCGGCTGCTGCTGCGCAGGGAGACGACGGACGACATGCTGCGCCTGGAGGTTTGAGAAGTGTCCACTGTGTCTCCGAAAAGCCGGTCTCCGAAAGGCCTGTCTCCCACGGACCGTGCGCCCATCCGGGTCGCGATGCTCGGCTGCGGCACGGTCGGCAGCGAGGTCGCCCGGCTGCTCACCGAACAGGCCGACGAGCTGGCGGCCCGCGCGGGCGCGCGGGTGGAACTGGTCGGCATCGCGGTCCGACGCCCGGACAAGCACCCGGAGCTGCCCGCCGAACTGCTGACCGACGACGCCGCGGCCCTGGTGGCGCGGGACGACGTCGACGTTGTGGTCGAGCTGGTCGGCGGGATCGACCCGGTGCGCAGCTGGCTGCTCACCGCGCTGAACGCGGGCAAATCGGTGGTCACCGCCAACAAGGCGCTGCTCGCCGAGCATTCGGCCGAGCTGTTCGAGGCGGCCGACGCGGCAGGCGTCGACCTGTACTTCGAGGCCGCCGTGGCCGGGGCCATCCCGCTGCTGCGCCCGCTGCGCGAGTCGCTGGCGGGCGACCGGATCACCCGCGTGATGGGGATCGTCAACGGCACCACCAACTACATCCTCTCCGCGATGGACGCCACCGGCGCGGGCTACGCCGAAACGCTCGACGAGGCGAGCCGGCTCGGTTACGCGGAAGCGGACCCGACGGCGGACGTCGACGGGTACGACGCCGCGTCGAAGGCCGCGATCCTTGCCTCGCTGGCGTTCCACTCCCGGGTCACCGCGAAAGACGTGCACCGCGAAGGCATCGCCGACGTCACGGCGTCGGATCTGGCTGCGGCGCGCACTCTTGGCCGCACAGTGAAGCTGTTGGCGATTTGCGAACGGGTGACCGCGGACGACGGCGCGGAATCGGTGTCCGCCCGCGTGCATCCGGTGATGATTCCGCGCAGCCACCAGCTGGCCGGCGTCGGCGGCGCGTTCAACGCGGTCTACGTCGAAGCGGACGCGGCCGGCGAGTTGATGTTCTACGGCCAGGGCGCCGGCGGCGCGCCGACCGCCAGCGCGGTGCTCGGCGACCTCGTCGCGGTGGCGCGCAACCAGGTGCTCGGCGGCCGCGGCCCGCGCGAATCGGCGCACGCCGCGCTGCCGGTGCGGCCGATGGGCCAGACGCCGACGCGCTACCACGTGAGCCTCGACGTCGCGGACCGCGCGGGTGTGCCAGCC
>NZ_PQIA01000045.1 GCF_003385235.1 Amycolatopsis circi | reverse complement strand
CGATTCCTCCCCAGTACCGGACACCGCCCCCTTAGGGGTCCGGATCGTCCCGCGGAGCGATGTGTCCCCGCGCCGGACGTGGTGACATAGAGGTACGAACCCAAACGGGAGGGGAACACGATGACCGCACCTGTCACTCACCGGCTGAGCCGGCCGCGGGAGGGGCGCATGATCGGCGGCGTCTGCGCCGGGCTGGCCCGTCGCTTCGGGACCACGCCGGGCAAGATCCGGGTGCTCGCGCTGGTCTCGTGCCTGCTGCCGGGGCCGCAGTTCGTCGGGTACCTGATCCTCTGGGCCATCATCCCCAGCGACTGACCCGCCGGGCGAGCTGCCCGCAGGGGGGACGGCTCGCCGCACGCCAGTGAGATCGGCCCTCTCCCGCCATCTGACGGGAGGGGGCCAGTCTCATTTCCGCTCGGCGGAAAACCGCTCCCAGGCCGACTGCCGCGTCACCCCGAGCGCCTCGCCGATCCGCGCCCACGCCACCCCGCGCGTCCGCAACAAATCCACTTGCTCCTGGATCCGCGCGTCCGTCTGCGCGCTGACCTTCGCCATCCGCGGGATGCTCTCCAGGATTTCCTCGTCCGATTTCCGCTCCCACAGCGTCACCTCGGGCGTCCCGGGCTCGTGCTTCCCGGCCAGGATCTGTTCGCACAGTCCGACGCAGCCGTCGCAGATGTAGACGCCGGATCCGGCGATCAGTTTGGCCACCTCGTCGGCCGGTTTCAGGCAGAACGAGCAGTACGAAGTCATCGCAACCTCCCAGTGTCAGGATTAGCTTGACACGTCAGGGGCGGCCTGACAAGTCACTGCTGGGAGCGCAGCGTTTCGATGACCTCCTCGTCCCAGCGATGCGTCCGGATCAGCCGGTACCGCTCGCTGGCGACCCACAGGTACGCCTCGGCTTCGGTGCGGTCGCCGATCAGATCGGCTTGCCGCAGCATCGCCACCACCGGCGTGAATTCCTCGTCGAACCAGCGTTGCGCGACGGTCGCGCGGTCGGTGAACCGGCCTTCGTCTTGCATGAGCCGGAAACCCCATGCCTCGACGTGTTCACCGAGTTGCGCGTAGTTCCACGGATCCGTCATCAGCACCGAAGCCCGGGCATGGCCGGACAGCGGCACTCGTTCCAGGAACAGCCGCCGGTAGTCCTTCACGATCAGGTCGCCGCGATACCGGATGCCGCTCGGATTCAGTTTGGTGCGCACGGCTATTACCGAAGCTTCTATTGTGGACAGTCCCTGCGCCAAGGCGACCGAAACCCGGTGGTGGCCATCGATAATGAAGTGCAGCTCGCCGATGCGGTACACCTCGATCGGCGGGATCGCCTCGCCGCGGCGGGCGGCCAGCGCGAGCCGTTCCCAGCGTTGCCGGACTCGGGCGGACGTCGGGCGGAAGCGGCGGTCGAAGTCGCGGCTCCGGTCCACGGTGCCGACGATCGAGTCCAAAGTGATCACTCGCGTCCCGATCCGCGCTTCGCTGACGTAACCGAGCGCCTGCACCACTTCGTGGAACGGCAGCATGATGTTGACGTCGTCGGGTTCCCGGCGCAGCCACGTGGAAAGCCGCGACAGCACTTGCCGCCGCCGGGCTCGCAGGAAGTCGTTTTCGGCGTCGGCACGCGGGAAACCGGTCGGTCGGGTCATCGCGGGAACTCCATCACCTGATAGCCCACCACATTGCGGATCCGGGTACGGCCGACTTCGCGGTCGGGCACCGGTTCGCCGTGCGGGTGGATGTGTCCGTGCAGCAGCCAGTGCGGCCGCAGGGTTTCGATCGTGTGGTGCAGACAGGTGAAACCTTGGTGCGGCGGATCTTCGCGGTCGCCGAGACTCCGGGGCGGCGAATGCGTCAGCAGAATGTCGATTCCGTTGCCGTCACGCCATTTCCGCCACCGGAAACGCCGCTCCAGCCGCCGGGCCCGGCGCGCCTGCTGACGTTGCGTCCACTGATTCGGGCCGTCGCGGTAGCGGATCGAACCGCCGAGCCCGGCGATGCGCAGCCCGGCGACGTCGACGACCCGGCCGTCGGCGTTGATTCCGCCGGTAGGGCCGGGCCATTCGGTCGGGAAACCGTCCTTCATGGACAGTCCGCCGTAACGGGTGAAGCCGCTCAGGTCCGGATCGTGGTTGCCCGGAACGAACACGCACGGCACGTCGAGCATGCCGGCGAGGTGCTCGAGATACGCGAACGGCAGGTCGCCGGCGGCCACGACGAGGTCGACCCGCAGCGAGCGGACCGCCGGGGTCCACAGCCGCTCGTCGGCCTCGTCGGCCACCACCAGCGCTTTCGGCATGCGCCAAGGTTACGGCGCACGCGGCGTCACTTCATGCCGTGCGCGAACCCGGGGTTGAGCGCGATCATCGCGACGATGCCGACGATCCAGATGAGGCAGAGGGCCAGGGCCCAGAACTTGAGGTTGGACAGCAACCGGGACATGACGAGACAAACCTCCTGCTACCGGGGGAAGAAAGGGGGACCGCGAGGGGCGGCTACAACCAGCCGTTCTTCCGGAATATTCGGTACAGCAGCAGGCAGATCGCGAGAATGATCGTGACCACGATCGGATAGCCGAACTGCCAGTGCAATTCGGGCATGTAGTCGAAGTTCATGCCGTAGATGCCCGCGACCATCGTGGGCACCGTGATGATCGCCGCCCACGCGGTGATCTTGCGCATGTCGGTGTTCTGCTGCAGCGAGATCTTCGCGACGGTCGCGTCGACCAGGGTGCTGAGCAGTTCGTCGAACGCCGCCACGCGTTCGGACACGGTGGCGAGGTGGTCGGCGACGTCGCGGAAATACGAGCGGACCTCGTCCGGCACCAGCCGCGTGTAGCCCTCGGCGAGCCGAGACACCGGCGTGGCGAGCGGGACCACCGCGCGCCGCAGTTCGAGCACTTCCCGCTTCATCAGGTAGATCTGCTCGGCGCTCACCGACGAACGCGGCGCGAAGACCTGCGCCTCGATCTCGTCGATGTCCGCCTCGATCCGGCTGGTGACCTCCAGGTAGTGGTCGACCACGTGGTCGGCGATCGCGTGCACGACCGCCGCCGCGCCGAGGTCGAGCCGCTCCGGGTCGTCGTCGAGGTCGCGGCGCAGCCGGGCCAGGCCGGAGTGGTTGCCGTGCCGGACGGTGATCACGAAATCGCGGCCGAGGAACACCATCAGCTCGCCGGTTTCCACGATCTCGTTCGCCGTGGTCGGCGACTGGTGCTCGACGTAGCGGACCGTCTTCAGCACCAGGAACAGCGTGTCGTCGTAGCGTTCCAGCTTCGGCCGCTGATGCGCCTCAAGCGCGTCCTCGACGGCCAGCTCGTGCAGCCCGAAGGTGTCTGCGATGCCCTGGATCTGGTCGGAATCGGGCTCGTGCAAGCCGATCCAGACGAACCCGGCGTGCCGCTTGCGCACCTCGCGGATCGCCTCCGCGTGCGTCCAGCGCCCGGGCAGCCGCTTGCCGTCGACATACACCGCGCAATCGACGACATAGGCCGACAGCGGCACCGGGATCGGCCGGTCGAGATTGGCCTTGGCCCGGTTGTTGCCGCGGCCGCGAAGGCCGCCTAGCGAGGGAATGGCAGGCATGGGTTCTCCTGGGCAGGCGTCGTGAAGCACGAAGACGACGGCCAGGCGGACCGCGGGGGTCCGTCCGGCGGCACCGTGAGTTCCCGGACGCGGGCCTACCAGGAGCGGAAAAGGCCGGCCGGCGGGGCGGGAACGCACGTAGTACTAGGGAGCGGACTATCACCACTGCTCATGGGCGGTTCCTCACCTCCTTACGGCCGGGGCACGCGAGGGCGTGCGACGTGGCAGGGGTCGCGTTGACGCGCGATCACCGATGGTCGAGGGTACTCCTCACCACGGATACGTGTCGCACCTGGTTCGGCAGGTGTTACCCGGACAGGAGGCGCAAGCGTGCAATTCGGCCGGTATTACGAGGAGTTCGAGGTCGGCGCGGTCTACAAGCACTGGCCCGGCAAGACCGTCACCGAATACGACGACCATCTGTTCTGCCTGATCACGATGAATCACCACCCGCTGCACCTGGACGCGCACTACGCGGGCGAGACCACCGATTTCGGCAAGAACGTCGTGGTCGGCAACTACATCTACTCGCTGCTGCTCGGCATGTCGGTGCCGGACGTGTCCGGGAAGGCCATCGCGAACCTCGAGGTCGAATCGCTCAAGCACGTGAAGCCGACGTTCCACGGCGACACGATCTACGGCGAGACCGAGGTGCTCGACAAGACCCCGTCGAAGTCCAAGGACGACCGGGGAGTGGTGTACGTCGAGACGCGCGGGTACAAACAGGACGGCACCATCGTGTGCGTTTTCCGGCGCAAAGTGATGGTGCCGAAGCGGTCCTACGGCGACAGCCGCGGCGGCGAACAGCCCGGCCGTCCGACGCCGCACGAGTGATCGATCCGCCGCGAAGAGGAGCACGGGTGGCCATCGCCCTGGAGAAGATCAAGCAGACGCTGCGCAGATTCGCCGAGACGGAGGCACGCGGGGTTTCGCCGCTGTATGACCACCTCGCCACGCACGCTGCCGAGGACGACGACATCGCCGCACTGCTGACTGACGCGCGCGGTGGCGAAGCACGCGGCACTTTGCTGTTCGCGGCGGCGCACCGGCTGGTGCAGGCGGACCCGATCCATCCGCTGTCGCGCTATTACCCGTCGGTCGGCGGTTTCGACGGCGTCGACAGCGAGACGTGGCCGTTGTTCCGCTCGTTCCTTTTGGAGCGCGCGGATCAGGCCCGCGAGATCATCTCGACCCGCTATACGCAGACGAACGAGGTGCGCCGAGCCGCGCTGCTGTACCCGGCGGTCGCGGCGGCGGCGAAGGAAGCGGGCGGCAAGATCGCGCTGCTCGAGGTCGGCTGCAGCGCGGGATTGCTGCTGGGGCTCGACCGGTTCGGCTATCGGTACCAATGCGACGGCGGCGAACAGCTCACGGCTGGCCCGGCGAAGGCCGCTGTCGGGCTGCACTGCGCGATCGACGTCGCGGCCGGTGCGAAGTTGCCCAAGCTGCCCAAGAAGGTCGCTGTCGCGGCCCGAGCGGGCCTGGACCGCGCTCCGGTGGACCTCTCGGACGAGGACGAGCTGGCGTGGCTCGAGGCGTGCGTCTGGGCCGATCAGGTCGACCGGATCCGGCTGCTGCGGACGGCTGCCGCGGAACAGCGGAAGCACGTGCCGGAGCTGATCGCCGGGGACGCGGTGGACGACCTGTCGTCCGTGGCCGCGCGGTTGCCGGAGGAACTGCCGCTGGTGGTGCTGACGAGCCACGCGCTGGCGTATCTCGGGGACCGGCGGGCGGACTTCGTGGCCGAGCTGGCGCGGCTGTCCTCGACTCGGCCGGTGTGGTGGGTCAGCCAGGAGTTTTACCGGGCCGGGCTGGAAACGGTGTTGCCTGGACGAGAAGACCTGTCCTCGGTTGACTCGGCTGCGGGCGAGCCCGCGACGGCGGTGCTGGGTCTCACGACCTGGATCGACGGGAAACCCGAGGCCCGCGCGCTGGCCCGGACGGCACCGCACGGGCAGCGGATGACCTGGCTGCCGTAGCTGCCTCGTGCGCGGCTAGGCCGGTTCTAACCGGCCTAGCCACGCACGACACCCCTCTGCACCCTGCGTAACCTGTGTCACATTCACCCCATCAGTCACACCGCCCGGACGCCCGAACCGATGCGCGTCCGGCGATATCGAATACGCGTTCCGCGCATTTTCCGTGCTCATCGCGGATGCTTGAACGATGGGGAAACTTTCCGACAACTCCGCAATGCGTTCCGAATCGCGGACGGGCCCCGCGGCAATGCGGAAACAATCGCGCTGAGTCACGCGGTCGGCAACTGATTCCAGTCACGCAGGGTCACCAGGAGCTGGTCCACCAGGTGGCCCGCTTCGTCTAAATTGACCAGTTCGGCCGAGTTGACCCACCGCGCGTCGGAGGCGTCGTCGCCCGCGGTGAGGATTCCGCCGGTCCACGTGCATTCGTAGTCGTAGATGTCGAAGACGTCGCGGAGGACCGAACCGGCCAATGTGTGCGGTCTCACGTCCAGTCCGGTCTCCTCGCGGAGTTCCCGGACCACCGCTTCGTGGTCCGTTTCGCCCGGTTCGACCCGCCCGCCAGGCAGTGACCACTGGCCTTTGCCCGGTTCGTTCGCGCGCCGAATGAGCAGGAGTCTGCCCTGGTCGTCGAACACAATGCCGCCGACGCAGCGCTGGAGACCGTCCATGCCGCGAAGGTAACCGACCCCCGCCGTGCCCCCTAGCGCGCGGGAACCTGTACACGGAGAGTAGCCGTACGGTACACTTCGAGCGGCTGGCTGACCCATGCGCGGGACTTTCCTCCCGCGTGGGTGGTCAGTGCGGTACAACGTAGAAAGTCAGTTTTCCGGGTGTCATGGAAGAGACGGGATTGATCGCTGTGAACGCGAAGAAGCTTGCGGGACTCGTGGGTATCGCGTTGGTGCTGTTCTTCGTGATCGCCCAGCCGGGACATGCTGCGGGACTTGTCAGCAACATTGTGGAGTTCCTCCGCAGCTCGGCCGAATCGGTGATCACGTTCGTCAGCAACGTCTTCCACTGACGACAGGGGATACCCTCGGACCATGTTCGCGCCACGCGACCCTGACGAGTACCTCCTCGACACCGAGCGGCGGGTCATCCGGATCCGCCGCCACTGGGCGGTGCTCCTCTGGGACACGTTCGAGGCAGCCGCGCTGCTGATCGTGTGCGTGCTGGTGTCGTACCTGCTGCCGCCCTCGCTGTGGGTGGTGCAGAACATCCTCTGGTACGTCGCGCTGGCGGTGGTGCTGCGGTTCGCCTACGTGATCATCGAATGGTGGGTCGAGCGGCTGGTCGTCACCGACAAACGGTTCGTGATGACCACCGGCGTCTTCACCACCAAGGTGCTGATGATGCCGATCAGCAAGGTCACCGACCTCACCTACCAGCGCTCGGCCTGGGGCCGGATGCTGGGCTACGGCACGATGGTCGTCGAATCGGCCGGCCAGATCCAGGCGCTGAACCGGATCGACTACCTGCCGCGGCCCGAGGAGTTCTACGACACGATCTCCGAGCTGGTGTTCGGCGACAAGCAGAAGCAGGCCGAACGGTTCTCGATGATCAAGGCGCAGCGCGCGGCGCGGGGCAAGAAGCCGGTCGGCTGACGTCGGAGCGCGTCGGCACTGGTCCCGGCGCCGAGGTGACGCAGCGCATCGTCGAGAATAGGTCCGATGCGCATCGACCTGCACGCCCACTCCACGGCCTCCGACGGTACCGACAGCCCTGCCGAGCTTGTCGGCGCTGCCGCGCGTGCCGGTCTCGACGTCGTCGCGATCACCGACCATGACACCACTGCGGGCTGGGAACCGGCCGCCGCGGCCCTGCCCGCCGGGATGACGCTCGTGCCGGGTGCGGAGCTGTCGACGGTCTCGATCGACCCGGACACCGGCTACGAGATCAGCGTGCACCTGCTCGCGTACCTCTTCGACCCGACCGCGCCCGCGATCGTCGCGGAACAGACGCGGCTGCGCGTCGAACGGCGCACCCGGCTGCGGCGGATGGCCGAGCGGATGGCCGCCGACGGCCTCCCGGTCGACGCCGACGAAATCCTGGGCCTGCTGCCCGAGGACTCGCCCGCGGGACGCCCGCACCTCGCGCAGGCGCTCGTCCGCGCGGGTCTGGTCAGCTCCGTCGACGAGGCGTTCGGCGACTACCTGCACAGCCGCCGCGGCTACTACGTCGCGCGCCGCGACACTCCGGTCGAGGAAGCGATCGACATGGTCACTGCGGCCGGCGGGGTTACCGTGATCGCGCACCCCTTCGCGTTCAGCCGCGGCGCGACGATCAGCGAGGACACCCTGCGCGATCTGACGGCCCGCGGACTGACCGGCGTCGAGGTCAACCATCCCAACCACGATCCGGCCACCCGGGTGCGCACCCGCGAGCTGGCCGACGAGCTGGGCCTGATCCGGACCGGGTCCAGCGACTATCACGGCACGAACAAAACCATCGGGCTCGGCCAGGAAACGACCGAGCCGGACCAGCTGGAGGAATTGGTGGGGCGGGCGACCGGCTTCCAAGTGGTGAAGGGCTGAGATGGCCGTCTCGGATTTCTTCGACGCGAAGCTCTTCATGAGCGCGACGATCACCCTCGTCGTGATCATGGACCCGCCCGGCACGGTGCCGGTGTTCCTGAGCCTGGTCGGCCGCAAACCGATGGCCACGCGCGTGAAAGCGGCCCGGCAGGCAGTGCTGGTGTCGCTGCTGGTCATCTCGCTGTTCGCGGTGGCCGGGCAGGCGATCCTGGCGTATCTGGGCATCGGCATTCCCGCGCTGCAGGGCGCGGGCGGCTTGCTGCTGTTGCTGATCGCGTTGCAACTGCTGACCGGCAAGGCAGGCAGCAATGAGCCGGAAGCGACTGAGGACGTCAACGTCGCCCTCGTTCCCCTTGGCACGCCCCTGCTAGCCGGTCCTGGCGCGATCGCGGCGACCATCGTGTTCGTCCGCCAGGCCGACGGTCATGTCGGTGCCTACATCGCGCTCGCGCTGGCGATCGTGACCGTGCATTTCGTGCTGTACACGTGCATGCGGTTCTCCGGCGTGGTCATCCGGCTGATCAAGGAAAGCGGCATCACGCTCCTGGCGAAGATCGCCGGCCTGCTGCTCGCCGCCATCGCCGTCGAGCTGGTCGCGAATTCGGTGCAGGGCTTCATCGCCGGCGCCGGCTAGCTCGCGGGCCCACGCCGGAAAGTGTCGGTGGGGGTGCGTAGCGTGGGCGTCGATGGAAGGGGGCGGCGTGAAAGAACAGATGGGGTTCGACTTCGGCGTCGAGCAACCGCAGCGGCTCACCAAGGTGTCGCCAGCGCGGCTGAACAACTTCGACGATTGCCCGCGCCGGTACCGGCTGACCTATCTCGACCGGCCGACGCCGCAGCGCACCGGGCCGTGGGCGCACAGCACGCTGGGTGCGGTGGTGCACAACGCCTTGCGGGCGCTTTTCGACCTGCCAGTGGCGAAACGGACGCCGCAGCGCGGGATCGCGCTGGTGTCGGAGCACTGGAAAGACGCCGGTTTCGCCGACGACGAGCAGGCCGCGCGCTACCGTGCGCGAGCGAAGGGCTGGGTCGCGGAGTACATAGAGGACAACGATGTCAGCGACGACCCGGTAGGCCTGGAACGCTGGGTCTCCGCGCCGGTCAGCACAACCGGCGGCCGCCCGACGATGATCATCGAGGGCCGAGCCGACCGGATCGACCAGCGCGGCGGCGAACTGGTGATCGTGGACTACAAAACCGGTCGCCGGGCTCCGGACGAACACGAGGCAAGGGCTTCGCAGGCGTTGGCGATGTACGCCGTGGCCGCGACGCGCACTTTGCGCATGCCGTGCACGAAGGTCGAGTTGCACCATTTGCCGTCCGGCACGATCGCCGCGGCGGAACACACGCCGGAAACCTTGAAGCGGCACCTGGAACGCGCCGAGGAGACCGCCGGGGATTTGCGGTTGGCAGCAGATACCCTTGACGCAGGCGGCGACGGAGACACGTTGTTCCCCGCCCGCCCCGACCGCCGCTGCGCATGGTGCGACTTCCGCCCGAGCTGCGTGGCGGGACAGCAGACCGCTCCTGCCGCGCAACCGTGGGATTTGCTTGCGCCGTAGGGGATTTCCCGAAACGTGGATTGGACCCGAGGATCGTGGCGTCACCGGACATTGAGAATGCGGCCCGCAAGGAGGCGGCTGATGCCCGGGTTCGTGGGGCTGGCCGGGGTCGCGGTGCCGCAGGTGACGGGTCGGGAGTTCGCGGTGCTGGGGGTGAGGGGTCGGGAGTTCGCGGTGCTGCGGTTGAGGATCGGAGTGCGCGCGGGGCGGCCGCTCAGGAGCGGAGTGTTCGCGATGCCGCGGGGAAGGATCTTGCCAGGGTGAGGGATGGCAGGGTCGGCGAAGGCCGTGGTGCTGCGGGAGGTCGCGGTGGCCGTGCTGATGGCGAGGCTGTTCGCGGTGGCGGTGTGGAGAGCGGGGCTGCGAGCGAGGATCGCGTGGCTCCTGGTCGTGCGGTGGCGAGTGGCGGTGCGCGTTCTGGCGGTGCGGTCCGCCGTGCCGACGGTGCAGGCATGGGTAGCGGCGCGGTCGTGGGCGATGGTGATGCGGCCGATGGGGCTGTGGCGGAGGACCGCGCGACTGCTGGCCGCGACGCGGAGTTTCAAGAGTCGGACGATGACCGTGCGGCGGTGAGGCGCACCGCTGGGGTTATCCATGATTCAGCGGCGAACGGTCGAGCCGAGAGCGATGGTGCTGAGGTCGGCCATGATTCGGCGGCGAGTGATGCCGCGGTTATCCATGACTTGGCGGCCGGGAACGGTGCGGTGAGCGGTGCCGCTGCGGTTATGCGTGTCTCGGCAGCGGCAAACAGTGCCGAGGTGGGCCACGAGGCTGCGGTTATCCATGAAACACCCGTGGCGGGCGGCGGGGAAGCGGATGAAGCGTCCGTCGAAGCGGAACCTGAGCGCCGCGAGTCGTCCGCGAGGCGGAAGCCTCGTGGGCGGTGGTGGCGAGGGTTCACCGGTTCGGTCGCCGCGGGAATGGCAGTCCTGGCCGTCGGGGTGCTGGTCGTCGGTGTGTTGTGCCTCGTGAACGGCGCGTCCGGGCCCGGCGTGCTCAAGCTGGTCGGGCATCCCGTAGCAGCGGTGATTATGCTTGCGCTGCAACGAATCGCCGACCGTCGCGTCGGGAAAGCGGCGGCGTTTGCCGGGGTTGGGGTGCTGGTCGTCGCGGTGGCGGCGTTCAGCGTGTTGTGGTGGTTCTGAGTCAGTCAGCGCAGAGCGGCGACGTTCGCGCCGCGCTGTTCCAGCAGCACCGGGCCTAGCGCGGTCAGGCGGACTGGGCCGCTGTACGCGCCGCGGTCGACGCCGACTGTGCGTAGCGTCGCGCCGTTCGCTTCGTTCAGTACGGCTAGGCCGCCGCGGATGGGCACGACCAGTTGGGTCGCGAAGGTGATTCCGGGACCGAGCGTGCCGTCCAGGGTCCAGCGTGGCGACAGGTCGTCTCGGGAGAACGCGACGGTTTTCGAGCCGCTGTACCAGTAGATCCCGGCGGCGGTACGGGTCGTCGCCTCGGTGCCGCCGACCGGATCGTTCGCTACGTCCGAAGCTGGGAGATCCATCGGGTAGGCGGCTTTTTGCGAACCGTCCGCGCCGTACACGACGTACAGCTTCTGGTCCGGCAGCAGCACACCCGTGAGGTCGCCGGACATCGCGATCACCCGGGCCCTCTTGCCGGCAAGCAGGGCGGTGTAGGTGACCTTCGGCTCGTCCTCGTGCTCGGCGGTCGCCCGGTAGACGGTGAGCCGGTCGGTGCGGTCGCCGGGGCAGCGTTCGATCACGCCGATTTTGTCGGTGGCCGCTGCTACCGTGCCGTAGGTGCAATTGGGGCGTGGTTGCTTGTTCGCATTTTGCAGGAACGGGACTTTGCCGTACTCCATGCTCTTCACGAGATCGTCGCGCCACGTGTCGAGGAGGTGTTTGCCGGTGGTCGTGACGTGGCTGCCGTCGTTGACCAGGCGGGTGCCCAGTTCGGCGTCGCCGTTGCGCTGGGCGGTGATGCGGCCGGTGGCGGGGTCAAGCTGAGTGACCTCGCTGCAGCCCATTGTCTTGTGGTACACCGCGTTCACCCGGCCCCATGCAGTGTCCACAGTGCACAGTTGCAGGTTTTCGCGGGTGTAGTGCCAGCGGATCTGCCCGGTGAGCGGATCGCGTCCGGCGACTTCGCCGCCGTCCGCGGTGGTGACGGTGTCGGACTGTCCGATCGGGATCGGCGTCGCCGCGCTCGGTGCCTGCCACAGCTGTGTCATCGACCCGGGCACGGCGGTCGGCGGCGTGGGAAGGGCGTGCGGTTGATCTGCCAGCGCGCGGCTGGTGTGCAGGTTGTCGCTCGTTCCGGCGACGATCGCGGTGACCACTGCGACCACGACTACGATCGCGCCCGCGATCACCCGGTCCCGCCCCCGATTCCACGGCGAGCGGCGGGCTTTCCCCGGCTGCGCAACGTGATCCGCGGCGGCGGGTTGGCGAGGGAGGATGGTTTCGGAACCGTAGGGCTCGGCGGGGGTGCTGGTGACCCCGGCATCAGTGACGCGCGCGATGGGGCCGGTTTGTTCCTCGGGAGTGACCGGCGGGATCTCGACGTTGGTGCCTGCGGCGGAAGCCTTTTCGGCGGCGGGCGCGCCAGGGTCGGCGGCTTGCGAGCTGCGCGCGGTGGAGGTGCTTCCGGCGGAGCCTGGGGCTGCCGCGGCGGAAGTCTCTTCGGCGGCTGGCGCGACCGAGCCTGTGGCCGGTGAGCTGGGAACGGCCGACGTGGCGGAAGCGCTTCCAACAGAGCCTGGGGCTGCCGCGGCGGAAGTCTCTTCGGTGGCTGGCGCGCCAGAGCCTGCGGCCGGTGGGCCGGGAACGGCCGACGTGGCGGAACCGCTTCCGGCAGCACCTGAGGCTGCGTAGGGCTCGGCGGAAGCCTTTTCGGCGGCCGACCCGACCGAGCCTGCAGCCGGTGGGCCGGGAACGGCCGATGCGGCGGAACCGCTTCCGGCAGAGCCTGGCACTGGCGTGGCGGAACCTGCAGAAGGCCAGTCTGATTCAGCGGAACCCTTGTCAGCCGCTGGCGCGCCACGGTCTGCGGCCTGTGAGCTGCGCGCGGCGGAGATGTTTCCGGCAGAGCCCGGGACTGCCGCGGCGGAAGTCTCTTCGGCGGCTGGCGTGCCAGAGCCTGCGGCCGATGGGCCGGGAACGGCCGACGCGGCGGAACCGCTTCCAGCAGAACCTGAGGCTGGCGCAGCGGAACCTGCAGCAGCCTCGGAGGAAGTCGCATCAGCTCGACTGCCGGAGCCTTCCGAAGCCGGGTCCGCAGCCGGAGGAGTCGGTTCGGTAGAGGCCTTCTCAAAAGGGCCACCAGAAGTCGCCAGACCGGCATCCGTAGCCGACGGGATCGCACCCCGCTCAGCAGAAGCCGACTCCGGGCCGACCCCAGCGGCACCCTCGTCCGAGACGTGCGCCCCGGCCGGAAGGTCCGGCCGGGGGCGTTCGTCGGGATTCGCGGGAGTGCCCGCTACGTTCGAGCCAGGTTCGGGGGGCGTTTCGCCGTTCCCGTGGTCGTTCACGTAACTGACTCCCGGTGTGTCGCTCAGTCTGCCGACGCAGGTGTATCAGATGCGGACGGACGACGGCGACGGCGGCGGCGTGCCGGGCGGTCTCCGGTTTCTCCGGAGTCGGACGTCGTCGCGGGGGTGGCGTTGCCGGCGGAGGTCGCCGGGCCGGTCGCGTCGGCTCCCGAGCGGGTGCGGCGGCGCGGGGTCCGGGGGCGGTCTTCCTGCTGGTCCGAACCAGTGGAAGCCGGAGCGGCGGCGTCAGCGGCTTCGATGGCGGCGGCGGAGTGGGCGCCACCGCGGGTCCGCTTGCGCGGGGCCCGGTTGCGCTTGCGCGGAGCCTCTTCCTCCGAGGGCGAGGAAGGAGCAGCCGAAGAAGGACCGGACGAACCGCGACGGCCCCGGCGCTTGCCGCCAAGGTCCTCTTCCTTCTCGGCGGCCAGACCGGCCCGCGTGCGCTTCGACAGCGGCAGCCGGCCCTTCGTGCCCTCCGGGATGCCCAGGTCGCTGAACAGGTGCGGCGACGACGAGTACGTCTCCGGCGGGTCCGCGAGGTCGAGGTTCAGCGTGTCCGAGATCAGCTTCCAGCGCGGTTCCTCGTCCCAGTCGACGAGGGTGACCGCGACCCCCGTGCGGCCCGCGCGGCCGGTGCGGCCGATGCGGTGGACGTAGGTCTTCTCGTCCTCCGGGCACTGGTAGTTGATCACGTGCGTGACGTCGTCGATGTCGATGCCGCGGGCCGCGACGTCCGTCGCCACCAGCACGTCGACCTTGCCCGAGCGGAACGCGCGCAGCGCCTGCTCGCGCGCGCCCTGGCCGAGGTCGCCGTGCACCGCGGCGGCCGCGAAACCGCGTTCCACCAGGTCGTCGGCGATCTTCTGGGCGGTGCGCTTGGTACGGCTGAAGATCATCGTGAGCCCGCGACCCTCGGCCTGCAGCACCCGCGCGATCAGTTCCGTCTTGTCCATCGAGTGCGCCCGGTAGACGAACTGCGCGGTGCGCTCGTGGATCGCGCCGGCGTCGTTCTCCTCGGCCCGGATGTGCGTGGGCTGGTTCAGGAACGTCCGCGCGAGCGTGATGATCGGGCCCGGCATCGTGGCGGAGAACAGCATGGTCTGCCGCTCGTCGGGCACCATCCGGAGGATCCGCTCGATGTCCGGCAGGAAGCCGAGGTCCAGCATCTCGTCGGCCTCGTCGAGGACGAGCCCGCGGACCTTGCCGAGGACCAAGTGCTGCTGCTCGGCGAGGTCGAGGAGCCGCCCGGGCGTGCCGATGACGACGTCGACGCCCTTGCGCAGCGCCTCGATCTGCGGCTCGTACGGCCGGCCGCCGTAGATCGCCAGCGTGCGGATGCCGAGGTGCTTGCCGGCGCCCTTCAGGTCGTTCGCGACCTGGATGCACAGCTCGCGCGTGGGCACCACGACCAGCACCTGCGGGGTGCCGTCGCCAGGCACCTCGACGCGGTGCAGCAGCGGGACGCCGAAGCCGAGCGTCTTGCCCATGCCAGTGCGGGCCTGGCCGATGAGGTCGTCGCCGGCCATGGCCAGCGGCAGGGTCAGCGCCTGGATGGCGAAGGTGCGCTCGATGCCCGCTTCGACGAGCGCTTTGACAATTTCCGGTTTCACTCCGAACGACGCGAACGTCGGCGACTCCTCGGCCACCGGGGCGCCCGCCTGCAGCGGGTGCGACGTGTCCAGCGCGGCCGGTCCGTTTTCGCTGTGCTCGAGCACGACAGCGGCGGTGGCCTGCGCGGTTTCGGTCTGTTCGGTTGTGGACTGTTCTGCGGTCAGGGTGATCGCCTCTCTCGTGACCAGCGCGCACAGGCCGGTTGTCACTCGACACTCGACCGGGGGCCTGACTCGCACCGCGGCCTCTGCGATGGAGGCCGTCAGCGCCGGAGCCGCCCTCCCGGGAATGCCGCTGGGAGGCGTGCACGCACACTTGCGGCGAACCCCGGTCGCCCTGGTGGCACCGGCCGCTCGCCTGGTTCCCGCCGCTCCTGGAACGCTTGCGAAAAAGGCGGTCCGGCTCGGCGAAGCTCTGTTTATCCGACCCCACTGTACCTGGTCAGGTGTTTTCCGGGGAATACCGGGAGCGGCGGCGCGGCGTGGGATCGGTCTCTTCACGGCGCGGGCCTGCGGTTCGGCGATACCCTCGTCGCCGTGACCGACCCCGCCGAAGCTGCCGCGCCCCCCACCGCCCCGCCTGCGATCAGCGAAGGCGTCGTCGACCTGCTCGGCGTGATCGCCTACCTGGAGCTGTCCGCGTTCGACCGGATGGCCGAGGACGCCCGCAGCGCGCCGACGCTCGCCGGGCGCGCCGCGCTCGCCTCGATGGCGGCCGCCGAGATCGGGCACCTCGATCTGCTGACCAAGCATCTGGCCGCGAACGGCGTCGCGGTCGAGGACGCGATGGCCCCGTTCGTGTCGCAGGTGGACGCGTGGCACGGCTCCACGCGGCCCAAATCGTGGCTGGAATCGCTGGTCAAGGCGTATGTCGGGGACGGGCTCGCGGCGGATCTCTACCGCGAGATCGCGAATTGGCTCGACCCCGAGACCAAGGATCTGGTGCTGACCGTGCTCGCCGACACCGGGCATTCGGCGTTCGCCGAGCGCGAAGTCGCGGCGGGGATCAAGGCCGATCCGAAGGCCCGCGACAAGCTCGCGCTGTGGGGACGGCGGCTGCTCGGCGAGGCCCTCACCCAGGCGCAGTACGTGGTGGCCGAACGCGATGGCCTGGCCGAACTGATCGTCGCGGGCTCCGGCGATCTCGCGGGAATCGGCGCGCTGTTCCGCCGGTTGCAGCAAGGGCACACCAAGCGCATGCAGGCGCTGGGGCTGGGCTGAGCGAGTGGTCGCGAATCACCCGCTGGTCGCACGCCACCGGGGCGGCCCGCTTCGGTTAGCCTTGCCGGGCGTAGTCACAACGAGTTTTCAGCGGAGGTCCCACGTGGAGGTCAAGATCGGCATCAAGGACACGCCGCGCGAGCTGGTGGTGTCCAGTGGCCAGACTCCCGAAGAGGTGGAGAAGCTGGTCGCCGAGGCGCTGACGGCCGGTGACGGGCTCTTCCGCCTCAACGACGAGAAGGGCCGCAAGTACCTGGTCCCGTCCGACCGCATCGCGTACGTCGAGATCGCCCCGTCCGACGTCCGCAAGGTCGGGTTCGGCGTCGGCGACTGAGCCCAGCCGAGCTTCAAAGGTCCGTGAAGGGCCCCTTGAGGGAATCAGATTCCCTCAAGGGGCCCTTCACGGCTTTTCGGGGACCGGTCAGGCGGTGGCTTCTTCGACCTCGGCGAGGGTCTTCGGGACCGCGAACGGCGGCGTGGACGTGCCGGTGAGCCGGTAGCGGCCCCACGGGTCCGGATCGGACAGTTCGCCCTCGGCGGTGTGCTCGCCGACCCGCACTTCGCACGCCTTCTTGCGCCCGCCGACCGCTTCGGTCAGCTTCGGGTCCGCGGCGACGCGCCCGTACCAGTGGTAGTAACCGTCGATCGGCTGGAAATAGCCGCGCAGATCGACGTCCGCGGTGATTTCCGTGCCGTCGACGACCAGCGTCGCCGAGCCCGTGTAGCCGTCTTCGTCGCTCATCCGGGGTCCTCTCGTCAGCCTGCGTCGGTGCCAGCGGCGTCCGCAGCGGCGTCTGCGGTGTCGTCAGTGCTGTCTTTGGTGCGTCCGAGCTGGACGACCTTGTTCTCCTCGAGCGGCAGGTTCGGGTCGATCACCACGCCTTGCTGGCGGGTGAGCCCGTCGATCGCCGCCCAGATGATCTGGGTGAGGTACTCGACCACCGAATCGCGGCCCATCGAGCGCCGGTCCAGCCACCATTCGCCGGTGCTCTGGACCATGCCGACGATGCCGTGCGCCCATGGTTCGGCCGCGCCGGAGTCCATGTTGAACATCCGCATGTAGTCGCCGAGCAGCGCGGTCAGCGCGGTCGCGATGACCTCTTTGTCCTCGGCGACGACATCCGAATCGGTGGTCTTTCCCGGCAGTCCGCCGTGTGCCAGCAAGCGGTACAGGTTCGGGTGTTCTTCGATGACGCCGAAGAACGCGTCGAGCGCCATCCGGATGCGCGGCACCGGCGCGAGTTCCGCGTTGATCGCCGGGATCAGCCGCTCGAAAAGGATCTCCGTGCCGCGCTGGCCGAGTGCGACGTACAGGTCGGCCTTGTCCTCGAAATGCCGGTACAGCACGGGTTTCGTGACACCCGCTTCCGCGGCGACGTCCTCCATCCCGAGGTCTGGACCGTGCGCGTCGAGCGCGCGCAGAGCCGCTTCGACGAACTCCGCGCGGCGGGCGATGCGGTGCTTGCGCCAGCGATCGCGACGGGCGTCCCCGGTGCCCGTCTCGGTGTCGGCGGCCTGCTTGCCGGACTGCTTGCTGGAGCGCTTGACACGTTCGATCACGCCGGTCATGCTACCAGAGGTAACTGTTACCGCAGGTTACATGTTCTGCGGGAGCAGCGGGACGCGGCTTCTCGATTCAACGGCGAGTCAGGCGCTGGAAGGGGCTGATGATGACGCGGACGCTCAAGGTGACCGACCGGGAAGCGACGGCACAGCGGTTGCTGAAGTCGGCGGCGAACAAGTTCTACGACCCGGACGTCGACATCGACTGGGACGCACCGCTGGTCGAGGGCAAGCGGTACATCCTGCCGGAGCGCTCGTCGCTCTACGGCACTCCGCTGTGGGACCGGCTGAGTCCGGAGCAGCGGATCGAGCTGGGCAAACACGAGATGGCCAGCATCGCGACCACCGGGCTGTGGTTCGAAATCCTCTTGATGCAGATGCTGCTCAAGGAGGTCTACCAACAGGACCCGACGACGGCGCACGCGCAGTTCGCGCTCACCGAGATCGCCGACGAATGCCGGCACTCCACGATGTTCGCGAGGATGTCCGCGCGGATCGGCTGCCCGACCTACGGTCCGGTGCCGGTGCTGCGGCAGTTCGCGAAGCTGATGCCGACCATTTCCTACGGCCCGGCGCGCTACGGCGCGATCCTGGTCGCCGAGGAGGTGCTCGACCGGCTGCAGCGCGAGCAGATGAACGACGAGGAAATCCAGCCGCTGGTCCGGATGGTGAACCGGATCCACGTGCTGGAGGAGGCGCGGCACGTCACCTTCGCCCGCGAGGAAGTCACTCGCGGGATGGCGAAACTCGGCCGCGCGGAGGTCGCCTACCAGCAGTTCAGCATCGCGCTGATCTCCTACTTCGTGACGCGGGCGTTCATCAACCCGAACGTCTACAAGGCGGTCGGGATCCGGCCGCGCGAGGGCGTCGAGACGGCGCTGAACAATCCGCATTGGCGCGCGACGATCGCCTGGGCAGGGGAGAAGATCATGCCGTTCCTGCAGGAGTCCGGCCTGGTCGGGTTGCCGGGGAAACCGTTCTGGCGCAAGTCTTTCCTGCTTCCGGAGGGCAAGTGACTACCGTAGAACGGCTGCGGAATCCGGCCCGTGAGCATCGGTTCGTGACCAGTGACGGATGTGCGCTGCACGTCGAAACGAGTGGTCCGGCCGATGCCAAGGTGACGCTGGTGCTGGTGCACGGCTGGACGCAGGATCACCGCACGTGGGACGCCGTCGTCGACCATCTCGGCCCTGGCGTCCGGACGCTGCGCTACGACCTGCGAGGGCACGGCGGTTCCGCGTCAGCCACCAAAGAAACCGGGACGATTCCGCGGCTGGCCGACGATCTGGCCGAGCTGATCGCCGCTCGCGTGCCGTCGGGTCCGCTGGTGCTCGCCGGGCATTCGATGGGCGGCATGACCATGATGGCGCTGGCCGAACGGCATCCCGAGCTGGTCCGTGACCGGGTCGTCGGGACGGCGTTCGTGGCTACGTCGTCGGGGCAGATGGACCGGATCACGTTGGGGCTGCCCGGAATGGCGGGCCAGTTCTCCGCGAAGTTCGAGCGTCGGCTGGCGAAAGCGTTGTCGCACCGCAAGGGCGAGCGGCTGCCGTTGAGCCCGGCGATGGTGCGTTCGGGCGCGCGGTTCCTCGTTTTCGGCGACCGTCCGCGCCGCACGGACGTCCGGCTGGTCGCGGATCAGTTGTTGTGCGCGCATCCGGCGAGTCTTGGGGCGTTCCAGGACGCGATTTCGACGCATGACTGCCGGGTCGCCCTGGCGACATTGCGCGGTACCCCGTCCGTGGTGCTGGCAGGGGAGAAGGACCGGCTTTGCCCGCTGCCGCACGCGAAAGTGATCGCGGACGAGCTGCCGGACGCGGAGTTTGTCCGTTTTCCCGGTGCTGGGCACATGTTGCCGCAGGAGCGGGCCGGTGAAGTGGCGACGCGGATCGGGGCGCTGCTGCGGGTCTCGTGAGTGTTTATGCCGGTTAGAACCGGGATTGCCACTCACGAGTACCTGACTGTCGGTTGTCCCCGGCCGCCCGGCGCTGTCACGCTGGGTGGTCGCCGACAGAACAGGACGGGCATGGGCCAGCCGCTGAGCGCGCACGTCAACCGGAGCTTGATGGCGATTTCCCGGCGGGCGGAGAGCGTGGACCGGCATACGCTGGCCAAAACCTTCGTGGTGGCCGGGTCGTTCTCCGCGATGCTGCATTCCGCCGATCATCAGATCCTTTACGGCCGCCGCGGCACCGGCAAAACGCACGCCTTGCTGTACCTGGCCGATCTGGTCGAAGAAACCCACGATGTCGCGGTGTACCTGGATTTGCGCACGATCGGCTCCACCAGCGGTCTCTACGCGAATCAGCAGGTGCCGGTGGCTCTGCGGGGCACTCAGCTGCTGGTCGACACGCTGGAAGCGGTGCACGAGCAGCTGCTGACCACGGCGATCGAGACCAGGGTTTCCGACCAGGAAGGCTTGCTGCAGGGCCTGGACGAGCTGACCGAAGCGGCGACGACGGTCGAGGTCGTCGGCAATGTCGAGCGGGAGACGACTGTCGGGGGTTCCGCGGAACAGTCGACGGGTGCTGGTGCGTCGGCGTCCTGGGGGCCGGGCGGTCCGCGTGGTGAAGTGACGATGTCGGGCAGCAGCCGCCGTTCGGTTACTGCGTCAGATCGCTTGCGGCGCACCGGAACCGAGCATCACCAGGTCATTTTCGGCCCGCTCAACCGCGCGCTGGCGCGGATCACGGCCGCGCTGGCACCGGCTCGGCTGTGGCTGTTGCTGGACGAGTGGAGTTCGATTCCCCTTGAGCTGCAACCGTTACTGGCCGATTTGCTGCGCCGCAGCGTGCTCCCGACGCGCGGATCGACGGTCAAAATCGCCGCGATGGAACGCCGGTCTCAGTTCCGCGAACCAGGCAACGAGGGTGATTACGTCGGCATCGAGGTCGGCGCGGACGCGGCCTCCGCGGTCAGCTTCGACGACGTGCTCCTGTTCGACCACGGCCGCAGCCAGTCGAGACAGTTTTTCGCCGAGTTGTTCCTCAACCACGTACGACCGCGGATGCCGATGACCGACGACCCCGCGGAATTCGTGGCCACCGCGTTCAGCCGCACCGCTTTTCCCGAACTCGTGCGCGCGGCCGAAGGCGTGCCCCGCGACGCGATCAACATCGCCGCGTTGGCCGCGCAGCACGCGAACACCGCGACCATCGGCATCCGGCATGTCCGGCAGGCCGCGCAGGATTGGTATCTGCGGGACAAATACGCCGCGATCGCCGGGAACGAACCGGCCTTGACGACGCTTCGGTGGCTGGTCGACGAGGTAGTAGGCCGTCGGCGCTCCCGCACTTTCCTGCTCGAGCACGCCGGTGGCGCGCACGATCCGGCGGTTCGCGATCTGTACGACGCCCGGCTCGTTCACCTGGTGCGGCGCGGCATCGTCAGCCGAAAGCGGCCGGGAACGCTCTACGACGGGTTCGCCATCGACTACGGCTGCTACGTCGCCTTGTTGTCCGACAAGGAACAACCGTCCTGGCGAAGCAAATCCGACGCCTGGCTGAGCGAGCCGCGCGGCGCGCTGCCGGACCATCTCGAGCAGCTGCTGGTCGAACTGCCCGGAGCGGCCCGATCGGTGCCACGGCAGCGAAAACCGCGCGAATGAGCTAGCGGAGCCGTTCGAGCGCGGCGACGGTGGCGGGGACGTCCTCCCAGATCGGCGAGTGTCCGGTCTGGACGGTGACGAGTTCGCTGTCCGCCAGGTGGTCGACGAGGTGCTGGGCGTCGGCGAGAGTACGGGCCCGGTCGTGGATTCCGTGCAGCACCGTGACTCGGCAGCGGATCGACGCCAGCATCGGCGTGAGGTCCAGATCCCGTTGGCTCGTCAGGACTTCCAGCGCGGCTTCGGCCGGGACCCGGGCGGCGTAGTCGAGCAACTCGGCGCGCAGCTCCGGCGGCAACGGCGTAGCGAAGGACCGATCGAGCACGGCCGCGTGCAGGTCAGGACTCCAGTCGGAGGCGATCGTGGCGAGGATCCGGTCGACGTCGCCGTGGCCGCGCATGTGCGCGCCGGTGTTCGCGAGCAGCAGCGCGGACACCAGATCCGGCCGGGTCGCCGCGACGACCGTCGCGATAGAGCCGCCGGTGGAGTGCCCGATCAGGGTGACCGGACTTCCGTGCTGCTCGATCCGCTCGGCGACTCGCGCTGCGATGTCTTCGATCCGCCACGGGCCTGGCGCGGTCATCCAGTCGACCGCGTCCAGTCCCTCCGGCAGCGCGGCCGCCAGCGGTGCGTAGATCCGCGGGCTGCAGAGCGTGCCCGGCACCGCCACGATCGGCACGGAGTCAGTTGTCCTTGAGCGGGAAACCGCCGCCGATGCCGCGCCACGCGAGGTTCGCGGTCAACGCCACCGCGTCCTCGCGGCTCATCGACTGGTTGTGTTGCAGCCAGTAGCGTGCGCTGACCTGGCTCATTCCGACCAGGCCGACCGCCAGCAGCCGGGCCTTCTCCTCGTCCAGACCGGCGTCGGAGGTGATCGTCTCGGTGATGGCCTCGACGCTGGCCGAGGTCGCTCGGTCCACCGCCTCCTGCACGGCGGGCTCGCCGCGCAGGTCGGACTCGAAGACCATGCGGAACGCGCCCGCGTCGTTGTTCACGAAGTCGAAGAACGCGCCGACCGTGGCCGGGACGCGCTGGCGGTTGTCGCTGGTGGAGTTCAGCGCGCCCTGCACCCGGCCGACCAGGTCGTCGACGTGGCTTTCCAGCAGCGCGATGTACAGGTCGAGCTTGCCGGGGAAGTGCTGGTAGAGCACCGGCTTGCTGACGCCGGCTTCTTCGGCGATCTCGTCCATCGCCGCCGCGTGGTAGCCGTGCTCGGCGAAGACGCGCTGCGCGGCTGTCAGCAACTGGGCCCGGCGCTCGGTCCTTGGCAACCGGACGCCTCGTTGCAGTCGCGCCATCTCCGTCATTCTTCCTCCGTCCGCAGCCTTCGCCGGGCGGGTTCACCACCGCGTGAAGTGAACCTGACATTACTCGTGGGTACGCCCGAAATGCCAAGGGTCAGGCATCCTGGACTCGTGACGACCACGACCTCCCGCCCCACGGCCGCGGCGGCGGTCCGCCCGCCGGTGACCCAGGTGCCATTGTCGACTACGCCCCTTCCGCCGCTCGACGGGGCGCTGCCAGCCTGGCCGGGAACGGTCGAAGACGGCCTGCACATCCGGCACACGCCCGGCCCGGACGGCACGCCCGCGGTGTACGTGCACGGGCTCGGCGGATCGTCCACGAACTGGACCGACCTCGCCGCGCTGCTCGCCCCGACCGCTGCTGGACAGGCCGTTGACCTGCCCGGATTCGGCTATTCGGAGCCCGCGGACGGGTTCGCGTACAGCCTCGACGACCACGCCGAGGTCATCGCGAGCCGGCTGGAACGGCTCGGAAAACCGGTCCATCTGCTCGGCAACTCGATGGGCGGCGCGATCTCGCTGCTGCTCGCGGCGCGGCGTCCGGAGCTGGTGAGAACTCTCACCCTGATTTCCCCGGCGATGCCGGACCGCCGCCCGGACCCGCGCCGGCTGTCCGATCCGCTGATGGCGCTGGCCTACCTCCCGGTGGTCGGCGCCCGGGTGCGCCGCCGGATGGCCGGGATGACCGCCCGCGAACGCGCCGCGCAGGTCATCAAGCTGTGCTTCCACGATCCGTCGCGGTTCGCGGACGCCCGGCTGGACGAACTGGTCGAGGAACACGCCGCGCGCGCCGGCTTCCCGTGGGCGCTGGCCGCGATGGAACGCAGCACGTTCGGCATCTTCCGGAGGTGGACCGCGCTCGGCGCCGCGTCGTTGTGGTCGGTCGCCAAGCAGGTCGAGGCCCCGACGCTGGTGGTCTGGGGACTGCACGACCGGGTGATCTCGGTCAAGCGCGCGCTGCGGACCGCGCAGACGATTCCGCACGCCCGGCTGCTGGTCCTGCCGCGCACCGGGCACGTCGCGCAGATGGAGCGTCCGCACGTGGTCGCGCGTGCTGTGCTCGGTCTGTGGGAGGGCGCGGACAAGGGCTCCTGGTAGCCCGAACGGGGGACCGCGGATCGCCGGGGAGCCCGCCAGTCGCTGCCGGGAAGGTCGCCGTCGTGTGGCACCCTGGGTCGGTGGACCGGCTGAAGCAGGACGCGCGAGCGAAGGACCGGCGGGGCCCGACCGCCGGGTCGGCCCGGCGTTCGTCGTCGTCCGGGTCCTCCGGCTCCGGCGATTCGGAGTCCGACTCTTCGCGCGTCGGCCAGTACCGGCCCGCGCGCAAGCCCGCCCAGCGCGTGGGCGAGGACCGGTACCGGCCGGGCGGACGCCGCACCAGCGCGGAGCCGCTCGCCGCCGCCTGGAAGCCCAAGGACGAACGCTCCGAGAAGCGCCCGGCTCCGAAGAAGAACCAGTCCCCGTTCGGCCGGTTCGTGAAGACTTACGGCTGGCGCGTGTACGCGCTGCCGATCCTGGCCGTGATCACCGTGCTGGTCGCGGTCAACACCGCCTCCGGCCCGTCCGACGCGGGCGCCGGCAGCAGCAGCGAGGTCGCGTCCGGCGACACGTCCTCGGGTGCGATCGACGGCAATGGCGGCATCCCGGAGAACCCCGCGCAGCCGGTGAACCTCAACGTGCCGACCGCTGACCTGCCCACCGGCGGCAATTACACGCAGACGGGCAAGGGCACCTGGCACATCGTGCCGGGGTCCAGCGACGTCGTCGGCAAGGCCGGGAAGCTCTACACCTACACCGTCGAGGTCGAGGACGGCATCGATCCGGCGAGCTACGCCGGCGACGACAGCTTCGGCACCGCCGTGCAGGGCATTTTGTCCGATCCGCGCAGCTGGACCTGGAACGGCGAGATCCGGTTGAAGCGGGTCGACGCGAGCTATCCGAACCCGGATTTCCGGGTGAGCCTCACCACGCCGGACACCACGCACCGGCCGGACGCGTGCGGGTTCCAGATCAAATTCGAGGCGTCCTGTTACCGGCGCAGCATGGGCCGGGTGCTGATCAACCTGTCCCGCTGGGTGCGCGGCGCGAAGGTCTACCTGTCCGACATGACCGGGTACCGGCAGTACGCCATCAACCACGAGGTCGGGCACGCGCTGGGCAACAATCACGTGGGCTGCCCGGGAAACGACCAGCCCGCGCCGGTGATGATGCAGCAGTCGTTCGGCGTGGCCGACGACTACGTCGCGATGCTCAACAACATCCCCGGCGGCGACAAGGGCAAGGTCGCCGCGGACCACCACGTGTGCAAGCCGAACGCGTGGCCGAACCCGACGCCGCCGGGCCAGTAACAGAGTCTCACCATCTGGGAGCAGGGAAGTCCCTCTTGCCAGCGCGCGTTGAGGATACTGGGATCGACTACGCGACCCGCGCGAGTATGGAGGACCCGATGTCAGACACGGCACTGCCGCCGCTCGTCGAGCCGGCAGCCGAGCTCACCAAGGAAGAGGTGGCCCGGTACAGCCGTCACCTGATCATCCCGGACGTCGGGGTGGTCGGGCAGAAGCGGCTGAAGAACGCGAAGGTCCTGGTCATCGGTGCGGGCGGCCTCGGAAGCCCGGCGCTGCTGTACCTGGCGGCGGCCGGCGTGGGCACGCTCGGCATCATCGACTTCGACGTCGTCGACGAATCCAACCTGCAGCGCCAGGTGATCCACGGCCAGTCCGACCTCGGCAAGCTCAAGGCCGCGTCGGCGCAGGAGTCGATCGCCGAGATCAACCCGCTGGTCAAGGTGCACCTGCACACGGAGCGCCTGGAATCGGCGAACGCGCTGGAGATCTTCGGCCAGTACGACCTGATCGTCGACGGCACCGACAACTTCGCCACGCGCTACCTGGTGAACGACGCGGCGGTGCTGCTCGGCAAGCCGTACGTGTGGGGTTCGATCTTCCGGTTCGAAGGCCAGGTGAGTGTCTTCTGGGAGGACGCCCCGAACGGCAAGGGCCTCAACTACCGGGATCTCTACCCCGAGCCGCCGCCCCCCGGCATGGTCCCGTCCTGCTCCGAAGGCGGCGTTCTGGGCGTGCTGTGCGCGTCGATCGGCTCGATCATGGTGACCGAGGCGATCAAGCTCATCACCGGCATCGGAGAGCCGCTGCTCGGGCGGCTGATCTCCTATGACGCGCTGGAGATGAAGTACCGCGAGGTCAAGATCCGCAAGGATCCCGAGACCACGAAGATCACCGAACTGATCGACTACGAGGCTTTCTGCGGCGTCGTGTCGGACGAAGCCGCCTCGGCGGCGTCGGGCAGCACCCTGACCCCGGCGGAACTGAAGGCAAAGTTCGACGCAGGGGAGGACTTCGCGCTGATCGACGTCCGCGAGCCGCACGAGTACGAGATCGTCAACATCAAGGGCGCCACGCTGATCCCGAAGGACCGGATCCTTTCCGGCGAAGCACTGGCGGAACTGCCGCAGGACAAGCCGATCGTCCTGCACTGCAAGTCAGGTGCCCGTTCGGCAGAGGCGTTGGCCGCCCTGCACGCCGCAGGCTTCAAGGACGCCACCCACCTGGGCGGCGGAGTCCTGGCCTGGGCAAGGCAGATCGACCCAAGCCTGCCGACCTACTGAGGCATTAGCCGGTCCGTGAAGGGCTCCTTGAGGGAATCTAATTCCCTCAAGGAGCCCTTCACGGCTTTCTGGCGGCGGCGATGGTCCGTGAGGGGCCCCTTCACGGACCCGGCCCTCCAGGGGCCCCTCACGGACTCAGATTCCAATGCCAGGGACTTAGCGGCGTGGCCTCACGCCTACCTACCGTCCACAAAGGACGCCCCTGCCGCCGAAATGCCCGACCTATGCCCACTTAGCCGCTTCCGCGCGTCCGTGAGGGGAACCCTGAGGGACTCTGAGTCCCTCAGGGTTCCCCTCACGGACAGCAAACCCTGTGCCGGCCTCGCCAACCCCGCGGTCAGGACAGGCACACTTCGAACCGCACCCGCAGCGCCGCCTTAAGTCCCTGGCATTGGACCTAGATTCCCTCAAGGAGCCCTTCACGGCCCGCCCGCTCGCCGCCCCGTCGCACCCAATGCGGCGTTCGGCGCATCCACGCACCCAATGTGGGATTCGGCGCGTCGCATTCACCCAACGCCACATTCGGGGCGCTAGCCCCACCGCCAAGCCGCAGCCAATGCATCCAACTCACCAGTGCACCCACACCACCCCCGCACCCCGATACGAAGCCTTCTCTGCGGTCTGAGGGTGCTTGTCAAGGCATCTTTCCAGCCTTGACAAGCACCCTCAGACCGTCAGCACAATCAGCTTCGGGGTGCCCCCGCCGAGACCCGTGCGCAATGTCGCCGCCAGGCGACGAGCAGCACCCACACAAGAACCACCCATGACCAGCGAGTCCCCCAGGATCCGGCCCGACCCCGGGGTAACCTCCCCCTTTGTGCGGTCAACCCTCGAACGTCCCTCCGAACGCGTCTGCTCCGCGTTCGGCAGCGACGCCGACGCCATCACCCTGCTGCCGGACTCCGAGTCCTGGCAGTGCGACGACGTAGTCTTCAAACGCGTCAAAGACCGTTCCCAAGCCCTATGGACCGCCCGAGCCCTGGACTTCGCCGAAGACCCAGGCCTGCGCATCTCCAAACCAGTCCGTTCCAGGGACGGCCGCTGGATAGTAGGAGACTGGTCCGCCTGGCGATACGTCCCAGGCACCACCGAACACCGCTGTGACGAAGCGGTTCTCGCCGCAGTACGACTGCACCGGACGACAGCGGACCTGCCCCGCCCCGACTTCCTCTCCTCCCGGGACGACCGAGACGCCATCGCCGACCGAATCGCCTGGGAAGAACTGGACCGCCCCCTCCCCGAGGAAAAAGGCGGCCGCTGGTTCGAAATCCTCGCCCCCGCGCGCCGCCCGATCAAACTCCCGCACCAAGTTGCCCACGGCGAACTCCTGGCTGGCCTTCTCTTCGACGGCGACGCAGCCCCCGGCGTAGTCGATTTCGTCCCGTACTACCGCCCAGGCGAATGGGGCGCGGCGATCGCCGCAGTCGACTCCCTGATCTGGGGCGGAGCCACCGGAGCCCTCCTGGAACGCTGGGCGCACCTCCCGGAATGGCCCCAGCTCCTCCTGCGCGCCATCCTCTTCCGCCTCGCCTCGCACGCGCTGGACCCCAAGTCCACCAACGCCGCCCTGGACGGCCTGCGCGCAGCTGCCCGCGAGGTCAGCGCGATCCTCTGACTCACTGCGCGCTCCCGCCATGACGGCGGGCAATGTCAACTCCCGGAAACATTCCGGCACGTCGAGGTAACACAGCGTCCTTACCGTCGGGTCATCGCCGACCCGAGGAGCGCCTGTGCCGCACGTCGACACACATTGCCCGTACTGCGCCTTGCAGTGCGGAATGCGCTTGGCTGAGACCCGGGTCACCCCAAGGGATTTCCCGGTCAACGCGGGCGGCCTGTGTCAAAAAGGCTGGACTGCCGGGTCCTTGCTGGAATCCGGCGCACGACTGACCTCGCCGCTGCTCCGTCGAGACGGCGAACTGCGGCCGGTTTCCTGGGGCGAGGCACTGGATTTCGTCGCGGGCCAGCTGCAGGACTCGCGACGGGCGCACGGCGCGGACTCGGTCGCAGTATTCGGCGGTGGCGGCCTCACCAACGAAAAGGCTTACCTGCTCGGGAAATTCGCCCGGATTGCGCTCGGAACGTCGCAAATCGACTACAACGGCCGATTCTGCATGTCGTCGGCCGCGGCAGCCGGGATCCGCGCGTTCGGCGTCGACCGCGGACTTCCGTTCCCCGTCACCGATCTCGCGGGCGCGGACGTCGTCCTGCTCGCCGGAGCGAACCCGGCCGAGACGATGCCGCCGTTCATGCAGCACCTCGCGGGCGCGGAACTGATCGTCATCGACCCGCGCCGTACACCGACGGCCGAGCGCGCCGCGTTGCACCTAGCACCCGCGCCGGGAACGGATCTTGCTCTGGCATTGGGGATTTTGCACGCGGTCGTCGCCGAGGGACACCTGGACAAGTCCTATGTGGATATCCGGACGACCGGGTTCGACGAGATGTGGCGAATCGCCGCGACCTGGTGGCCGGAGCGAGTCGAGCGGGTGACCGGCGTCTCGGCCGCAGACCAGCGGCGGGCGGCGGAAATGCTGGCCCGGGCCGCGAACGCGTATGTGCTTACCGGGCGCGGGACGGAACAGCACGCTTCTGGCACCGCGACGGTCGGCGGGTGGATCAATCTCGCGCTCGCGTTGGGCTTGCCCGGGCGTGCCGGGTCCGGGTTTGGCTGTCTGACTGGACAAGGCAACGGCCAGGGCGGGCGCGAGCACGGGCAGAAGGCGGACCAACTGCCCGGCTATCGGAAGATCGACGACCCGGCGGCGCGGGCACACGTGGCTGGAGTTTGGGGTGTGCCAGCGGAAAGCTTGCCCGGGCCAGGACGGTCCGCGGTCGAGTTGCTTGACGCGCTGGGGGATTCGATCAAGGCGTTGCTCGTGTTCGGGAGCAACCCGGTGGTGTCCGCGCCGCGCTCATCTCGAGTGCAGGACCGGTTGGCTGCACTGGATCTTCTCGTGGTGGCCGACTTTGTCCTGTCGGAGACCGCGGAGCTGGCCGACGTGGTGTTCCCGGTGCCGCAATGGGCCGAGGAGGAGGGCACGTTGACCAACCTCGAAGGCCGGGTTCTGTTGCGGCAGCGATCGATCGAACCGCCGGACGGAGTACGCAGCGATCTGTCACTGTTGCGAGATCTCGCAGTCCGAATTGGACAGCCAGCCGAGAGGTTTCCGGACGACTCAGCGGAGGTCTTCGAGGAGTTGCGCGCCGCGTCGAAGGGCGGCGCCGCGGACTACTCCGGCGTGACCTATCAACGTTTGCGCTCCGGGGAAGCATTGCACTGGCCGGTTCTGGACGACAAACACCCGGGCACGCCGCGCATGTTCCTCGACGGGTTCGCGCATCCGGACGGCCGAGCGCGATTCGCCGAGGTCGACCACAGTGGACCCGCCGAGCTTCCGGACGAGGTGTTTCCGTTGCAGGCGACCACCGGACGAGTGCTGCAGCACTACCAATCCGGTGCCCAAACCCGACGGATCGCCGAGCTGACGGCGGTCGTGCCGGAGGTGTTCGTCGAGGTGCATCCGGACACCGCAGCGAGGTCTGGACTGGCCGACGGCGACCGTGCGGTGGTGCGGTCGCGGCGCGGGGAGACGGTCGCGCTGGTGCGGTGTGTGCCGTCGATGCGAGCGGACCTGGTCTTTATGCCGTTCCACTTTCCCGGTGCGGCACGGGCGAACTTGGTGACCAACCCGGCGCTCGACCCGGTGAGCCGGATGCCGGAGTTCAAGGTGTGCGCGGTCTCGTTGGCGAGGGCGGAAGCATGAGCGCGCGGAACGTCGTCATCATCGGATACGGGATGGCCGGAGCGCGCCTCGCGGACGAGATCCGGCGACGTGATCCGGAAGCGGCTCGGATACGGCTTACGGTGCTCGGTGAAGAGGCGCATCCGGCGTACAACCGAGTGCTTCTGTCCACTGTGGTCGCTGGTGGGATGAGCCCGGAAACAGTGCGGTTGCACGATTCCGAGTGGGCCGCGCAGGCGCACGTCGATCTGCGGCTCGGAACTCGGGTCACGCGGATCGATCCGACGCGGCGAGTTGTCTGCACTGAGACTGAGGATTTCCCATACGACTCAGTAGTCCTCGCGACGGGAGCCGCGCCTTGGCTACCGCCAGTTGAGGGACTTGAACTCGGGCCTGAGGTCGTGGCGTTCCGGACGCTGGACGACTGTGCGCGCATTGTGGACGCAGCTCGTCCGGGCGCGCCGGTCGCAGTACTCGGCGGCGGGTTGCTCGGACTGGAGGCTGCACGAGGGCTGGCGGGTCGCGGCGCGAACGTGACAGTGGTGCATCCGCAGCCGCATGTGCTGGAACGGCAACTGGACTCCGGCGCGGGCCGAGTGCTGGCCCGCCGATTGGCGGAGTTGGGCGTGACGTTCCGGTTCGAGGTAACGGCCGCCCGGCACCTTCCCGGAGATGGTCTCAAACTCGACGACGGCAGCTTCGTACCCGCTGACCTCGTGGTCGTCGCGGCCGGGGTACGGCCGGAAACGTCGCTCGCCGAAACCGCCGGACTCGCGGTGGACCGAGGGATCCTGGTAGACGACCTGCTCCGGACCAGCGACGGCCGGATCCACGCGCTGGGCGATTGCGCACGGCACCCAGGTGCCCCGCCGGGATTGGTACAGCCCGCATGGGAGCAGGCCGTGGTGCTGGCGGATCTGCTCACCGGCGCGGATGCCACGGCGCGGTATCGCGGCACCCGCACGGTAACCCGGCTCAAAGCCCGCGACATCGACCTCGCCGCGCTCGGCGAAACGCAGGTGACCAGTGAGGACGCCGCCGCCGAGGTCGTGACCTTCGACGATCCGTCCGGCGGCAGGTACGGAAAGCTCGTCGTCCGCGGCGACCGCGTGACCGGCGCGATTCTGCTGGGCTTGCCGGACGCGGCGGCGACCGTGACTCAGCTGCACGACCGAGGCACGCCAGTTCCCGAAGACCGGCTCGCGGTTCTGCTCGGCCGCGCGTTCCCCGCGGGTGCGCCGACAGCGGCGAGCCCGGCCGATCTTCCTTCGTCCACAGTGATCTGCCGCTGCAACGCGGTGACGAAAGGCCGGCTGATCGAAGCCTGGCGGGGTGGCGCCACCGACGCTGCCGCACTCGCCCGCACCACCCGCGCCACCACGGGATGCGGCAGCTGCCGCGACACGGTCGGCGCGGTCGCGGACTGGCTGGCCGCGCAATGACCGCCCCCGGCAACGAGGAGGACGCCATGACCCGCCGTTGGATCGAGCACTGGGATCCCGAGGACGACGAGTTCTGGGACACGACCGGCAAGCGCGTCGCCCGGCGCAACCTGTGGTTTTCCGTGTTCTCCGAGCACATTGGCTTCTCGATCTGGACACTGTGGTCAGTCGTGGTGCTGTTCATGGGTCCGGCGTACGGGTTCAGCGCGGCGGACAAGTTCCTCCTGGTCTCCACGCCGACGGTGGTCGGTGCGGTCATGCGGATCCCGTACACCTTCGCGATCGCGCGATTCGGTGGTCGCAATTGGACTGTCATCAGCGCGCTACTGCTACTCATTCCGACCGTGCTGACCGCGATTGTGTTGCACCCGGGTACCTCGCTCGGCACGTTCTTGTTGATGGCGGCGCTCGGCGGTGTCGGCGGCGGGAACTTCGCCTCCTCGATGACGAACATCAACACCTTCTACCCAGAGCGGCACAAGGGCTGGGCTCTCGGACTCAACGCCGGTGGTGGAAACCTTGGCGTTGCGGTGATTCAGCTCGTCGGGCTACTCGTCATCGGCACCGCAGGTGCAACGGCACCGCGGCTGGTGCTCTACATCTACCTGCCGCTGATCGTCATCGCCGCGACATGCGCCGCATTGTTCATGGACAACCTGGCCAGCGTTCGCGGTGACACCAAGGCAATGCGCGAGGTAGTCCGTTATGGACACACCTGGGTAATGTCGCTGCTCTACGTCGGCACGTTCGGTTCCTTCATCGGTTACAGCTTTGCCTTCGGTTTGGTGCTGCAGAACCAGTTCGGCCGAACGCCGTTGCAGGCGGCCGCGGTGACCTTCCTCGGTCCGCTGCTGGGTTCGCTGTCGCGGCCGATCGGCGGCTGGCTGTCGGACCGCATCGGCGGCGGCCGGGTCACCTTCGCGACCTTCGGCGCGATGGCGCTGGCGACCGTGGTGCTGGTGTTGGCCTCCTCGACTGACTCGCTGGCGACGTTCACCGCCGCGTTCATCGTTTTGTTCGTGCTCACCGGAGTCGGCAACGGTTCGACGTACAAGATGATTCCGTCGATCTTCCAGGTAAAGGCGCGGGCGGCGATTCAGGCCGGTGCGGACGAGGCGACGGAATTGCGCAACGCACGTCGGCTGTCCGGTGCGTTGATCGGACTGGCCGGTGCGCTCGGCGCGCTGGGCGGGTTGTTCATCAACCTCGCGTTCCGGCAGTCGTTCGCCACCGCGCACAGCGGTGTTCCGGCGTTCGTCGGATTCCTGGACTTCTACGCGGTGTGCGTGGGCGTGACGTGGTTCGGCTACTTGCGCAAGCCGGCGGTGCGCGCGCAGGTGGCGTTGGCAGGAGCGGAGGTCTGAAATGCCTACAGTGGTGGTCGCCGGGCACGGAATGGTCGCGCACCGGTTTGTGGAGGCACTTCGCGCGGCGGACGCGGCGGGCGAGTGGCAGGTTGTCGTCTTCGGCGAGGAGAGCCGTCCCGCTTACGACCGGGTCGCGCTTACCTCCTATGTGGACAGTTGGGATCCGGCAGCGCTCGCGTTGCCGGGTTCGGACTACGCCGGAGACGACGCGGTCGAACTTCGCCTCGGTGAGGTCGTCGTTTCGGTGGATCGCGAAGCTAAGACGGTGACGACGGCGGCCGGGCACGTACAGCCGTATGACTCGCTCGTGCTGGCGACCGGTTCTCGTCCGTTCGTGCCGCCAGTGCCGGGTCGGGACCTGCCGGGCGTCTTCGTGTACCGGACGATCGAAGACCTCGACGCGATTCGTGCGGCGGCTGAACGACAGGGCCGCGGACGTCGGGCGGCGATGGTCATCGGCGGCGGTCTGCTCGGGCTGGAAGCGGCGAAGGCGTTGCGGGACATGGGCTTGTCGCCGCACGTCGTGGAGATGGCACCGCGGTTGATGCCGTTGCAGGTCGACGATGGCGGCGGTGGACTGTTGCGGCGGCTGATCGCCAACCTGGACGTGACCGTCCACACGGGAACTTCGACGGACGCGATCGAGGCTGATGGTTCGCGGCTGCTGGCTAAGCTGGGCAACGGCACGGAGCTGGACGTCGACCTGGTGGTCTTCTCCGCTGGCGTTCGGCCTCGTGACGACCTGGCGCGAGAGTCCGGTTTGGACGTTGGCGAGCGCGGCGGCGTGCTGGTCGACGCGACGTGCCGGACCAGCGACTCGGCCGTCTATGCGATCGGCGAGTGCGCGGCGGTCGAGGGCCGGGTCTACGGCATTGTCGCGCCGGGATACGCGATGGCTGAGGTGGTCGCGGCACAACTCACCGGCACCACGGCGAGCTTCCCTGAACCGGACACCGCGACGAAGCTGAAACTGATGGGCGTGGACGTCGCCAGCTTCGGCGACGCACACGCGGCCACCGAGGGAGCTTTGGAAGTCGCGGTGAACGACGCCGTGGCCGGGACGTACAAGAAACTCGTGGTGACCGACGACGGCCGGACGCTGCTGGGCGGGGTTCTGGTCGGCGACGCGGCGGAATACAACACGCTGCGGGCGTTGGTCGGCCGCCCGCTGCCCGCCGACCCCGGTGCGTTGCTCGCACCGGCCGGTGGCGGCGCGGCGGTCGGTGTGGACGCGTTGCCGGACGAGGCGCAGGTCTGTTCCTGCAACGGGGTTTCCAAGGGCGCGTTGACCCGGGCGATCACCGAGGACGGCTGCGATTCGGTCGGGAAGTTGAAGGCGTGCACGCGGGCAGGGACGTCGTGCGGCTCGTGTGTGCCGATGCTGGCGAAGCTGCTGAACGCGTGCGGCGTCGAGCAATCGAAGGCGTTGTGCGAACACTTCACGCAGTCCCGTGCGGAACTGTTCGAGATCATCCGGGCGACGCGGATGACGACGTTCAGTGAGGTCGTGAGCCGCTACGGCACCGGGACCGGCTGCGCGGTGTGCAAGCCTGCGGTGGCATCTATCCTGGCGACGCTCGGCAACGGGCACATCCTCGGCGGCGAGCAGGCGCCGCTGCAGGACACGAATGACCGATTCCTCGCGAACATGCAGCGCAACGGCAGCTATTCGGTGGTGCCGCGGATCCCCGGCGGCGAGATCACGCCGGAGAAACTGATGGTGATCGCACAGGTCGCACAGGACTTCGGGCTGTACACGAAGATCACCGGCGGACAGCGGATCGACCTGTTCGGGGCCACTGTGGACCAGCTGCCGGAGATCTGGCGAAGGCTGGTCGACGCGGGCTTCGAGTCCGGGCACGCATACGGCAAATCGTTGCGGACGGTCAAATCCTGCGTCGGTTCGACGTGGTGCCGTTATGGCGTGCAGGACAGCGTCGGGCTGGCGATCGACCTGGAGCTGCGGTATCGCGGGCTGCGGTCGCCGCACAAGATCAAGGCCGGAGTGTCTGGGTGCGCGCGGGAATGTGCTGAAGCACGCGGCAAGGACTTCGGCGTGATCGCTACCGAACACGGATGGAACCTCTACGTCGGCGGCAACGGCGGGGCGACGCCTCGGCACGCGGAACTGCTGGTGTCTGATGTGGACACCGAAACGCTGGTGCGCACGATCGACCGGTTCCTGATGTTCTACGTGCGCACGGCGGATCGGCTGCAGCGAACGGCACCGTGGATCGAGGAGCTGGACGGCGGACTCGACCACCTGCGCGCGGTGATCGTGGACGACAGCCTCGGCATCTGCGAGGACCTGGACGCGGCGATGGCGAAACACGTCGAGGGCTACACCGACGAATGGCGCGGGGTGCTGGAGGATCCGGACAAGCTGGCGCGGTTCAGTTCGTTTGTGAACGCTCCGGGGACCCCGGATCCGTCCATCTCGTTCCGCGAGGAGCGGGAGCAGAAGATCCCGGTGCTGCTGGGAGTTCCGGAGGTGCGGCGATGACGATGACCTCATCCTGGACCGCGGTGTGCGCGGCCGCGGACATTCCGGAGTTCTCCGGAGCCGCGGCGCTGGTCGACGGCCAGCAGGTTGCGGTGTTCCACGCCGGCGAAGGTTGGTACGCACTGTCCAATTGGGATCCGTGCAGTGGTGCGGCCGTGTTGTCGCGCGGGATTGTCGGCGACGCCAGGGGAGAGCCGGTGGTCGCGTCGCCGGTCTACAAGGAACGGTTCTCGCTCCGAAGTGGACAGTGCCTCGACGCTGACGAGGTTTCGGTGCCGGTGTATCCGGTTCGCGTACGGGACGGGGTGATCGAGGTGGGATCACCGTGACGGATGTCCGGCCACTGGCCGGGTTCACGGTGGGAATCACGGCAGCGCGCCGAGCTGAAGAGCTGGGCGCGCTGCTCGTGCGCCAGGGTGCGGCCGTCCGTTATGGACCGGCGATCCGGATCGTGCCGCTGGCCGACGACACCGAGCTGCACGCGGCGACGATGCGGCTGCTGGAGTCCCCTGTGGACATTGTCGTGGCGACGACGGGGATCGGCTTCCGTGGCTGGATCGAGGCGGCGGAAGGGTGGGGCCTCGGCGAGAAGGTGCTCGATCACCTGTCGAACGCTTCGCTGTTGACTCGCGGTCCGAAGGCGGCCGGGGCGGTGCGGACAGCCGGGTTGGCGGAGGACTATTCGCCCGCGTCGGAGAGTAGCGCCGAGCTGCTGCAGTACCTCACCAAGTCCGGAGTGGACGGACGGCGGATCGCGCTGCAGTTGCACGGCGAGCCACTCCCGCATTTCGCCGAGACACTTCGGCAGGCGGGTGCCGAAGTGATCGAGATCCCGGTGTACCGCTGGGTGGCTCCGGCCGATCCGGCGCCGCTCGACCGGCTGTTGGACGCGGTCTTGGAAGGAACGATCGACGCTCTGCCGTTCACGAGCGCGCCCGCTGCCGCGTCCACCGTCGCAATGGCGCGGCGGACCGGTCGTCTCGGCGCGCTGATCGAGGCCCTAAGCAGTCGGGTGGTCGTAGCGTGCGTGGGTCCGATCGCGGCCGCGCCGCTCGCTTCGCTGGGCATTCCGACTGTCCAACCGAGACGGTCACGGATCGGTGCACTGGCGCGAACCGTCGCCGACTCGCTGGTCACCGCCTCCCCGACGCTGTATGCCGCCGGTCATGTGCTGCAGGTCCGCGGCACCGGCGCGCTCGTGGACGGCGAATGGCGCGAGATCGCCCCGGCCCCGATGGCGCTCTTGCGCGCTCTCGCGCGGCAACCCGGCCGGGTGGTCGCGCGCCGGGAATTGTCCGCCGAGCTTCCGTCCGGCGGCGAAGCGCACGCGGTGGAGACCGCGATCGGTCGGTTGCGGACGTCTCTCGGCGGCACTGGCGTGGTGCAGACGGTGGTCAAGCGCGGCTACCGGCTGGCGGTGAATCCCGGCGACACCCCAGCGTCGATCGGCTAACCTCGGCGCGGTGCGGATGGTCCCTATCCCGCCGGGAACGGTGACGCTCACCGACCGGCGGACAGAACGTAGCTGGACAGTCGACGTGCCCGCGTTCGAGCTAGGCGCGATCCCGGTCACTCAAGAACAATACGACGGCGGCGGAAATCTGCCCGCCGTTGAAGTGTCCTGGCTGGACGCGGTGCGGTTCTGCAACACACTGTCCGAACGCGACGGACTGCCGCCCGCGTACCTGATTGGCGATGAGGTGGAGTGGGACCGGTCCGCGGCTGGCTACCGTCTGCCTACGGAAGCCGAGTGGGAACACGCCTGTCGCGCGGGCACCGAGGGCCCGAGGTACGGCAACCTGGACGAAATCGCTTGGTATGAAGGGAACTCCGGCGGACGACTGCACCCGTCCGGTGAGAAACGTCCGAACGCCTGGGGTGCTTACGATTTGCTCGGCAACACCTGGGATTGGTGCTGGGACCTCTACGACCCGGCGGTCTACGGCGAGTACCGCGTCCTCAAGGGCGGCGGCTGGGCGGACGAGCATTGGAGCGTCCGAGTGTCGGTGCGCCGCCGGAGCCACCCGACATTCCGCGTGGACGACGTCGGCTTTCGGGTCGCACGGTCCAGTTAGGACTGTGCGGAGTCCCACCAGGACAGAATCCGGGTTCCGTACAGCGTCAGCCACTTCGACGGTTCCCCGGCCGGAACGTCGACCTCGAACCACATGTCGCCGCTCAGCCGTCCGTCCTGCAGCCAGGTTCCGTCCGGCTGCCGGGCGGCGCGAACCCGTTCCACCGCGTCCGCGAGGCGCGGGTCGGGCGGAATGTCGTCCACGATCGCCGCTTCACGGAAGTGTTCGACCGCATTGATCGCGCTGTAATGCCAACGCACCGGGTAGGCGAAGTGGTCCACCCACGGGGCCACTTGCTCGCCGGTCGAAAGCCGGTACAGCAGACGGCGTTCCAGCAGGTATTCCTCGCCGGCGCGGCGGGCGGCGTGCGTCGCGTCAGTGCCGCCGGTGGCGATGTCGTAAGCGAGCAAGCCTTTGACCGCGTTGATCGTCGAGTGGAAGGAGGAGCGCTTCGAGCCGTCGACCCATTCGCAGTTCCAGCCGCCGTCGGCAAGTTGATGTTCGGGGAACCACTCGGCGAGCCGGGAGACGTCGACGCCGAGCCAGCCGCCGTTCGCGAGCGTCCAGGCGTTGATGCAGACGTCGACCTCGCCGTCCCAATACGGCAAATCGTGGTATTCCCACCGGGAATTCTCGGCGATCAATTCGGCCGTGCGATTGGCGCGCAGCACCGCCGAATCCATGCCCCATTCGCGCAGCATGTTGAGCGACCAGGTGGTGGCCGTCCACGGCTGTCCGGCGTCCGGGCCCGGTTCGAATCGCGCCGGGAAGAACGCGCCGCCGGCCCACTGTCCGTCCGGATCCTGCCGCGCGAGGAGCTGTGCACCGAAGCCCTCGGTCGCGATCTTGTGCCGGGTGGCCGTCCAGACTTCGGGCGGCGCGTCCGCTAAGTCCCGTTCGACCTGCCAGCGCAGTGTCGGGTCTGAGTCGAGCAGCCATTTCAGCACGTCAGGACTTTATCCCGCCGGTCAAGCCCACGTCACGGAAAAGTCCGGGCAGCCCCGCGCGGCGGCGACCCGGGCCGCCTCCTCCTCGGCGGTCTCGCGGTCGGAACGGCGAAGCGGATCGAATTCGGTCAACGTGACCGTCAGCCGTTTGCCGGACGCTTTCATCCGCCAGGTGCCCATGATCTCGCCGTCGACCAATAGCGCGCCCGGGCTGCCGAGGATTTTCCACACCTCTTTCGCCCGCGCTTTGTCCGGAACGAGGACAGCTTTGTCGCGGCCCTGAGTGTACGGATCCAGCGGCGGCAACAGGCGTACCCCGGCAGCCGACGGCGGATTCTCCAACGCGGGCAACCGATCAGTCGGGATAAAGACCCGCCGACCGTCCACTTTGACCTCGGTGACCGCGGAAGGCCAAGTCTCGCTTACGCAAGTCTTTGCGGTGCCGAGGAAACCAGCCGAGTCACCCGACGTCGCGGGTCCGTTGAAACGCAAGTACTGCTCAATCACTCGCGAAACCGCCGCCGGAACCGGACGGGTGGACATGCGTCCGCGATCCTCCAACGGAGCGAGCGTCGCCGGAGATTGCCCGGCTTCGAGCCGGGCACCGCCATGCAGGGAAGCGAGCCGCATGAGCTGTTCGTGCACATGGGTCGCGTTGCAGCCGCGGCACCACCGGCTGAACGCGGGCGGCAACAGCTTCGTGATCTCCCCGCTCACGGCGCCCTTGGTCATCGGCTTGGTGACCACTTTGCGAATCGCCCGCGCGGTCGTGAAAATAATGTCCACCGGGGACACGTCAGCGGCCTGAATGTCCTTCTTCTGCCACAACATCCGGGCCAGCGCGTCCGGATCGTCGACCGGCACCAACGCGGACACCAGTTCCGGCAGATCCGTGCGCCGGTGGAAATGCGGCGCACCCCGGTGCGACCACACCAGGGCGAGCCGCTGATCGTCCACAAGAGACTCGGGCGTGACCGGCTCCGGCATCCGGGCGGTCAGCGAGAGCGCGGCGGTGTCGCGCATGCTGTCCTGCAGACCGAGGTCCAGCAGCGGCAGGTCGTACGGATCGGCGACGGAGCGGTGCAGCCCCTGCTCGGCGATCCGGTACGCCAACGCCTGCTTGCGCGACACCTCCAGCATCCCGGCCTCCTTCAGAGCGTGTAGTCGAAGGTGTACGACACGGTCGGCTCGCCCAGCACGCCGCGCACCGTTCCGGTGCCGGTGATGCCCGCCAGTTCGCCGGTCCCGGAGCCTGGCACGACCTCGAATTCCGAGCGGATGCTCTTCGGGTCGAAACCCCACTCCTGGCGGACCACGAACGTGCCGCGGCGGCCGTCGACAGTGCCCTCGAACCGGTCGTAGCCCGGCGACGTGGTCGCGCCGCCGTCGTAGCCCTCGCCCGGGTAGTACAGCAGGTAATCGCCGGTTGCCGCACCCTGGATCACGCCCGAATACTCCATCGCGGCGTGCACATACGCGACGCGGGGGCTGCCCTCCTCGCCGCTCGCCACGTGCTCTTCCCACTTCGTCATGCCAAACGTGTTCATGCCGCTTACCTAATCAGCCATACCTGCCATCTTGTGTCAGGTATTTCGGTCATACTTGCCGCATGCGTGCCGGCCGTTTGCTCACCGTGCTTCTCCTGCTGCAGAACCGCGGCCGGATGACCGCCGAGGAACTGGCCGCTGAGCTGGAGGTTTCGGTCCGGACGGTGTACCGGGACATCGACGCGCTGTCGGCCTCGGGCGTGCCGGTGTACGCGGACCGCGGCCGCAGCGGCGGCTACCAGCTCGTCGACGGCTACCGGACTCGGCTGACCGGCCTCAACGAGGACGAAGCCCAATCGCTGGCGTTGGCCGGGCTGCCGGTGGCGGCCGCGGAGCTGGGGCTCGGCACGGTGCTGGCGGCCGCGCAGCTGAAGCTTTACGCGGCGTTGCCGCAGGAACTGCGCAGCCGCGCCGGCCGCGTCGCGGAACGGTTCTACCTCGACGTTCCCGGCTGGCATCGCGGCATCGAAAGCCTGCCGACGCTGTCCGCGGTCGCCGACGCGGTGTGGGCCGCGCGGCGGATCCGCGTCCGGTACGAACGGTGGGGACAACGCGAGGTCGAGCGGGTGCTGGAGCCGCTCGGGCTGATCCTCAAAGCGGGCAACTGGTACCTCGCCGCCCGGTGCGAGGGGACCGATCGCACCTACCGGATTTCGCGCATCCGCGAGCTGACCGACCTCGGCGAGGAGTTCGAGCGACCGGCGGACTTCGACCTCGCCGGTTACTGGCGGGAGTGGTCCGAGCAGTTCGAACGCCGGATGTACCCCCGAAAGGCGACAGTGCGCCTCTCGCCGCGAGCCCAAGCTCTCGTACCGTTCTACGCGGGCAGTGTCGGCGCCCGGGCGCTTCGCGAGGCAGTCGCCGCCGGAGCGGAACCGGACGGCGACGGATGGTTGACGATGGAGCTGCCGGTCGAACCGGGAGAACCGGCGATCGGCGAACTGCTGCGGTTCGGGCCGCATTTGGAGGTGCTCGCGCCGGAGGACCTGCGGACGGAACTGGCGGGGGCGATCCGGGAGATGGGACAGGCGTATGGGTGAGCTGGACGGCGCGATAGTGCGGCGTGGCGCGGATTCGCGCGCGGTGTTCTGCTGGCTGCTCGGCGCATCTTCGCGGGAGGCGGGACAGGCGGATGGGTGAGCTGGGCCGGGCGACGGCGGGGCAGTGTTCGGGTGAGTTGTTGCGGCGTGGTGCGGAGATTTCGCTGGCGGTGTTCTGCTGGCTGCCCGGCACAACTTCGCCGGAGATGGGACAAGCGGATGGGTGAGCTGGACGGCGTGCGAATCGGCGTCACTGCCGAACGGCGCGCGGACGACCTGATCGGCGCGTTGGTCCGGCACGGTGCGGAAGTGCGGCACGCGCCGACGATCACGATCGTCCCGCTGGCCGACGATCCGGAACTGCGCCGAGGCACCGAAGCCGTCCTTGCCGCGCCTATCGACCTCACGGCGGTCACCACCGGAGCCGGGTTCCGCGGCTGGCTCGACGCCGCCGAAGGCTGGGGTCTTCGCGACGCACTGCTGGACGCACTGGCCGGGTCGCGCATCTTCGCGCGCGGGCCGAAAGCGGTTGGCGCGGTGCGTGGGGTCGGGCTGCGCGAGGAGTACTCCGCGCCCGGCGAGACCAACGACGAGTTGTTCGGCGCGCTCACCGAAGCTGGTGTCGACGGCGCGCGAGTCGCGTTGCAACTGCACGGCGCACCGCTGCCGGAGTTCACCGATCCGCTCGCCGCGGCCGGAGCGTCGGTGCTCGCCGTGCAGCCCTACCGCTGGCACACGCCGCCGAATCCGGAGCCGGTCTTCTCGTTGATCCACGAAGTGCTGTCCGGAGAACTGGCCGCGTTGGTGTTCACCAGCGCCCCGGCCGCGACGAACTTCCTGACTCTGGCGGACGAATCCGGCCGCGGCGCGGAGCTGCGCGAAACCCTGCGCGGCGGCACGGTCGTCTGCGCGTGCGTTGGTCCGGTGACCGCGGCGCCGTTGGAGGCAGCCGGAATCGACACGCTACAGCCGGAGCGTCAGCGGCTAGGCGCGTTGGTGAAGCTGGTGGTCGCGAAGCTCGGTTAGGACGCTTCGGCCTGCTGTCGGCCCGCGGCTTCTTCGCTGAGACCTTGCCGCCAGTAGCCGGTGAAGCAGATAGCGGTCTTGTCGAAGCCACGTTCGCGGACAAGGTGGCGCCGAACGAGCTTCACGACGCCTGCTTCGCCGGAGACCCACGCGTACGGCGTGCCGTTGGGCAACTCGGCTGCGCGTACGGCGTCGACGAGCGCTTCGCCGTGCGTACGCGCACCGCGGACCACCCAGTGCACCTCGACCGCACCGTTGGTCTCGAAGGTCTGTCGCTCCGCGCGGTCCGGGATCTCGACGTACACCGAAGCGCGCGTCGACTGCGGCAGCCGCTCAAGAATCCCACCGATCGCCGGCAGTGCTGTCTCGTCGCCGACCAGCAGCTGCCACGTCGTCCCGTCCGGCACGTCGTACAGCCCGTGCGGCCCGAGGAACGCGACCCGGCCGCCGACCTCCGCCTGCCCGGCCCACGTCGACGCCGGGCCGCCGCTCTCCTCGTGCAGCACGAAATCGACGTCCACCTCGCCGCTCTCCGGACGCGCCGCGCGCACCGTGTACGTCCGCATCGGCGGCCGGACGTCGTCAGGCATCGCGAGGTAGCGGCGATACCAGGACAGGACGTCGTCCTCGCCCGTCTCGGCGGGCGGCAGGTTCGGCTCCTCGTCGCCGGGGAGCGGGAAGAACACCTTCACGTACGCGTCCGGCGCCGCCGGGCCCGCCGCCGCGAGACCCGGGCAGTCGAACGTGATCCGAGCCATGTGCGGGGTGACCCGCCGGACCGCGGTGACCTTGCCGGGGTGATAGGTGAGGACGCTCATGAGGTGAGGCTAACCTAAAATTCGCGTGCCGGGCTATGGCTGGGGAGGATGGCGGACGCCACGTTTGTCCGGCTCGGGCGGTGCTCGGCCGCCATTGGCGATGCTGGCCGGGCCCGCGATGCGGAGGTCCGTGAAGGGCTCCTTGAGGGAATCAGATTCCCTCAAGGAGCCCTTCACGGACCTTGCCGGACGGGAGAGCCGCCTCGCCTGCCGAGTCGCGGCGTCGTGCGGAAGCTCTAGAACAGACCGGGCGGTTCGTCCTCGCCGGGTTCGTCCCCGTCTGGACGCCAGCGGTACTTCCGCAGGTCCACCTTCTCGCCGTCGGCCAGCACGCCCTCGGCGCGCAGCCGTTCCAGCTGTTCGTGGAGCAGATGCGGCGCGGGAGTCCCGTTGGCGCGGAGGATGCGGTGCCAGGGGAGGTCGTGGCCGTCCTCGGCGAGGGCGCGGCCGACCATGCGCGGAGAGGGAGCACCGGAGAGCGCTGCGACGTCGCCGTACGTCGCGACTGTCCCCGCGGGTACGTCGGCGATGACTGCGCGTATCCGCTCGTGCAGTTCGTCGTTCATGACCCGGCAGATGATAGTCCCGCCGAGGGGTGTGCCGGTGCGCCACCCGGGTGAGCGGGCATGGTTCCATCGCTGATGTGCACGTGCGGAGAGCAGGGAACGGGCAGGCGCGGCTGGTGCGCCCGCCGGTCCCCGTCGCACCCACGTTCACCTGGGACGAGGACGCTCGCCGGCTGCTGTCGGCGCCCTCGGGATTCCGCCGCGTGCTCGGCGGGCCGGGCACCGGCAAGACGGCGCTGCTCGCCACCGCCGCCGCGCGCCGGATCGCGGAGGGGGCCGATCCGGAGAGCGTGCTGCTGCTCACGACGTCCCGCCGGGCGGCGGACGCGCTGCGGGCCGACCTCACGCGGCGGCTCACCTCGGACCCGGACCAGGAGTCTCCGCTGCCGCGCACGGTGAGTGAACCGCTCGTGCGCACAGTGCATTCGTACGCGTTTTCCTTGCTGCGACTGGAAGCTCGCGCCGAGGAACTGCCGCCGCCGCGGTTGCTGGCCGGGGCGGAGCAGGACGTCGTCGTGCGCGAGCTGCTGGAGGGCGACCTGGAGGAGGGCGCGACCGGGTGGCCGGAGCAGTTGCGTCCGGCGTTGACCGTGCCGGGATTCGCCGAGGAGCTGCGCGACCTGCTGATGCGGGCGGCTGAGCGCGGGCTCGGTCCGGAGGATCTGACCGAACTCGGACACCGCCAGGACCGCGAGGAGTGGGTCGCCGCGGGGCACTTCTGGGCGCAGTACGAGGAGGTCACCCAGCTGCAGGGGGCTGGCGGAAACGCGCTCGGCCTGCCTGCCGCGCCCGCGCTCGACGCCGCTGAGCTGGTGACGTCGGCGTTGCTCGCGCTGGAGGACGACGAGGAACTGCGCGAGCGAGAGCGAGGCCGGGTCCGGCATTTGTTCGTGGACGACGCGCATCACCTGGATCCGTTGCAGGTCCAGCTGATCCGCACGATCGGGCACACCGCGGAGGAATTCGTGGTGGCTGGCGATCCGGATCAGTCAGTGTTTTCTTTCCGCGGCGCGGACCCGAAACTGTTCGCCGATTCCGACAATGACGGCGACCGGACCGTCATGCTCACCACGTCGCACCGGCTCGCCCCGACGGTGCGGGTGGCGGTCGCGAAGCTCGGTGCCACGTTGCCGGGTGCCTCGGCGCATCGGAAGTTGGTTACGCCGCAAGGGAAACGCGGCGGCAAAGTGCGGGTTCGGCTGATGCCGACTCCGGCGGCGGAGGCCAGCTGGATCGCTGACCAGCTCCGTCGCGCACATCTCGTCGACGGCGTGCCCTGGTCGGAGATGGCCGTGCTGGTGCGGTCTCCGACGCGAACTTTCCTTGTGTTGCAACGTGCCTTGCGTGCCGCTGGAGTGCCGATCGGATCGGCCACTGAGGAATTGCCGTTGGCGAAGCATTCCGCGGTACGGCCGCTGCTGGCGGTGTTGCGGATCGCGGCGGAACCGGAGTTGCTGGACGTCGATATCGCGGAGATACTGCTGTCGTCGTCGCTTGGCGGGGCCGATCCGTTGGCGTTGCGGCGGTTGCGGCGTGGTCTTCGTCGGCTGGAGTTGGCTGGCGGCGGACAGCGGTCGAGTGACGAACTGCTCGTGGAAGCGTTGCGGGGCGGGGACATTCTCGTCGGTCTCGCTGACAACGAAGCGCTGCCGGTCCGTCGGGTCGGCAATCTGCTGAGCGTCACGCACCAGGCGGTGAGCCGTGGTGACGGTGTCGAACAGGTGCTGTGGGAGCTGTGGCAGGCGAGCGGGCTGCAGGAACGGTTGCTGCGGTTGGTGGATCGCGGTGGTTCGCTGGGTGCGCAGGCTGACCGTGACCTGGACGCTGTGGTGGCGTTGTTCGATTCGGCGGGCCGGTACGCCGACCGGTTGCCCAAGGCGAGTGTCGCGGCGTTCGCGGATTACCTGTCGTCGCAGAACATCGCGGGGGACACGCTCGCTCCGGCAGCCATTCCGGGCGAAGGGGTTTCGTTGCTCACCGCGCACGCGTCGGCGGGTCGCGAGTGGACAGTCGTCGCGGTCGCCGGAGTGCAGGAGGGCGCGTGGCCCGATATGCGGCTGCGCGGATCGTTGCTGGGCGTGGAACGTCTGGTCGACCTGCTGTCCGGAGTGGACGAACACGACAAGGTGTCCGCGATCGCGCCGATTCTCGCCGAGGAACGGCGGCTGTTCTACCTCGCGGCGAGCCGGGCGCGCAGGACGCTGCTGGTGACCGCAGTGGCCGGGGAAGACGAGCAGCCGTCCCGATTCCTCGACGACCTTGAGGAGAACGGCGCGGACGACGGCATGCTCGACTCGCGAATGAAGCCGCCGGGCCGGTCGCTCGTGCTGGCCGAATTGGTCGGCGAGCTGCGCGAGGTCGTGTGCGACGACAAGGCCGATCCGGAGCGCCGGAAGCGGGCGGCGAAGCAACTGGCCCGGCTGGCTGCGGCCGGGGTTCCGGGGGCGCATCCGGACACCTGGTACGGGTTGATGGAAGCGTCCACAGAGGATCCGGTGCACGGGCCGGGCGATCTGATGCGGATCTCGCCGTCCACGGTGGAAATCCTGGTGAAGTGCCCGCTGCGCTGGCTCATCGAACGGCACGGCGGCAGCGACCCGGCGCAACTGGCGGCGGTTACCGGAACTCTCGTGCACGGTTTGGCGCAGGCGATCGCGGGCGGCAGCACCGAAGAGCAGATCCAGGCCGCGCTGGAAGAAGCATGGGTGCGCGTGGACGCTGGCGCGCCGTGGTTTTCCCGGCGCGAACGGTCCCGTGTGGAGCAAATGCTGCGCAACTTCGTGTCGTGGCTGGAGATGTCGCGCAAGGAGCTGATCGAGGCCGGTGTCGAGCAGGACATCGAGGTCGAGTTGCCGATGGGCGACGAAGAGGTGCGCGTGCTGCTTCGCGGACGCGTCGACCGGGTCGAAATGGACAAAGACGGCCGCCCGGTGATCGTGGACATCAAGACCGGCAAGGTCCCGGTGTCCGGTACGGACGCGGAAAAGCACCCGCAGCTTGCGGCTTATCAGCTGGCGGTGCTGCTGGGTGCGGTCGAGGGCAAGAACACGCCCGGTGGCGCGAAGCTCGTGTACGTCGCGAAAGGGAACAACAAAACCGGGGCTACCCAACGGGATCAGCCGCCGATGGACGAGGACAGCGGACGCGAGTGGCTGGAACTCGTGCGGTCCGCCGCGGCTGCCGCGGTCGGTCCGGACTATCAGGCGCACGAGAACGCCGACTGCGACCGGTGCCCGGCGCGCGGTTGCTGCCCGCTGCGGCCGGAAGGCCGCCAGGTGACCGGACCGTGAGCCCGGTAGTGCTCGCCAACCCCGTCGGGCCCGCGGAAATCGCCGACGCACTGGGATTGCACCGCCCGACGCCCGAGCAGGCGACCGTGATCGCGTCGCCGGTCGAGCCGTCGCTGGTCGTCGCGGGCGCGGGCGCGGGGAAGACCGAAACCATGGCCGCGCGCGTGGTCTGGTTGGTGGCCAACGGAATCGTGAGCCCGGAGCGAGTGCTCGGCCTGACCTTCACCCGGAAAGCCGCGCGTCAACTCGGCGAGCGGGTGCGGGCGCGGCTGCGTCGGCTCGCTGGATCGGGCCTGCTGGAGCGGATCGACCCGTCGGGCGCGTTGCGGTCCACAGTGGTCGCGGGCGAACCGACGGTGCTGACTTATCACGCGTATGCCGGACGGTTGTTGTCGGAACACGGTTTGCGGCTTCCGGTGCAGCCTGGCGTCCGGTTGTTGTCGGAGACTTCGTCGTGGCAGCTGGCGCATCGGGTGGTGTCCACTTGGGACAATGACCTGGACACGGACCGGGTGCCGCCGACCGTCACCGCGCAGCTGCTCGCGCTGGCCGGTGAACTTGGCGAGCATTTGATCTCGACGGAGAAGCTCGCGCGGTACACCGAGTGGCTCTGCGAGGTCATCGAAAACGCTCCGCGCGCTAAAGGCCAGCGTGCGTCGCTGCCGGTGAAGCTGCAGGAAGTGCTGGCCGCGCAACGGTTTCGACTCGCGTTGCTGCCGTTGGTCGAGGATTACCACCGGCGCAAACGGGCGGAAGGCGCGCTTGACTTCGCGGACCAGATGTCGCTGGCCGCGCAGCTCGCGGACGGCTATCCGGCGGTGATCACCGGGGAGCGCGAGCGTTATGGGGCCGTGCTGCTGGACGAGTATCAGGACACTGGGCACGCCCAGCGAGTGTTGCTGCGGTCATTGTTCGGCGGCGTTGACCATCCGCCGATGCCGGTCACCGCGGTCGGTGACCCCGCGCAGGCGATTTACGGCTGGCGCGGCGCGAGCGCGGCGAACCTGCCCCGCTTTACCACGGACTTCCCCCGGCGCGGCGAGGAACGACTCGAAACCGCGCACGAATTCGGTCTGCTCACGAGCTTCCGCAATCCGCCGGAAATTCTGGAACTAGCCAACGCGATCTCGGAACCGTTGCGGCAGCGCGGACTTGGCGTCGAACGGCTGCGCGCGCGCGACGGTGCCGGTCCGGCGGACATCGCGGTCGCGTTGCTGCCGGATGTGCGCGCGGAACGCGAATGGGTCGCCGACGCGATGGCGCAGCGCTGGCACGCGGAGAAGGAGGAATCCGGTAAGCCGCCGACCGCTGCGGTGCTGGTGCGTCGGCGGGCGGACATGGCGCCGATTGCGGCGGAAATGCGGATGCGCGGGCTGCAGGTAGAGGTCGTGGGGCTTGGCGGATTGCTGGACGAGCCCGAGGTCGCCGACCTCGTGTCCACACTGCGGGTGCTCGCGGATCCGCTCGCGGGCAGCGCGGCCGCGCGGCTGCTGACCGGTGCGCGCTGGCGGATCGCGGCGGCGGACGTCGCGGCGTTGTGGCGGCGGGCCAACGAACTCACCTCGCCCGAGCCGCGCGCGCAGGAGGGCGAGGAACCCGAGCTGGTCGCCGAACGCGCGGAGCAGGCCGGGCTGATCGACGCCGTCGACGAACCCGGCGCTCCCGAGCGTTATTCCGCGGAGGGGTATCGCCGAATTCGCCGTATCGGCGCGGAATTGACCGCGTTGCGTCGTCGGCTGGATCAGTCGTTGCCGGAATTGGTGGCGGATGTCGAACGCACGATGCTGTTGGATGTCGAATCACTCGCTCGGCCGGGATCGGCGGGCCGCGCGCATCTGGACGCGTTCGCTGAGGTCGTCACTGACTACGCGGAAACCGCACCGACTGCGACCCTGTTGTCCTTTGTGGACTATCTAAACACCGCGGCACATGCGGAAGACGGCCTCACTCCCGGTGAGGTGCAGGTAGTTCCGGATCGCGTGCAGGTGCTGACTGTGCACTCCGCCAAGGGGCTGGAGTGGGAAGTGGTGGCTATCCCGCATTTGGTCGCTGAGGTGTTCCCGGGCAAGCGTCGTTCGTCGTCGTGGCTGCGCACTTCCACTGCGCTGCCCGCACATTTGCGCGGTGACGCGGCGGACTTGCCGAAACTGCAGGTTGCGGAAGGCTACGACCGCAAGGAAGTGCAGGAAGCGCTGGAACTGCACGAGGAAGGTTTCGTCGCGCGCGAAGCCGATGAGGAGCGACGGTTGTGTTACGTCGCGCTGACCCGCTCTGAGCGGGCACTGCTCGTTTCCGGGCATTGGTGGAACGAAAGCAGCACGCGGGCTAAAGGGCCGTCGATCTTCCTGTCCGAGATCGCCGAGGTGATGGGCGAGTCCGATCCGCCGCTGGGCGTGGTGGATGCCTGGGCGGAGGAACCGGAGGAGGGCGAGGAAAACCCGCTGGTCGCGGACTCGCGGACGGCGAAGTGGCCGGTGGATCCGCTGGGCGACCGGCGGTCCGGCGTGGCCACTGGGGTGGATCTGCTGCTGGCGGAAATGGCCACCCTGGAAGAAGAACCCGAGCCGGAGCCTGAATCAGAACCTCTCCCCGCGGCCGACGACGACGAAATCCCGCTGCCGCCGGAACCCGAGGACGAAGAAGAGTACCTGCCAGACGACTTCGAAGACGACGAAGACGTCATCGACCCGGAAGACCCGGACGGCTGGACCGCCGACACCGACGTCCTCCTCGCCGAACGCGCCCGCTCACAGTCCACAGTGGATCGAGTTGCTTTGCCAGCGCAGCTGAGCGTGAGTCAGCTGGTGGACCTGGCGTCCGATGCGGACGCTCTCGCGCAACGCCTGCGCCGACCGCTTCCGTTGCCGCCCAACACGTTTGCCCGCCGCGGTACCGCGTTCCACAGCTGGCTGGAACAACGCTTCTCCGGCGACCGCCTGCTGGAGATCGACGACCTCCCCGGCGCGGCAGACGTCGGCGAGGCCCCGGACACGGATTTCGAAGTCCTGCAAGAAGCTTTCGAGAACAGCGAATGGGCCGACCGAGTCCCAGCAGCCGTCGAAGTGCCGTTCTCCGCGGACGTCGAAGGCATCACCCTGCGCGGCCGGATGGACGCGGTGTACGCGGATCCCGACGGCGGCTGGACAGTGGTGGACTGGAAAACTGGCTCCGTCCCGTCCGAAGAACGGTTGCCAGCATTGGCCGTTCAGCTCGGCGCGTACCGATTGGCGTGGGCGGCGCTGAAGAAAGTCCCAGTGGAACGAGTACGCGCGGCGTTCCATTATGTCCGACCTGGACACACGCTGCGCCCGGCAGATCTGCTGGACGCGGAAGGCCTGCGTGCCTTGCTGCGCAACGTTCCGCGGGAGTAAGAGCTAGGCCCGATCGCGCACGGTCAACGCCCAGTTCACCAATGGCCACTGCATCGGCAACCGCAGCCACGCCACCGCACGGTCCCGTGCCGGACGGCCGCGCCGCTGACAGTCCAGCGCCATTTTCACGTTCCCCGGGAAAACTCCGACGAACAGCAGCGCCGCCGCCAGCCCGCCCAGCCGACGCGTGCGCGGCAAGGCGATCCCGGCGGCGACGGTCAGCTCGGCGACGCCCGAGGCGTAGGTCCAGGTGCGCCGGTCACCGGGCAATTCCTTCGGGACCAGCGCGTCGAACTGCTTTGGCCGGGCGAAGTGCATGATCCCCGCCCCGGCCAGGAGAGCAGCGAGAAAATGGGCCGGACGTTGCGACGCGCGGGGCTCGGACATGCGGCAAGCCTGCCACAGCATGATCGCCGCGACGGGTGTGCGGGTGCTCCGATTGGGTTATCCTCCCGCCTGTGAGTGACGCCGAACGCGCGCGGGGAGCCGGTGCATGAAGGCCTTGAAACGGCTGCCCCTGAACGTCCGGTTGAACGACCGGCCCGACCACGAACTCGTCGGCGTGATCCGGATGCCGGAGCTGACCGTCAGCCCGATGCGGGCGATCGTCAAGCGGATCATCGGCGCGCTGCTGGCGCTGCTTGCCACGGTGCTGATCGTTTACCTCGACCGGGACGGCTACCGCGACGCGAACGGCGACGGCCTCTCGCTCCTCGACTCGCTCTATTACGCGACAGTTTCCCTCTCGACCACCGGCTACGGCGACATCGCCCCGGCCACCGCGTCCGCGCGCCTGGTGAACGTCATCGTGATCACGCCGCTGCGGGTGCTCTTCCTCATCGTCCTCGTCGGGACCACCCTGGAAGTGCTCACCGAGCGCTCCCGGCAGGCGTTCAAAATCCAGAAGTGGAGGACGAAGGTGCGTGACCACACCGTCGTCGTCGGTTTCGGCACGAAGGGCCGCTCGGCGGTCAACGCGCTGCTCGGCGACGAGGAGGTGCAGGCCAACCGCGTGGTGGTCGTCGACACCGACCAGCAGGCGCTGGACGCGGCGAGCGCGCTCGGCCTCGTGACCGTGCACGGATCGGCGACCCGGGCGGACGTCCTGCGCGTCGCGGGCGTACAGCACGCGCGCGCCGTAGTGGTCGCGCCGAACCGCGACGACACGGCGGTGCTGGTCACCCTCACCGCGCGTGAACTGGCCCCGAAGGCGCACATCGTGGCGTCGGTGCGCGAGGCGGAGAACGTGCACCTGCTGAAGCAGTCCGGGGCGAACCAGGTCGTGGTGTCGAGCGAGACGGCCGGGCGGTTGCTCGGGATGGCGACATCCACTCCGCTTGTAGTGGACATGGTCGAGGACCTGCTGACGCCGGAATCCGGCCTGGCGATCGCCGAACGCGCCATCGAACCGAGCGAGGAAGGCGGCTCGCCCCGGCACCTGCCGGACATCGTGCTCGGAGTAGTGCGGGACGGGGTGCTGTACCGGGTGGACGCTCCGCAGGCGGACGCGCTGGAGCCGGGGGACCGGCTGCTGTACGTCAAGAAGGTCACTCAGGTCGACCACATCGAACGCTGAGGTTCGCTTGGTTCGGACTGGTTCCGGGGCCTCTCGCGCCCGTCAACGGGCCTGGCGCGCGCGATGCGCGCGATGCTCGCGATGCCGAGGTCCGTGAGGGGAACCCTGACGGAATCTGATTCCCTCAGGGTTCCCCTCACGGACTTTCGCGGGAACGGAGCCACACAGCCCCGTCTCGCCAGCTTCCGGGCCAGGCCGGTCGGCGGGTGCGGTGATGGGTGCGATGGCACACGCGGCCTCGGGCGGGGTCCCCCGCGCGCGGGCACCTCACTGGGTTTTGCCCCCGGCATCTGGAAGCATGGCGTCGTGCAGGTTTCCGACCCTCCGCATAAGAGCCCCGTCAAACGGTGGCTGCAGGTGGGCATCCCGGTCGCGGTCGGGGTGCTCGTCGTGGTCTTGGCGTGGCTCGCCGGCCCGGGGCTGCTCGGCATCCAGGTGAAGTCCCCCGGTGCGCCGGTGGACGCCCAGATCACCAAGGCGGTCGACTGTTCGGTGCCGGGAGCGGCCGAATCGGTCTCGTTCCAGCTCGGCGGCAAACCGCGGCAGGGCACCCTCGACAGCTGCGGGCACGGCAAGGACGAGCACCTCCAGGTGCTGGTCCCGGACGACGCCCCGGACAACGGCGTCGTCTCAGTCACCACACCGGACACCTCGGCGGGTTCGCAGGACCTGCGCGCGCCGATCGCGCTCGCGTTGCTGGTGTTCGCCTGCTTCTGCGGCGGGATGTACGCCTACCTGGTGATCCGCGGTTCGGGCAAGCTCGCGCTGCTCAGCTGACGCGCACGACCCGCCGCGGTCCCGCTGACCGGACCACTGCGGCCGTACCGCCAGAAACCTCACCGGATGCGGTCGCGCTGCGGAACCACTACGGCCGCAGCGCCAATCCGTGCCAGAATTCAGCCAGGCAGGCCGAACCACGACGGACGTAGTGCCGATATTGCATTGAACGCGGCAGTGATACGCAAACCACTGCAACCGTAGTGCCGGCCCAACCGTTCTCGGCGAACCACTACGAACGCAGTGGCGACCAGCTCAGCTGACGTCCGCAGCAGAGGCGGCGAAGGTGTTGCAGTTCGCGATCCGGTTGTCCTTCGCCCCGGCCCGCCACCACTGCGCGTAATGCGCGTTGGTGCCGTGGTCGTGGCTGTGGGAAGTGTTGTCCCCGCGGGTTTCCTGGTCGTTCCAGGCCTTGTTGTACATGTCGCGGGTGATCGTGCCGCCGCGGTCGACGTGCGCGCCCAGGAACATTCCGGAGAAGCACTGCGCCTGTAGTTCTTTGCGGCGCGACATGTCGAGGCCCTCGGGGCTGTTCTGGCCGGCCGCGTAGATCTTCTGCCACGCGGCGTCCATGATGCCCGCGACTTCCTGCACGTGGTGGCCGTACTCGTGGGCGAAAAGCGCCAGGTAAACGCCGGGGTTGTTGCCGTACTGGTCGGTCTGCAGGCCCTTGAACGGGACATACAGGTTGTTCTCGCAGTAGTACGCCGCGGTGGCGATGCCGACCTGGATGGTGCCGCATTCGGTGTCGAAGCTCGGGCCGGTCGGAAAGTGCAGCGCGGGCGGCGTGAACGGCAGGTTGTAGGACTCGAGGAACGGGCCCCACGCCGCGTCGAGGCATTTGCTCGCCGCGGTGAAGAACGCTTCCGCGCCGTCCTGCGTGCTCGTCCACGGCGGCAGGTTGCAGGCGAGGTTTTGGAGGCCGGCATTGCGGTCCTGCAGGATCGGGTGGTCGGCCAGCTTGAGGATCTTGTGCGGGCCCGCGCTGACGGAGGTGCTCGGGCTTTCCGACGGGCTGGACGGCGCACTCGAAGCAGTGGACGAGCCGCTGGTCGGAGGCAGTTCGTAGGCGGACGACGGCGTCGGCGGCGCGGCCTGGTAGCCCGCGTTGTTCGGCCCCGACCCGCGGTTCAGGGAAACGATCGCGACGACGCCCAGCGCCAGCACCGCGACCGCGCCCAGGCAGAGCCCGACGATCAGACCGGTCGGTTTGCGCGGCGGCACCGGATAGGACGGCGGCGGCTGCTGCCACGGCGGACCCTGCGGCGGCGGACCCTGATACGGCGGCTGCTGTCCCTGGTACGGCGCCTGTCCCGGCTGGGCCTGGTACGGACCTTGCGCCTGACCCGGGTACTGGCCCGGCGGCACCGGTCCTTGACCCGGCACCGGCGGCGGTTGAACGGTCCCGCGTGGCGGCACCTGGCCGTAGGGCGGTTGCGTCATCAGGGCAGTCCCGGTGGGTCTCGGCGCGGGCCGGGCGTCCCCCGGCTTGCCGTTCAGCATATCGGGGGACGCCCGGCCCGCCGCAGCACTTCGCCGGACTGGCTCCTCGTCCGGACGTCCCCCCAGGTCTGGCCGGGTGCGGACGGCTCTGGAAGAGTGACGGCAGCAACCGCAGGGTCGTGCAGACGAGGGGCTCCGATGACAAATTCACCCGGTTCGCCCGGGCCGGGGGACGACACGCCAACGCCGAGCCGGGGCTTCGCGAGCCCCGACCCGGACGCGTCCGCCGCCACTCCGCAGGAGACCGGCGAAACGGACACCTCGTCCTCGCCCTCCGGTTCCGGCGCCGGAATTTCGTCGCCCGGCAGCGAAAACGCCGCTTCGTCCGGAGCGACTTCGCCTGCCGGGGGAAGCCAGACCGGCGCGAATCCGTCGTCTGCCAGCGAAAACCCGGCTGGCGCGGCATCGCGGCCGACCGGAGGAAGTCCGGCAAGCGCGTCTCCGGCTGGCGCGACGCCGCCGCAGGGCTGGGAAAGCCCGGCTGGCGCGACGCCGCAGTCGAGCGGGGCAAACCCGGCAGGCGCGACGCCGCAGCAGGGCAGCGGGACCTCGCCCGGGGTGTCCTCGTCTCCCGGCGGCGAGAACCCGGCTGGCACCACTCCGGCGCAGCCCGGCGCGTTCCCGCCGCCAGGTGCTACCCCGCCTCCGGCAGGCGGCTGGCAATCCCCAGGCCAGCAATCCCCAGGCCAGCAATCCCCGGGCCAGCAACCGCTTCCGCAGTACCCCGGCGGCGGCCACGGCCGTCCCGGCCCGGGCTGGAGCCCGAACGGACTGGGCAAACCGGGCGTGATCGCGTTGCGCCCGTTGAACGTCGGCGACATCCTCGACGGCGCGATCACCGCGATCCGCCGGTATCCGTTGCTGATCCTCGGGGTGGCCGCGGTCGTCGCGGTGATCTCGGCGGGGCTGAACCTCGTCGTGTCGCTGTGGCTGGTGCCCGATTTCAACCGGGTCGCCCAGCTCGGCCCGGCCGCGACGCAGCAACAGCAGCTCGACGCGCTCTACAGCGTCCTGGGCTCCACGCTCACCGCGCTGCTGCCGACGCTCGTGATCTCCATGCTGGCGCAGACTTTCCTCACCGGCTTCCTCACCGTGGTGATGGGCAAGGCGGTGCTCGGCCGTCCGGTCGACTTCGGTTCGGCGATGCGCGAAGCCGCGCCGCGCCTGCTGCCGCTGCTGGCCGTCACCATCCTTTACACGCTGGCCACGATCGTCGCCGCGGCGTTCTGCCTGCTTCCCGCCGTGCTGCCGTATGTGTTCTGGTCGCTCGCCGGTCCCGCGCTGGTGCTGGAACGCGGCACGATCGGACAGGCGTTCACGCGGTCGCGGCAGCTCGTGTCGGGGATGTTCTGGCGGGTGTTCGGGATTCTGCTGCTGGCGGCCGTGATCAGCTGGCTGATCTCGGCGATCGTCAGCGTTCCGTTCAGCCTCGGCTCGGGCGCGTTCAGCGGCCTCTTCAACCCGCAGGCGACAATCCCGAAGGTGACGACCGGCGGCCTGGTGCTGCAGTCGGTGGGCAAGGTGATTGCGGAGACGATCGTCATGCCGTTCACCGCGCTGGTCACCGTGGTGCTCTACATCGACCAGCGGATGCGCCGCGAGGGCATGGACATCGAATTGGCCAGGGCGGCGGGCATCCAGCCGCCGAAACCGCCGCAGCAGGCGTGGTGATCGGTTTTCTCGCCGACGTCCCGGTCGACATCGACCGGGACCCCGCCCGGCTGCGGGCGGTCCAGGAACTGACCGACCCGGGTTACGCGGCCGCGCAGCCCGGTGCGCTCGAACAGTTCTGGCAATGGCTCGGGCGGATGATCGCCAAGCTGTTCAACGCGTTGTCCGGGGTGCCCGGCGGACCACTCGGCCTGCTTCTGGTGCTGGCGTTGCTGATCGTGCTGATCGTGGTCGTGCGGCTGCGGGTGGGCAAGGTCGGCCGGTCCGCGAAGACGGCAGGCGAGGTGTTCAGCGGACGGCGGAAAACCGCGGACGAGTACCGGAAAGCCGCCGAGGAAGCCGCTGCTCGCGGTGATTTCGCCGACGCGGTGCGCGATCGGTTCCGCGCGCTCGTGCGGGGGATGGAAGAGCGCGCGCTGCTCGACGCCCGTTCCGGCCGGACCGCGGACGAAGCCGTTGCCGAAGCCGGGCGGTTCCTGCCGGACCTGGCGGTTGAACTCACGGCCGCCGCGCGGCAGTTCGACGACGTGCACTACGGCGGGCGGCCGGGCACCGAAGCCGGTTACCGCACTTTGTCCGAATTGGACGAACGCGTCCGTCGTGCCCGACCGGTTTTGGCGGACGCATGAGCACAGCCGTTTCGCCGGATCTGCGCCGAATCTGGCGTGGTGTCAGGGTTCCGCTCGCGCTTCTCCTGCTGATCGTGATCGTCGCGATCGCCATCGTGCTCAGCCTCGGCAAGCAGACCAGCGGCGAATTCGATCCCGGCTCCTACGAACCACGCGGCAGCCACGCTCTCGCGCATTTGCTGGAGCAGGAAGGCGTCCAGATCCGCGCCGTGCATACGCTCGCCGAGGCACGCGAGGCCGCCGACAGTGGAACTCTGCTGATCACTAACCCGCAATTGGTGCCCAAGGACGGGTTGGCCGACCTGCGACGCCGGGTCGCGCACCTCGTGCTCGTCGCGCCTGGATCGAATGCGCTGGGCATGACTGCGCCGACAGTTTCCCCGGCGGGCGAGGGAGATGTCCGTACGCTGCAACCGGGTTGCACGGTCGGCGCGGCGGTCAGCGCAGGTTCGGTCACGCTCGGCGGACGGCATTACAGCACCGACGACAAGACGGCGCGTACCTGCTACCGCGACGGTGCCGAACCGAGTTTCGTGCAGCTGGCGGACCGGACTGGCACCGTGACTGTGCTAGGCGCCGCGGACGCGTTCACCAACGACCAGATCGCCAAGGAAGGCAACGCCTCGTTCAGCATGCGGTTGCTGGGCGATCACCGGCAGCTGGTCTGGTATGTACCGTCCACAGAGGACCCCGGGCTGGCCGGCGAGAAGAAGCCGTTCGTCGACCTGATCCCGCCCGGCTGGCGATACGGTGCGCTGACCGCGGGAATCGCGATCGTGCTTTTCGCGCTGTGGCGTGCGCGGCGGCTCGGGCCGGTGGTGCGCGAACCGCTGCCGGTGGTCGTGCGGTCGGCGGAAACGGCGGAGGGCCGGGCCCGGCTGTACCGGCGGGGCGGCGCGAGCGGGCACGCGGCGGAAACCTTGCGCGAGGCGGCCAGGACGCGGCTGCGGAAGAGACTGGGATTGCCGCGCGACGCCGGCCCGCCCGCGGTGGTGGAGACGGTGAGCGCGCGGACCGGCCAGGCGCCGAACGAGGTCGGGGCGGTGCTGTACGGCCCGTCGCCGTCCGACGAGGCGGCGCTGGTGCGGCTGGCTGACGAACTGGACGCGGTGGAACGAGAGGTGGAGCGTTCTTGAGTACCGAACAGATGCAGGACGCGCGGGCGGCCCTGATCGCATTGCGCACCGAGGTCGGGAAGGCCGTGGTCGGCAACGACGCGGCCGTCACCGGGCTCATCCTCGCGCTGCTCTGCCGGGGGCACGTGCTGCTGGAGGGCGTGCCGGGCGTCGCGAAGACGTTGCTGGTGCGCGCTTTGGCGGCGTCGCTGGACCTGAAGACGACGCGCGTGCAGTTCACGCCGGACCTGATGCCGGGCGACGTCACCGGGTCCATTGTGTACGACGCGCACAGCGGCGAGTTCTCCTTCCGCGAGGGCCCGGTGTTCACGAATCTGCTGCTGGCGGACGAAATCAACCGGACGCCGCCGAAGACGCAGTCGTCGCTGCTGGAGGCGATGGAGGAGCGGCAGGTGTCGATCGACGGCACCTCGCGTCCGCTGCCGGATCCGTTCGTGGTGGTCGCTACGCAGAACCCGGTGGAGTACGAGGGCACCTATCCGTTGCCCGAGGCCCAGCTGGACCGGTTCCTGTTGAAGCTGACCATGCTGGCACCGTCGCGTGAGGACGAGATTGGCATTCTTTGGCGGCACGCGCAGGGTTTCGACCCGCGCAACCTCGCTGCGGCAGGCGTGCGCCCGGTCGCTGGGGCGGCGGAGCTTGCTGCTGCGCGGGAGGCGGTCGCGAAGGTGACCGTTGGGCCGGAAGTGATCGGCTACGTCGTCGACCTTTGCCGTGCTACCCGGGAACTCCCGGCGGTGCGCATCGGCGTTTCTCCGCGTGGCGCAACGGCTTTGCTCGCCGTCACGCGCGCGTGGGCCTGGCTGTCCGGCCGGGATTACGCGACGCCCGACGACGTCAAGGCGCTCGCCCGGCCCGCGCTCCGGCATCGCCTCGACGTGCGGCCCGAAGCCGAACTCGAAGGCGTGACCGCGGACGGCGTCCTCGACCGCGTGCTGGCCTCCGTGCCGGTGCCGCGCTAAATGGCGATCACCGGGCGGCTCGGGCTGCTGGCGCTCTTAGGGGCGCTGGTGGTCGGGCTGCTGTTCCCGTCCGGCACCGGCGTCGCGATTGCGGTCGCGGTGCTGCTCGTGCTGGTCGTCGTGGACCTCGTCCTGGCCGGGAGTGTGCGGGCGCTGCGGTTTTCGCGCAGCGGCACCACTTCCGTCCGGCTCGGGGAGCCCGCCGAGGTCACGCTGACCGTGACGAATCCCGGCGGGCGCACCGTCCGCGGTTCGCTGCGCGACGCCTGGCCGCCGAGCGCCGGTGCCGATGACCGGCATCCGCTGGCCGTTCCGTCCGGCGAACGGCGTGCGTTGACGACCACGCTGCTCCCGACCCGTCGTGGTGACCGCCTCGCCGCGCGGGTAACCGTGCGCTCGGTGGGGCCGTTGGGGTTGGCCGCGCGGCAGGGTTCGCACGAGGTGCCGTGGAGCGTTCGGGTGCTGCCGCCGTTCCACAGCCGCAAGCATCTGCCTTCGCGACTGGCTCGGTTGCAGCAGCTGGACGGTCGCAATGCGGTGTTGATTCGGGGCCAGGGAACGGAATTCGACTCTCTGCGCGAGTACGTCATCGGCGACGATGTCCGGTCGATCGACTGGCGCGCGACGGCCCGCGCGTCGGATGTGATGGTGCGGACGTGGCGTCCGGAACGCGACCGGCAGGTGGTTTTGGTGCTGGACACCGGCCGCGTCTCGGCCGGACGGGTCGGTGACGCGCCACGGTTGGACGCGGCGATGGATGCGGCGCTTTTGCTGGCCGCGCTGGCTTCCCGGGCCGGGGACCGGGTGGATCTGGTGGCTTACGACCGTCGGGTGCGGGCTTCGGTTCCGAATGCTTCGACGCCGTCCTTGGTGAACGCCCTTGCCACGATCGAACCGTCGCTGGTGGAGACGGACGCGCGGGGGATGGTGGCGGAAGTGCTGCGACGGACGCGTCGGCGGGCTTTGGTGGTGTTGTTGACCGGGCTGGAACCGGCGCCGTTGGAGGAGGGATTGTTCCCGGTGCTGGGGTCGTTGACGGCTCGGCATGAAGTGCTGGTCGCTTCGGTGGCGGACCCTCGGGTGGCGGAGATGGCGGCCTCGCGAGGGTCGGCGGAGGCGGTTTATGACGCTGCCGCGGCGGAGCGGGCGTTGGCTGACCGGGAGTCGTCGACGGCGCGGTTGACCAAGCACGGAGTGGGCGTGGTGGACGCGGTTCCGGAGGACCTCCCGCCCGCCCTCGCCGACCGCTACCTAGCCCTCAAGGCGGCGGGCCGGTTGTAGGTCCGTGAGGGGAACCCTGAGGGACTCTGAGTCCCTCAGGGTTCCCCTCACGGACTTCTCGCCTAGCAGGGTCAGCCAGCTTCGGGGAGGGCGTCTCCGGCGGCCCGGCGGTCCACGTCGCCGGTCTCCCCGTCCCGCGCGGCTCGCCGCCCCAGCGTGAACACGTACGTCAGGAACAGCAGCTCCACCACCGCCCCGATGCCGATTCGCAGCCACGTCGGCCAGCCCGACGGCGTCACGAACGCCTCGATCACGCCCGACACCAGCAGCACGCACGCCAGCCCCAGCGCGATCACCACCACCGAGCGGCCCTGCTCGGCCAGCGCGGCGCTTCGCGAACGCCGTCCCGGGTCCACCGCGGTCCAGCCGAGTTTCAGACCGGTCCCGGCTGCGATGAACACCGCCGTCAGTTCCAGCAGGCCGTGCGGGAGCAGCAGTCCCAGCAGGACATCGCCGCGGCCGGCTGAGGACATCAGCCCGATCGCGATCCCGGCGTTCAGGGAGTTCATCCACAGCGCGGCGATCACCGGCAAGCCGAGCGCGACGCCCAGGAACAGGCACGTCGCCGCCACCCACGCGTTGTTCGTCCACACCTTCGCCGCGAAGGACGCCGCCGGGCCGGTCGAGTAGTACGTCTCGTACTGGCCGCCTGGTGCGGTCATCGCGTGTACCTCGTCCGGCGACACCAGCGAAGCGCGCACCTCCGGGTCGCCCGCGATCCACACGGCCAGCACCGCCATCACCGCGACCGACAGCAGCGCCGCCGGGATCCACCAGCGGCGGCTCAGGTACACCGCGGCCGGGAATCGGCGGGTGAAGAACAGGCCGACCTCGCGCCACGCCGGGCTGTGCGAACCGGCTACCGCCGAACGGCCGCGGGCCACCAGCGCCGACAGCCTCGCCAGGAGGGCCGGGTCGGGTGCGGTCGAGCGCATCATCGACAGATGCGTCGCGGCGCGTTGATACAGCGTGACCAGCTCGTCTGCCTCCTGGCCGGTCAGCCTGCGCCGCCCGGCGAGGTCGCCGAGCCTGCTCCATTCAGCGCTGTGCGCCGCGACGAACACATCGACGTCCACCGGCCACCTCCCTCGCTCGCCAGGATAGTGCCACCGGCGCACGCGTCGGCGCTCTACGCTGGCCTCGTGCAGGAAGAGTCCGATCTCGTCACCGGTGAGGCCGTCGTCCTCGACCTGCGGGTGGCGAAGCTCGCCAGCCGCGCGGTCGCGATGCTGCTCGACGTCCTCGTCCAGGCCGCGTTGCTGCTGCTGGTCTTCGTCGCGCTGATGCTGACCGCCGGGTCGTTCGACTCGGCGCTCACCCTCGCGCTGATGCTGACCCTGTTCGTGCTGGTCGTCATCGGCTACCCGGTGCTGTTCGAAACGCTCAGCCGCGGCCGTTCGCTCGGCAAACTCGCGCTCGGCCTGCGCGTGGTGCGCCTCGACGGCGGCCCGATCAGCTTCCGGCACGCGCTGACCCGCGGGCTCGCCGGTTTCTTCGTCGACTTCTGGGCGCTCGGCTTCCTCGGCGCGGTGGCCGTCATCGTGTCGCTGACGTCGTCGAACGGCCGCCGCGTCGGCGACTACCTCGCGGGCACCCTGGTGATCCGCGAACGCGTGCCGCAGTCCGCGCAGGCGATTCTCATGGTCCCGCCGGGCCTGGAAGCGTGGGCCGCGCACTTCGACCTCAGCGGCCTCACCGACGACCTCGCCATGGCCGCCCGCCAGTACCTCGGCCGCTACCACGAGCTGCGCCCGGAAGCGGCCGCGTCGCTCGGCTTCGGCTTGGCCCAGCAGATTTCGGCGGCGATCGGCGTGCCGCTGCCGCACGGGATGCCGCCGTGGGTCTTCCTCACCGCGGTGCTCGCCG
>NZ_PQIA01000042.1 GCF_003385235.1 Amycolatopsis circi | reverse complement strand
ACCCACGCGTCCATCCCACTCCCAGCCCCCGCCACCAGTCCTAAACCGCAACCCGCGCACTCGACTCACCAGCGCACCCACGCGACCAGCCCACCCCAAGCCCCGCGCACCCAGATCCCTAAACCGCAGCCGGTGCACCCAACAATCGAGGCACCCACACCACCCCCGCACCCCGATACGAAGCCAAAAACGCGGACGGCGGGTGCTTGTCAAGGCATCTTTCCCGCCTTGACAAGCACCCGCCGTCCGTAGTCACAATCAGCTTCGGGGTGCCCCACGCAACCCCCACGGCAATGTCGCCACCAGGCGACGAGCCGCAACCCTCTAGGAAGCAAACCCTCCAGCCCCAGCCCAATCCAACGCAAAGGCAGGCAACACACCAAGCACCAACGTAACCACAACACCCAAAGCAATAGCCGCAGTAGTAAACCCACCAGGCACAGTCACCGTAGGCCCATCAGCAGCAGGCTCCGAGAAGTACATCAACACAATGACCCGCAGATAGAAGAACGCAGCCACCGCACTAAACACCAGCGCGACAACCACCAACGGCGCCATCCCATCCGACAACGCCGCCGAAAACACCACAAACTTCCCAACAAACCCGCTGGTCAACGGAATCCCCGCCAACGCCAGCAACAGGAACGTAAACACCCCAGCCAAAACCGGCGACCGCTTAGCCAACCCAGCCCAGGCGGAAAGATGCGTAGCCTCCCCACTGGAATCCCGCACGAGGCTCACCACCCCAAAGGCCGCAAGCGTCGTAAACCCATACGCCAGCAAGTAGAACAACGTGCTGGACAACCCATCCTCAGTCATCGCAATGGCACCAACGAGCAAGAACCCAGCATGCGCCACCGACGAGTAAGCGATCATCCGCTTAACATCAGTCTGCGTCAGCCCAAGAATCGCCCCGAGCGCCATCGAAATAATGGCCACGGCCCACATAACCCCGCGCCACTCCCAGCTCGTCGAGGAAAACCCGACGCTGAGCACCCGCAAGATCGCCCCGAACGCGGCAACTTTCGTGCAAGCAGCCATAAACCCGGTAACCGGAGTAGGCGCACCCTGGTAGACGTCCGGCGTCCAAGTGTGGAACGGCCCGACCGACCCCTTGAACAGCAAACCGACCACCAGAAGACCAAGGCCAGCGAACAACAACGTGTCCGACCGATCCGACCCAGCCGCCGCGTGCGCGATGTCGGCCAACTTCACCGAGTCCGCGTACCCGTACAGCAACGCCAGCCCGTACAAGAAGAACGCTGACGAGAACGCACCAAGCAGGAAGTACTTGACCGCAGCTTCCTGAGAAATCAGCCGACGCCGCCGAGCCAACCCGCACATGAGATACAACGGCAGCGAAAGCACTTCCAACGCGATGAACATCGTCAGCAGATCATTGGCCGCGCAGAACGTCATCATCCCGCCAAGCGCGAACAGCGTCAGCGGAAAGACCTCAGTCTGCGACGTGGTAGCAGCCTGCGCCCGGTCCTGCACAGTGCCCGGCCGAATCGCCGCCTGAGCTACGAACGCGCCGCCCGGCTCGACCTTCCGGTCCGCGATCAAGAAGACCGCGCCGAGGCCGAGCAACAGCAACGTGCCCCACAGGAACAACGACGGCCGGTCCACCGAGATCGAGCCGGAGAAGGTGGTCGTGCCTGCCTTCGTCGACGTGGAACCGGTCGCGTAAAGGATCAGCGAAACCCCTGCGGCGATGATCGCGACGAGGGAGATCGTGACCTGGATCCCCCATCGCGTCGCCTTCGGTGCGAACGCTTCCACCAGCACGCCGATGCACGCGACGCCGAAGACGATCAGCATCGGCAGCACGGCCGCGTAATCGACCGAAGGCACTTCGATCGGCGCTGCCGGCGCCTGCGCCAGGAACATGTCGAGCACGGTTTACTTGCCTCCCTGCACGGCAGACAGCGTCGCCTGCACCGACGGGGTGATCGTGTCGAGCATCGGCTTGGGATAGAAACCCAGTCCGATGATCAGGATGACCATGGGCGCGAGGATCGCGATCTCGCGTTTGCCCAGGTCGGTAATGGCCTTGCGAGCGCCGAGTTCCGGCGCGATCGCGGTGCCCGGTCCCCCTCCGACGCCCACCAGGGCGTCACCGCGGACCGGGCCTTGCATGATCCGCTGGTACAGCCACAGCACGTAGGCCGCGGCGAGCACCATGCCCACGGTCGCGAGGATCGTGTACACCGGCTGGTCCACAAAGGACCCCAGCAGCACGAGGAACTCGCTGATGAACGAGTTGGTTCCGGGCAGCGACAGCGCGGAAAGCCCGGCCAGCAACAGCATTCCGCCGAGCAGCGGGGTCACCTTCGCCATGCCGCCGTAGTCCGAGATCTTGCTCGACCCGCCGCGCATCACGATCAGGCCGATCACCACGATCAGCATCCCGGTGGAGAGGCTGTGGTTCAGCATGTACGACACCGAGCCGACCATCGCCTGCTCGTTGAAGGTGAAGATGCCCAGCGCGATGAACCCGAAGTGGGCGATCGACACATAGGCGATGAACCGCTTCATGTCACGCTGCCCGGCAGCGAGGATCGAGCCGTACAGCACGCCGATCACCGAAAGGATCAGCACCAGCGGCGCGAGCGCCTTGCTCCCTTGCGGGAACATCGGCAGGCAGTACCGCAGGAAGCCGAACGTGCCGACCTTGTCCAGCACGCCGACCAGCAGCACCGCGACGCCGATCGGAGCCTGTCCGGCGGCGTCCGGCAGCCAGGTGTGGAACGGGACCAGCGGCGCCTTGATCGCGAACGCGAGGAAGAAGCCGAGGAACAGCCAGATCTGCGTGCCGGTCGGCGCGTCGCGCACCACCGTCACCAGCGTGGCCCAGTCGAACGTGCCCTTGCCGAGCTTGTCCGAGGCCAGCGAGTACGCCCCGATCGCCGAGGCGAGCATGATCAGGCCGCCGAGGAACGAGTACAGGAAGAACTTCACCGCCGCGTACTGCCGGTTCGCACCGCCGTAGCCGCCGATCAGGAAGTACATCGGGATCAGCATGATCTCGAACAGCACGTAGAAGAGGAACACGTCGGTCGCCGCGAAGACGCCGATCGTGATCGCCTCCTGCAGCAGGATCAGCGACAGGAACCCGCCAGCGCTGCGGCCCGCGGGCAGTTTGTCGGTGAGCCCGAGCGCGCCCACGACGATCGGCACCAGGAGCGCGATCACCGCGATCATGATGAGGGAGATGCCGTCGGTGCCGAACGAGATGTGGATGCCGAAGTTCGGGATCCAGTCCATCGTGGTCGCCTGCTGGATGCGCGCGCCCGAGGGCGAATAGCTCGCCCAGAACGGGATGATCAGCAGGAACTCCACAATGGACACGGCGAGCGCCGTGGCGACCGCGGCCCGGTCGTTCCCCTTGAGGAACGCCAGCACCAGCGAGCCGGCCAGCGGCAGCAGGATGAGCGCCAGAAGCCAAGTCATGTCAGGAGAACCTCACCAGCAGAAGGGCCGCGAGAAGCAGGAACGTGCCGCCGAGCATGGACAACGCGTACGACCGCACGAATCCGGTCTGCATCCGGCGCAGCCGCCCGGACCCGCCGCCGAGTGCCGCGGCGAGGCCGTTCACCGCGCCGTCGACGCCGCGGTTGTCCACGTACACCAGCGCCCGCGCCAGCCAGGTGCCCGGACGGGCGACCAGGGTTTCGTTGAGCGCGTTGCCGTACAGGTCCTTGCGCGCCGCGCGGACCGGCCAAGAGACCCGCTCGGGCTTCTCGACCGGGACGTCGCGCGACGGGCGGAACAGCCAGACCGCCAGCAGCACGCCGAGCGCGGCCAGCACCAGCGTCGCCGCCGGGACCGTCCACGACGGGATCGGGGTGTGCTCGGCCTCGGCGTACTGACCGACCACCGGGGAAAGCCAGTCGACGAACCGGTTGCCCAGCGCGAAGAACGCGCCGGCACCGACCGAACCGACCGCCAGGATCGCCATCGGGACCCACATGATCGGCTTGGACTCGTGCGGGTGGAAGTCGCGTCCGTCGGTGCTCTTGATGTCCTTCCAGCGCTGCTTGCCGAAGAAGGTCATCATCATCAGCCGCGTCATGTAGAACGCGGTGAGCCCGGCGCCGATCACCGTCGCGAGGCCGAAAGCCCAGCCGCGCCAGCCTTCCTGGCCGAACGCCGCCTCGATGATCGCGTCCTTCGTGTAGTACCCGGTGAGGAACGGGAAGCCGATGATCGCCAGGTAGCCGAGGCCGAAGGTGACGAAGGTGATCGGCATCTTCTTGGCCAGGCCGCCGAACTTGCGCATGTCGACCTCGTCGTTCATGCCGTGCATGACCGAACCGGCCCCGAGGAACAGCCCGGCCTTGAAGAAGCCGTGCGCCACCAGGTGCATGATGCCGAGCGCGTAGATGCCCGGCCCGAGGCCGACCGCCAGCATCATGTAGCCGATCTGGCTGACCGTCGAGTACGCGAGCACCTTCTTGATGTCGTCGTAGGCACAGCCGACGACGCACCCGAGCAGCAGCGTGACCGCGCCGACCAGAGTGACGACCAGACGTCCGTCCGGCGTCGCGGTGAAGATGACGTTGGAGCGGGCCACCAGGTACACGCCCGCGGTGACCATCGTCGCCGCGTGGATGAGCGCCGACACCGGGGTCGGGCCCTCCATCGCGTCCGGAAGCCAGGCCTGCAGCGGGAACTGGCCGGATTTACCGCACGCGCCCAGCAGCAGCAGGATCGCGATGGCGGTGATCGCGCCCGGCGGGATCTTGCCCTGCGCGACGCCCTCGAAGACCTGCGCGTAGCCGGTCGACCCGACGTACTTGAACATCAGGAAGATCGCCAGCGCGAGCCCGACGTCGCCGACGCGGTTCATCAGGAACGCCTTCTTCGCCGCGGTCGCCGCGGACGGGCGGTTCTGATACCAGCCGATCAGCAGGTACGAGGCGAGACCCACGCCCTCCCAGCCGAGGTACAGCGTCACGAAGCTGTTGCCCAGCACCAGGATCAGCATCGAGGCGACGAACAGGTTCAGGTACGCGAAGAACCGGTACCGGCCCTCGTCGTCGGCCATGTAGCCGATCGAATAGAAGTGGATCAGCATGCCGACGCCGGTGATCAGCAGCACGAACGTCAGCGACAGCGCGTCGATGCGCAGCCCGAAGTCCACTTGCAGCTGGGTCACCGGGATCCAGGAGTAGATCTTGGTGTCGGTGACCGAGTGGCTGTCGGTGGAGAAGAACAGGATCACGGCGTACACGAAGGCGAGCGTGACGGTGGCACAGCCGAGCAGGTGCCCCCACGCCTTCGCGCGTTTCCCGGATAGCAGCAGGACGAGGGCGCCGAGGGCGGGAAGGGCCACCAGCAGCCACGATGATGCGGTCACTCGGTCGTCTCCCTCAGTACTTCAGCAGGTTCGTGTCGTCGACCGAAGCCGAGCGGCGGGTGCGGAAGATCGCCATGATGATCGCCAGCCCCACCACGACCTCGGCGGCCGCGACCACCATCACGAAGAACGCCATCACCTGGCCGTGCAGCCCGCCGTTGATGCGGGCGAAGGTGACCAGGGTCAGGTTCACCGCGTTCAGCATCAGCTCGATGCACATGAACACGACGATCGCGTTGCGGCGGACCAGCACGCCCACCGCGCCGATGCAGAACAGCAGCGCGGACAGCAGCAGGTAGTAGCTCGGGGTCACTTTCCTTCCCCTTCTTCTTCCTCGGCGGGCTCGGCCTTTTCGGCTCCGCCGACCAGTGCGTGCGCGTCGGGCTTCGGGCCCTCGTCCGCGATGAGCTTGCGCTCGCGCATGAGCCGGATCGCCGAGGTGGACTCGATGATCTCCGACAGCGACTCCGGCGCGACCGAACCGTCCGGCAGCAGCGCCGGGGTCGACACCGAACTGGCGGTGGCGAACACGCCGGGACCGGGCAGCGGCGACGGGCGGTCGTGCTCGCCGCGGAAGCGCAGCTTGACCAGTTCGCGCTGGGAGAGCTTGGTCTTGCCGCTGCGGCCGGTGAAGGCCAGCACCATCGCGCCGAGCGCGGCGGTGATCAGCAGCGCCGAGGTCAGCTCGAACGGGAACAGGTACTGGGTGAAGATCAGCCTGCCCAGACCGCCGGGACCGCCGCCGGTCGGCTGGTACGGGTCGAGCGGCTGCGCCGGGGTCACGTTCACCATCGCGCGGAACACGCCCGCGGCGATCAAGGCGGCGAGCCCGATGCCGAGCACGCCCGCGGCGAGCCGTTGCCCGCGCAGCACTTCGACCACCGAGTCCGAGCTGTCCCGGCCGACCAGCATCAGCACGAACAGGAACAGCATCATGATCGCGCCGGTGTAGACGATGATCTGGGTGAACCCGAGGAACGGCGCGGACTGCGTCATGTACAACGCGCCCAGCGTCAGCATCGTGAGCACCAGCCACAGCGCCGAGTGCACGGCGTTGCGGGAGAAGATCATCCCGAGCGCGCCCAGCAGCGAGAGCGGGCCGAGGATCCAGAACGCGATGGCCTCGCCGGTCGTCACGGACGCGTTGACGCCGGACGCCGGGGCCTGCGCGAGAAGGGGAAGCAGCGCGGAGAGGGTCACTGAGCCGCCTCCGTCGCACCTCGTGAGTGCTGATCCCGGTTAGAACCGGCATCGCCGCTCACGACCCCTGCGGCCAGCTCGGGACCGTTCACGTAGTAGTCCTGCTCGTTGTCGCCGAGCCGCATCGGGTGCGGCGGCTGCTCCATGCCCGGCAGCAGCGGGGCGAGCAGGTCTTCCTTGGTGTAGATGAGCCGCTGCCGGTCGTCGTCGGCCATCTCGTAGAAGTTGGTCATGGTGAGCGACCGGGTCGGGCACGCCTCGATGCACAGGCCGCAGCCGATGCAGCGCAGGTAGTTGATCTGGTAGTCCGCGCCGTACCGCTCGCCCGGCGAGTACCGCTCTTCGTCGGTGTTGTTGCCGCCCTCGACGAAAATCGCGTCCGCCGGGCACGCCCACGCGCACAGCTCGCAGCCGACGCACTTCTCCAGCCCGTCCGGATGCCGGTTGAGCTGGTGGCGGCCGTGGTAGCGCGGCGCGGCCGGAGCGCCCGCCTCGGGGTACTCCTCGGTCGCGACCTTCTTGAACATCATCCCGAAGGTGACGCCGAATCCCTTGATGGGATTGAGGAAGTCAGTTGCCGCCATCTTCCGTTCCTTCCTGTGCGGCCGCGGCGGTGACGCCGGCCGGCTTGCGCCGCGCGGCCTTCGCCTCCGCCTTGGCCAGCGCCTTCTGCCGCGGCGTCGCGTCCGGGACCCGCAGGTCCAGCGGCGGCAGCGGGTAGCCGCTTCCGGCCAGGTCCACGTAGTCCGATTCGGGCAGCTTCTTGTCCGGCAGCGCGAGGCTCAGCAGCACGAGCACCACCAGCACGATGCCGACCCCGACGAGGATCTGCGGCCAGCTCCACTGGATCGTCTTGATCGCGACCACGACCACGATCCACACCAGGTTGACCGGGACCAGGACCTTCCAGCCCAGCCGCATGAACTGGTCGTAGCGCAGCCGGGGCAGCGTGCCGCGCAGCCAGATGAAGCCGAACAGCAGGACGAAGGTCTTGGCGAAGAACCAGAGGATCGGCCACCAGTTCTGGTTCAACGGCGAATCGTCGCCGACGAACGGGAACCGCCAGCCGCCGAGGAACAGCGTGGTGCAGAACGCCGAGACGATCACCATGTTGACGTACTCGGCGAGGAAGAACATCGCGAACTTCATCGAGCTGTACTCGGTGTGGAAGCCGCCGACCAGTTCGGATTCGGCCTCCGGGAGGTCGAACGGCGCGCGGTTCGTCTCGCCGACCATCGAGATCACGTAGATCACGAAGCTCGGGATCAGCATGTAGAAGTACCAGCCGTGCGCCTGCGCCTGCACGATCTCCGACGTCTGCAGCGAACCGGAGTACAGGATCACCGCGACGATCGAGAGGCCCATCGCGATCTCGTAGGAGATCACCTGCGCCGCCGAGCGCATGCCGCCGAAGAGCGGGTACGGCGAGCCGGAAGCCCAGCCCGCCAGCACGATGCCGTACACGCCGACCGACGAGCAGGCGAGGATCACCAGCACGCCGACCGGGAGGTCCATCAGCTGCAGCACCGTGCGGTGGCCGAAGATCGAGACGACCGGGCCGAACGGGATGGCCGACAGCGCGATCAGCGCGGGGACCGCGGACAGCACCGGCGCGAGGAAGTACACCTTGCGGTCGGCCGTGTCCGGGATGATCTGCTCCTTGAACGGGAGCTTGACCGCGTCGGCGAGCGACTGCAGGTAGCCGCCGGGGCCGACCCGGTTGGGGCCGGGCCGGTTCTGCATCCGGCCGATCGCCTTGCGCTCCCACACGATCAGGAAGATCGTCAGGACCGGCCCGATCAGGAGGACCACGACCGCCTTGAGCAGGACGAGCCACCACGGGTCGTCGGCGATCAGCCGAGCCCGTTCCGCGGCGTCCGGGTACGCGGCGAGGAACTGCGTGAGCTGCGGGCTCACTGGTCACCTCCGGAGATCTGCACGAGCGCGCCGTGTCCGGCGGCGAGTGCGGCGCGGACGGCCGAGCCGTCGGAGTTGCCGGGCAGCCACACCACGCCGTCCGGCAGGTCGGCGACCTCGACCGGCAGGGTGATCGACCCGCGCTCGTTCGACACCCGGACCGTTCCGCCGACGCTTTCGGCGGTCTTCGCCGAAAGCCGCGCGACGGGCGGCCGCTGGGTGCCCTTGAGGTGCGGTTCGTCGTCCTGCAGCGAGCCGTTGTCGATCAGCTGCCGCCAGGTGGCGAGCACTGCCTTGCCGTTCGGGACCGGGGCCGCGGCGGCGGCCACCGACGGCGCGGTCACCGAGGGGGCGACCGGCGCGAGCTTCGCGAAGTCGCCCGCGGCGGCGGCCGGGGTCTGGGTGAACAGGTCGGCGTCCATCTCGACCGCCAGGGTGTCGAGCACCCGGCCGTCCGAGAGGGAACCGGTGCCCTCCAGCGTGGTGTCGAAGTCGCGGCGGCGGCCCTCCCAGTTGAGGTAGCTGCCGGACTTCTCGACCGCCGGGGCGATCGGCAGGACCACGTCGGCCCGTTCGGTGACCTCGCTCGCCCGCAGTTCCAGGCTGACTACGAACCCGACGTTGTCGAGCGCGCGGCGGGCCAGGTCCGGGTCCGGCAGGTCGTTGGGGTCGACGCCGCCGACCACCAGCGCGTCCAGCTGTCCGCCGGAAGCGGCCTGGAGGATGCCGGTGACGTCGCGGCCCGGTTCGGCCGGAAGCTCGGCGCCCCACTGCTTGCCGACCTCGGCGCGAGCCGCGTCGTCGGCGACCGAGCGGCCGCCGGGCAGAAGCGTTGGCACACAACCGGTTTCGAGCGCGCCCCGGTCGCCCGCGCGGCGCGGGATCCACGCCAGCCGGGCTCCGGTGCGGGCGGTGAGCCGCAGCAGCGCGGAGAACAGGCCGGGGATCTCGGCGGCCCGCTCGCCGACCAGGATCACCGCGCCTTCGCCGCTGAGCGCGGTGTCGACGTCGGCCGCGTGCTGCGCGATGCCGTCCACCGCGGCCGCCTCGCCGCCGGGAACGCAGGCCAGCAGTTCGCCGAAGGTCTTGCGCACCGAGGAGGTCGTCCACTGTCCCAAGTGGACAACGCGGGTGCGGTTCTTGCGGGCCGCCTTGCGCAGTCGCAGGAACACGATCGGCGCTTCGTCCTCGGGCTCGAACGCCACGCACAGCACCGTCTTGGCCCGCTCGATCTCGCCGAACGTCACGCCGGTTTCCGGCGTGGTGCCCACGACCGTCGAACCGAGGAACGCCAGCTCCTCGTCCGAGTGCGCGCGGGTGCGGAAGTCGATGTCGTTGGTGCGCAAGGCAAGCCGGGCGAACTTCGAGTACGCGTAAGCGTCCTCGACGGTCAGCCGGCCACCGGTGAGCACCGCGGCGCCCTTGCCGTCGCGGGCCTTCAGCAGCCCGGCCGAGGCGGTCCGGAGCGCGTCGGTCCAGGACGCTTCCTCCAGCTCGCCGTGCTCGTTGCGGACGAGCGGACGACGGATCCGGTCACCGGCCTGCACGTAGCGGAACGCGAAGCGGCCCTTGTCGCACAGCCATTCCTCGTTCACCTCCGGGTCGTCGCCGGCCAGCTTGCGCTGGACCTTGCCGCGCCGGAAGTCGGTGCGCTCGGCGCAGCCGGACGAGCAGTGCTCGCACACGCTCGGCGACGAGACCAGGTCGAACGGCCGCGACCGGAATCGGTACGCCGCGCTGGTGAGCGCGCCGACCGGGCAGATCTGGATCACGTTGCCGGAGAAGTAGCTCTGGAACGGTTCGCCGCTGGTGGTGCGGGAGGCCAGATCCAGCACGTCGGCGGTTTCCGCGGTGCCGATCTGCTGGTGCGCGCCGCGTTCGAGCAGTGCGATGAACGGGTCCCCGGCCACCTGGTCGGAGAACCGCGTGCAGCGCTGGCACAGCACGCAGCGCTCCCGGTCGAGCAGCACCTGCGACGAGATCGGCAGCGGCTTCGGAAACGTGCGCTTCGTGTCGACGAACCGCGATTCCGCGCGGCCGTGCGCGAGCGCCTGGTTCTGCAGCGGGCACTCGCCGCCCTTGTCGCAGATCGGGCAGTCGAGCGGGTGGTTGATGAGCAGCAGCTCCATCACGCCCTGCTGCGCCTTGTCCGCGACCGGCGAGGTGAGCTGGGTCTTGACCACCATGCCGTCGGCGACCGTCATCGTGCACGAGGCCTGCGGCTTCGGCATCGGACGGCCGCCCATTTCGACCTCGACCAGGCACTGGCGGCACGCGCCCGCCGGGTCGAGCAACGGGTGGTCGCAGAACCGCGGAATGCTCGTGCCGAGCCGCTCGGCGGTGCGGATCAGCAACTCGCCCTTGGGCGCGATGACCTCTTCGCCGTCGATGGTCAGCTTGACGTAACCCTCGGGGACCGGCGTTTCAGCCGTCTCGGGCTTGTCGGGCGCGATCGTCATGCCTGCGCTCCCACCAGTTCTCGCTTAGCGCTTTCACACAGGGCCAGGAACTCGTCCCGGAAGTACTTGATGCCGCTCTGGATCGGCGACACCGCGCCGTCGCCGAGCGCGCAGAACGAGCGGCCGAAGATGTTGTCGCACACGTCCAGCAGGGTGTCGATGTCCTCTTCGGTGCCGTGCCCCTCGACCATCCGCTCGAGGATCTGCGCCAGCCAGTACGTGCCCTCGCGGCACGGGGTGCACTTGCCGCAGGACTCGTGCTCGTAGAACTGCGTCCACTTCATGACGGCCCACGGCACCGAAACGGTCTCGTTGAAGACCTGCACCGCGGTGGTGCCGAGCATCGAGCCGGCCTCGGCCGCGCCCTCGAAGTCGAGCGGGACGTCGAGGTGCTCGGCGGTGAACATCGGCGTCGACGAGCCGCCCGGCGTCCAGAACTTGAGCGGGATGCCGTCCTTCATGCCGCCGGCCAGCTCCAGCAGTTCGCGCAGCGTGGTGCCGAGCGGGCATTCGTACTGGCCGGGCTTCTCGACGTGGCCGGAGATCGAGTAGATCTTCGGACCGGGCGACTTCTCGCGGCCCATCTCGCGGAACCACGACGAACCGGCGTTGATGATGTACGACGCGCTCGCGATGGTCTCGACGTTGTTCACCGTCGTCGGCGCGGCGTACAGGCCGGCGGCGGCGGGGAACGGCGGCTTGAGCCGGGGCTGGCCGCGGCGGCCTTCGAGCGAGTCGAGCAGCGCCGTTTCCTCGCCGCAGATGTACGCGCCGGCTCCGGCGTGCACAGTCAGCTCGAGGTCCCAGCCGCTGCCGAAGATGTTCTTGCCGAGGTAGCCCTTCGCGTACGCCTCGCGCGCGGCCGCGTTGAGCCGGCGGATGCAGTGCAGCGCCTCGCCCCGGACGTAGATGAAGCAGTGGTGCGACCGCATCGCGTACGAGGCGATGATGCAGCCCTCGAGCAGCGAGTGCGGGTCCGCCATCATCAGCGGAATGTCTTTGCAGGTCCCGGGTTCGCCCTCGTCGGCGTTGATCACCAGGTAGTGCGGCTTGTCCTCGTTGGGCGGCATGAACGACCACTTCACGCCCGCCGGGAAGCCCGCGCCGCCGCGGCCGCGCAGACCGGAGTCCTTGACCACCTGGACGAGCTGTTCGGGCGTGGCGGCCAGCGCCTTGCGTGCCGCGGTGTAGCCCTCGAGCGCTTCGTAGGTCTCGATGCGCCAGGATTCCGGGGACAGCCAGCGTTTCGTGAGGACCGGAGTGATGGGATCAGCCATTACTTCTTCTCCCCCTCTTTATTAGGCACAGCAGGAAGCGGAACATCCTGCGCACCGGGAGCGGACCAGCCGCGGTCAGCGGCGATCTGCGCGCCGCGCAGGGTCTCGACCGCCTGCGACGGACCGTCCACCGCGCTGCGGTAGGTGGCGTCGTCCTCCGGCCAGAACCCGGCGAGCTGCCGCTCCGCGCCCTTGAAGTCAGTCAGCGCCGCACCGCGCGTCGGGGCGGGCTTTTTGCCTGCCTGCAACGCGTCCACGAGCGCGACCGCCTGCTCCGGCGTCTGGTTGTCGAAGTACTCGTAATTCACCTGGAGCACCGGCCCGAGGTCGCACGCGGCGAGACATTCCACGTGCTCCAAGGTGATCGAGCCGGCCTCGCCCGGCGTGCCCGAGGTTTCCTCGTGCCCCAGCGGCTTTTCCGCCGAACCGAGGTGCGTCTGAAGCTTCTTGTAGATGTCGTCGCCGCCCAGCGCCGCGCACAGCGTGTTGGTGCAGACGCTCACCAAGTGCTCGCCGCACGGGCGGCGCTTGTACATGGTGTAGAACGTCGCGACCGCGCTGACCTCGGCGTCGGTCAGGTCGAGGTGCTGTGCGCAGAAGGCGATGCCTTCCTGGCTCACGTAGCCCTGCACCGACTGCACGAGGTGCAGCATCGGCAGCAGCGCCGACCGCGACATCGGGTACCGGGCGATGATTTCCTTCGCCTCGCGGTGCGTGTCGGCGTCGAAGACGTCCGCCGCCGGCCGGTCGGCGAGGATTCCCTCGGCGACCGCCGGGTCGGGCGCGATCGCCGCGACATCGGTGTCCGGGCCCGCCGCGGCGTACGTCTTCGTCGCGTCGTGCGGACCCGGCTCCGGGACTGCAGTCGGGTTCGTCATCGGTCAACTCCCCCCAGAACCGGGTCGATCGAGGCGATCACGACGACCAGGTCGGCGACCAGGCCGCCCTCGGCCATCGCGGGCATCGCCTGCATGTTCACGAAACTCGGCTCCCGCAGGTGCACGCGCAGCGGGCGGGTGCCGCCGTCGGACACCAGGTGCGCGCCGATCTCGCCGCGCGGCGATTCGACGGCCGCGTAGACCTGGCCCGGCGGCACGTGGAAGCCCTCGGTGACGAGCTTGAAGTGGTGGATCAGGGATTCCATCGACTGGCCCATGATCTTCTTGACGTGGGCGAGCGAGTTGCCCATGCCGTCGCTGCCGATGGACAGCTGCGCGGGCCAGGCGACCTTCTTGTCCTCCACCATGACCGGGCCCGGCTCGGCCATCTTCGCGACCTGCTTCATGATCCGCAGGCTCTGGTGGATTTCCTCCAGCCGCAGCAGGTACCGCGCCCAGCTGTCCGCGTCGGTCGAGGTCGGGATGTCGAACTCGAGTTCGTCGTAGCGCGAGTACGGCTCGGTCTTGCGCAGGTCCCACGGCAGGCCCGCGGCTCGCAGCACCGGGCCGGTGACGCCGAGTTCGAGGCACGCGTCGAGCGGCAGCACGCCGACGTCCTTGAGCCGGTTGCGCCAGATCGGCTGGCCGCTGAACATCTTGTCGTACAGCGGAAGCCGCTTGTCCATGAGCTTGCAGAAGTCGAGGACCTTCTCGGCCCAGTCCTCCGGCAGGTCCTGGGCGAGCCCGCCGGGCCGGATGAACGCGTGGTTCATCCGCAGGCCGGTCAGGTACTCCAGCAGGTGCATGGCTTCTTCGCGCTCGCGGAAGCCGAGCGTCATCGCGGTGGTGGCGCCGAGGTCCATGCCGCCGGTCGCGATGAACACCAGGTGCGAGGTGATCCGGTTGAGTTCGAGGAGAAGCACCCGCAGGATCTCCGCGCGCGGCGGGGCCTTGATGCCCAGCAGCTTCTCGACGCCGAGGCAGTAGGCCATCTCGTTCGACAGCGGGGCGAGGTAGTCCGCGCGCGTCACGAAGGTGACGCCCTGGGTCCAGTTGCGGAACTCCGCGCTCTTCTCGATACCGGTGTGCAGGTAGCCGACGACCGCGCGCAATTGCGTGACCGTCTCGCCTTCCAGTTCCAGCACGAGCCGGAGCACGCCGTGCGTGGACGGGTGCTGCGGGCCCATGTTGATGACCATGCGGTCGTCGTGCTGGGCGTCGCCGAGAACTTCGTCCCAGTCTCCGCCGGAGACGTGGTAGACGGGGCCTTCGGTGGTGTCCCGGACTTCCGCGTACTCGGCTTCCGTCGCTTCGTCGTTGATGGTCACGAGTACGACCTCCGCTGGTCCGGCGGCGGGATTTCCGCGCCCTTGTATTCGACCGGGATCCCGCCGAGCGGGTAGTCCTTGCGCTGGGGGAAGCCGTCCCAGTCGTCCGGCATGAAGATGCGGGTCAGCCCGGGGTGGCCGTCGAAGACGATGCCGAACATGTCGTAGGCCTCGCGCTCGTGCCAGTCCGCCGTCGCGTACACCGGGACCAGGGACGGGACGTGCAGGTTGTCCATGTCCATGGTGATTTCGAGGCGGATCCGGCGGCGGTAGGTCATCGACAGGAAGTTGTAGACCGTGTGCATCCGCTGCGGGACGTCCACGCCGTAGTCGACGCCGGTGACCGCCAGCAGCATTTCGAACCGCAGGCCCGGGTCGTTGCGCAGCACCTTCGCGATGTCGACGAGGTGCTCGCGGCTGACGTAGAAGGTGATCTCGCCGCGGTCCACAGTGGTCTGGAGGATCGCCGACGCCGGGATGTCGTTGTCCGCCAACGCCGCCATGAACTCGTCGGCGAACTCGTCGAACCAGCCGCCGTACGGGCGCTCCGCGGGCGGCGGGCTGTACGCGGGCAGCCGCAGGCCGCCGTAACCGGAGGTGTCCCCGCTGCCGCGGACACCGAACATGCCCTTGCGCTCGCGTCCGGCGACGACCGGTTCGGCCGCTCCGGGCCCGTGCGCTTCCAGGCCGGCTTCGGGCCGCTCCGCGCTGGACTGCGGGCCGCCGGTTTCGGGAGTCTCTTCGGGGTTCTCAGGCACCGGTGCTCACTTCTTCGCGTACTTGATCGAGGACGGGATCAGCTCGGTACGGGCCCCGCTGGCCGCGCGGATCGCGGCGCGGCGGGCGTTGATCGGCTCGTCCTGGATCTTGGCGTGCAGCTTGAGGATCGCGTCGAGCAGCATCTCCGGCCGCGGCGGGCAACCAGGCAGGTACATGTCGACCGGCACGATGTGGTCGACGCCCTGCACGACGGCGTAGTTGTTGAACATCCCGCCGGACGAGGCGCAGACGCCCATGGAGAGGACCCACTTGGGCTCGGCCATCTGGTCGTAGATCTGGCGCAGCACCGGGGCCATCTTCTGGGTCACCCGGCCGGCCACGATCATCAAGTCGGCCTGCCGCGGAGTGGCGGAGAACCGCTCCATGCCAAACCGCGCGATGTCGTAGCGCGAACCGCCGACCGACATCATCTCGAACGCGCAGCAGGCGAGCCCGAAGGTCGCCGGCCACAGCGAGTTCTTGCGTGCCCAGTTGACCAGTCCCTCGAGGCTGGCCAGCAGAATGCCGTTGGGGAGTTTTTCTTCCAGGCCCATGGGTTCAGTTCCAATCCAGGCCGCCGCGCCGCCACACGTAGGCGTACGCGAACCCGACCGTCACGATGAACAGCACGATCTCCACCAGGCCGAACACCCCGAGAGCGTTGGCGTTCACCGCGAACGGGTAGAGGAACACCATCTCGATGTCGAACAGGATGAAGAGCATGGCCGTGATGTAGTAGGCCACCGGCATCCGGCCGCCGCCGACGAGCGGCTGCGGCGACGGTTCGATGCCGCACTCGTACGCCGCGGTCTTCGCGCGGTTGTACCGCTTCGGCCCGACGAGCGGACCCAGCAGCACGGAGAACACGGCGAACCCCGCCGCGAGCACGAAAAGCAGGACGAGCGGCAGATACACGTTCAGTCCGGGCGCCGCCGGTCCGGGATCGGCCTGCGCCAGCACGGGCACCATCAGCACGGGGTCTTCGCCATCCTTTCCGCGCCGCTGCGGTTGTTCTCGGTTGGTGGTCCGAGTCCTCGGTTGCGCACCCTAAGGGAGCTGGGTCACACCGCCGAGGGTCAGGGCGCCCTTACGGCCCGTGTCCGACCCACCACCTGCTTGTGAAATAGTTCACAAGCGACGCGTCGCGGTTGTGAAGCGATTCACAAAGCATGGGGGGAGTGTAGGACGTGAGTCACACTCTTGTCCCGAGGGGTTGCGGACTAAGGCAGCCCTAACTTGAGCGGGGCATTCCCCAGGCCCACCCCCGCCCGCAATGGCGAGACCAGCGGTAAAGGCCAATTCAAGAACCGCGCCAGCACCCCAGGCCGACTCGATCTTGTGACGTATCACACTGACCGGCCGGACAACCCATTGCTCCACCCGGGTAACGCCAAGCACCAGAAACCCGTACGACAGCCCAAATCAAAGCCACCAAACCGCACAGACGCACCCAACTATCGAGGCACCCAGCCCCTCCCCCGCACCCCGATACGAAGTCTTCTCTGCGGTTCGGGGGTGCTTGTCAAGGCATCTTTCCCGCCTTGACAAGCACCCCCGAACCGTCAGCACAATCAAGCTTCGGGGTGTGGGGCCCCACCCGTGCGCAATGTCGCCGCCAGGCGACGAGCCGTCAGCGAGGACGAGGCGTAACCCGAGCCAACGCCGCGATCAACCGGTCAACCCCATCGCCCCCACGAGCGTCGTAACACCCGGAAAGCCCCTTGTACACCAAGGGAAGAAGCTTGTTGACCCGCAACCCGTACTTGGTAGCCGCGTGCATGATCTTCGGCTTCCCAATCAACTTCGCGAAGACGTTGCCGAGCCGGTAATACCCACCCATCAGCTCACCGACAGCCCGCGGATACCCCTCCAACGCCCGCTCCCGCGACGGACCTTCGGGCCGAGCCAGCGCCTGCACCACAGCCTCAGCCGCAAGCTGCGCCGACTCCATAGCCGCAGAAATGCCCTCACCGTTGAACGGGCTCACCATGCCGCCCGCGTCGCCAAGCAACAGCAACCCATCGCGGTAATGCGGAGTCCGATTGAACCCCATCGGCAACCCAGCCCCGCCAACCTTGCCGATGGCGTTCTCCTCGCGGTACCCCCACTCCTCAGGAGTCCCGTCAAGCCACTGCCGCAACAACGCCCGGTAGTCGGTGTTCCGGAAGGAAGCCGAAGTCGACAGCATCCCGAGCCCGACGTTGACCGTCCCGTCGCCTAGCGGGAACGCCCAGCCGTAGCCGGGAAGCAGCTTCGGATCCCGAGGATCAGACCGGTCCCACAGCTCAAGGTGACCCTCAATAAACGGATCATCATGCTTAGGACTCTTGTAATACCGCCGAACCGCGACCCCCATCGGACGCTTCTCGTTCTTGTCGATCCCGACACTCAACGCAAGCCGAGCCGACACCCCATCGCAAGCCAGCACCAACGGCGCCCGATAACTAACGGAAGTCTTCTCCGGCCCGACCTTCGCCTCAACCCCAACAACCCGACCGGACGCGTTCGTAATAGCCCCAGTAACCGTGGTCCGCTCGTACAACCGAGCCCCAGCCTTAACCGCGGTCTTAGCGAGCAAGTCGTCGAAGTCATGCCGAGTCCGAGACACCCCGTACGGCGGGTAATCAGTGAGGTCCGGCCAGTCGAACTCCAACGTCAGATCCCCGGTAAGAATCCGCAGCCCCCGACTCCGGACCCACCCGGCCTCTTCACTGGTATCCAGCCCCAGATCGATCAACTGCTTGACCCCGCGCGGAGTAAGACCGTCCCCGCATACCTTCTCGCGCGGAAAGACAGTCTTCTCCAGCAGCAACACGTCCACCCCAGCCCGGGCGAGGTAGGTGGCCACGGTCGAACCAGCCGGTCCCGCCCCGACCACGATCACTTCGGCGTCGTGGTCCGGGCTGCGGCGCGAAGTCGTCATAAGCCTGAGTTTAGGCAGGCTTGCGCGCCCGGTGGATCGCGACGACGCCGAATGTGAGGTTCAGCCATTCGACCTCGGTCCATCCGGCGCTCGCGATGATCTCGCCGAGCCCGCGCTGATCGGGCCAGGCGAGCATCGATTCGGCCAGGTAGGAGTAGGCCTCGGGGTTCGTCGAGGACCGGCTGCCGACCCAGGTGAGCAGCTTGAGGACGAACCGCCGGTAGACGAACCGGATCGGGGCGAACGACGGCGTCGACACCTCGCAGATCACCAGCCGGCCGCCCGGTTTGACCACGCGCAGGATCTCCGCGAGCGCGCCCTTGGTGTCGACGAAGTTCCGCAGCGCGAGCGAGATCGTGACGGCGTCGAAGCTGTCGTCGGCGAACGGGAGGCACATCGCGTCCGCGGCGACCATCGGCACGTTCCGGTGCAGCCCGGCCTTGAGCATCCCGAAGGAGAAGTCGGCGGCGAGGCACCAGGCTCCGCCGCGCGCGTACTCGACGGTGGACACCCCGGTGCCCGCCGCCAGGTCGAGCACCTTCTCCCCCGGTTTGGCGTCCAGCACGCGAGCCGTGGTGGTGCGCCAGCGCCGGTCGAACCCGAACGTCATGAACGAGTTCGCCCGGTCGTAACCGGACGCGACGCCGTCGAACATCGCGGCGACTTCGTGCGGATCCTTGTCCAGGCTCGCTCGGGGCATGGGTTCGAGATTAGTCCGTCCGCGCCGGACGGTCGCGCGGGAGCAGGACGCTGGCGGCGACCAGCCAGCCGAGCCCGCCGAACCGGCCGACCGGGATCAGCGGATACAGCGCCGGAGTCAGCAAGGACAACGAGGCGAGGACCGCGGCCGCGGCGACCACTAGCCCGGCGACGGACAGCCAGCGCGGCAAGAGGTTCAGGAACAGCGCGGGCACCGCGATCCCGGCGATCAGCAGCGCCAGCGGCACCACGAACCCCGGCCCGCCGGACGCGAACGCGAGGCTGGTCAACGCCCGCGCCACCGCAGGCGTCTCGCTGGCCTGCGCGGCGGTCCAGGTGATCAGCCCGCTCATCGCGAGCGCGGCCGCGGACAGCACGCCACCGGTGAGTCCGATCACCGCCCCCGGCGCAGCTACGCCGAGCCGCCGCTGTCTGCGATAGGCCGTCGCCGCCCAGACCGCCAGCGGAACCGAAGCGCCGAACACCGCGAACGCGAGCAGCTGCACGACGCCCTGGTGGCCGCCGATATACGCGGCGACCTCAGCCGCGCTGGAATCCGGCCGGGTCCCCGACGCACCCAGCACCCCTGACGCGATCGTCAGCGCCCCGAATGCCAGCGCCGGTGCCAGCAACGGCGGGCCGCCCTGCTGTCTAGTCATGGTCGTCATGGCAAACCTCCAGGTCAATTAGTTTCACTGATTGAACGATTACACTGGTGTAATGGATTGTCAAGCGATACGGTTCAGGGCATGCAAGGACCCCCGACGGTCGGCAGCGCCTTCCTGCTGGCCCAACTGGGCGCACACGCGACCCAGCGCTTCGCCGAGCGGGTCGCGGACCTCGGCTTGACCCCGCCCCAGACCGGACTGCTCCGAGCGATCGCGCGGCGGCCCGGCGAAAGCCAGCAGGTCCTGGCCGCCGAGTTGGGCACGCCGCCGACCCGGCTGGTCGCTTTGGTCGACGGCTTGGAGCAGCAGGGCCTGATCGAACGCCGCCGCAACCCGCAAGACCGCCGTCTCTACGCGGTCTTCCTGAGCGACAAAGGCCAAGAAACGATGGCCGAACTGGCAAAAGCCGCCGCAGCACACGAAGACGAGCTGATGGCGGCACTGTCCACAGAGGAACGTTCGCTGCTGCGCGACCTGCTCGGTCGCGTCGCCGAGGACCGCGGCCTAACGCCCGGCGTCCACCCCGGCTACCGCACCTAGTTGTCCGTGAAGGACTCCTTGAGGGAATCTGATTCCCTCAAGGAGTCCTTCACGGACCTTGGTCAGCCGAGGGCGGCGAGCATCCCGCGTACCGAGGTCGGCCAGGCGAATTCCTCCGCCCGCGCCCGCGCAGCCGCCCGCCGGATCTCCTCCGGGCTGTCCAGCAGGCCGGTCACCGCACTGGCGAAAGCTGGCGCGTCGTCGTCCACCGCCGCTCCGCATCCGGGCCGTACGATCTCCCGCAATGCCGACGACGCCGAAACCACCACCGGCGTCCCCGAAGCGAGCGCCTCCAAGGCCGCCAATCCGAACGTCTCATGCGGCCCGGGAGCCAGAGAAACATCCGCACTGGCCAGTAACCGAGCTACCTCGCCTCGTCCGGCCAAGAAGCCAAGGAACGTCACCGGCAATCCCCGAGCCCGCCGTTCCAAAGCCCGCCGCCGAGGCCCATCGCCAGCGATGACCAACCGCACCCGCGCACCGGACTCAGTCAGCTCGGCGACCGTATCCACGCTCCGCTCAACGTGTTTCTCCGGTGACAATCGCCCACAATGGACGATCAACGCGTCAGCGCCACCGGCCAACGCCAGCCGCCATCCGGAATCACGCATCGACGGCGCGAAGGTAGCCAGATCCACTCCCAGCGGCACCCGCCGGACGTTAGGCGCGGCAATTCGCTCGAACTCCGCGTGCGCAAAGGCAGTAGTGCAAACCACGGTGTCGTACGACGCCGCCATCCGCCGATTCGCGACATCCGCTACGTGCCGGGCCATCGCTCCCGGCAAGAGAAACTGCTCCAGCAACCGATCCAGCCGCTCGTGCGAGATGACCATGCTGGGCACGCCATTGCGCCGAGCCCAGACGCCCATCCCCCGCAACGTCAGCCGGTCGGACACCTCCAGCCGATCCGGTTCCAGCCGCCGCAACACCGTCCGTACCCGCTGCGGATCAACCGCTCGATACCCGCCGGTGCCCGGAATCTGCAAGGCAGGCAACGAATACCGGCACACTCCCGTCGGCAGGCTTTCCACCGCGTACCGCCGTCCCGGCACGACGAGCGTCACCCGGTGCCCGCTGGCGACGTACCCCGCGCCGAGGTGGTTCAGCGCAGTGCGCAAACCGCCAGACCGCGGTCCGTAGAAGTTCGCCAGCTGGACGATGTGCATGGCTCAAGCCGCACGCGCGACTCGGCCCTGTACCGCTTCGTAGTGCCCGACCAGCTCCCGGCACACCGCGGGCCACGTCCGGCCCAAGACCACTTTCCGCGCCTTCTCGCCCAACCGAGCCCGTAATGCCGCGTCCCGCAGGTCGTCGACCTTCGAAACCAGCGCCGGGCCGAAGGACTCCCGATCAGCGGGCAGCAGATACCCAGTCCGGCCAGGCAACACGAGGTCTTTGGGCCCGCCCGCGTCCGGCGCGAGCACCGGCAGCCCCGAAGCCATCGCCTCCTGCACCGCCTGGCAGAACGTCTCGTGCGGCCCGGTGTGCACGAAAACATCAAGGCTCGCGTACGCGACCGACAACTCGTCCCCGTACTTCGCGCCCAGGAAAGCCGCGCCAGGCAACCGTTCCCGCAACGTCGGCAGCTCCGGCCCGTCACCGACCACGACTACGCGCACGCCCGGCATCCCGGCCAGCATTGTCAGCCGGTCGACCTCCTTCTCCGGCGCGAGGCGTCCGACGAACCCGACCAGCAGCTCGCCGTTCGGCGCGAGTTCCGCGCGCAACGCCGGGTCCGCGTGCGCCGGGGAAAACCGGCTGATGTCGACGCCGCGCGCCCAGCGGTGCACGCGCGGAACCCCGTGCAACTTCAGCTGTTCGATCGAGTCCGAGGACGGCGCGAGCGTCCGGTCGGCCCGCGAGTGCAGGCGGCGCACCCAGCGCCAGGCCGCCCGCGCGCCGATGCCGAAGCCGTACGACGTGGCGAACCCGGCGATGTCGGTCTGGTAGACCGCGATCGACGGCACGCGCAGCCGTCTGGCCGCGGCGAGCCCGCGCGCGCCGACGACGAACGGCGAGGCCAGGTGCACGACGTCCGGGCCGAACTCGGCCAGCGCGGTCAGCACGGTGCGCGTCGGCAGGCCGATCGGCAGCGAGTTCACGCCGGGGAAGTCCAGCGCCGGAATGCGGACGACCGGGGCGCCGCGGTAACTCGACGGCCCCGGCCCCGGCGCGACGACCAGCACGTCGTGTGCGGATTCGACCAGGTGCTCGACGACCCGCAGCACGGAATTCGTCACGCCGTTCACCTGGGGCAGGAAACTTTCGGTGACTATGGCGACTCGCACCCCGTCACTGTCGCAAAACCGCAGGCAGGGCGGGCCAATCCCGCGTAACCGACCGGCCAACGGCGGCGAAACACTCCGCAGCGTCCGCGCTCAGGCGCCGACCGTCGAATAATTCGCCACGACATGTCATCTTCCGGTCGTGTCCCGGACACCAGGAACACCCAGACTAAGCAGGCATGACCCTCTTGTCCTCCAGGCCGTCGCGGCCCGTCGAACCCGGGCTGCTCTCCCGAGCGCTCGAGGTCGCGGGGCGGCTGGCGAACGACGCCACCGACGTGATCACCGCGACCGCCGGCCGCGGGGCGCACCCGGCGACGCTGGATTCGCCGTTCGACTGGGTCACCGACACCGATCGGATCCTGGAACGGCACACGCGCCGCGTGCTGACCGCGGAGTTCCCCGGAATCCCGGTGGTAGGCCACGAATTCGGGGCCGACCACGGCGCGGACGTCGCGGAGTACCGCTGGGTGGTCGACTCGGTGGACGGCACCGCGAACTACGTCGCCGGAGTGCCTTGGTGCGCTTACAGTCTCGCCCTGGTCGACGCGAGCGGCCCCGTGGTCGGCGTGGTCGCTGACCCGTACCGGGCGCAGATCTACGCCGCCGCTCGCGGACGCGGCGCTCGCGCGAACGGGAAACCGCTGAAGCTGGTGGACCGCACGGGTACCGCGGGGGCGATCGTCTGCACCGAGCTGGCGCGCAAGGGGCCGTGGCCGGGGATGGGCGAGTTCATCGAACGAGCGGCCGCCGCGCACGCCGGGGTGCGGGTGCTGGGGTCGGCCGCGCTGTCGATCGCGCAGGTCGCGCTGGGACACGCGGCAGCGGCGGTGTTGCACAGCTACCACGAATGGGACGTCGCAGGCTCAGTCGCGATGGCGATCGAGGCGGGTGCGGTGGTACTGGACAAACACGGCGAGGACGCCGCACTGCCTACGGACGGGCTGCTGGTCGCCGCCCCCGGCGTGGCCGACGAGGTACTCGGCTGGTGGCAGGAAACCGTCGGTACCTGACGACCGTCGGGACCTGAAGTCCGTGAGGGGAACCCTGGGGGAATCAGAGTCCGTGAAGGTTCCCCTCACGGACCTTGCCGGGACCCGACCTCACACCTTCGCGGGCACCGGCTCCGGAGCAGCAGCGGACCGGTCCCGCTTGATCAGCCGGCGCAGCCACCACAGCAGCGGGCCCGCGACCAGCCACGTGATCAGCACCGTCATCCCCACCGGCAGCAGCGTCAACGTCGCGGTCCGACCGGCGACCCTGGTCAGCTCCGGGTTGGTCGCGTCGTACTCGATCGACACGAGCTGACCGGCGGCGAGACCCGACGGATACAGCACCCCGGTCGGCGGACTGTGCACGATGCCGTCCGGAGTCTGGTACTGGATGATCGTGCGGTCGAAAGCCACCGACTCGACCGTCGCGGTCGCCGTGCCCAGGTGCGATTCGATCGCGCTGTCGTTGCGGAACGCGGCGAAAACCAGGCTCACGCACATCACGGTGAGCAGCACAGCCACGCCCAACACGGCGAACCATCCGATTCGCCGCGCCTTCACACTCCTGGCTGCCACACCCAGAGTTTAGTCGGGTGCGCCGACCAGCTCGGCACGCGGCAGCCAGTGCGCCCGGTAGAGCACGTGCAGGCAATCGGTATTCACCAGCACTCCAGCCGACCAATGCAACTCCGCACAGGCGTGGTGCGCCGTTTCCTCTCCCGGAGCCGAACCGGGCGCACGGAACGCGAGAGCGAAAAAGTACTCAGCGGTGTGGCGGAAAACCGCCGCACTGCCGGTCAGGAACATCGTGTCGGCGTGGATCCGGTCGTACAGCCGGTCCCGGGTCCGCCAATGCGGCCGCTCCACCGGACGCCGATCCGCCGGGACCCGCACCGTGTGCGGCCGGGCCGGGCCGAGCGCCGCCCGCAACCGCGGCCAGTGCGAGACGCGCAACTGCGCGGTGTGGTGGCTCAGCACCAGATCCAGCCGACGACCGGTGAACTCCGGCTCGGCGGGAGTGCGGCTCGCCCGCAACGGCAGGTGAATGACCGTGTGCCGAGACCGTGCCGCCAGCAGCCACAGCACCCCGATCCGATAGGCCGCCCGGCGATCCACGCACATCCCCGGCCACGGACCCTTTTCGTACAACACCGCGGTGTCCAGACCGGGATCAGGGCGCAGCACCCGCCACTCCCGGCCGTCGAGCCGAGCGTGGCGGAGCTGCGCCCGCACTTTCATGGCCACCGAATCCTCCTTCAGAGAGCGGAACTCTCCAGGATCCCGCAGCCCGGCAAGCGAATTTCAGTGCTGGCCTGCCTCGGCCAGCGCGCGGTGGTTCGCCTGGATCTGGTCCCACGCCTTCGGCTTCGCCGGAGCAGCGGCGAACGCTCGGGCCGCGACCGTCCCATTAGGACCGATCGCAGGCTTGCCCTTGGTGAACAACCAGGTCTGGAACAGCTCCTGCAACGGCTTGCCCGACACCTTCTCCGCGAGCGCCACGAAGTCCGGGATCACCGCCGCCTTGCCTGCCTTCGCCACCTGCCACTGCTGGAGGATCGAGAAGAACGCATCGTCGCCGACCGTCTTGCGCAGCGCCTGCAAGGCCATCGCACCCCGGTCGTACACCGCGCGGTCGAACTGCTTCGGCTCGCCCGGGTCGCCCGGCAGGACCTGCCAGAACGGGTCGTCGGCGGCGTAGGAGTCGTAGGCGTACTGCGCGAGTTCCGCGGTCGTGCCCTCGCCCTCGTGCTCGGACCACAGGTACTCGGCGTAGGACGCGAAGCCCTCGTTCAGCCAGATGTCGCTCCACTTGCCCAGCGAGACGTTGTCGCCGAACCACTGGTGTGCGTTCTCGTGCGCGATCAGCGTGGTGTTGGAGCCGGCGGCGAAGTTGCGCGCGCCGTAGGTCGGCCGGGTCTGGTTTTCCAGCGAGAAGGTGATCCCGCTGGTCACGACGCCGCCCTCGGCCTCGAACGGATACGGACCGAACTTCGACGCCAGGAACTCGTCGACCTCCGGCGTCCGCTCCACGCTTGCCTTGGCCGCGTCGAGCGAGTCGCCGAGATCCGCGCCGTAGGCGGTGATGAACGGCTTGCCGTCCGGCGTGGTGGACTGGACCACGTCGTACTTGCCGACGATGAACGACGTCAGGTAGGTCGCCTGCGGCTTGGTGCTGCGCCAGTTCCACCGCGTCCAGCCGGCGCGCTTCTTGGTCTTCTTCACGAGCGTGCCGTTGGTGATGGCGGCGAGGCCGTCCGGAGCCTCGATCGACACGTCGTAAGTCGCTTTGTCGGTCGGGTGGTCGTTGGAGGGGAACCACCACTGCGCGCTTTGCGGCTCGTCGACGCCGAGCGCCCCGAAAGCGCCCTTCTTCCACGTGTTCAGGCCGCCGACCTTCTCCGTCGACGGGCTGTCGGAGTAGCTCACGACGACCGTCGCGGACTGGCCCTTGAGCAGCGGCTGCGCCGGGGTGATCACCAGCTCGCCGTCGCCGTTCTGGTTGCTGAACTGCGCCGGCCGGTTGTTCACCAGCACGTTCGACGCCTTGAGCGCGAAGTCCAGGTCGAACCGCGACAGGTCCTGCGTCGCGGTCAGCAGCAGGGTCGTGGTGCCCGACAGGAGGTCGGTTTCCGGCTGGTAGCTCAGCCGGATGTCGTAGTGCTGCACGTCGGTGCCGCCGTTTCCGGCGTTCGGGTAGTACGGGTCGCCGACCCCCGGCGCGCCCGGCGCCGGCACTGCCGAAGCGGTGCCTGCCAGCAGCACCGTCGCGACTCCAGCCGCAACCGCCCCGATTCCGGCCCGAGTTCTCGATCGCATGGTTCCTCCAAGGTGGCCAATGCGACCGAACGTATCCACGCCAGCACTTCACAGGTACGTCCGAACGACGGGTTCTTACCCACTGGGAAGGTCAACCGGATTCGGCGATCCACCACGCGATGGCGATCGGGATGCCGTACAGGATCGGCCCCGCGTACAGCCCCGGCCACGGCCCCCAGCCGCGCCGCACGGCCAGCCCGGCCATCGCGAACGAGCCGCCGATCGCCGCGAACCAGCCGACCCAGGGCAGCGAGGCGACCGCCTGCTGTCCGGCCGCGCTGCAGATCGCCCGGCTGTCCCCGGGGAAGCAGTTGTCGCTGGCCATCACCAGGAACGACGAAAAATACGAGCACACCAGCCCGATCAGGGCCAGTGCCGCCACCGCCGCGCTGAACCAGGCCCACCGGCCTCGCGGGCGCAGGTCCGCCTCGTTCAAGAAATCCCCCATTTTCACCGGCTCCCCGCCGGTTAAACCGTCCCCACCGCTTCCGCGACCGCGGACTTCAACCGCGCGTGGAGATTCCGGTGCTGTGCCCGGTCAACGCGGACCTCGACCACCCGAAGGCCCGGTGCCGGCTGCAACGCGGCACGGAACTCTTCGACCGTCTCGGCCAGGACATGCGGCACCCGGTAGCCCGCGCAAAGCGCGCCCAAGTCCGCGCCATGCGGGGTGCCGAAGACGCGCTCGAAGCTCGCCGAGTGCTCCGGCGCGCCCTGCTCCAGCAGCGAGAAAATGCCGCCGCCGTCGTCGTTCAGCACCACGATCGTCAGGTCCGGCAACTGCTCGGCGGGCCCAGTGAGCAGGCCGGACGCGTCGTGCAGGAACGTCAGGTCGCCGAGCAGCGCATACGACGGCGCGCGGTGCACGGTGGCCGCGCCGATGGCCGTCGACACCGTGCCGTCGATCCCGGCGACGCCGCGGTTGCGGTGCACCAGGACGTCCGGACGCAGCCGTCCAGCCAGCGCGACATCGCGCGTTGGATTCGAGGAGCCGACCACCAGCAGTGCGCCTTCCGGCAGCGCGTCGACCAGCTCCGCCGCCACCCGCACGCCGCTCGGCCACGACTCGGCGGCCAACGCTGTCGACACCGCTTGGCTGGCCGCAGCGTCCGCGCGCTGCCAGCTCGCGAGCCACTCCGGGTCGGCGGGCTTCGTCGGCTCGGCGAACCACTGCCCGACCTGGCGGACGTTGTGCGCGGGCGCCGGCCAGTCCGAATCCGGACGCACCAGCAACACCTCGACCTCCGGGTCCGACAGCACCTTCTGCACCTGCCGGAACACCGTCGGACGGCCGAGGCACAGCACCTGCTCGGGCCGGTGCCGCGAGATGAATTCCTCGACGCCCAGCAGCCAGGCGCCGGACGACATCGCGGTCGCACCGGACAGCCCCAGCCCGCCGGTCTCCGAAACCACCGGCCAGCCGTGCTGTTCAGCCCATTCACTGGCCGCCTGCGCGCCGGTGTCGCACGCGATCACCAGGCCGTGCCGCGCCGAGGGCACCACGAACGAGGGCAGCGCGCCGAAGTCCGGCAGTTCGGTCCAGCGTTCGCCGTCCGGACGGCCTTCGAGCGATTCGTACCACTCGCCGTCATCGTCGAGGTCGGGCACCAGCGGTTCGCGGAACGGGATGTTCAGGTGCACCGGGCCGCAGCGCCACTCGCCGTACGCGGCGTTCCACGCGCGGCAGATCTGGCTGCGCCAGTAGGAGTTCTGCCCGGCCCGGCGTTCGCCGACGGCCAGCTCGTCGAAGTAGCGGACCGCGTCGCCGTACAGCTCGTACTGGTTGATCACCTGGCTCGCGCCCGCCGAACGCAGCTCCGGCGGACGGTCGGCGGTGAGCACGATCAGCGGCACGCCCGCTCGGTCGGCTTCCAGCACGGCCGGGTGGAAGTTCGCCGCCGCGGTGCCGGAGGTGCAGACCACCGCCGCCGGACGGCCGGTGCGCGCCGCGATGCCGAGCGCGAGGAACGCCGCGCCGCGCTCGTCGATGCGGACGTGCAGCTTCAGCCGCCCCGACGCGGCGGCGTCGTAGAGCGCGATGGACAGCGGCGCGTTGCGAGATCCTGGACACAACACGACGTGCGAAACGGTGTTGCGGACGAGTTCGTCGACGATGACCCTGGCCTGCGCGGTGGACGGGTTCACCGGCAGACCTCCGCTTGAGCGCGCTCTTGTCCAGAGGCGGCATCAGGCACAGCGATCATGTCCACAGGTCCTATTCTCCCAAACGTGGATGACGCCCGAGTTTCCGAGCTGTTCGACCCCGCCGCCTGGTCCGAGGTCGAAGGGTTCTCCTTCACCGACATCACCTACCACCGTTCGCGAGATGCCCGCTCCGGCAAACGGGTGGTCCGGATCGCTTTCGACCGTCCGGAGGTCCGCAACGCCTTCCGCCCGCACACCGTCGACGAGCTCTACCGGGCGCTCGACCACGCCCGGATGAGCTCGGACGTCGGGTGCGTCCTGCTCACCGGCAACGGCCCTTCGCCGAAGGACGGCGGCTGGGCATTCTGCTCCGGCGGTGACCAGCGTATTCGCGGACGCTCCGGGTATCAGTACGCGAGCGGGGAGACCTCGGACACGGTCGACCCGGCGCGGGCGGGCCGGCTGCACATCCTCGAGGTGCAGCGGTTGATCCGTTTTATGCCGAAACCGGTGGTCGCCGTGGTGCCCGGATGGGCGGCGGGCGGCGGGCACTCGCTGCACGTCGTGTGCGATCTCACCCTCGCCTCGGCCGAGCACGCGCGGTTCAAGCAGACCGACGCGGACGTCGGCTCGTTCGACGCCGGTTACGGCTCGGCCGGCCTCGCCCGGCAGGTCGGGCAGAAGTTCGCGCGGGAGATCTTCTTCCTCGGCCGCGACTACACCGCCGAGCAGATGCACCGGATGGGCGCGGTCAACGAGGTCGTCCCGCACGCCGAACTGGAGCGGGTCGCACTCGAATGGGGCTGGACGATCATCGGCAAGTCGCCGACCGCGCAGCGGATGCTGAAGTACGCGTTCAACGCGATCGACGACGGGCTCGTGGGGCAGCAGCTGTTCGCTGGTGAGACGACCCGGCTGGCGTATATGCAGGACGAGGCTGTCGAAGGGCGCGACGCGTTCCTGGAGAAGCGCGACCCGGACTGGTCCGACTACCCGTACTACTACTGACCTCGTGAGTGTTGATCACGGTTAGAACCGTGATCAACACTCACGAGCACCCGCGGAGCCCCAAGTTGCACGTTTCCTGGCTAGACGGCAGCGCCGACGCCCTTAACGCCCTCGACGCAGCCCTAGCGGCCGCCCTAGACGGCGGCCCCGCTGTGCTGCCGCTGAACTCGGCGGATCCGTCGGCCCCGGCGCTGCTCGAGGCGATGGCCCCCTCGCAGCCCGTCGAGCCGGACACCGCCGTGGTGATCGCCACGTCCGGGTCCACCGGGGCACCAAAGGGAGTGCTGCTGTCGCCACGCGCGCTGACTGCGTCCGCGACGGCCACGCACGCCCGGCTGGGCGGCCCCGGACACTGGCTGCTCGCCACGCCCGCGCACTACATCGGCGGCCTGCAAGTCCTGATCCGGGCGCGGCTGGCGGGTACGAAACCGGCGTTCCTGACCGGCGTCGGCTTCCGACCGGACGAGTTCGCCGGCGCGGCCGCGCCGGTGCTCGCGGAGAACGGCCCGCGCTACACCGCACTCGTACCGACCCAGCTAGTCCGGCTCCTCGACGACGGCGGCGCTGGCCTGGCCGCCGCGAAGGCGTTCGACGGAATCATCCTGGGCGCCGCCGCGACCTCGCCGAAGCTGCGGGCGCAGGCGGCTGAGGAAGGCGTGCGGATCGTTCCGTCGTACGGGATGAGCGAGACGGCGAGCGGCTGCGTCTACGACGGTATTCCGCTCGATGGTGTGCGCGTGGAACCCGACGCCGACGAGCGACTGTGGATCTCCGGCCCGGTGCTTTCGCACGGTTATCGCCTCGCGCCGGAGCTGACCGCGGAGTCGTTCCGGGACGGCTCTTTCCGTACTTCCGACCGCGGCCGACTGCTCCCCGACGGCCGGGTCGAGGTGCTCGGACGGGCGGACGACGTCATCAACACCGGCGGGGTGAAGGTGTCCGCTGCTGCGATCGAACGGCTTCTCGGCGCGCAGCCCGGGGTTCGGGACGCTTGTGTGGTCGGCATTCCGGATCCGCAGTGGGGCGAGGCGGTTGTCGCGATGGTGGTGGCTTCCACGGACGAGGCCGCGCTGCGAGCCGCCGTCCGCGCGGAACTGGGGCCCGCCGCCACCCCGAAACGCATCGAGTTCGCCGACGAGTTGCCCCTGCGCGGCCCCGGAAAAATCGACCGCCAGGCAGTCCGGTCCCGGCTCGTTCCGTGAAGGACTCCTTGAGGGAATCTGATTCCCTCAAGGAGTCCTTCACGGCTTTGGGCCGGGTACCGAACGGGTGAAGATCGCATGGCGTTGAATAGACCCCATGGCGACAGTCAGTGAGTGGATCGAAGGCGCGCGACCGAGGACGCTGCCGAACGCGATCGCGCCGGTCGTGGCCGGGGTCGGGGCGGCGATCGCGCTCGACTCGTTCTCCTGGTGGCGTTCGCTGCTCGCCTTGCTGGTCGCGCTGTCGCTGATCATCGGCGTGAACTTCGCCAACGACTACTCCGACGGCATCCGCGGCACCGACGAACACCGCGTCGGCCCGCTGCGTCTCGTCGGCTCCGGCGCGGCGAACCCGAAAGCCGTGCTGCGCGCCGCGCTGACCTCCCTTGGCCTCGCCGGAGTGCTCGGCCTGACGCTCGTCGCGTTGAGCGGACACTGGTGGCTGCTCGCGATGGGCGCGCTGTGCATCCTCGGCGCGTGGTTCTACACCGGCGGCAAAAAGCCTTACGGCTACTACGGTTTGGGCGAGATCGCGGTCTTCGTGTTCTTCGGACTGGCCGGCGTCCTCGGCACGGTTTACGTCCAGGCCGGCCGGGTCAGCTGGGACGCGCTGGGCTGCGCGGTGGCCGTCGGCTCGTTCTCGATGGCCGTGCTGGTGGCCAACAACCTGCGCGACATCCCCACCGACATCGAGTCCGGCAAACACACCCTCGCGACCCGCATGGGCGACGGCGGCACGCGAAAGCTGTACCTGACCCTGGTGACCGTTCCGTACGCGCTCACCGTGCTGATGGGCGTCTGGCACCCGCTGTTGTTCATCACGTTCGTCACCGCGCCGCTGCTGCTGAAACCGATCAAGGCCGTCGGCGGTGGCGGCAAGGGCCGGGAGCTGATCCCCGCCCTGCGCGACACCGGCATGGCGATGCTGGCGTGGGCGGTGCTGAGCGCGGTCGCCCTGGCGCTCTAACGCCCGCTTCGGTAGCGGCCCGGCGTCGTCCCGATGATGGCGGTGAACGCCGCGATGAAGCCGCTGGGATTGGCCCAGCCACAGGCGTAAGCGGTGCGGACGGTGTCGTGACCGTCGGCGAGAAGCACCAGCGCGTGGTAGACGCGGAGCTGGGTGCGCCACTCGTAGAAGGTCATGCCGAGTTCGTCGTGGAACAGTCGGCTGAGGGTGCGCGCGCTGGCTCCGATCGACTTCCCGAGTTCGGCCAGAGTGGCGTTGTCCGCCGGATTCTCGTGCAGCCGCTCGGCGATGGCCCGCAGCCGGTCGTCCCGGGGCGCGGGCAGTTGCAGCGGCGGGTCGGGTGCTTCGCGGAGTTCGTCGACGAGGACCCGGTGGAGGCGAGCGAGCGCGGAGCCGCGGTAGCCGGAGCCCTCGTAATTGCGGGGCCCGGTCAGCGCGAGCAGAACCTCGCGGGCAAGGCCAGAAGTCCGGAACACGGCTGGTCGATCCGAGACGAGCCGAGCCAGGGACGGCGCGAGAAAGACGATCCGGATGTCGGTGTCGCCGTGGGCACGGTGGAAATGCGGGAACCCGGCGGGCGTCCAGGCGACTCGGGTGGCGGGCGCGAGCGACGTGCCGTACTCGGTGTGCACCGCCAGAACACCGGTGGCCGCGTAGACCAGGTGTCCGCGCTCGTGCGTCTGCAGCTCGCTGGTTTCTCCGGACGGCCAGAGATGCCTGCCACCGGACGGCCACAGATACGACGCAATACTGGGTTGGCGGGGAACGGGCATCAGTTGGCATTCTAGCGTTAACTAGCCATCGCCAGTTCTTGGAAAGCTTTCTCCCGAAGAAGCCGTTGCGGTTCAAGGGAGAAATGCATGTCGACGTTCGTTCTCGTCCCTGGTGCTTGGCACGGCGGCTGGGTTTTCGAGGAGGTAGTGCCGCTGCTGGAACGCTCCGGACACACCGTGCACGCCCTGACCCTGACTGGTCTGCGGCCGGACGACGACACCGCGACGGTCGCCGGCGCCAACCTCGACACCCACGCCGACGACGTACTGGCGCTCCTCGACCGCGCCAACATCACCGACGCGACACTCGTCGGCCACAGCTACGGCGGGATGGTGATCGCCGCCGCTGCCGACCGGGCTGGCGGCCGGGTCTCGCGGGTCGTGCATCTCGACGCTTATGTGCCCCGCGACGGCGATTCATGCTGGTCATCGACCACCGAGGCGTACCGGCAGGCGTTCGTGGCCGGTGCCGCGGACACCGGCTACGCCGTCCGCCCGCCCGAGCGTGATGGCCGGGATTCCCGCCGCCGTCCCCATCCGCTCGCCTCGCTGCTGCAGAAGATCCAGCTCACCGGAGCCTTCAACAAGATCCCCCGGCGCGAGTTCGTCTACTGCTCGAACTGGGAAGGCACGCCGTTCACGGAACTCCGCACCCGGCTCGAAACCGACCCGGACTGGCTCGTCCACGACCTCCCCACCGCCCACAACGCGATGCGCGAAGACCCCGAGGGCGTCGCCAAACTGCTCGACAGCTAGCCCTCGAACCGGCCGGTGAGCAGGAACTCGTCGAACCGCGCCCGGTACGGAGCCAGATCGATCCCCTGCTCGCCGAGCCATTCGTCGGAGTAGTACGTGTTCGCGTACCGCTCGCCGCCGTCGCACAGCAGCGTCACCACCGAGCCCGCCTGGCCTTCCGCCAGCATTCGCGAGATCAGCTGGAACGCGCCGTACAGGTTGGTCCCGGTCGAGCCGCCCGCCCAGTGTCCGGTGCGGTCGCGCAGCAAGCGGATCGCCGCCAGGGAACCGGCGTCGGGCACCTGGAACATCTCGTCGATCACGCCGGGCACGAACGACGGTTCGCAGCGCGGCCGACCGATGCCCTCGATCCGCGACGGCATCCCTGTCGCGTAGTCCGGCGCGCCAGTTTCCCAAGCGCCGTAGAACGACGAGTTTTCCGGGTCCACCACACAGATCTTCGTGGTGTGCCGCTTGTACCGGACGTAGCGGCCGAACGTCGCGCTCGTCCCGCCGGTACCCGCGCCGACAACGATCCACGACGGCACCGGGTGGCGTTCGGCGCGCATCTGCGCGAACACCGATTCGGCGATGTTGTTGTTGCCGCGCCAGTCCGTCGCGCGCTCGGCGTAGGTGAACTGGTCGAGGTAATGCCCGTTGCACTCGGCGGCCAGCCGCTCGGCCTCCGGGTACATCGCCGGGGCCGCGTCGACGTAGTGGCACTCGCCGCCGTAGAACTCGATGAGCGCGATCTTTTCCTTGCTGGTCCGCCGCGGCACGACGGTCACGAACCGCAGGCCGAGCATCCGCGCGAAGTACGCCTCGGACACGGCGGTCGAGCCGCTGGACGCCTCGACCAGCACGGTGTCCGGGCCGATGTGCCCGTTGACCAGGCCGTACAGGATCAGCGACCGCGCGAGCCGGTGCTTGAGCGAGCCGGTCGGATGCACCGACTCGTCCTTCAGGTAAAGGTCGATGCCCCATTCCGGCGGCAGCGGGAAGACGTGCAGGTGAGTGTCAGCGCTGCGGTTCGCGTCGGCCTCGATGATCCGGACGGCTTCCCGGACCCAGGCGCGGCTGTGCGGTTTGCTCATGCCGCGGAATCGTCGGCCGAGGTCTCGCCGCGCAGCTGCGAACGCAACTGGGCACGAGCACGCGCGCGGGATTCGTTGCGCTTGGCCAGACCGGCTGTCACGCGCTGGTTCAGGCCGCGCAGGAGCAGCAGGCCGAGCGGAAGTCCGACGACGAGCCCGATCAGCAAAGAGACCAGCAGCGGCACGCCGACCAGCGAAAGCACGACCGCGACCACCGCGACGAGCGCGAACCGCGCGATCAAGTACACCGTCAGGTCACGGGGCAGGTGGTCCGGTGTCTCGCTCACACCGAAACAGGCTACGCCCCGCTCGGCGAGTCTTCGTCCAGGCCCGCGTTGTTGGGGCGGCCCTCGAACCGGGTCGAGAGCACGACCGTCGTATTGGTGCGGCCGACGCCGGGGATGCGGCGCAGCCTGCCGAGCGTGAGCTCCAGCTCGTCGACGGTGGATACCCGCACCTTTACTACGAAGGCCTCGTCGCCTGCGACCGCGTAACAGCTCTCCACCTCGGGCAATTCGCCGAGCGAGGTCGCGACGTCCTCGTCGGTGGCGGTGTCGGTGGGATGGATGCCGACCAGCGCGGTGACGCCGAGGCCGACCGTGTTCGGGTCGACCATCGCGTGATACCCGGTGATCACGCCCGCCGCCTCGAGTTTTCCGACGCGTTCGTGCACCGACGACGCGGAGAGCCCCACCGTCCGGCCGAGGTCGGCGTAGGTAGCCCGGCCGTTGGCCCGCAGCTCGGCGATGATCTTCCGGTCCAGCTGATCCACCGGCTCATTATGCGGCGCGCCCGCGCGACCGGCTCATCCCGGTAGGCCCCGGATTGTCTCCTGCGTCACAGCAACCTCAGCGCCGGACAGCGCCCAGACTCGGCCTTTGCCTGGTCTTTACCCAGTTCTCGGCGCAGACTGTTGGAAAATGCCTGGTCAGCGGGGCGCGATTGGGCCCTGAGCGATCCTGAGAATCTGCTGAGTTATGTCCCTTTTGCACTTTAAGGGCTCTTTACCCAAGGACAACCGTTCGAGTACCCGACGGGTGAAGTGCCACGATTGCCGCGTTGGCCACCCGGGCGCGACGGGCGAAACCGCCCGATGTCCCCGGTATAGCAAGTAGGGCGTTAAGGAGGCGGAAAATGACCGCAACCATGGGCGGACGGCTGCTCACCCCGGGTGAGGTGGCCGCTCTGTTCCGGGTGGACCCGAAGACCGTGACCCGCTGGGCCACCGCGGGCCGCATCGGCTCGATCCGGACGCCGGGCGGACACCGCAGGTTCCGCGAGTCCGAGGTGAACGACCTGCTGGCCGAACTCACCACGGACGCCAGCGAACCGACCCGCAAGATCTGATCCGCAGGTCACGCAGACGACGAAGGGTCGTGAGTGGCAAGGGGTGCCTCCCGCATCGCTTGCCGGTCACGACCCTTCGCCGCGTTCCGGAGCCTGCCGCGCCCGCCGTCCCGTCCCCCGTTCACCCCGATTGCGGCTAACCTGGGGGGCCAGCACGACGGAAGGACCCGGGCATGATCCCTTTGCTCGCAGCGGTGGGCGCGATCACCATCGCCGTTCTGTTGTGGCGGGCACTAGGCGCGCAGCGGATCAGCGTCCCGCAACGCCGCCCGGCCGTCGCCCCCGACGACGATCCCGAATTCCTGCGCAAGCTCGCTGAAGAGCAGCGCAACCGCCGCCCGGACGACACCGACTCCTGAGGGCCTAAAAGCCCAATACCAGAAACTTAAGCCGAGCGGCCTCGGCATGCCGACCGCCCACAAAGGACGCCGGGCTCGCCGAAATGCCCGATCCACGCCCTCGTGACCGCTTGCTCGCGTCCGTGAGGGGAACCCTGAGGGAATCTGATTCCCTCAGGGTTCCCCTCACGGACAGCACATCCCGCACCCGCAGCGCCGCCTTAGGTCCCCGGCATTGGCCTAAAAGCCCGCGAACGGAGTCCCCCTCCCCGACTCCGCAACCACAACCCGAGATCGCGCCGGTTTCTGGACTGAGCGATTCGACCGGCCCCCAGGCCGGGCGAATCGGGAGGGAAGAAACCGGCTCCCCGGCGATCTCGGCGCCACGGCGAAGCCGGGGCAATCAAACACAGCCCGGCGAAATCGGGGAAGGAAGAAACCAGCCCCCCGGCGATCTCGGCGCCACGGCGAAGCCAGGGCAATCAAACACAGTGCTGGTGCCACTCAAACCCCAAGGCGACCACCCGCCCGGCAACCAACAAACCCAGGGCGACCACCGCTAGGCCAACCACTGCCAGGGCCACCAACCCGCCGGCAAAACCGATCGCTAACCCAGCCCGCTAAACCCGTCCCCCAAACCCGTCAGCCACAGTCGCAGCCAACTCCAACAACGCAAGCCTCGTATCCCCGCCAAGCCGTTCCAACTCGATCTCCGCGCCCTCTTCCAAATGCGCATCGAACGGAATCCGGCACACCGACCGCACCTTGGCCCCAAAGTGCGCCGCCAGCTTGTCCAAATCCACCGAACTGCCCTTAGGCCGCACCGAGTTGATCACCACAACCGACCGCTTAACCAGGTCGCCATACCCATGCGCCTCAAGCCAGTCCAACGTCGCCGACGCACTACGCGCCCCGTCAACCGACCCAGACGACACCACCACGAGCGAATCCGCGACGTCGAGAACGCCCTTCATCGCCGAATGCATCAAACCGGTGCCGCAGTCAGTGAGCACGATGTTGTAAAAGTGCTCCAGCAGGTTCACAGTCCGCCGATAGTCATTCTCGGAGAACGCCTCCGACACCGCCGGATCCTGTTCGCTGGCCAGGATTTCCAACCGGCTCGACCCCTGTGACGTATACGACCGGACGTCGCTGTAACGCGTGATCTTGTCCGCGTCGCGCAGCAGATGCCGCACAGTCGCAGTGGTCTCGATAGCGATCTTCTGCGACAACGTCCCGCGGTCCGGGTTAGCGTCCACCGCCACCACCCGGTCGCCTCGCAGCGAGGCGAAAGTCGCGCCGAGCGTGGTCGTCGTAGTGGTCTTGCCGACGCCGCCCTTGAGGCTCAGCATCGCGATCTTGTAGCACCCGCGCAACGGCTGGTTGACGCGCGCGATCAGCTCGCGCCGTCGCGTGTCCGCGGGGCTCTCCCCCGGGTTCACCAGCTTGCCGGTGCCCAGGTACACCGCCTTGCGCCAGCCCGACTGCGGCGTCCGCTTCTGCTGCTTCACCAGGTGCGCGGTCGCCAACTCATCAGCACCGGACGCTGGCTGCGGCAGTCCTTGCGCCACGGGAACGGCACCCGGAGCGGGAACCGGCGTGCCGGCCGGAGCGGCAGGCGGCTGCTGGTACCCACCCGGCGCGGGATACTGCGGCTGCGGCTGCGCGGGAGGCTGCAACGGCGGCAGGTTCTGGTCGTAGTGCGGCTGGTAGCCGCCCGGCTGCGGCAGCGGCTGATAGGCCCCCTGCGGCGGCGGGTCGACGACCTGTGTCGGCTGCGCGTCGTACGGCCCGGTGCCGGGATGCGGCGTCGAATCGGTGCGTTCCTCGGAGAACATGGCAGCCGGTTCCTGGGCCTGCTCGGACTGCTGTTCGCCGGCAGTCTCTTCACTGGGTCCGGTCACCGTTGCCTACCTCCCGGGTACGTCGAAGGGCCCCTGGCGACGACGGTAGTCGCCCGAGGCCCAGTCCGGGCGGTGGACCCCCCGGCTCAGCTCACTCCGGCGTAGGAATGCAGTCCGGCGGTAACCAGGTTGACGAAGAACAGGTTGAAGATCGTCACCGAGAACCCGACGATGTTGATCACCGCCGCGCGCGTCCCGCGCCAGCCCGCGGTGGCGCGGGAGTGCAGATATGCCGCGTAGACGACCCACGCGATGAACGCGACGGTCTCCTTCGGGTCCCAGCCCCAGAACCGGCCCCACGCGGCCTCGGCCCACACCGCGCCGCACAGCACGCCGAAGGTGAAGATCGGGAACGCGACGATGGTGGCGCGGTAGGCGATCCGGTCGAGCACGTCGGCGGCGGGCAGCTTCGGGCCGAACCTGGCGAACTTGGCCGGGTCGCGGTCGTGCGCGGTGCGGAAGAGGTACAGCACGCTCGCCACGCCCGGCACCAGGAACACGCCGGAGCCGATGATCGCGGCCGAGACGTGGATGTAGAGCCAGTACGACTGCAGCGCGGGCACGACCGGCGCGGCCACCGTGTACAGCATCGTGCCGTTGATGAACATCAGGATCACGACGGGCAGCAGCAGGAAGCCGGTGAGGTGGCGGACCGGGAACTTCTTGATCACCACGAGCCACGCGACGACGGTGATGAAGGTGACCGCCATGCCGTACTCGTACATGTTGCCCCACGGCGCGCGGTGCACCGCGAGTCCGCGCAGCACGATCGCCGACAACTGCAGCAGCGCGCCGAGCACGAGCAGCGCCGCGCCCATCCGGCCGATCCGCTCGGCGCGGCCGACCGCGCGCGGGGCTTCGGGCTCGACAGGTGCGTCGCCGTCCTCGATGCCGGCGTCGTCGGAGTCCGGCCCGCCCGCGCCGACCAGCACGCGCTTGCGGCTGCGCTCGGCGGCGAGACGGCCCTTGGCCCCGAACGCCTGCTCGAACAACGTAAACAGCAGCGCCAGCACGTAAATCGCCACTGTCGTCGTGTACAGCAGGTCGCTGTACTGCGAGAGAGTCTCGTTGATTTCCATGCCTCAGCTGCCCTTCCGGCCCGTGACCAGCCGTTCGCTGATCCGCTGGAATTCCTCGCCGTATCCGGCTTGATCCGTGCGCGCGAGCCCCGCGACCTCGATCACGGTACTCGCGCTCTCGTCCTTGCCCGGCCGCACCCGCACCCACACGCGACGCCGCTTGACCAGCAGCGACGCGCCGAGTCCGGCGAACATCACGATCGCGAAGCCGAGCACGAAGCCCTGCGTCGGATCGTGCGAGATCTGCAGGTTGACCCATTTGTTGACGCCGTCGAAACGCACCTTCGTGCCGTCGTCGAGCGTCAGTTCCTGGCCGACCGCGAGGTTCTTGCGGGCGACCCGCTTGAGCCGGCCGTCCTGGACGCGGGACTGGTCGACCGAGAACACCGACTGGCCGCGGCCCGCGTCGAGGCCGAGGTCGCCGCGCAGCACGTCGACCGCGACCATCGGGTTGTTCAGCTGCGGCGCGGTCGAGGTGAGCACGCCGCCGTGGATGAACGAAGACGGCGCGAAGAGGCCGGTGATCGCGAGCTGCTTGGTGCGCCGCTGGACCTCGTCGGTGACGCCGGGCTGGTCGAACTTCGTCGCGCCCTCGGACAGCATCGTCGACGGATTGGTGAACATCCACTGGGTGTTCTGGGTGCGCTTCTCGCCGTTCGGGAAGGTCACCGTGAACTGCGGCGAGTAGCCGTTGCCGAGCAGGTAAACCCGGTCTCCGACGGTCCGCAGCGGCTCGTTGACCTCGAGGTCGTAGGGCTTCCACGTGCCCGTCCGCAGGTCTTCGCCGGACTGGTACTCGATGTGCGAGTGGTAGTAGTCGGCCTGGTTGGTGGCGGTGTAGCGGGCGGTGAAGTCGTTGACCTTCACGCAGAACGGGTCGAGGTCGGTGCCGTCGATGCGCAGCCCGGCCTCGAACGAGTCGTAGTTGTAGATGCCCGAGTTGCAGAACTGGCCGCCGTTGGCCTGCACGATGACCTGGCCCTCGTAGCTGTAGAGCTTGCCGAGCGCGAAGAAGATGATCAGGCCGAGCATGCCGAAGTGGAAGAGCAGATTGCCGGTCTCGCGCAGGTAGCCGCGTTCGGCCGAGATGCTGAACCCGCCGCCGTCCTCCTCGCGCTCGATGCGCCGCCAGCCGGACAGCTGCTTGCGCACGTCCTCGCGGATCGTCTCCGGCGTGCGCGCGGTGCGGGCGATCCGGTGGTGCGGCATGCGCGCGAGGTTGCGCGGCGTCAGCACCGGCTTGGCCCGCATCTGCTTGAGGTACTCGAAGCTGCGCGGCGTGAGGCAGCCGATCAGCGAGATCATCAGCAGCAGGTAGATCGCGGAGAACCAGACGCTGGAGTAGACGTCGTAGAACTCCAGCTTGTCGAGCAGCGAACCCCACCAGCCGTGTGCGCTGATGTACTCGTCGACCTTCGGCGCGTTCAGCCGCCGCTGCGGCAGCAGAGCGCCGGGCAGCGCGGCGAGCGCCAGCAGGAACAGCAGCACCAGCGCGGTGCGCATGGACGTCAGGCCGCGCCAGGTGTTGCGCAGGAAAGCCAGGAACTGCTTGGCCGGGGACGGCCGGTACGGCTGAGGGTTCTTCGGGGGCGCTTCGGTAGTGGTCACAACGGCAGCTCGAGATCGGAGGCGACGGAGTTGCGGAGCCAGCCCATGACGTCTCCCCACAGACCGGTGACCAGCAGGATGCCGACCACCATCAGCAGCGCCCCGCCGAAGATCTGCACGCGGCGGCCGTTGCGGCGAAGCCAGTCGGTGGCGCGCACGGCCCAGCGGGCGCCGAGCGCGATCAGCAGGAACGGGACGCCGAGGCCGAGGCAGTAAACGAGCACCAGCACGTACCCGCGCACCGCAGCCCCGCCGGTCGCGCTGGCGAGGCTCGTGACGGCGGACAGCGTGGGCCCGATGCACGGCGTCCAGCCGAGCCCGAACACCGCGCCGAGCACCGGAGCGCCCCACAGGCCGCCGCCGGGCACGCGGTGCGAGCGGACCTCGCGCTGCAGCCCCGGGATCCAGCCGATGAAGACCAGGCTCATGAGGATGGTGAGGATGCCGCCGATGCGCTGCAGCAGATCCTCGTTGACCAGCAAGGTGTTCGCGAGCCAGACCAGCGTGCCCATGGTCGCGACGAACACCACGGTGAACCCGAGCACGAACAGGCCCGCCGCGCCGAGGACGGCGTAGCGGCCTTTCTTGCGCTCCTCGCCGTCGCGCACCGCCGGGGCGTCCGCGCCGACGAGAGCCGCGAGGTAGGCGAGGTACCCGGGCACGAGCGGCACCACGCACGGCGACGCGAACGAGATGGCCCCGGCCAGCAGCGCAACACCCGCGGCGAGCAGCAGCGGCCCGGAGAGCGCCAGCTCGGACACGGAGTTCACGCACTTGAGAGTAGGCAGTGAGCTGGACGTGAGGCGGGCGGGGCCTTCTCACAGGACCTACGCCACAGCGGGGCCGGGACCTTGGTCCTGGCCCCTCGTGAGTGGCGATGCCGGTTCTAACCGGCATCGCCACTCACGAGAAGCCAGGCCAGGGGAAGGGCACGTCTGCGCCTCGCCTGGCAGAGCCTGCCCGTGCGGCAAGGGCGGTACTCGGGTCTCGTGAGTGTTTATGCCGGTTCTAACCGGCACCAGCACTCACGAGGCTACTTCTCTGCGCTCAGCCGCTGCACCACCGGAACCAGGTCCGAGGCCAGCACCTGCCGCAGGAACACCGCCGCCACCCGGTGCTGCTTATCGAGCACCAGCGTCGACGGGATGATGTTGCGCGGATACCCCGCCAGCTGCAGCAGCACGCGCCCGGACGGGTCCCAGATCGACGGGTACGTGAGGCCGCGGTCGCGCACGAAGTCCTGGGCCACATCGCGCGCCGGATCGCGGACGTCGAGTCCGATCACCTGGGCGCCGAGCGGGGCCATCTGCTTGCTCGCGGTCTCCAGTTCCGGCGCTTCGGCACGGCACGGGCCGCACCACTGGCCCCACAGGTTGATCACCAGCGCCTTGCCGGGGAAGTCCGCGATCGAGAGCTGTTTGCCCTCGTGCATCAGGTCGTCGCCGGCCAGCGTCGGGGCCTGTTGGCGCTCGTTCACCGGGTAGGTGATGTCGACCTTGCCGCCGGGCGAGACGAAGGTGAAGGTGCCGCCCGAGACGACCGCGTCCTTGCCGGTCGAGCAGCCCGTCACGACCAGCGCGGCGGCCGTCAGCATCCCGAGCAGCCGCCGTTTCATGCGCCGGTCACCTTGGGGTCGGTCGTGCCCGCGGGTTCGCTGTAGACGATCTCCAGCAGCTCTTCGCCGTCGAACACCAGGCTGGTGAGCGACGCGAGCGAGCACTGCCGCTGGCGCGGGTCGTGCCACAGCCGCTTCGCTTCGAGGAACCGGCGAAGCGTCCAGATCGGCAGCTGGTGCGACACGCACAGCGCTTCGCGCCCTTCGGCCTTTACGCGCGCACGGTGCACCGCGCCGAGCATGCGGTGCGCGATCTCGACGTACGGCTCGCCCCACGACGGCTTGAACGGATTCACCAGGTGCGGCCACGCTTTCGGCTGCCGCAGCGCGCCGTCGCCCACCGCCACGCGCTGGCCTTCGAAGACGTTCGCCGCTTCGATGAGACCTTCGTCAGTAGCGATGTCGAGACGGTGCGCGCCCGCGATGGGTGCCGCGGTCTCCTGCGCGCGCTGAAGCGGCGAAGCGACGACGTACGCGAGGTCGTGCCCAGCGACCGCCTCGGCGACAGTGAGCGCCTGGCGCTGCCCGCGCTCCGAAAGCCGGAAGTTTGGCAGCCGCCCGTAGAGGATCTTCTCCGGGTTGTGGACCTCGCCGTGCCGCAGCATGTGGACAACGGTGGTCACGGGCGAACCGCCTCAGCCGCCGCGCGCGCCGCCGCCGGAAGCGCGGCTTCGATGACGGCGAACGCTTCGTCGTCCATCGCGGCGTTCACGAAGTACACCTCGTACGCGCTCGGTGGCGGGTACACGCCCGCCTCGAGCAGCGCGTGGAAGAACGCCGGGAAGCGCCACGTCTCGGAGGCCTGCGCGTCCGCGTAGGTGCGTACGGGCTTGTCGGTGAAGAAGATGCTCAAGAGGTTGCCCGCGTACTGCACAGTGTGCGTGACGCCCGCTTCGCTGAGCGCCTTCTCGAAAAGCCCGCCGAGGCGCTTCGCGTTGGCGTCGAGCTTCGCGTACACAGCGTCGTCGGCTTCGCGCAGCGCGGTGAGACCGGCGGCGACCGCGACGGGGTTACCGGACAGCGTGCCTGCCTGGTAGACGGGACCGCCGGGCGCGAGCTTCGCCATGATGTCCGCGCGGCCGCCGAACGCCGCGGCGGGCAGCCCTCCGGACATCACCTTGCCGAACGTGTAGAGGTCGCCTGCCACGCCTTCGAGGCCGAACCAGCCGGCGCGCGAGACGCGGAAGCCGGTCATCACCTCGTCCATGATCAGCAGCGCGCCGTTTTCGTGCGCGATGTCCCGCAGTGCGGCGTTGAAGCCCGCGTCCGGCGGCACCGCGCCCATGTTGCCCGCGGCCGCTTCGGTGATCACCGCGGCGATCTGGCCCTCGTTCTCCGCGAAGGACTTCCGGAGCGCGTCAAGATCGTTGTACGGCAAGACAATCGTGTCCGCGGCCTGCGCGCCGGTGACGCCCGGCGAAGTCGGCAGGCCAAGCGTCGCGACGCCGGAACCGGCTTCGGCGAGCAGCGCGTCGACGTGCCCGTGGTAGCAGCCGGCGAACTTCACGATCTTCGCGCGGCCGGTGAACCCGCGAGCCAGCCGGATGGCGCTCATCGTGGCTTCGGTGCCGGAGTTGACCAGCCGGACCTGCTCGACTGGGCCGACCCGGCCGATGATCTCCTCGGCCAGTTCGACCTCGCCGATCGTCGGCGTGCCGAAGGAAAGCCCGTGCTCGGCGGCCGCGCGGGCGGCGGCCACGACCTTCGGGTGCGCGTGGCCGAGGATCATCGGGCCCCACGAGGAGACGAGGTCGACGTAGCGGTTGCCGTCGGCGTCCCACAGATACGGGCCCTCGCCGCGGACCATGAACCGCGGCGTGCCGCCGACCGAGTTGAAGGCACGCACCGGCGAGTTCACCCCGCCCGGAACGGCTGCCTTGGCGCGTGCGAACCATGCTTTGGACTGCTCGGTGCCAGTGCTCACCGCTCCAGTCTCGCAAATCCTCCGTTCGGGTGTCGGCGGCGCCCAAGCTGCCACCCGATTGCCACCCGGCACACCGGCCCACTCGCTCTTAAGATGGGCGCGCATGGACGGGGCGAGCCATGGAGGAGACGTGACGGCGCCCACACACCGCCGGAACCCGTGGCTGATGCTCGCGGTGTTCTTCGGGCTGGTCGGCGTCATCGCGCTGGTAGGCGCGCTGGCTGCGACGACCGCGCCGGACGCCTACAACCGGTACGTGCTGCCGGAGTGGGCCCCGCCCTCGTCCCTGTTCAGTCCGGTGTGGACAGTCCTGTACATCGTGCTCGCCGTCGCCGGCTGGACTTATTGGCGCACCGATGGCGAGAACCAGGGCTTCGCCGCGTACGGCATCGGCCTGCTGTTCAACCTGATGTGGATCTCGCTGTTTTTCGCGGGCGGCTCCACGCAGGTCGCGTGCGTGGACATCGTGCTGCTCGATTTCACCGTGATCGTGACGATCGCGCTTTTCTACCGCCGTTCCCGCACCGCCGCGCTGCTGCTCGTGCCGTATCTGGCGTGGCTGCTCTACACGACCGCGCTGAACGTCGCGATCATCGCGCTCAACGACGTTCCCTAACGGCCCGGCTGCGCCACGATCGCCTGAGCGGTCACCGAACCGTCCGATCCGGTGCGGCCCTGGACGGTCACCGTCTGACCCGGCTTGAGGTCGCTGAGCTTGCCCGGCTGGGTCACGCCGACCGTCGTGCTGTCCGAAGTGGACACTGTGACTTCGCTGCCCTGTACGGTCTTCAACGTGACCGTGCTGCCGTCGACCTTCTCCACGGTGCCGACCGTCCCGCGACCGCCTGCCGTGCGTCCGCCGAAGCCGCCCGCGCCCTGCTGTCCCGAACCAGCCCCGGCACCTGGACCAGACGCCGTACGGGCGCTGGAAGTACTGCTCGACGGACCGAACGCCGCGTGCGTCCACGCGCCGCCAGCGAACGCCAATGCCAGCACGAACAGCCCGGCGAGCACGAGCGTCGGCTTGCCGAACGGCCGCGCGACCTGGTTCAGCTCAGCGGTGAGATCGCCCTCGACGGCGGGTTCGGCGATGAGGTCTTCCGGAAGCCGCCCCATCGCCGCCGTGGTTTCGGCGGGTTCCTCCGGCGGAGTCGGAATGGGCTGGGTGGTGGACGCGGACATGACGCTCCTACTCGTGCCGGAGGGCGTCGATCGGCCGCAGCCGCGAAGCCCGGTTCGCCGGGAAACTGCCGAAGAAAAGCCCGATCAGGGCGGACACCGCGAACGCGAGCGCGATCGACGACGGCACCACGACCGGCTGGATGCCCGCGATGCTGAACCGGCTGCCGACCACGCCGATCAGCACACCGAGCAGCCCGCCGAACAAGCTCAGCATGGTCGCCTCGGCGAGGAACTGGCCGAGGATCGCCGAGCGCGGCGCGCCGATCGCCTTGCGGATGCCGATCTCGCGGATCCGCTCGGTGACCGTGACGAGCATGATGTTCGTGACGCCGATCCCGCCGACCAGCAGCGAGATCGCCGCGACCGCGCCGAGCAGCACGGTGAACGTCTGGATCGCCGACGTGCGGGTCTGCAGCAGCTGCGCGGAGTTCTGGATCTGGAAGTCCGGATTGGCCGAGGCCTGGATGCCGTGCCGGGCGTCGAGAATCGCGGTGACCTCGGACTGGGCGAACCCGATCGAGTCGGCGGTGGTCGCCTGTACAGCGATCTGGTTCAGCCCGCCGTAGCCGGCGAGCGAGTTCTGCACCGCGCTGATCGGGGCGATCGCGACGTCGTCGGCGTTCTGCAGCCCGGTGCTGCCCTTCGTCTGCAGCACGCCGATCACGGTGAACTGGATGCTGTTCACCAGCACGTTCTTCCCGACCGGCTCAGCGGTGCCGAAGATCGACTGCGCCGTCGTCGGCCCGAGCACCACGACCTTGCGCGCCTGCGTCACGTCCTCGGCGCTGAACAGCTGGCCGTCGGCGAGCTGGCGGTTCGTGGTGGTGAAGTAGCTCGGTTCGGTGCCGACGACGCTCGACACGTCGTAGGAGGTCTGCCCGTACGTCGCGGTCGCGGTGGTGTTCACCACCGGTGCCGCTGCCTTGACGTCCGGCGCGCCGACCGGGTCGACCAGCGCGTGCGCGTCCTGCACGGTGAGCGGCCGGACCTGGCTGGTCTGCCCGCCGCCGCGGAGCGGCGACACGTTGACCACGTCGGTGCCGAGGCCCTGAATGCTCGCGGTGATCGCCGCCGAAGCGCCGTTTCCCACTGCTACCAACAAGATCACCGACGCGACGCCGATGGTGATGCCGAGCGTGGTGAGCACCGAACGCAGTTTGTTCGAGGCGAGCCCGCGCACCGCGAACCGCATGATCTCGACGAAATTCACGCGACCACCCCGGCGCGGACCTCGTCCGACACGATCCGCCCGTCGCTGACCCGCACGACGCGGTGCGCGTGGTGTGCGACCTCGTCCTCGTGCGTGATGACGACGACCGTGCGACCGAGTGCGTTGAGCCGGTCGAAGACGCCGAGGATGTCGACAGTGCTTGCGTGGTCGAGGTTTCCGGTCGGTTCGTCGGCGAGCAGCAACGCCGGTCCGCCCACGAGTGCCCGTGCCACCGCGACGCGCTGCTGCTGTCCGCCGGACAGTTCGTTCGGCAGATGCTTCGCTCGGTCGGTCAGCCCGACCATCTCCAGCGCGGCGAATGCGCGACGACGCCGTTCTCCCCGCTTAAGTCCGCTGTAGACCATCGGCAATTCCACATTGGACAACGCGCTGGTGCGCGGCACGAGATTGAAGGATTGGAAGATGAAGCCGATCTTTCGGTTGCGCAGCAACGAAAGCTGACGTTCGTTGAGATCGGCGACCGAGAACCCGTCCAGCAGATACCGGCCCGAGGTAGGCGTGTCGAGGCAGCCGAGCATGTTCAGCAGCGTCGACTTGCCGGACCCGGACGCGCCCATGATCGCGACGTACTCGCCCGGCCACACCTGCAGATCGACCCCGCGCAACGCGTGCACCGCGGTTTCCCCGCTGCCGTAAGTCTTGCGCAGTCCGGAGACCGCGATCACCGGCTTCATCCCCGGCCCCCGGCGCCGCCTTGGCGTCCGCCGCCGAATCCGCCCTGCTGACCGCCGCCGAACCCGCCAAGACCGCCGGTGCCGCCACTGCGCTGCTGACCGTTGGAGCCGCTCGACGTCGTCGGCGACGCGGCGGTGAGCACCACACTGTCGCCCTCGTTGAGCCCGGACTTGATCTCCACAGTGGACTCTCCGCGCACGCCGACCTCGACCTGCCGCGATACCGACTGCCCGTTCTGCTCCACGGTGACCACGTTCGTCGTGCCGCTGGTCCGCACCGCCGCGGCCGGAACGCTCAGCACGCTGTCGGCTTCCGCGACGGTGATCACGACGCTCGCCGACTGTCCTGGCCGCAGCCCCGACGGCGGATTCGTCAACGCCAGTTTCGTCCCGTAACTGACGACATTGCTGCTCGTGGTCGGCGTGAGATCGATGCTGGAAACGGTCGCCTGCAACGGCTGATCCGGCGTCGCGTTCAAAGCGACGGTGGCTTTCTGACCAGTTTTCACCTTGCTCACGTCAATTTCCGCCACCGAAGTATTGACGACAAGATTGCCCATGTCAGTGATGTCGATAAAGCCAGTGCTGCTACTACTGCTGGACGACGACTGCTGCCCAGACTGTCCGCCGGAACCGGAACCGGAACTAGACGAAGCCGCGCCCGCGGAACTGCTGCTGGAATTGGCTCCGCTGCCCGTTTGCTGCCCGACTGTCCCGTTGATCGCGGTGACCGTCCCAGCACCCGGCGCGGTCAACGTCGTTGCGGAGACCGCCGTTTCCGCGTTGTCGACGTCCAGTTGCGCTTGATCCACTTTGGCCTGCAGCGACGTGGTGCTGCTCTGCGCCTGTGCCGCGGTCTGGTTCGCCGGCGGGTTGTCCTCCGCCGTGGTGAGGTTGTCCTCGGCGACCGCGAGGTTGGCCTTGGCGACCTGAAGTTGTTTGCTGGCCTGGGAAGAGTCGATCGTGGCGAGCTTCTGCCCGGCGCTCACGACGTCGCCGACCTTCACGTCGATGCTCGTGACCTTGCCGGACGTCGTGAAGTTCGCGGCGCCGGTGTAGGTGCTCGCGATCGTGCCCGCCGCCGACACGGTCTGGGACACGTTCGCGCGGCGGACCGGAGTCGTGCGGGTTTGGGCTTGTGCCGTCGAACTCGCCGGCGAAAAGGCCTGATAAATCCCGAAAGCCGCGCCGCCTAGCAGCACGACAAGGACTCCGTTGATCACCCAGGTTCGTGTGCGCAGCCGCGTCATGGCCGCAACACTGCTGGGACTGCTTAGCAGTTAGCTGTTGGTTTCCTGTGGGACAGCTGTGTAATCAGTCCTTCTTCTTTTTATGCCGCGCCCGCACCGCCAGCAACAATTGCCGGACCGCGTCCACGATCAATACCGCCGACAGCGTGCCCAAACCGAGCCCCCCGGCGATATGTCCGCCGAAGTACCGTTGCGAGGCCAATCGAGTGCCGTCGCCCGCGGTGGTGACGACCGTGACGACCCCGGCGTGCCACAGCGCGAACGCCGCCCACAGCACCAATCCGGCCACCACGACCTCGCCGAGCGCGACGAACGCGCGCCACGGCTGGTTGAGTTTCGTCCGCGGCTGCGTTTCCTCCGGCGGCCAAAGCCCGGCTCCGGTCGGCTGGGGTAGGTCGATCACGGGGTCCAGCCTTTCAGGTTCGCCGTCGTTCCGCGTCCCTCGTGGGGGTTCAGTTCCGGGAGTCATCGGCCCGCTCCTCGGCATCCGGGTGGTTCTTCGCGGCCAGCTCGGCGAGCGCGGTCTTCAGCGCTTCGACGTCGCGGGCCCAGGCGAGCACCACCGTGCCGTCGTCCAGCTCCACCGGCAACTCGTCGTACTTCCGCGGCACCGACCAGCCACCGCCGAGAACGCGCGTTCCGACCGGCGCCCCGACGTCGCTCACCGAACCGATCCGCTCGGCGGCCAGCGTCTCGCGCCCTTGCCGCAGCCCCTCGGTGGTGACCTCGAGGGAAAGGAACCGCCGCCGCGCGTAGACCCAGGGCAGGGTCAGCGCGACCAGCGCGGCCCCGATCAGCACCCAGCCGACGACGTGCGTCGGCCCGCCGGTGGCCAGTTCGGCGAGCGCGCCCAGCAGCGCGAACAACGGGCCCCAGACCAGCGCCGACCAGCCGACGCCCGGCTCGGAATACAGCGTCCTTGCCGCCATTACAGGTTCTTGCCGACCTTCGGGAAGTAGTCCGCGACCTTGGGCAGGTACAGCAGGATCAGCATGGCGATCAACGCCAGCGACGCGACGATCGAGAAGATGCTGCGGATCACCCCGAGTTCGAAGACGATGCCGAGCACCGCCAGCAGCGTCACGATGCTGCGCGCCGATCGGGTGCCCTCGCGAGCCTTCCAGGCGAACAGCACGAGCAGCGCGCCGAAGCACAACGCGCCGATCAGCATGGCCCATACGAGAGTGTTGGCGTTGGCCTGAACCTGCGCGATGTCGACCTTCTGGCCGGACTTCTGCACCTGCTCGACCGCCCGGTCGACCAGTTGCTGCTTGAGCACGACGGTGAGGATCTGCCCGGCCACGACAACGACCGTTGCCAGGATGGCTAGTACGAACGCGGCGTGCACCGGCGTCGGAGGCTGGGCCTTCGGCGCCTTCTCCCCGGGCAGCAGCGGATCCGGCGCGAACCCGCGCTTGCGGCGTTCGTCGTCGGTGAGCCCGGACAGGTCGTCCGAGGTCAGGTTGCCCGGCTTCGGGGTGTTCTTGTCGTTCTCGGCCACCCGAAAGACCCTACCCGGGCTCAGTCCAGCCAGGCCGCGGCCTCGGCCGCCCAGTAGGTCAGGATGACGTCCGCGCCCGCGCGGCGGATCGAGGTGAGTACCTCGAGCACGGTGCGCTCGCGCTCGATCCAGCCGTTCGCCGCGGCCGCCTCGACCATCGCGTACTCGCCGGAGATGTTGTACGCCGCGACGGGAACCGGCGAGATGTCGGCGGCCGCCTTGATGATGTCCAAATAGGACAGTGCAGGCTTGACCATGACCATGTCCGCGCCCTCGGCGAGGTCCAGCTCGAGTTCCCGCATCGCCTCGCGCGCGTTGCCGAGGTCCTGCTGGTAAGTCTTGCGGTCGCCCTTGAGCTGCGAATCGACAGCCTCGCGGAAAGGCCCGTAGAACGCGCTGGCGTACTTGATCGAATAGGCGAGGATCGCGGTCTCGCTGTGCCCGACCTCGTCGAGCGCCCGGCGGATCACGCCGACCTGCCCGTCCATCATCCCGCTCGGCCCGAGCACGTGCGCCCCGGCTTCCGCCTGCGCGACGCCCATCTCGGCGTACAACCGCAGCGTGGCGTCGTTGTCGACCACACCGTCCGCGTCAAGAACGCCGCAGTGCCCGTGGTCGGTGAACTCGTCCAGGCAAGTGTCGGCCATCAGGACGGTGGAGTCGCCGAGTTCGCTGCGCAGATCCCGCAACGCGACGTTGAGAATGCCCTTCTCGTCCACCGCGCCGGACCCCTCCGGATCCCGCTTCTCCGGAATGCCGAAGAGCATGATCCCGCCGACCCCAGCGTTGACCGCCTCGACAGCGGCCTTGCGCAGAGTGTCGCGAGTGTGCTGAACGACGCCCGGCATGCTGGCAATCGGCCGCGGCGCGGCAAGCCCTTCGCCGACGAACATCGGCAGGATCAATTGCCGTGGCCGCAACGTGGTCTCACTGACCATCCTGCGCATAGCCGGAGTAGTACGAAGCCTGCGGGGTCGCTGCTCAGGGAACACACATCCAAGGTACTCCCGCGCCTCGTGAGTGTTCACGCCGGTTAGAACCGGCATTGCCACTCACGACCCCGGAACCGGCGAGGGCCCCCTCAAACCTCAAGGGAGCCCTCGCCAAACCTCAGCTACGCCGAGTCCGCTTAGCCTTCCGAGGCGGAGGCAACGCCCCCTCCGCCCGCAACCGAGCCGCGTGCTCGGCAAGCGCGTCCACCAGATGCGGCACGTCAGCCTTCTCCGGCTGAACATCCACCCGCAGACCGAACTCCACCGCAGTCTCGGCAGTCTTCGGCCCGATGCACGCGACCAGCGTGCGAGTGTGCGGCTTCCCGGCAATCCCCACCAGGTTCCGCACGGTCGACGACGAGGTGAAACAGACCGCGTCAAACCCGCCGGTCTTGATCATCTCGCGGGTCTCGGCTGGCGGCGGCGCGGCCCGGACGGTCCGGTAGGCCGTGACGTCGTCCACTTCCCAGCCGCGTTCAACAAGACCAGCCGACAGGATCTCGGTGGCGATGTCCGCGCGCGGCAGCAGGACGCGGTTCACCGGGTCCAGCACGTCGTCGTACGGCGGGAACTCGGCCAGCAGGCCCTCGGACGACTGCTCGCCCGTCGGGACCAGCTCCGGGATGATGCCGAAGGAACGCACCTTCGCCGCGGTCGATTCGCCGACGCAGGCGATCTTCACGCCGGAGAACGCCCGCGCGTCCAGGCCGAACTCCTCGAACTTCTCCCATACCGCGCGCACCGCGTTGGTGGAGGTGAAGACGATCCACTGGTACCGGCCGTCGACCAGGCCCTTGACCGAACGCTCCATCTGCGCCGGGCTGCGGGGCGGCTCGACCGAAATGGTCGGCACCTCGTGCGAGGTGGCGCCGTGGCCGCGAAGCCGCTCGGCCATTTCGCCGGCCTGCTCCTTGGTGCGCGGCACCAGGACCTTCCAGCCGTACAGCGCCCGCGACTCCCACCAGGACAGCTTCGAACGCTGTCCGGCGGCCTGCCCGACGGTCACGACCAGCGGGCCGACCAGCTCACCAGCGTCGTTCGCGACCGAGGCGAGGGTGGTGTCCAGCGTGCGCTGGGTGTTGATGGTGCCGTTCGCGGTGACCGCGACCGGCGTGGTGGCGGGCAGCCCCTTCTCGGTGAGCTGGCTGGCGGCCTCGGCGAGGTGCGCCGACGTCGCGTGCAGCACGATCGGGCCGGGGACCGCGGCCAGCGCGCCCCAGTCGACCTCGCCGCGGACGTCCGCCTCGGTGTAGGTGCCGCCGAGCGCGACACCCGCGTACGCCGGCACCGCGGTGCCCGGCGCGACGCCCGGGATGACGTCGAACACGGCGGACGTGCGAGCGACGGCCTGGACCTCGGCCACGACGGCCGGGCTGGTCAGCGGGTCGCCGGAGACCAGCCGCAGCGCGAGCCGGCCTGCCTTGGCCTCGGCGGTCAGGTCCTTCGCGACGTCGGACGGTTCGCCGACGGCGGGCCGGACCTCGGCGCCGGGGGCGGCGGAGGCGAGCACGCTGGCGGGCACGTCCGGGTCGGTCACCACGACCTCGGCCTTGGCCAGGAGTTCCTGGGCGCGGACTGTGAGCAGCCCGGCGTCCCCGGGGCCCGAGCCCACGAAGGCGACGCGCCCGGCGGTCTTGCGAGCAGGGGTCATCGTTGGTGTTCTTCTCCTCTTGGGCGGCCGGTGCTCCGGCCGCGGATGTCGGGCAGGTCGTGCGGGTCGGTGACGGCTGGCGTCACAGGGCGGGGCCGAGCAGCGCCCCGGCTCCCAGGTCAAGCAGTTCGGCGGCCAGCTCCCGGCCGAGCTTCTCCGCGTCGCCGATCCCGGCGATCGCGGAAGCCCGAACCATGTCGACGCCGCCGTTCTCGCCTTCGACGGCAGCGGTGCCGCGCAGCGAGATGCGTTCCACCACCGCGCCCTCGTCGTCGAGGTCCTCGACGATCTCGGCGAGCGCGCCCACCGGCGCGCTGCACCCGGCTTCGAGCGCGGCGAGCAGAGCCCGTTCGGCCGTCACCGCGACCCGCGTGCTCTCGTCGTCCACCGCGGACGCGAGCAGGTGCTCGATGTCCACGTCGGCGGCCCGGCACTCCAGCGCCAGCGCCCCCTGCGCGGGGGCGGGCAGCATCTGGATCGGGTCGAGGGTTTCGGTGATCTCGTCCACCCGGCCGACCCTGGCCAGTCCGGCACGCGCGAGCACCACGGCATCCAGCTCGCCGTCGGCCACCTTGCGCATGCGGGTATCGATATTGCCTCGGATCGGCACGATTTCCAAACCGAGACCCAGCGCGCGCAGCTGGGCCATCCGCCGCGCCGCGCCGGTGCCGACCTTCGCGCCCGGCGGAAGCTCGCCGAGGGTGAGGCCGTCGCGGGCGATCAGCGCGTCGCGCGGGTCCTCGCGCGGCGGCACCGCGGCCAGCACGAGGCCGGCCTCGGGTGCGGTGGGCAGGTCCTTGTACGAGTGCACGGCGACGTCGATCTCGTTGCGCAGCAACGCTTCCCGCAGCGCCGAGGTGAACACGCCGACCCCGATCTGCGAGATCGGGGCGCCGGAGAGGTCGCCGGGCGTGGTGACGGTGACGATCTCCACCTCCGCCCCGGTGGCGCGGATGGTGTCGGCGACGATGCCGGTCTGCGCGAGGGCGAGCTTGCTGCCCCGCGTGCCGATGCGAATGACTCTGGTCACTTACCGCTTCTTCTCGGTTTCCGGCGCTGTCGGGCTCGCCACGGCCGCAGGAGCCTGCGGGTCGAGGCAGAACAGTTCCCGCAACGCGTTGGCGTAGTCGGTGTCGGCCGTCTCGGCGGCCAGCTGCTTGACCCGCACCGTCGGCGCGTGCAGCAGCTTGTCGACCACGCGGCGAACCGTGCGGCCGACCTCCTCGCGAACCTGGCTGTCGAGTTCCGGCAGCCGGTTGTCCAGGCGGAGCAGCTCCGCGTCCACCACCTCGGCCGCGCGCCTGCGCAGCGCGGTGACCGTGGGCGTGACCTCGGCACTGCGCTGTCCGGCGAGGTACTCGCGCACCTCGTCGAGCACGATGCCGTTGGCTTTGGCGGTCTGCCGGTCGGTGGTCGGGGCGCCCGCGTCGCGCATGCGGCGCTGGATCGTCTCCAGGTCGACCACGGTGACGTCGGCGAGTTCGGCGACCGCGGGGTCGACGTCCTTGGGCAGCCCGAGGTCGCAGACGACCAGCGGACGTCCGGCGCGCGCGGGCACGTGCCCGGCGAGGAACACCGCGTCCTGCGCACCGGTGCACGCCACCACGAGGTCAGCCAGCTCGACCGCGCCGGCCAGCTCGGACAGCGGCACCGACCGCGCCGGAATCCCCTCCGCGCCGACCTTTTCGGCCAGCCGGGCGGCGTTGGCTTCGGTGCGGTTGGCTACGGTGATCTCGGCGATCCCGGCCTTGCGCAGCTGCGACGCGGTGAGCGCGCCCATCGAACCGGCCCCGACGATCAGCGCGTGCTTGCCCGCGATGTCACCCGCGGCGGCCAGCGCCTCGGAGACGACGGACGCGCCGAGCTGGTCGAGCCCGGTCTCGGAGTGCACGCGCTTGCCGACGCGCAACGTGGTCTGGATCAGCTCGTGCAGCGTGCGGCCGACGGTGCCGGCGTCGCGCGCGGTGGCGTACGCGGACCGGATCTGGCCGAGGATCTGCGTCTCGCCGACCACCATCGAGTCAAGGCCCGAGGTGACGGAGAACAGGTGCTCGACGGCCGCGCCCGCGTAGTGCACGTACAGGCTGTCGTACAGCTCGGCTGGCTCCATCCCGGCCTTGCGGGAGAGCACGTCCGAGACGTCGTTGACGCCGCCGTGGAACGTCTCCACCACGGCGTAGACCTCGATGCGGTTGCACGTCGAGACGAGCATGACCTCGCTGATGTGCTCCGCCTGCTGCAGGTCGTGCAGGACCTTGGTCAGCTCGTCCGCGGAGATCGCCGCCCGCTCGAGCGTGCCGAGATCCGCACTGCGATGGGAGAGCCCGACCGCCAACACGCTCATTCAGCGCACCACCATTCCGAGACCGCCGTCCGTACCGGCGCCGTTTCGTCCGCCGCCCGTGCTGCCATTGCCCGTGCTGCCATTGTCGGCGGGCAGGCCGGTGCCGGGTAACCCGGTATTCCCCTGGTTTTCCCCCGCGGACCCCGCACTCGCCGCGCTGTCGGCGCGCCGGGCCACGTGGAACGAGAGGATCTGCAGTTCGACAGCCAGGTCGACCTTGCGGACCTCGACGTGTGCCGGCACCTGGAGCACTACCGGCGCGAAGTTGAGGATGCACTGGACGCCGCCCGCCACCAGCCTGTCGCACACCGACTGCGCGGCGGTAGGAGGTGTGGCGATGATCCCCACGGAAATCTCCCGTTCGGAGCAAACGCGAGGAATGTCGTCCATATGCGAGACCGGGAGACCCCCTACGGGGACGCCGATCAGATCGGCGTCGAGGTCGAAGAGCGCCTCGACCGGGAACCCGCGGCCGGGGAAGCCGCCGTAGTTGGCGAGCGCGTGGCCGAGGTTGCCGATCCCGACCACGGCGACGCGGTGCTGGCGGGTGAGGCCGAGGATGCGTTCGATCTGGCTGACGAGCACCTGCACCTCGTAGCCGACGCCGCGGGTGCCGTAAGAGCCCAGGTAGGAGAGGTCTTTGCGGAGTTTGGCGGAGTTCACGCCCGCCGCCGCGGAGAGTTCCTCGCTGGAGACGGTGGTCGCGCCCTGTTCGGCCAATCCGGAGAGGATCCGCAGGTAGACGGCCAGCCGGGCGACGGCGGCCTCCGGGATCTGCTTCGCGCGGACCGCGGTGTCCTCGCCGTCGGAAACGGCGGGCATCTCGGCGGTCGGGGCGTTGTCGGCGTCCGGCGCGGGGCGGGAAGTCCGGGACGCGCGGCGGGAGCGGGGTTTGGCGTCGCTCTCGGCGGGGGGTTGGGCTTGCGCGGCGGCTCGGCTGGTCGCGCGGCTGCCCTCGGCTGGCTCGGCGGTGCGGCTCGCTTCGGCTGACGCGGCGGCTCGGGTGGTCGCGCGGCTGGCGCGGCCGTTGCCAGACGCTGCCCTGCCGTTTCCGGAGGCGCGACCGTTGCCCGCGGCGTGCTCTCCGCCACCGGCGACCTGGTCGTGCCCGGCCTGCCCGTTCTCGTGACCGGCTTCCGCTGAATTCCCGTTGCGCGCCAAGCCGTTCTCGCTCACCGTGGCTCGACGGCGGCTGCCCGCGGCGTGCCGTCCACCGGTCCGGCGCGCGGTCGGCGGGGCGGCTTCGGACTCGTCGCGGGGAGGCGTGGCCGGCGGTTCGGCACCGCTGCGCCCACCCCGCTGTGTCACCACGCTGACTTCTCCTCAATCCGGCTTCGTGCCCGCGCTGTCCCCCACCTGCCTGTCCGGCAGTGGAAAACCAACCCTTGACCCCACGGCTTCCGTCCGGTTCGATGCCGGACCTCGCGGGGACGGGTTCCTACGGTAGTCCACTTGTGAACGCATGCACAAAGTCACTGGTCATCCGCATGACCAGAAGCACAACCCCACCCCTCGGAAGTCCACGCCAGCACCTGGACCTCCGCTGCGGTGCTCGGCCTTCCTCGCGTCCGTGAGGGGAACCCTGAGGGACTCTGAGTCCCTCAGGGTTCCCCTCACGGACAGCAACAGCTGGCTTAAGCAGCGGTGAATGGCACCGTGTGCCAGCCCGTCGCACCGTCTGGAACGGGGTCCGCGGGCCGGTCCGTTTGTGTGTAACCGGACTGGTCCGTCGCCCGCACCGTCACGGTGTGGCTGCCCGGCGGCACCGGCACCTCGGCCCACCACATCCGCCAGGTGTCCTTGTTGACCTCGGCCGAAAGCGTCGCCGGGACCCACGCGCCCTGGTCCACCCGCACTTCGACCTTCGCGATCCCGACGTGCTGCGCCCACGCCGTCCCCGCCACCCGGACCTTGCCCGCGCGCACCGAAGTCCCGTTGGCCGGTGCGTCGATCCGCGATTCGGTCTTGATCGGGGCCTGCTCCGCCCAGCCGCGCTGCAGCCAGTACGCCTGCCGCGCGTCCCAGGTCGTGAACTCCAGGTCGGCGACCCATTTGGTGGCCGAGACGTAGCCGTACAGCCCGGGGATCACGATCCGCGCCGGGAACCCGTGCTCGACCGGCAGCGCCTCGCCGTTCATGCCGATCGCGAGCATCGCGCCGCGCGCCGGGTCGAGCGCGACGTTGGCCGGAGTGCCGCAGGTGAATCCGTCGACGCTGGTCGCGTACATCTGCTGCGCGCCCGGGTGCACGCCCGCCGCGTCCAGCAGGTCGACCAGGTCCACCCCGATGAAGTTGGCGGTGGAGATCAGGTCGCCGCCGATGTCGTTGGATACGCAGGTGAGCGTCACGGTCCGTTCCACCAGCGGGCGGTTCCGGATGTCGGCGTAGGAGAAGCTCACCTCGCGGTCGACCATGCCGTGGATCTTCAAAGCCCAGTCCTCGGCCCGGACCTGCGGCACGACGAAAGCGGTGTCGATCCGGTAGAAGCTCCCGTTCGGCGTGATGAACGGCGGCGAGCCGAGCTTGTGGAAATCCGCGTCCGGAGGCAGTGGCGGGGCCTTCCGGGCAGCGACCAGCGGCCCGACCGCAGCCCGGGAGCCAGCCGCGCTGCCAGTGGTCGATACGACCTCGCCGACGATCGCCGCCACCCCGGCCCCGGCCGCGATTCCCGCGCCGCGCTGCAACACCTGTCGACGGCTGAGTCCTTGCCGCAGCTCGGTTTCCGGCGGCAGCGCGCGTTTGTGCAGCCAGCTGAACACCAGCAGCGAAGCGCCCAGCGCCAGTACCGGAGCCAGCAACGCGAGCTGTCCGACGTCCGTGCGCTCGAAGACCGCGAAGATTCCGAACGCGCCGACCACGATCACCAGCAGCTGGCCCGGCAACGGACGGCTGCGCGAAAGCTGTCCGGCGAGCACCGCGAACCCCAGCAGCACCACGGCCAGACCGATCTTGAGCACGGTCTTGTCGGCGGTCCCGATCGTCTGCTCCGCCCACGCCACGACGGCGTGCGGGCTGTGCGCGATCACGAAGTCCGCGACCGCGACGAACGGCGACGCGTTGTACCCGACAAATCCGGCGACCAGATGTCCCACGCCCAGCGCGACGGCCAGCGAGACCAGGCCGATGAACGTCGCGATGCCCAGGGACAAACGCGGCCGGGCGGCCAGCGGAGCTTCCTTCAACGCACTCACCCCACCATCTTCGGCGGGTCCGACCGCATCCGGCCCGTTCAAAGCGCTTACGGGTTGCTTACCGCAGTGCCGCGCGCAGCCGTTCTTCCTCGACGCGCCAGTACCCGTGTTCGACCCCGTCGATGAGGATCACCGGCACCTGGTCGCCGTATTCGGCGCGCCATTCCGGGTCGCTGTCGACGTCCGCGGTCTCCCATGGCACGCCCAGTTCGTCGCAGATCCGCGCGACGTCCGCCTCGGCCACGTCGCACAGGTGGCATCCTTCGCGGCTCATCACGGTCACTTTGTGCACCACCCCACCTTAGGCTCGTGAGTGGCAATCCCGGTTCTAACCGGCATTGCCACTCACGAGGCCGTCAGCGCAGCTTCAGCCGCCGCAGCTTTCCGGTCGCCGAATGCGGCAGCGTCTCGGCGAACTCGACCGTGTGCGGCACCTTGTACCCGGCGAGATGCGCCGTGCACTGGTCCACCACCTGCTGCTCCGACAACGCCGCGCCTTCGGCAGGCACCACGACCGCCTTCACCGCTTCGCCGCTTCGCTCGTCGACCACGCCCACGACGGCGGCCTCGACTACCTCGGGCAGCCGTGAGATCACTTCCTCGACCTCGTGCGGGAAGACGTTGAAGCCGTTGACGATGATCAAGTCATTCGCCCGGTCGACCAGATGCAAGTCGCCGTCGGAATCGAGATAGCCGACGTCGCCGGTCCGGAACCAGCCCTCGGCGTCCGGGCCGTGCGCGCCGTCCGGCCAGTACCCGGAGAACAGGTTCGCCCCGCGCACCGACACCAGCCCGGTGCTGCCGCCGGACTCGAAGACGTCGTCCGGTTCCTCCGGGTCGAGCGGCAGGTCGTCGGCGGATCCGTCGGACTCCACCAGCCGCAGCTCGATCCCGGGCAGCGGCCGTCCGACCGAGCCGGGCTTCGGATAGCCGGTGACCAGCGTGGACGTCACCACCGGCGCGCACTCGGTGAGCCCGTAGCCCTCGTACACATCAAGCCCGGTGGCCTCGCGGATCGCGGCGAGCACCTTCGGATGCAATGGCGCGGCACCGGACGTCAGCCGTTTGACCGTCGCCAGCCCGCGGCTCAGTTCCTCGGTCTCGAGCGAGGCGAATTCGTTGTACATCGCGGGCACGCCGGTGATCGCCGTGACGCGATGTTCGGCGCAGTCTTCGAGCGTCCGCCGGGCTTCGAAGCGTTCGGACAGCACCAGCGTCGCGCCGACCGCGGTCGCCATGAGCAACCCCGGACCGAGGCCGTAGACGTGGAAGAGCGGGATCGACACCAGCACGCGGTCGTCGTGCTCGGTCACACCGTCCACTTGGGACAGTTGAGCGAGGTTCGCCAGCAATGCCCGGTGCGACAGCAGCACTCCGCGCGGCGGGCCGGTCGTGCCGGAGGTGTACGAAATGACCGCGATGTCCTCGCCGGAACGACCGAGGTCGACCGGGTCGCCCGGCTCGTCGCCGCGCGGCGGCAGGCCAGCGATGCCCTCGGGCAGCTCGGCGTCGTCGCGCTGCACCACGCGTTTCGCGCCGCAGTGCTCCAGCAGCCGCTCCAGCTCGGGCGCGGGGGCCTGCGGCGACAGCGGCACGGCGATCGCACCCGCGCGCAGCACCGCGAACAGGGCGACCGCGAAGTCAGCCGACGTCGGAAGCCGCAGCACCACTGGGTCGCCGGGCGCGACACCGGCGGAGACCAGCCGGCGCGCCTGCGCGTGCGCGGCCTCGTCCAGCTGTCGCCAGGTGAGCGTGCTGCCCGTGCCCGTCTCGGTGACCGCCGTGCGCTCCGGCCAGCGGCTGGCCGCATCGGCGAGCAGGCCGGCGACGCCGTGGGCGGTGCTGATCCGGTCCACTCCCACCCCTCTCGTTCCGTTGCGGATTCGTCATCTTGTCACCCGTAATGGGGATGCCGCGCGATCGTCGCACCTCTGCCTGACCGGGACACTACCTACTTCGCGGTAACAACACGTATGCTGCACTGCGTCGCCGGGTGGCGTTGATCACTACCGGGTGACCCGAACAAGGGAGTCGTCGTGCCGAAGCTGCCGGTCCACGAGGAAGTGGGACACGCGCCGCGGCACGCCGTCACGCCCTCGGGTACGCGCCCGGCAGCACCAGGGACAGCCGGAGGTGCCGCTCGATGACCCGTCCGATCACCCTGTCCGCCACCGCACACCGCGGACCGGTCGCGATGTTCGCCGACCGCGTGTTCGGCTCGTCCGCGGCCGCCGTGCCGCTGCCCAAGGCCGACGCCGAACCGGACCCCGCCGAGGTCGCCAAGGCCGAGGCGTGGGAACTGGTGCGGGCCGCGCAGGCGGGCGACTCCTCCGCGTTCGGCCAGCTGTACGACCGGTACGTCGACGTCGTCTACCGCTACGCGCTCTTCCGCCTCGGCGACCGCGACCTGGCCGAGGACGTCACCAGCGAGACCTTCCTGCGCGCGCTGCGCCGGATCACGTCGGTGAGCTATCAGGGCCGCGACGTCGGCGCGTGGTTCGTCACCATCGCCCGCAACCTGATCCTCGACCACGTGAAGTCCAGCCGGTTCCGGCTCGAGGTCGTCACCGACGAGGTCGCCGAACCGGGCGGCGTGCGCGGCGGACCGGTCGGCCCGGTGGCGCAGGCAGGCCCCGAACAGCAGGCGATCGCGGGCGCGACCCGGGCCGAACTGCTGCGGTGCGTCGCCGAGCTTGGCGACGACCAGCGCGAATGCATCGTGCTCCGGTTCCTGCAGGGGCTGTCGGTAGCCGAGACCGCCCAGATCATGGACCGTAACGAGGGCGCGGTGAAGGCGCTGCAGCACCGCGCGGTCCGGCGGCTCGCGCAGTTGCTGCCCACCGGCCTGCGTTGATCGTTCAACGATCAGCCGTAACTTTTTCGGCTTCTTAATCGTTTCCCCACCGCAGACCGGCAGTCAGGGCCGGGCGTTGGTGGAGACGGAGCAGCACCGTGGGCGTGCCCGGGTGGTTTTCGCGTGGTCGGACCGAGAGCGAGCGGTTCGACGACGCGATCAATGCTTCCCCCGGACAGCGGCCGGACGAGTTCGCCGAGGAGCTGGCGCTCGTCGGCGCCCTGCACGAACTGGGCCAAGCGGGCGACCCCGATCCAGCCACCCGCGCCAGGATCCGCGCCGAGATCGAAGGCCGCATCGGCGAGCCGCTTCCCCGACGGCGATGGCGGCCGCGGATGGCCGACCTCGCCGCCGCGGGCATCGCGCTGGTCCTCGGCCTGGGCGGGCTGACGCTGCTGCTGTCGCGAGACGCCTTGCCCGGTGACGCGCTGTACAGCGTGAAGCGAGCGGGCGAAGTCACGTCGCTCGGCTTGACCTTCGGCGACCAGGCCAAGGCCGAGAAGCACCTGAAGTTCGCCGCGAACCGCGTCACCGAACTGGGCCGGATGAGCGACGCCACACCGTCGGCGTACCAAACCGCCTTGCACGATTTCAGCAGCGACGTCCGCGCGGGCGTGGCCGGACTCACCGAGCTGGCGACGACGAGCGGCAACCGCTCGGGGCTGACGTCGCTGGAGTCGTGGGCGCAGAGCCAGTCGCACCAGCTGGAATCGGAACAAGCCGATGTACCGGCGTCCGCCCGCGAGGATTTCGCGCAGGCCCGCGTCCTGCTCGACCGGGTGCAGCAGCGGACGACCGCGCTCGGTTCGCGGCTGAGCTGCTACCAGATCACCACCGGCACCACCGACGAACTGGGCCTGCTCCCGGCGCGCGGCGCGTGCACGCAGCAACCGCTGTCGCCCGGCGGCTCCACGCCGAGCAGCCCGCCGCCCGCTGCCGGATCGAGCGTCCCGCCGACGGACTCCCCGCTGCCGGTGCGCTCGGTGTCGTCGCCGACGCTCAGCAACCAGAGCACGCCGACTCCGACTCGGGCGTCGACCGA
>NZ_PQIA01000043.1 GCF_003385235.1 Amycolatopsis circi | reverse complement strand
GGCGGCGACCGGACGACGGGCGATGCTGGGGCCACCGGTCCTGCGGCGGGGGGAAACGCGGCGGGAAACTCGGCCGCGAAGAGCAGCGACGCGGCGGGAAACGCCGCCCCGGAGAGCAGCGACGCGGCGGGAAACGCCGCCCCGGAGAGCAGCAACGCGGCGGGAAACTCCGCCGCGGAGAGCAGCAACGCGGTGCCTGGCCCATCCGCGGCTGGGGGACCAGGCGCGGCGGGCGGGAGCGCCAGGGCAGGAGGCGATGCGATGTCTGGCGATTTCGGAGCGGCGGATTCCGCGGCGGCTGGCAAGCACGCAGCGTCGGGCCATTCCGCTTCGGCGGAACACCCCGCCCCAAGCGGGAAGCGCGATCCCTACGACTACCCCCGCGATTGGGAAGCCGACGTAGTCCTTTCCGACGGCGGCACTGTCCACTTGCGACCCGTCGTGCCCAGTGACGCCGACGGGCTCGTCGCGCTCCACGGCAGGCTTTCCGAGCGCACGCGGTACTTCCGCTACTTCGGCGCTTATCCGCGCATCCCACCGCGGGATCTGGAGCGGTTTTCCACTGTCGACCACCACGATCGGGTCGCGTTTGTCGCGTTGCTCGGCGATGACGTGGTCGCGGTGGGGCGCTACGAGCGGCTCGATCAGGGGCCTTCGGCGGAGGTCGCGTTCGTCGTCGACGACAAGCATCAGGGGCGCGGGCTCGGGTCGATTCTGCTGGAGCACCTCGCGGCGGCGGCGTCGGAAAGCGGGTTGCGGCGGTTCGTCGCGGAGGTGCTGAGCGAGAACGCCGCCATGGTGCGGGTGTTCCGCGACGCGGGCTACCAGGTCAGTCGCGCGATCGAGGAAGGCGTGCTGCATCTCGAGTTCGACATCGACCCCACGGAGGAATCGCTCGCGGTCGCGCGGTCGAGGGAGCAAGCCGCGGAGGCGCGGAGCGTGCACAATCTCCTCCATCCCGACACGGTGGCGGTGATCGGAGCGTCCGCGGATCCCACCAAGGTCGGGCATGTCGCGTTCGCCAACATGCTTGCGGCGGATTTCGCGGGAGCGGTGTATCCGGTCAATCCGGAGCATCGGTCGGTTCGCGGAGTACGGGCGTATCCGTCGGTGCTGGACATTCCGGATCCGGTTGATCTGGCGTTGGTGGCGGTGCCCGCGGAGGCCGTCGAATCGGTGTTGGACGCTTGTTTGGCCAAGGGCGTCAAGACACTGGTGATCGTGTCCGGCGGGTTCGCGGAGTCGGGGCCGCTCGGGTTGCACGCGGAGTTGCGGCTGGTCGGCGAGGCACGGGCGCACGGGATGCGCGTGGTCGGGCCGAATGCGCTGGGCGTGCTGAATACCGCGAAGGACGTTCGGCTCAATGCGACGCTCGCGCCGCGGTTGCCGAAGCGTGGGCGGACGGGCTTCTTCTGTCAGTCGGGCGCGCTCGGGACAGCGATTCTGGCGGACGCAGGGTCGCGCGGGCTGGGGTTGTCGACGTTCGTGTCGGCGGGCAACCGGGCGGATGTGTCCGGCAATGACTTGCTGCAGTACTGGGAAACCGACCCGGATACCGACTTGGTGCTGCTGTATCTGGAGTCGTTCGGCAACCCGCGCAAGTTCGCGCGGCTGGCGCGCAGGTTGGCGCGGTCGAAGCCGATCGTGGCGGTGAAATCCGGGCGGCATGCGGTGCGGCCGCAGCTCGCGGCGACGTCGGCGGAGGTCGACGAGGCCAGCGTGCAGGCGTTGTTCGAGCAGGCTGGCGTCGTGCGGGTCGAGTCGCTGGCGCAGTTGTTCGACACCGCGCTCGTGTTCGCGCATCAGCCGTTGCCTGCGGGGCCGCGGATCGGGATTGTCGGAAACTCCAGCGCGATCGGGTTGCTGGCCGCCGATACCGCCCGTTCGGAGGGCTTGCGGCTGGCGTTCGATCCGGTCGACATCGGTCCGCAAGCGGGGCCGGACGAGTTCGCTACGGCGGTGCGCGAGGCGTTGGATTCGCCGGAGACTGACGCGTTGATAGCGGTTTTCGCGCCACCGGTAGCGATCCCTGGGGCTGCGTACGCGCGAGCGTTGCGCGAAGCGGTGTCGGAGATGAAGCAGTCGAAGCCGATCGTCTCGACATTCCTCGCGGCGGAAGGCATACCGGACGAGTTGGCGGTGCTTTCTGACGACGGGGTGCCGACGCGTGGGTCGATTCCGTCGTATTCGAGTCCGGAGCGCGCGGTGAACGCGTTGGCGCGCGTCGTTCGGTACGCGGCGTGGCGGCAGCGGCCGCAGGGGACGTTGGTGCGGCCTGGCGGTCTGCATGTCGAGCAGGCGCAGGAGATCGTGCGCGAGCTGCTGCCCGAGGACGGCAGTTCGACGCTGTTGTCTGACGACGACGTGGTCCGGTTGCTCAGCTGTTACGGCGTGGATGTGGTGCCGTTCCGGGTGGCGTCCAGTGAGAGCAACGCGGTGGCCGCGGCGGCTGAGCTTGGTTATCCCGTCACGTTGAAGGCGGTTGACGAGCGGCTGCGCGGACGGCCGGACTTCGCTGGGGTACGGCTTGACCTGATGTCCGAAGACTCCGTACGCGGGGCGTACCGGGATCTGTGTGCGGTGTCGGGCGACGAAGACGTGTACGTGCAACAGATGGCGCCGAAGGGGCTGTCGTGCGCGATCGGGCTGCAGGACGACCCGTCGTTCGGCACGCTCGTGTCGTTCGGGCTATCGGGGTTGGTCAGCACGCTGCTCGGCGACCGCGCGTATCGAGCGGTGCCGTTGACGGACGTCGACGCGGCGACGCTGATTCGTGAGCCGCGTACGTCGCCGTTGCTGACGGGGTATCGCGGTGACGAACCAGCGGACCTCGCGGCATTGCAGGACATGGTGTTGCGCGTCGCGGCGCTCGCGGAGGACAACCCCGAGGTGCGGTCGTTGGCCTTGGATCCGATTCTCGCGTCGCCGGACGGGGCGTTTGTCGCCAACGCGCGGTTGGTGGTGGGCGCGCCGCCGACGCGGCCGGACACCGGACCGCGTCGGCTGCGGCACATCACGCCGTTGGACTCGTGAGCGGCGATCGCGGTTCTAACCGGGATTGCCACTCACGAGAACCCGGCCCAGCCCCAACAGTTGCTCCGTCGCCCCACCACCGCTGAACTCCAGGCGCTTCGCGGCGGCGAAGTAGCGGTGCACCGGGTGCTCGACATCGATGCCGACGCCGCCGTGCAGGTGCACCGCGGTGTGCGCGACGCGGTGTCCGGCTTCGGCGGCCCAGAACTTCGCAGTGGCAACGTCAGCGGCGGCGGGCAGGCCTTCGGAGAGTTTCCAGGCTGCCTGCCACAGCGTCAGCCGAACGGCTTCGACGTCGATGTACGCGTCCGCGAGCCGGTGCCGGACGGCTTGGAAGCTGCCCAGCACCTTGTCGAACTGCTTGCGTTCGCGTGTGTACGCAGCCGTCATTTCAAGCGCGCGTTCCAAGACGCCCAACTGTTGTGCGCAAGCGCCGAGAGTGCCGCGAAGGCGCAGCTGTTCGCCGACGTCACCGAGAGCGACGCCGGGGGTGTCGGACAGCGTCACCAAAGCAGCGTCGGCGTGGTCAGTGGTGGACTGCGCTTCGATAGAGACACCAACAGCGTCTTTCTCGACGATGTACACGCCGTCGTTGGCTTCGACGAGTAAGGCGTCTGCGAAGGCGGCGAAGGGGACCGCGGTCTGCGTACCCGTGAGGCGTCCGTCTGAAGAGACGAACGAGCCGCCGAGGGCGACAGCGAGCACAGCCTTGCCGCGAGAGACCGGAAGAAGCCATCGCTCGGCCAGCAACGGATCAGTGAGCACCGAGCCAGCCTGGACGATCGACGACAGATATGGGACCGGAGCGACCGCGCGGCCGATCTCGATCAGGACAGAGCACTGTTCCAGCAAGCCGAAACCGCCGCCGCCGACCGTCGAGGGCAGGGCCGCGTCGAGGACGCCGGAGCGGGCCAAAACAGTCCACAGTGGAGCATCGAAACCGCCGGAGCCGTGCGGGCCCAGCGATTCCGCGGTGACCTGGTCGGCGAGAATGCGCCGGGCCAGGGCGGAAAGGTCGTTTTGTGCTTCGGTGAGAGAGAAGTCCACCGGGAGAACTCCTAACGCGTCACGGGCTGCCCGAGGGCGGTGGCGGCGACGATGTCGCGCTGCACCTCGTTGGTGCCGCCGCCGAAAGTGAGGATCAACGCCGAACGGTGCAGCCGTTCCAGCCGCCCCGCGAGGACCGCGCCGGGGGAGCCGTCGCGCACCACGGCGGCCGCGCCGACCACCTCCATCAGCAGCCGGTACGCCTCGATCGCCATCTCGGTGCCGTACACCTTGGTCGCCGACGCCTCGGCCGGGCCGAGTTCGCTGGCAGCGGCGGCCCAGGCGATCTTCCAGTTCCGCAGCTTCAGGTACTCGGCGTAGGCGTGCACGCGCGCGAGGTGCGTCCGGACCCATTCGCGGTCGGTCAGCGACTCCGCGCGAGCCCATTCCACGACGTCGGCCAGCGCTTTCCGCACGGGCGCGGCGGAGGTGAGCGCGACGCGTTCGTGGTTGAGCTGGTTGGTGATCAGCGGCCAGCCCGCGTTCTCCTCGGCGACCCGCGACGTGACCGGCACGCGGATGTCGTCGTAGTAGGTCGCGCTGGTGCCAGGCCCGGCGACCGTGTGCACCTTCGTCCAGGAAAAGCCCGGCGCGGAGGTCGGCACGATCAGGATCGACAGGCCCTTGTGCTTGCGCGCCTCCGGATCGGTGCGCGCGGCGAGCCACACGTAGTCGGCGTACTCGATCAGGCTGGTCCACATTTTCTGCCCGTTGACCACGTATTCGTCGCCGTCGCGGGTAGCCCGCGTGCGCAGCGAGGCGAGGTCCGTGCCCGCGCCCGGCTCGGAGTAGCCGATCGCGAAATGCAGCTCGCCGGCGGCGATCTTCGGCAGGTAGAACGCCTTCTGATCCGGCGTCCCGAACCGCATGATCGTCGGGCCGACCGTGTTCACCGTCAGGAACGGCACCGGCACCCCGGCGACCGCCGCCTCGTCGGTGAAGACCAGCTGGTCGAGCATGCTCCGGTCCTGGCCGCCGTACTCGCGCGGCCAGCCGAGCGCGAGCCAGCCGTCCTTGCCGAGCTGCCGGACGATTTCCTTGTACGCCAAGCCGTCGCCGTACTCGCCACCAGGCGCGGCGAGACTTTCCCGCCGCGCCGGAGTCATCAGTTCGGCGAAATATTCCCGCAGCTCAGCGGCCAGTGCCTGCTGCTCGCTCGTATAGTCGATCCGCACCCGTCACCTCCACCCCGCCGGTCTCGTTGTGGTGTCGTACCGGGCCCCGGCGGTAAGCTAGAACCTGTTCTAGTTGTACCAGGAGCGGCGAGCGGGAGGAAGCATGGAGGTCAGTGTCGACCGGACGCTGTGCGAGGCCAACGCGGTGTGCGTGGGGTTCGCGCCGGAGGTCTTCGATCTCGACGACGACGAGAACCTGGTGATCGGACCGGTTCCGGAGGACGAAGTAGAACGTGTTTCGCAAGCGGTGACGAACTGCCCGAAGAACGCCCTGTTCACGACCGGTTGATCGGGGCTTGCTCAAAACGAGAACAGATTCTAGTCTGTGCTTCGTCAGGCAGGCTTCGACGAGGAGGCTCGCGGGTGAAATCGGCCGCAGGGAACACGAACGACGACCGGGCTGAGGCGGTTCGATGACTCTCGAGGGCAAGGTCGCTGTCGTCACCGGGGCCGGAGCCGGGCTCGGCCGGGCCGAGGCGCTCGCGCTGGCCCGCGAAGGCGCGTCCGTCGTGGTCAACGACATCGGCGAAGCGACGGACGTCGTGGCCGAGATCGAAAAGCACGGCGGCAAGGCGCTCGCGGTGGCCGGAGACGTCTCCTCGGCCGAAACCGCGAAGGAACTGCTGTCGGCCGCGGTGGACCACTTCGGCAGCCTCGACATTGTCGTGAACAACGCGGGCGTGCTCCGCGACCGGATGCTGTTCTCGATGTCCGACGAGGACTGGGACAAGGTCATCGCGGTGCACCTGCGCGGGCATTTCCTGCTGTCCCGCAACGCCGCCGCGTATTGGCGCGATCGCTCCAAAATGGAGGGACAGCCGGTGTACGGCCGGCTGGTGAACACCGCGTCCGAGGCGTTTCTGGTCGGTTCGCCCGGCCAGCCGAACTACTCGGCGGCCAAGGCGGGCATCGCGGCGCTCACCATGTCCGCGGCGCGCGGGCTCGCGAAATACGGCGTGCGCGCCAACACGATCTGCCCGCGCGCCCGCACCGCGATGACCGCGGATGTCTTCGGCGAAGCACCCGCCGACGGGCTCGATCCGTTGTCGGTAGAGCACGTTGCTCCGTTTGTCGCATTCCTCGCGTCACCGGACGCGGACGCGATCAACGGCCAGGTTTTCGTCGTCCACGGCGGCATGGTCGCGTTGCTGGCTCCGCCGACGGTGGAGGAGCGGTTCGACACCGCGAACGGCGCCTGGACCACCGGCGAACTCGCCGAAACCGTCGGCGCGCACTTCGCCGGCCGGGACCCGGAGCGGATGTTCGCCGCGACCGATCTGCTTTCGCTGCCCTGACCCCGGAGGACGCATGACCGAGCACCGAATGGCCGGCAAGGTCGCCCTGATCACCGGAGCGGCACGCGGCCAGGGCGCGGCGGCCGCGCGCGCGTTCGTCGCGCAAGGCGCGCAGGTGGTGATCGCCGACGTCCTCGACGACGAAGGCGAGGAGCTGGCCGCCGAACTCGGCGAATCGGCCGTGTTCTGCCATCTCGACGTGAGCGACGAGGACGGTTGGACGGCCGCGGTCGACCGCACGGTGACGGAATTCGGACCGCCGACGGTGCTGGTCAACAACGCCGGGGTGCTGTACTTTTCGGAACTCGCGAAGACGCCGCTCGCCGAATACGAACGCGTCGTGCGGATCAACCAGATCGGGGCGTTTCTCGGCATGCGCTCGGTCGTTGAACCCATGGCGGGGGCCGGCGGCGGCTCCATCGTCAACGTGTCCTCTGTGGAGGGTCTGGCCGGGATGCCGTTCCTCGTCGCCTACACCGCGACCAAGTTCGCGATCCGCGGGATGACCAAGGTCGCCGCGCTGGAACTGGGTGCGCGCGGGATCCGGGTCAACTCGGTGCATCCGGGCATGATCGACACGAAGATGGTGTCCGACGCGGCGGGCGCGGACGTGGACGTGTCCTGGGTGGGCAAGAAGGTCGCGCTCGGCCGGGTCGGCCGGGCCGACGAGATCGCGCCGCTGCTGGTGTTCCTCGGCAGCGACGAGAGTTCGTATTGCACCGGCAGCGAGTTCGTCGCCGACGGCGGGGCGACCGCCACGCACGCGTTGAAGTTGTGATTGTGGAGCGAAGCTCCTCCGCTGAGGGCGGCGGCGGGGGCATGGATGGAGTGAGCACTGCCGGTGCTGCTGCGCCTAGGGTGACGGCTGGGGGCTGAAGCGACGGGAGTGAACACCGCTAACCGAAATCGGCGGGCGGGGATGGGCAAGACTCGGGGGTGACTACTGGGAGGTGTGGTGGGCGCAAGCGGCTCAGTCACTCTCCCGGGCACCGCGGCGCTGACCCAGGCCGGCAGGCTCGCCACGCTGTCCTGGGAGGTCCTGCGGGCGATTTTCAAGCGTCCGTTCCAGTTCCGCGAATGGATCCAGCAGTGCTGGTTCTTCGCGAGCGTGACCATTTTGCCGACGGCGCTGGTCGCGATCCCGTTCGGCGCGGTCATCGCGCTGCAGCTGGGTTCGCTGACCACGCAGATCGGCGCGCAGTCGTTCACCGGCGCGGCCAGCGCGCTCGCCATCGTGCAGCAGGCGGCCCCGCTGATCACCGCGCTGCTGGTGGCCGGGGCGGGCGGAAGCGCGGTCTGTGCCGATATCGGCGCGCGCAAGATCCGCGAAGAGATCGACGCGATGGAAGTGCTCGGCGTCAACCCGATCCAGCGCATCGTGGTGCCGAGGGTGCTCGCCGCGATCGTGGTGTCGGTGCTGCTCAACGGCCTGGTCAGCGTGGTCGGCGTGCTCGGCGGCTACTTCTTCAACGTGGTCCTGCAAGGCGGCACGCCCGGCGCGTACCTGGCCAGCTTCAACGCGCTCGCGCAGGTGCCGGACCTCTGGATCAGCGAGATCAAGGCGTTCCTGTACGGCTTCGTGGCCGGGGTGGTCGCCGCCTTCCGCGGGCTGAACCCGTCCGGCGGGCCGAAGGGCGTCGGCGACGCGGTGAACCAGGCGGTGGTGATCACCTTCCTGCTGCTGTTCCTGATCAACGTCGTGCTGACCGCCGTGTACCTCAAAGTCGTGCCCCCGAAGGCGTTGTGACATGACCGCCGAACCGATCGAGCAGACGCGCGCGTCCGACCGGACGCTGGAGATCATCGCGCGCCCTGGCGCGAGTCTCGAAGGACTCGGGAAACAGCTGTCGTTCTACGGCCGGGCGCTCGCCTGGTCGCCGCGCACGATCCGCCGCTACGGCCGCGAAACCACGCGGCTGCTCACCGAGGTCTGCTTCGGCACCGGCGGTCTCGCGGTGATCGGCGGGACGCTCGGCGTGATGATCGGGATGACGCTGTTCACCGGCCTCATCGTGGGCCTGCAGGGATATTCGGCGCTGAACCAGCTCGGCACCGCCGCGCTCACCGGGTTCATTTCGGCCTACTTCAACACCCGCGAGGTCGCGCCGCTGTCGGCAGGGCTCGCGCTGTCGGCCACCGTCGGCTGCGGTTTCACCGCCCAGCTCGGCGCGATGCGGATCTCCGAGGAGATCGACGCGCTCGAAGTGATGGCCGTGCCGAGCATGCCGTACCTCGTCACCACGCGCGTGCTCGCCGGCGTCACCGCGGTGATCCCGCTGTACGCGGTGGGCCTGCTGTCCTCGTATCTCGCGTCGCGGCAGATCACCATCTGGCTCTACGGCCAGTCCGCGGGAACCTACGACCATTACTTCACGCTGTTCCTCCCGCCGGAGGACGTGCTGTGGTCGTTCGCCAAGGTGATCGTGTTCAGCGTGCTGGTGATCCTTTCCCATTGCTATTACGGCTATACCGCCTCCGGCGGGCCGGCCGGGGTGGGCATCGCGGTGGGCCGCGCGGTGCGGACGTCGATCGTGCTGATCTCGGTGCTGGACTTCTTCCTGAGCCTCGCGATCTGGGGCGCGAACACGACAGTGCGGATATCCGGATGAGTACCCGTCGAGAGTTGCGCAGACGGCTCCAGTACCAGCTGCTGGGCCTGATCTTCCTGGTCGTAGCCGCGTTGTTCTTCACCACCACGATCGCCGCGTACCGCAAGGTGTTCACGCCGGTCACGCTCGTGAAGCTGGAGACCGACCACGTCGGCAGCCAATTGCGCGTCGGCGGCGACGTGAAGGTGCGCGGGATGCTCGTCGGCGAGATCCGCGACGTGCGGCCGGTCGGCGACCACGCGGAGCTGGAACTGGCGCTGCAGCCGGACAAGACCGACGTGATCCCGTCGAACGTTTCGGCGCGGCTGCTGCCGAAAACCCTGTTCGGCGAACGGTATGTCGCGCTCCAGCTGCCCGAGCAGGCGCAGCGGCCGATCAAGGCGGGCGACGTCATCCCGCAGGACCGCAGCAGCACCGCGATCGAGCTGGAGCAGGTGCTCAACCACGTCATGCCGCTGCTGCAGGCGGTGCAGCCGGAGAAGCTTTCGAGCACGCTCAACGCCGTGTCCACCGCGCTCGACGGGCGCGGCAAGAAGCTCGGCGAGACGCTCACACAGCTGTCGGACTATCTCGGTAAGCTCAACCCGTCGCTGCCCGATCTCAAGGCCGACATCACCGGGCTGGCCAACGTTTCCGGCATCTACGACAAAGCCGCGCCGGACGCGTTGCAGGCACTGGCGGACCTCACCACGACGACGCAGACCATCGTGGAGAAACAGCGCGGGCTGACCGACCTGTACTCCTCGGTCACCGGCACCGCCACCGACCTGACGCGCTTCCTGGAAGTCAACAAGGACAACATCATCCGCCTCACCACCGCGGTGCAGCCCACGCTCGACGTGCTCGCGAAGTACGCGCCGGAATACCCGTGCCTGTTCAAACAGCTGGCCGGGACGGTGCCGAACGCGGAGCTGGCGTTCGGCAAGGGCACCGCGCATCCGGAGGTCAGCCGCGTGACGATCGAGTTCTCGGCGAGCCGCGGCAAATACCTGCCCGGCGTCGACGAGCCGAAGTACGACGACAAACGCGGCCCGCGCTGCTATCCGCAGGTGCCGAAACCCGGGCACTGGCCGCAGTATCCGCCCGACGGCGCGGTGAAGGACGGGACGACCAAACCCGCCCCGCCGCACAATCCGGACGGCACGCTCCCCGGCGACATCACCAACGGCCCGCTGCCCGGCGGGTCCGGCTCGACCGGCGGCGCGCCGAGCATCGTCGGGTCGGCCGACGAGCAGAAGCTGCTCGACCTACTGATTTCGCCGACGCTGAACACCACGCCGGACAACGTTCCGGGCTGGTCGGGGCTGCTGGTCGGGCCGCTGTACCGCGGGGCGGAGGTGGAGCTGAAATGAGGTCGTTCGTTCCCGCGCTGATCAAGATCGGCATCTTCGCCGTGGTCACCGTGCTGCTCACCGGGGTCCTCGCCACCACGATCGCGAACACGAACTTCGGCAACACCGCGTCCTACGTCGCGAAGTTCACCGACGCGTCCGGGCTGCAGGCCGGCGACGACGTGCGGATTTCCGGGGTGAAGGTCGGCCAGGTCGAGACGATCGGGGTCGACCAGGGCGAGCAGAACTACGCCGAGGTCCGGTTCCTCGTCGAATCGGCGTACAAGCTGCCCTCGCTCGCCACCGCGACCATCAAGTACCGCAACCTCGTCGGCCAGCGCTACCTCTCGCTCGGCACCGACGTCAGCGGCGGCGACCTGCTGTCTCCCGGCGACACGATCCCGCCGGAGCGGACCAAACCGGCGCTCAACCTGACCGTGCTGTTCAACGGGTTCAAGCCGCTGTTCAAGGCGCTGGACCCGAAGGAGGTCAACCAGCTTTCCGCCGAGATCGTGCAGGTGTTCCAGGGCGAGGGCGGCACGATCACCAGCCTGCTGTCGCACACGGCGTCGATCACGTCGGCGATCGCGGGCAAGGACAAGGTGATCGGGCAGGTCATCGACAACCTCAACCAGGTGCTCAGCACGGTCAACGCACGCGGCCCGCAGCTGGGCGACCTCGTCGACCAGACGCAGCGGCTGGTGAGCGGGCTGGCCGAGCAGCGCAAGCCGATCGGCGACGCGGTGGGCGCGCTCGGCGACCTCACCAACGCGACCGCCGGTCTGCTCGCGGACGCCCGTCCCGCCGTGCAGCAGGACGTGGCCCAGCTCGGGAAGCTGTCGAACAACCTCAACGATTCGCAGCCGCTCATCGAGCACCTGCTGCAGGTGCTGCCGGGCAACCTGGAGAAGTTCACCCGGACCCTGAGCTACGGCAGCTGGTTCAACTACTACCTGTGCGGGATCGAAGGCACCATAGGCATTTCCTCGCTGGACGTGACGCTGCCGATTGTTCCGGTTCCCGGCACTGAACGCGCGCCGAGGTGTGGCCCGTGAAGCGACTCAAAGACCGGAACCAAGCCAGCGTCGGCGCGGTGGCGCTCGTGCTCATCGTGCTGATCACCGCGGTGACGTACTTTTCCGACAGCATCCCGATGTTCGGCAACGGCACCACCTACACCGCGGCGTTCGCCGAGTCCGCCGGGCTCGCGCCGGACAACGAGGTGCAGGTGGCCGGCGTCAAGGTCGGGCAGGTGACTTCGGTGGAACTGGGGCACAAACAGGTGCTCGTGAAGTTCCGGGTGAAGGGCGTGCGGGTCGGCGACGCGTCCACGGCGTCGATCGAGATCAAGACGCTGCTGGGGGAGAAGTACCTCGCGCTGGACACGAAAGGCGGCGGCACGCAGTCGCCCGGCGACACGATCCCGGTGCAGCGCACGCGGACGCCGTTCGAGCTGCAGGACGCGTTCAACCAGCTGTCCACCACGGTCGGCGACATCGACACGAAACAGCTCGCGCAGAGCTTCACCGCGCTGTCGGATTCCCTCAAGGACAGTCCGCAGTACTTGAAGGACACGCTGTCCGGGCTGTCGGCGTTGTCGAAGACGGTGTCCTCGCGCGACGCCGACCTGCACGCGCTGCTGTCCAACACGAGCAAGATCTCGAAGACGCTGTCCGACCGGAACGCCCAGCTGCAGCAGGTGATCAGCGACGGCAACCTGTTGCTGACCGAACTGCAGCAGCGCCGCGAGCAGATCAGCACGCTGCTCAAGGGCACGCAGGAGATCTCGAAGCAGTTGTCCGGGCTGGTCGCGGACAACCGCACGCAGATCGGGCCGACGCTCGCCGCGCTCGGGAAGGTCACCGACGTGCTGCAGCGCAACCAGGGCAACCTCGAGCGGAGCCTGCAGCTGATGGCCCCGTTCGCCCGGGTCGGCGCGAACGCGACCGGCAACGGGCGCTGGTTCGAGGGGTACCTGTGCGGGTTGCTGCCGCCGACGATCACGGCGGGCGGAATCTCGATCAACCCGGAGGGCTGCACGCCGCCGATCTCCGCGCCGGACCAGGGGGTGGGTGGACGGTGAACGTTCGGCTCGTGGTGAGTGTTTATGCCGGTTCTAACCGGCATAAACACTCACGAGACCCCAAGGGGGCCCTGTCATGACCGTAGACACCAAGCCCCGCCGCTCCCTCCTCACCTGGCTCTCCCTCGCCTGCGTGGCGGCCCTCCTGCTCACCGCGGGCATCTACCTGGTGCTGCGCGACACCGGCGGGACGAAGATCTCGGCGTACTTCGGGAAGACCGTCGGCCTGTACGCCGGTTCGTCCGTGCGCGTGCTGGGCGTGGCGGTCGGCGAGGTCACCGCGGTGACGCCGGAAGGCCAGGCGGTGCGCGTGGACATGAAGGTCAACGACGACGTCCCGATCCCGAAGGACGTCGGCGCGGTGGTCGTTTCGCCGAGCCTGGTGAGCGACCGGTACGTGCAGCTGACCCCGTCGTACGACAGCGGTCCGACGCTCGCGAGCGGAACCGTGCTGGCGCGCGACAAAACCGCGACGCCGGTCGAACTGGACGACCTCTACGCGAGCCTCGACAAGCTGTCCACCGCGCTCGGACCCAACGGGGCCAACAAAAACGGCGCGTTGTCCGACCTGCTGGACACGGCCGCGGCCAACCTCAAGGGCAACGGCAAGGACCTGAACTCGACCGTCAGCAGGCTCGCCGATCTGGCCGGCACGCTCGACGATTCGAAGGACGACCTGTTCTCCACGGTGAAGAACCTGAACTCCTTCACCTCCGCGCTGTCCCAAAGCGACAGTCAGCTGAACGAGTTCTACCAGCGGCTCGCGGACGTCAGCGGGTTCCTCGCCGACGATTCGCACGACGTCGGGGCCGCGCTCGATTCGCTGTCCACGTCGCTCGGTGACGTGAAACAGTTCGTGGCGGACAACAAAAACGGGCTTTCGTCCAATGTGGCCAAACTGGCGTCGCTCACCAAGGTGCTGGTGGACCAGCGGGCCTCCCTCGCCGAGGTGCTCGACATCGCGCCGACCGGGGCGACGAACTTCATCAACACCTACGACGCGGCGTCCGGCACGATCGCGGTGCGCGACAACCTGAACGAGATCACGAACCCGCCGATCCTCACCATCTGCCGGTTGATCAGCGCGGGCACGCCGAAGCCGCTTCCGGACACGCTCGGCAACATCTGCAAGAAGCTCGCGCCGGTCCTCGACGGCACGCTCAAGCTGCCGTCCATCCCGCAGGCGTTGAACTCGCTGCAGAACGGCCAGTTGCCGCCGTTTCCGCTGCCGCTGTCGGACGTGATGACGCAGAAACCCGGAGGCGCCAAGTGAAACGCCTCCGCAAACGGCTGGCGGGCGTGCTCGCCGGAGTGCTGGTGCTCGCCGGGTGCAGCGACGGCGGGTTCAACGGGCTGTACTCGACGCCGTTGCCCGGCGGCCCGGACGTCGGCGACCATCCGTACCACGTCACCGCGCTGTTCACCGACGTGCTGGACCTGGTGCCGCAGGCGAACGTGAAGGTGAACGACGTCGCGGTCGGCCGGATCGACCGGATCGCGCTCACCCCGGACACCCGGTCCGCGCTCGTGTCGATGACGGTCAACGGCGACGTCCAGCTGCCCGCCAACGCGCGCGCCGAACTGCGGCAATCCAGCCTGCTCGGCGAGAAGTTCGTGCAGCTGAGCGCGCCGACCGCGGAGAAGCCCGCGGGCAAGCTCGCCGACGGGGCGCAGATTCCGCTCGGGCGCACGAACCGCAACCCGGAGATCGAAGAGGTGCTGGGCGCGTTGTCGTTGCTGCTCAACGGCGGCGGCGTCGACCAGCTGCAGAACATCAGCCACGAACTCAACGACGCGCTGTCCGGCAACGAACCGCAGATGCGCGCGCTGCTGTCCCGAGTGGACGAACTGGCCACCCAGCTGGACGGGCACAAGGGCGAGATCCTGCGCGCGATCGACGGGCTGGACAAGCTGTCGACCACGCTCGTCGGGCAGAAGCAGAACCTCGCCACCGCGCTGGACAAACTCGCGCCGGGGCTGAAGATCGTCGCCGACCAGCGCGACCAGCTGGTGGGGATGCTGACCGCGCTGAACAAGCTGTCCGGGGTCGCGGTGGACACGGTGAACCGCAGCCGGGACCAGCTCGTCGCGAACCTCAAGGCGCTGGAGCCGACGCTGCGCCAGCTCAGCGCGGCGGGCAAGGACCTGCCGAACGCGCTGCGGATCCTGCTCACCTACCCGTTCCCGGACTACGCGGGCAACGTGATCAAGGGCGACTACGCGAACGTCGACGCGCGGATCAACCTCGATCTCGACAAGCTGGTGCAGAACTTCACCAACTCCTCGCAGCCGCCGTTCCAGCTGCCGATGACTCCGGCGACCGGCGGCACTCCGCCCGCCGCCGGTCAAGGGACGCCGCAGTTGCCGCAGCTGCCGTTGCCGCTGCCCAACACCCCGGCCACGGGCGGGGCGAAACCGGGTTACGGCGGGGTGCTGGGCGGGTTGCTCGGCGGTCTGGTGGGAGGCGGCTGATGAACACGCGCAAAGTCCGGATCCAGCTGCTGGTGTTCTTCGCGATCGCCATCGTTTCGGTCGCGTACGCGGGCGGGCATTACGCCGGTCTCGACCGGATTTTCGGCAACCGCGGCTATCACGTGACGCTCAAGCTCGCCGACTCCGGCGGGGTTTTCGTGAACTCCGAGGTCGCCTACCGCGGCGTCACCGTCGGCCGGGTCGGGGCCATGACGCTCACCCCGCAGGGCATCGACGTCCGCCTCGACATCGACTCCGGCGGCCCGGACATCCCGTCCGCGCTGCACGCGCAGGTCGCGAACCGGTCGGCGGTGGGGGAGCAGTTCGTGGACCTGCTGCCGGACCGCGAATCCGGCCCGTACCTGGAGGACGGCGCGGTGATCACGCAGGACCGCACGTCGCTGCCCGCGACGCCGGATTCCGTGCTGACGCACCTCGACGGCCTGGTCGCGAGCGTCCATCCGGAGTCGTTGAAGACCGTCGTGGACGAGACGTACGACGCCTTCGCCGGGTCGGGACCGCAGCTGCAGAAACTGTTGGACAGCACCAGTTCTTTGACCGCGACGGCCGCCCAGTACGTGCCGGACACGCAGGGGTTGCTGGCGAATTCGCGCACGGTCTTCGCCACGCAGGAGCGGCAGGCGCAGAACATCACGGCGTTCGCGTCCGGGCTGAAGACGATCGCCGGGCAGCTGAAATCTTCGGATCCGGCTATCCGCAAGGTGATCGACGAGGCTCCCCAGTTGAGTCGGCAGATCAGCGATGTGCTTGCCACGTCCGGAACCGATCTTGGGGTGCTGTTCGCGAACTCGCTCACCACCGCGCAGGTCACCTCGATGCGGAAGGACGCCATCGAGGAACTTTTGGTGGCGTACCCGGTGATCTCGGCGTTCTCGCCGTCGACCTCGCCGGACGGCACCGGACATCTGGGCGTGGTGTTCAACTTCTTCGACCCGCATTCGTGCACGAAGGGGTACGAGGGCACGAAACAGCGTCCGGCCAACGACACGAGCGACGCGCCGGTCAACATGAACGCTTACTGCGCGGAGCCTCCCGGCAGCCCGACTGAGGTCCGGGGTGCGCAGAACGCGCCGTACGCGGGGAAGCCGCCCGCGATTCCGGCCGCGCCCAAGGCTTCCGCGCCCTCGGACCAGGGTTCGCAGCAGCAGTTGCCGGGTCTGCTGGGACAGCTGACCGCGCCGCTGAAGGGCGGACTCGGCGCGTTGCTGGGCGGTTCGTGATGGCTGTTGATACTGCGGAAACTGACGACGAGGTTGTTGCTGGGCAGCCCTTCCTGACTGCGCGGGTGCTGACTGCACTGACCGTGGTCGCGGTGCTGGCCGCCGCGTGGTTCGGCTGGTCGTGGTGGAGCGCGGCCCAGGACGACAGCCTCGCCCGCGGCCGGGCCCGGGACGCCGTGCTGGCCGCCGCGAGCACGAGTCTGGTCACGCTCAACACGATCGACTACCGCACGAGCGCGGCCGACGTGGACCGCTGGATCGCCGCGACGACCGGGCAATACGGCAAAGATCTGTCCGGCGACCGGCAGATGCAGATCGACCGCGCCAAGCGCGCCAAGATCGTGTCGACAGCTTCGCTGGTGCAAGCCGCTGTCACCGACCTGGATCCTTCGGCAGGCACGGCAAGGCTGATCGCAGTCCTGAACGTTCGCGTGAGCACCGGCGATGGCGCTCCCTCGGCGAAACAGGCGCGTTTGGCCGTGGACTTCGCGCGCGACGGCGATGCGTGGAAGATCGGCGCTGTCCAGGCGGTGGGCTCGTGAACCGACGGACGATCGCCGCTGGCGTGGCCGCGATCGCACTGGCGTGCGCGGTGTGGTTCGGCGTGCAGGCGTCGCTGCTGCAACCCGAGGACGACGAAGCGATGGTCGACCCCGCGGCGACGTCGCAGGTCACCGACCAGGTCAGCGCCGCGGTCAAGGCGGCTTTCTCTTACGACTACGCGAACCTGGACCGCACCGCTCGCGCCGCGGGCGATGTCCTCACAGGCTCGGCGGTGAGCCAGTATCAAAGCCAGTTCGCTGCGGCCCGGCAACGTGCGGCGAGCGAAAAGCTGGTTCGGACGACGACAGTGCGCGCGATCGGGGTCCGCTCCTTGCATGGCGATGACGCGAGTCTGCTGCTTTTCCTTGACCAGCAAACGATCCTGCCCGGGGGTGGTGCGCCTCAGTCGTCGGTGGGGCAGTTGTCCGTGACTGCGCATCGCACCGACGGGCAGTGGAAGATCACCGCGCTGGATCCGCTGTAACCGTCCGGCCGAGCAGTTCGCTGACCTCCCGCGCGAGGGCGACCGACGCCTCGATCTCGACCTTGCGGATGGACACGCTCTCCACGAGGAAACCGAACGGCATGCCGAGCTTGCGGCAGAAAGCAGCCAGTTCGCGGGCGTTAGCCAGGCACTGCTCGTACGACTCGGCCAGCGTGTCGTCCGCGTGGCGCAGGGAGTTCTCCAGCCAGCGGGGGACGTGCACGCCGAGCCACTTGAGGAACGCCAGCGTTTTCGCCGAGCCGCAGACCGAGAGGGTGAACAGGACCGGCTTGGGTTCGAGCTGCTGCTCGCGGCAGGCGTAGAAGTAGTCGGAGACCATGCTCTTGGCGGCGTCGGTGCTGTAGATCACCTGCGAGATGAAGTACGCGCAGCCAGCCTGTTGCTTGGCGATCAGCCGGAGGTGCTCGTCGGGCCGTTCGGTGATGGCGACGCCGCCGAGCAGCAGGTCCGGGCGGACTTCGCGGCGCAGCGCCTGAGCCTCGGACAGGCGGGTGTGGACCTCTTTGCCCTTCGAGGACGCCCCGACGAAGACGGACAGCACCCGCTCGGGGTCGGCGGTCTGCAGCCAGTCGCGCAGCTCAGCCCCGGGGTATTTGCCGACGCACCGGTAGATCACCGCCGGACGGTCCCACTCGCTGAGATAGTCCGAGTGATAGGCGACCGGGTCGAGGGTCGGCAGGTAGGGGAACGGCCGCTCCTCGGGGTTGCGGTCGCTCTCGTCGTCGATGTCGTAGAGGGCGAGGCCGTCGACGTCGAGGTCGCTCAGCCGCGCGAGGGTGGCGGCGGTGATCTCCCGGATCCGCTCGGGCGAGGTGCTGAGGCGGGGCGGGGTGATGCCGAAGAGAAGAACACCGCTGTCGGAGTCGGTCAGCTTCGCCCGGAGAGTGTGGTCCGCCATGAGGCGGAAGTTAGCAGCCGGGGCCGTCAGGTCGCGAACGGACCGCCAGGCCCAAAGACCTGCTTAGCGAACCGTTCCCCGGCGAACCGATGCGTAGCCGCGTCCGGATGCAGCGCGTCGGGCAGCGGGTGCGCGGCGAAATCCCCTTCCCCATACAGCGAAAGCCCGTCCACGTAAGACAACGCCGGATCCTCCCGGGCCGTCACGATCCGTGCCAGCTCCTCCCGGATCACCTTCAACGTCAGCTTTCCCTCGGCCACGGAAGCCGGATCCCCAGTCGCCTTGAACCGGAGCGTTCCGGCGCTGAAGTCCGGCGCGCCCGGGCCTGGCGTGTCCTCGTGGATCGGGCACAGCCAAGGCGAGATCACCACCAGCGGAACGTCCGGATGCCCCTCCCGGATCGTGTCCAAAAACCCGTGCACCGCCGGGCCGAAAGCGCGCAATCGCATCAGGTCGGCGTTCACGACGTTGATTCCCAGCTTCACGCTGATCAGATCCGCGGGCGTGTCACGAAGAGCCCTCGCAGTGAACGGGTCCAGCAGTGCACTCCCGCTGAAGCCCAGGTTGATCAGGTCCACCCCGGCGGTTGCGGCGGCCAGCGCGGCCCATGTCTGGGACGGGCCTGCCGCACCCGTGCCGTGGCTGATCGAACTGCCGTGATGCAGCCAGACCCGTCGAGCGGGTGGCAGCGGAGAGACCGGAGCAGTGGTACGAAGCGCGACCAAGCTGGTGGTTTCGTTGTACGGCAACCAGATCTCGACGTCCTTGACCCCCGAAGGCAGGTCGGAGAACCGGACCGTGCCGGGCGGGCCGGGGCGGGTTTCGCCGGTGCCGGTCATCATGTCGAGGATCAGTTCGTCGCCGCCGGAGACCGTCGCGGAGCCGGCCAGCTTGCCGTTCAGGACGAGGTCGTAGTTGCCGTCCGGCAGCGGCGGCACGCCGACATAGCCGACCTTCGTGCGGTGGGTGTCCAGCTCGATGGCGGTCGACTCGGTGCGGAACGCCAGCCGGACGCCGGACGGCTGGGACTCCGCCATCGCGACCCTGCTGTCGGTGTTCTGCGCTCGCGCCCGTGCGGTCAGCCGGTGCGGCAGCAAGCCTTGCGGCGTGCGTTCCAGCTCGAGTGCACCGCGCACGAACTCTTCGCCGATCTCGGTGGTGATCCACTGCATGCCGCCGAGTCTGCCGTCCGCGGCCGCGCGCCGCCAACGGAATATCAGCCGTCCCAGACCCCGGCGCCCTGGCGCAGCACCGCGACCGGGGCGGCTTCGGCGGACGGCCACAGGTCCAGCACGTACCGGAAGTGCTCGCCGAACTCGTGGTCGTGCCATTCGGCGGCCGGCGGACCGCTTTCCACATAGGACACTCGGACTCGGTACCGGCCGGGCGGGACCGCGATCCGGTGCTCCTGCCGGGCGTAGTCGGCGGGACCGGCCAGCGTCGCCTCGCCGCCGGGGACGTCGAGGTCGGCTTCCACGACGTGGGACGCGTCCGGCCGCACCGGGGGCGCCGCCACGCCGACCGACACGTCGACCTCGACCCAATCGGAGCGCGCGGTCGCCACGGAGAGCGACGACGGCTCTACGGCCACGCGGTGCGCGGACACCGCCTCGTCGGTCCATCCGCCGTCGCCGGGACGCCAGGCGTCCTTGTCCCGCAAGGAGAACTGCCGTTGCTCGGCATGCACCAGGTACCGCACGCGCCCCACGCTAGCCCACGCGAGCCGGGGGTCACCCGAACTGGCTTGCGCGAGCGGTTTAGCGTGGTGGTATGACCACAGCTCCTGTCGACGTCGACACCGCCCGTCGCGACTACGCTGCGCTGGTCGAGCGCGGCCTGTCCCTGGACATCACCCGCGGCAAGCCGTCGCCCCGGCAGCTCGACCTCTCCGCAGATCTCCTGACGCTGCCGAACGGCCAGTACAAGGCCGAGGACGGCACCGACACCCGCAACTACGGCGGGCTCAAGGGACTGCCGGAGCTGCGCCGCATCTTCGCCGGTGCGCTGCAGGTGCCGGTCGAGCAGCTGTTCGCCGCGGGCAACTCCAGCCTGGAGCTGATGCACGACACCATCGCGCAGGCGATGCTCAGCACCCTGCCGGGCGCCGTGCGCCGCTGGGCCGACGAGCCCCGGATCGCGATGCTGTGCCCGGTGCCCGGCTACGACCGGCACTTCGCGCTCGCCGAGCGGTTCGGCATCGAGCTGATCCCGGTGCCGATGACCGAGACCGGCCCGGACATGGACGTCGTCGAGCGCCTCGTCGCCGAGGACGCCGCGGTCAAGGGCATCTGGTGCGTGCCGAAGTACTCCAACCCGACCGGCGTCACCTTCAGCGCCGAGACCGCCGGGCGGCTCGCCGCGATGCCGACCGCCGCGCCGGACTTCCGGATCATCTGGGACAACGCCTACGCGGTGCACCACCTCACCGACGACGAGCCGGAGCTGGCCGACCTCCTCGCCCTCTGCGCCGAGGCCGGTAACGCGGACCGCGCGTTCGTGTTCGGCTCCACCTCGAAGATCACCTTCGCCGGGGCCGGCGTCGGGTTCTTCGGCGCGTCCGAGGCCAACCTCGCCTGGTGGCAGAGCGTGCTCGGCAAGCGCACGATCGGCCCGGACAAGGTCAACCAGCTGCGCCACGCGCTGTTCCTCAAGGACGCCGACGGCGTCCGCGCGCTCATGCGCAAGCACGCCGAGCTGATCGCGCCCAAGTTCGCCGCCGTCGAGCGCATCCTCTCCGAGGAGCTGGGCGACGTGGCGACCTGGACCAAGCCGACCGGCGGCTACTTCATCTCGCTCACTGTGCCCGAGGGCACCGCGAAGGAGGTCGTGCGGCTGGCCAAGGAGGCGGGCGTCGCGCTGACCCCGGCCGGGGCCACCCATCCGCACGGCGACGACCCGGCCGACGCGGTCATCCGCATCGCGCCGACCTTCCCCGCGCTGGCCGAGGTGGAGGAGGCCGTCCGCGCCCTCGCCGTCTGCGTGCGGCTCGCGGTCGCGCAGCGCGCCTGATCTCTGGTTTCGTGCCGCCGCCACCCGCTACGGTGGCGGCGGCACGGTCGTATCCAGGGGGCGCACGATGCGGATTTTGATCGCCGGCGGCGGAGTCGCCGGCACGGTCACGGCGATGGCATTGCAACTCGCCGGGCACGAGCCGGTCGTCTACGAGGCGCATCCCAGCGGGGGAGCGGACGCGGGCGCGTTCCTCGTGGTGATGCACAACGGCATGAACGCGTTGCGCGCGATCGACGCCGACTCTCCGGTGATCGAGGCGTCCTTCGCCTCGACCGGCATGGAACTCGTCGGCCCGGACGGGACTACGCTCGGCGCGCACGAGTTCGACCGCGAACTCGACGGCCCGCGCACCCTCACCCGTGCCGCGCTTTACCGTGCGCTGCAACAGGAAGCGGAACGCCGCGGCGTCCAGATCGTCCACGGCAAGCGCCTGGTCTCCGCCACCGAGGGCGTCACCGCGACCTTCCAGGACGGCACCACCGCGTCCGGCGATGTGCTCATCGGCGCGGACGGACTGCATTCGGTGGTCCGCACGCTCATCGACCCGCAGGCCGAGCCGCCGCGCTTCACCGGCTTGACCGTCGTCTACGGCTACACGCGCGCCGAAGGATTTCCTCCCGCGCCCGGCATCTACCGGATGCTCCGCGGCAGCAGCGCCGCGTTCGGGTACACCACCGCCCCGGACGGCGGGACGTTCTGGTTCGCCCGTGTCCCCGATTCCGAACGATCGAGTGCCGATATCGCCGCTGTCACGCCGGAAGGCTGGCGTGAGTTCGCCCACGCCGCGTTCGCGGACGACCCGCTGCCGTGCGCCGCGATCGTGGCCGCGACCGGCGACGACGTGCACGGCGGCCACTCCTACGACCTGCCGACCACCCGCGTGTGGTCGACGTCGTCGATGGTGCTGGCCGGTGACGCGGCACACGCGGCGTCCCCGGCTGCGGGACAGGGCGCGTCGATGGCGCTGGAAGACGCGGTGGTGCTCGGCCAGTGCCTGCGCGACCTCCCGGACGCGCCCGCGGCGTTCGCGGCCTACGACCGGCTGCGCCGCGCCCGGGTGGAGAAGCTCGTGGCGGCCAGCGCGGGCAAGGACGTCGGCGGCGGGCGAGGATGGGCATACCGGCATCATCTGGACTGGACCGCGCGAATCACAGCGTGAGCGCCTCGCCGACGATACGATCCGCGCATGACTCAAGCCGCGCCACCGCAACAGCAGCCGCAGTTCCCGATCCTGCTGTCCACGATGAACGATCTGCCCGGGTACCGCGTGGTCCGCGTGTTCGGCGAGGTCTTCGGGCTCACCGTCCGCAGCCGCAACATGTTCTCCAACATCGGGTCCGGGTTCAAGGCGATGGGAGGCGGCGAGCTCAAGGGCCTCACGAAGCTGCTGTCCGACTCGCGCCACGAAGCTCTCTTCCGGCTGTGCCAGGAAGGCATGCAGCACGGCGCCAACGCGGTGCTCGCGCTGCGCTTCGACTGCAACGAGATCGCCGGTACCGCCAGCGAAATCGCCGCGTACGGCACCGCGGTGTACGTGGTCCCGGAAGGTGCTCAGCAGCAGCAGCAACAACAACAGCAGGCCCCGCAGCAGCAGTACGCGCAGGCGCAGCAGCAGCAGTACCAGGCTCAGCCCCCGCAGGCCTGAGCCCCACGACAGGCTTGCCCGTGCGTCCAGCTCTTCGTGGATGCACGGGCAACTAGCGTGCGAGGCCGGAAAACGCCCTCGCCGTCCCGGATAGCGTTCTCCGCGTGAGCAACCCGTTGATCGCGGAGACGAAGGATTCGACCACGGCGTATTCGGGCATCACGCTGCTCGAATCGGGCGAGATGGTGAAGTCCGGCATCGAATCCGGCGACTGGGCGTCGATCGCGATGGGGGCGGTCGGGGTCGCGCTGGACGTGCTGTCGACCGCGATGGACCCGTTCGGGTCGATCCTGGCGGCGGGCGTCGGCTGGCTGATCGAGCACGTCGGGCCGCTGAAGCAGGCGCTGGAGGCGCTGACCGGCAAGGCCGACGAGATCAAGGCGCAGGCCGAGACGTGGCAGAACGTCGCCAAAGAGCTGGAAAGCATCGGCAAGGACCTGACCGCCTGCGTCGAGAAGGACCTGCAGAACTGGACCGGCGAAGCGGCCGACTCCTACCGCGCGCGGACCAAGGACGTCGCGAACCTGCTCGGCGCGGCGCAGAAGGGCACCGAAGGCGCGGCGTCCGGGGTGAAGACGGCGGGAGAGGTCGTCGCGGCCGTCCGGATGCTGGTGCGCGACATCATCGCGCAGCTCGTCGGGCACCTGATCAGCTGGGCGCTGCAGGTGCTGTTCACCGCCGGGATCGGCATGGCGTGGGTGCTGCCGCAGGTGGTCGGCGCCGTCGCCAAGACCGCCGCGCAGCTGGCCAAGATCACCAAGCAGCTGGTCTCCGCGCTCAAGGCGCTGATGCCGCTGCTGAAGAAGGCGGGCGTCCTGTTCGAGGACGCGGCGAAGGCGTTGAAGGGGATCAAGGGCGGCAAGGTCAAGCCGTCGGGCGCGCCGAAGAACATCGAGACGAAGCCGAAGTCGGAGCCCAAGCCCGAACCCAAGCCGGAGAACGAAAAGGGCGGGGATTCGACCACCGCCTCGGGCGATCACTCCGGGCCGCCGAAGGGCGAGACCAAACCGCAGGGCGACCATTCCCGGCCGCCGAAGGACACACCGCAGGGCAACCACTCCGAGCAGCCAAGAGGCGAGGAGCCGACGCCGTCGGACCGGAGCGGCAACCAGGGCGAGTCCGGCAAGACCCCGCCGAAGGACGATCCGAAAGCGGGCGACACCCGGGGCGGCAAGGACGAGTGCAAGACCGCCGGGGACCCGGTTGACGTCGTGCGGGGCTCCGTCCTGATCGAGGACGTCGACCTCGAACTGCCGAGCCCGCTCGTGCTCGAACGGCTGCACGTCTCGTCGTACCGGTCCGGCCGCTGGTTCGGCCCGAGCTGGACGTCGACGGTGGACCAGCGGCTCGAAGCAGACTCCGGTGCCGTCCGGTTCCACGCGGCGGACGGCCGGATCCTCGTGTACCCGCGGGCGGCCGCCGGAGAGCCGGTGCTGCCGATGGAAGGCCCGCGCCGTCCGCTGACCGCGACCGACGACGGCGGGTACCTGCTCGCGGATCCGGTCAAGGGCACGGAATTGCGCTTCGGCCCCGCCCGCGGCGGCATCTTCCCGCTGCTGAGCGCGACCGACGCCGAGGGCGACCGGATGGACGTCGAGTACGACGGAAGCGGCGCTCCCCGGCTGATCCGCCACTCCGCGGGCTACCGCGTGGCGCTGGACGCCGAGGCGGGCCGCGTCATCGCGATCCGGGTGCTCGGCGACGGCCAGGAACCGGTGCTGGTCCGCACCTTCGGCTACGACGACCGGGGCAGGCTGGCCCGGGTCTTCAATTCCTCCGGCCTGGCAACACAGTACGACTACGACTCCGACGGCCGGATCACCGGCTGGCAGGACCGCAACGGCATCTGGTACCGCTACATCTACGACGCCGACGGCCGCTGCGTCCGCACAGTCGGCGATCGCGGCGTGTACGACGGCGAGTTCGCTTACGACCGCGAGCAGCGGATCACCCGCTACACCAACGCTTTGGGCCACGTCACGGAATTCCACTTCAACGAGGTCTCGCAGCCGACCAAGGACGTCACCCCGCTCGGTGCGACCACAGTGTCCACATGGGACCGTTACGACCGGCTGCTGTCGCGCACCGATCCGCTCGGCCGCACCACCGGATTCGAGTACACCGCCGAGGGTCTGCTCACCGCGGTCGTCCGTCCGGACGGCAGCCGCGCGCAGGTCAGCGCCGCGCCCGACGGCACGCTGACCGTCACCGTCGAGACCGCCGAACGCACCTGGCGACGGATCTATCCGCCAGGCACCGCACCGGATCTGTTCACCGCGCAAGCCGGAATCGCCGCGACCGAGTTCGCCCAGGATCGCCAGCTGACCGGGGGAGAACCGGCGCGCGCCGAGCCTGACCCGGTGGAGCGCGACCAGTTCGGCCGCCCGCGCGTGGTAGCCGACGGCACCCGCTTCGGCTGGACGGTCGACGGGAGCCAGGCCAGCCGGATCGGCCCGTCCGGGCGGCGTGAGGAATGGCGTTACGACGCCGAGGGAAACCTCGTGGAACGCACCGACGCGCGCTTCGAATACGGCCCGTTCGACCTGCCGGTCGCGAAGATCGATGCCACCGGTGCCCGCACCTCGTACGAGTACGACACCGAGTTGCAGCTCGTCCGGATCACCGACCCGGCGGGCCTGACCTGGAACTACACCTACGACGCCGACGGCAGGCTCATCGCGGAAAGCGACTTCGACGGCCGTGAGCGGCAGTTCGCCTACGACGCGGCGGGCCAGCTCGTGCGATCGGTCGACGGGCTGGGCGCGGTCACCGAGTACAACTACGACGCGCTCGGCAATATGATCGAGCGCCGCATGAACAGCGGGACCATTCGCTACGAGTACGACCCGGTCGGCTTCCTCGCACGCGCCACCGAGGGTTCGTGCGTGCTGGAGATCGAGCGCGACGAGGACGGCCGCGTAGTCCGGGAATCAGTCGACGGACGCGCGGTTTCGTACGTCCACGAGCCGTCCGGAATGCGCCGCACCACTCCGTCCGGCTCGGTCAGCGAGTGGAGCTTCGACGACGCGGGGAAGGCGGTCGCGCTGACGACCGCCGGGCACGAGGTGCTCTTCCGGCACGACGCAGCGGGCCACGAGGTCGAACGTGTCCTTGGCGGAAACACTGTGCTGGCACAGGCTTTCGACGCGGAACATCAGCTGGTCGCGCAGACTTTGGCCGCGGGCAACCAGATCCGGCAGCGGCGCGAGTACCACTACCGCTCCGACGGCCACCTGGTCGGCGTGGACGACACGCTCTCCGGCTCCACGCGGTACCAGCTCGACGCCGTCGGCCGCGTCACCTTGGTGGCTCGGCGAGAAGGCCAGGAGAGCTACCAATACGACCCCTCGGGCAACATCCGGCACGCACAGCTGCCGTTCGCCGAAGCGGACTCCGGCTCGCGCGGCTACACCGGAAACCGGCTCACCGCAGCCGGTGCGGTGCGATACGTCCACGACGGCCAAGGACGGCTTGTCGCCCGCCACGAGGACTCGCGCACCTGGACCTACCGCTGGGACGCGCAGGATCGTTTGCTGGCAGTGGAAACCCCGGACGGCGCGGAGTGGCGCTACCGCTACGACCCGCTGGGCCGCCGCATCGCCAAGCAACGCTGGCTGCCCGGCGCGGAGTCACCAGCCGAGGAGACCCGGTTCTCGTGGAGCGGGCAGCTGCTGGTCGAACAGGAACACCGGCTGGCCGATTCCGCTCCGCTCACGCTGACGTGGGACCACCTGCCCGGCACCGTGCGCCCGGTGACGCAGACCGAACTGCTGGGCAAGAGCGCGCGGTTCTTCTCGTTCGTCACCGATCCGGTCGGCACCCCGGTGGGTTTGGTGGACGCCTACGGCACCGTCGCCTGGCGAGCGTCGGGCTCGCTGTGGGGCCGCACCCGCCCGGGAGGCACCCCGCTGCGGTTCCCCGGCCAGTACGCGGACGACGAAACTGGCTTGCACTACAACGTTTTCCGCTACTACGACCCCGGCACCGGCCGCTACCTGAGCCAGGACCCGCTCGGCCTCGCCCCGGCCCCGAACCCGGCCGCCTACGTGCCCAACCCGCTCGCCGACGCCGACCCGCTGGGACTGGGCAACTGCCTGGGCAGGCAGAGGCCCGGCCCGGGCGACGATGCGCGCCCGAACGAAACCCCGGGCGGCGGGAACAACGCCGGGCACGTGCAGGAAAACAATCCCCCGCACGAACCGCCGCCGCGCACGTTCGACGAGAAGGTCGCCGATTACCGGGAGCAGATCGGCCTGAAGCCGGACAACGACGTGAAGATCCTTAAGCTCCCGGACGACGCCAAGCTGAACACCCGGCTGGGAGATCTGCCGGAGGGCTCCACCCACAAGCTCCGGCCGGGGGAGGAGGACCAGCTCGTCGGCGAGGCGATGGGCATCCCCCGGAATGCCCTGCTGGACGATCCCGAGTACGGCGGCTACGGCGCGAACCAGTTCCTCAAGGACACCCAGGGCGGGGGCGGCTACGGGCACACGTCCAACCTGATCTCGGCCCGGCACGACGCGTCGGACGCGGAGATCTTCCACGAGCTGGGCCACGCCAAGCAGAACGAGAACGGTCTCAACGCGGGACCCGCCGGCAGCACCAACCGGGTCGTCCTCGAGTACCACAACATCCTGCACAACGAGAGCAAATGGGGAGGCGGCACGGGGCCGGTCCGCACGAACTACGCCGTCGACGAGGTTCCCGGCGGCCAGCGGGGGCACACCTGGGCCGACGTGGAGAACCACGTGGAAAACCGGCCGGGGAACGACCCGAGGAAGGCCGAGACCCGCAACGCCCTCAACGAGATCGACCAGGTCCTGCGGGAGAACCCGCGCTTCCGGCCGCATGCGGACGAGATCCGGGGGAACCTGGCCGACGAATACTTCAAGAACCTGGCCAAGGACCTGTGAACGGGGTGCCGGGAGGACCCGGCGCCCCGGCTCACTTCCGGTACAGCGCCTCGATGTCGGACGCGTAGTTCTTGTTCACCACGTTCCGCTTCAGCTTCAAGCTCGGCGTGATCTCGCCGCCCGCCTCGGTGAAGTCGTTCGCCAGCACGGTGAACTTCTTGATCGACTCCGCGTGCGACACCTGCTTGTTCGCCTCGTCGACCGCCGTCTGGATCTCCGCGCGCAGGTCCGCGTCGTCGGCCAGCTCGGAGACCGTCGCCGCTTCCGCCTTGCCGTGCTGGGACTTCCAGGCCGGGAAGTACTCCTCGTCGATCGTCACCAGCGCGGCGATGAACGGCCGCTGGTCGCCGACCACCATCACCTGGCTCACCAGCGGCGAGGCCTTGATGGTGTCCTCGAGCCCGGACGGGGCGACGTTCTTGCCGCCCGCCGTCACGATGATCTCCTTCTTGCGGCCGGTGATCTTGAGGAAGCCTTCCGCGTCCAGCTCGCCGAGGTCGCCGGTGTGGAACCAGCCGTCGGTGAGGGCTTCCGCGCTCGCCTCCGGGTTGTTGTAGTACCGGCCGAACACGACGTCGCCCTTGAGCAGGACTTCGCCGTCCTCCGCGATGCGCACCGAGGTGCCCGCGACCGGACGTCCGACGGTGCCGACGCGGAACGCCGCGCTGGTGTTCACGTTCGCCGCAGCGGACGTTTCGGTGAGGCCGTAGCCCTCGAACACCGGCACGCCGATGCCGCGGAAGAAGTGCGCCAGCCGCGCGCCCAGCGGGGCCCCGCCGGACACCGCGGCGATGCAGCGGCCGCCCAGCGCGGCGCGGAGCTTGCCGTACACCAGCTTGTCGAACACCAGGTGCTTCGCGCGCAGGCCGAGCCCGGCGCCGCCCTTTTCCTGCGCCTCGCTGTACGCGACCGCGGTGGCCTCGGCGGCGTCGAAGATCTTGCCCTTGCCGTCGGCGTGCGCCTTCTGCTTGGCGGTGTTGTAGACCTTCTCGAACACGCGCGGCACCGCGACCACGAACGTCGGCCGGAAAGTGCCCAGGTCGGGGACCAGGTTCTTCACGTCCGGCGTGTGGCCGAGCGTGACCCGGGCGGTGAGCGCGGTGATCGCGATCGCGCGGGCGAGGATGTGCGCCAGCGGCAGGAAGCACAGCAGCGAGTTGCCCTGCTCCATCAGCTCCGGGAAAGCCTCGATGTCCGCGCGGATCTCGGCGAGCAGGTTCCGGTGGGTCAGCTCGACGCCCTTGGGCCGCCCGGTGGTGCCCGACGTGTAGACGATGGTGGCCGTCTCGTTGGCGGTGACGCCGCGGCGACGGGTGTGCAGGTCCTCGTCGGAGACTTCGGCGCCCAGCGCGGTCAGCTCGTCGACCGCGGGGGAGCCGCCCTCGAGCTGCCAGGTGTGCTCGAGCGTGCTGAGCCGCCCGCTGATCTCGTCGATCGCCTCGCGGTGCGCGCCGGTCTCCACGACGACGGCCTTGGCGGCCGAGTCGGACAGGATCCAGTACACCTGTTCGGGCGACGAGGTTTCGTAGATCGGAACCGTGACCGCGCCCGCGGCCCAGATCGCGAAGTCGACCAGCGTCCACTCGTAGCGGGTCTTCGACATCAGCGCGACCCGGTCGCCGTGCCCGACGCCGGCCGCGATCAGGCCCTTGGCCACGGCCGCGACCTGGTCGGCGAAGTCCTTCGCGGTCACGTCGAGCCAGGTGCCCTCGACCTGCCTGCGGAAGCTGACCACGTCGGAGAACCGCTCCGCGTTCGCCCAGACGACATCGGCCAGATTCTCGTCGTCGGTCACCGGTTTCCCGGCGGGGGCGCTGTATTCGCGCACGTGGACCTCCGTGTTCGACGCGTGCGGTTACCCGCCAGTCAACTTAGCGTGCCGTAGACCTTAAGACCATGCTGGCACGGGCCGCGCGGCGAGGTCGTGACATCGTGTCCGGGTGCACGCACCGCCAGCTCTCGATCTCGTCGACGAGACCTTCATCGTCGTGCCCCCGTCCACCGTCGCGGCGGCGTTCGCCGACCCGCGTTCGTGGCGGCGGTACTGGCCGGACCTGGAGTTGCGGGTCTACACCGACCGGGGGGACAAGGGCCTGCGCTGGACCGTCACGGGCGCCTTGATCGGTACCATGGAGGTCTGGCTGGAACCCGTTCTCGACGGCACCGTGCTGCACTACTTCCTCCGGGCCACGCCGGCCGGTCCCGGCGGCGTCCCGCGCGAGCTGAGCCCGCGCGAACTGCGCCGCGAGTTCGACCGGCGGGCGCGCGCGGCGAAGGACGTGGCGCTGGAGCTGAAGGAGATCCTCGAGGACGGGCGCGAGCCGGGGGTTCCGCCCCGGACCGTCGAGTAGGAGGCTCTTGTGCGGGTTCACGTCGTTTCGGACGTGCACGGCAACGCCGACGCGCTGAAGCGGGCGGGGGACGGGGCGGACGCGCTGGTCGTGCTCGGCGACCTGCTCGACTTCGTCGACTACCACGACCACGACAAAGGCATCATGGGCGTGCTGTTCGGCGCGGAGAGAGTCGGCGAGTTCGCCCGCCTGCGCCGCGAAGGCACGAGGGACGAGACGGTCGCGTACTCGCGCACGCTGTGGGCCACCCTGGACGACCCGGCCGCCGCGGTCGACGAAGCGGTCCGGGAGCAGTACTCCACGCTGTTCGCCTCGATGACCGCGCCCACGTACGCGATCCCCGGCAATGTCGACGCGCCGTCGGCGTGGCCGGAGTTCGCCGGCGAGGGGGTCCAGCTGGTCGACGGCGAGGTCGTCACGATCGGCGGCCTGCGGTTCGGCTTCGCCGGCGGCGCGGTGCTGCCGGACGGCATGCTCCCGCGGCCGCGCAAGGGCGCGGCGTGGCGGCCGTACCTGCGGGCGCGCGAGGAGTTCGACGCGGCGGTCTCGCTGCTGGACCGGGTCGACGTCCTCTGCACGCACATCCCGCCCGCGGTGCCCGAACTGACCTACGACGTGGTCGCGCGCCGCGCCGAAATCGGTTCGAAGGCGCTGCTGGACCTGATCCGCGACCAGCGTCCGCGCTGGTCGGTGTTCGGGCACGTGCACCAGCCGCTGGCCGTGCGGCGCCGGGTCGGGCACACCGAGTGCCGTAACGTGGGTCACTTCAAGGAGACCGGGCAGCCCTACGTGCTGCGCTGGTGACTGCGCTGTCCGGCTACGCTTCCTCCCATGGCCGAGCAGTCCACGCAGTCCATCGAGGTCGACGCCGAGCCCGCACGGGTGATGTCGGTGATCTCCGATTTCCCCGCGTACCCGGAGTGGACCAAGGCGGTCCGCGAGACCGAGGTGCTCGCGACCGACGACGCGGGCCGGGCGAAGCAGGTGAAGCTCACCCTCGACGCCGGGCCGATCAAGGACGTGTACACGCTCGAGTACGACTGGGACGATTCCGGTCTCGGCGTCAGCTGGCACCTGGTCAAGGGCCAGATGCAGAAGGCGCAGAACGGCCGGTACGCGCTCGAGCCGCTCGGCGGCGGGCGCACCCGCGTCACCTACACGCTGTCGGTCGAGCTGGCGCTGCCGATGATCGGGCTGCTGCGGCGCAAGGCGGAGAAGATGGTCATGGACACCGCGCTCAAGGAGCTCAAGCGCAGGGCCGAGGGCTAGATGCGCATCCTGCTGTTCACCGGCAAGGGGGGTGTCGGGAAAACGACGCTCGCCGCGGCTACCGCTGCCGCGCTGGCCGGCCGCGGCAGGAAGACGCTCGTCGTGTCCACCGATCCGGCGCATTCGCTCGCCGACGCGTTCGGCACGCCCCTGCGGGGCGAACCCTCCGAAGTGGACATCCGCGGCGACGGCACTCCGGCCGGTCTCTGGGCGGCGCAGGTCGATTCCCGGGCGCTGGCTGATCGCACCTGGCACGAGCTGCGCGGCGAACTGCGGAAAGTGCTGGCCGGAGCCGGTCTGGACGTCCTGGACGCGGAAGAGCTGACCGTGCTGCCCGGCGTGGACGAGTTGCTCGCGCTGAGCGAGGTGCGTCGGCTGGCGTCGCAGGGTCCGTGGGACACCGTCGTGGTCGACTGCGGTCCAACTGCTGAAACGCTGCGCTTGCTTTCGCTGCCGGAAGCCGTGTCGGGCTACCTGGGCCGGGTTTTCGGCAACCGGCGCGTCGCGGCGTCGGTCCGGCAGCTCGGCGCGCATCTGGACGCGCTGCGCGAGCTGCTCACCGACCCGCGCGTGACGACTGTCCGGCTGGTGCTCACGCCGGAACGAGTGGTGGTAGCCGAGGCCCGGCGCACGCTCACGTCGCTGGCGCTGCGCGGCATCGCGGTCGACGGCCTGATCGCCAACCGGCTGATGCCCGCGCCCGGCTTCTGGCGCGGTTCGGCGGCGAAGTGGCTGCGCACCCGGCGCGACCAGCAGGACGCGGTCTTGGCGGAACTCGCCGAGGCAGGTTTCGGTCCCGACGAGCTGGCCCGCGTCGAACACCGGGCGAGCGAACCGGTGGGCGCGGCGGCGCTCGCCGAGCTGGCCCGCGAGCTGTACGGCAGCCGGGATCCCTTGTCCGGCAACGGAAAACCGGTCACACCGCTGTTGTCCGTGGCTGCCGAAGGAGACGGCTTCCGGCTGCGGGTCGCGCTCCCGCTGGACCGGGATTCGGCGGTCGACCTCGCCCGCGTGGACGACGACCTGGCGATCACCGTGGACGGGTTCCGCCGGCTCGTCGCCCTGCCCGAGACACTGCGCCCGTGCCGGATCACCGGCGCGGAATCCGACGCCGACGGCCTGGTGGTCAGCCTGGCCGGGAACCGGGGATCCGGGTGAGCGAAGAGCACGACGAGGGGTCGGCCGGGTGGTCTTCGGACGGCCTGAAGCTGGCCGAGGAGATCCGGCTGCTGGTCGAGATGGTGATCGAACGCGCCGCTCCATGGCTGGAGGGTGTGCTGGCCGCCGGGCACGGCGCCCCGGGGGAACCGGGTGCCGAGGGTGTGTCCGGTGTGGAGGACAGCACTTCGGGATGCGGGTGGTGCCCGCTGTGTGCGATCGTCGCCGTCGTGCGCGGCGAGCGGCCGGAGTTCGTGGCCAGGGTCCTCGAACAGGCTGCCCAGCTCGTCGCGCTGCTGCGGGCGGTGCTCGCGGACCGCTGGGAGCCGGACGAGGGCGTGCACATGCCCGGGTTCCGGCCCGCCGCGCATCCGCCCGCTGCCGCCGCGACGTCTTCTTCGGAGCCGTCGTCGCGGGTCCAGCACATCGTCGTCCGCAAGAGCGCGGACTGGCAGCCGGAGCGGGAGAACTGATTGCTGACCGTAGGGGTGGACGTCGGCGGCACCAGCGTGCGAGCCGGCGTCGTGGACGAGCGCGGCTCGCTTCTCGACACGGCGCGCGTCGGGACGCCGAGCGAGGAGAACGCGCTCGAAGACGCCATCGCCGGGGTCGTCGAGAACCTGCGCAACCGGCACGACGTCGCCGCGGTCGGTCTCGCGGTCGCCGGTTTCGTGACCCGCGACCGGCGCTCGGTGATGTTCGCGCCGCATCTCGCCTGGCGCAATGCGCCCGTCGCGGACCGGATCGCGAAACGGGTCGGCCTGCCGGTGACGCTGGAGCACGACGTCAACTCGGCGGTCGTCGCCGAACACCGCTTCGGCGCCGCGCGCGGAGCCGGAGTGGCTGCGCTGGTGGCACTAGGCACCGGAATCGGCGCGGGCCTGTTGCTGGACGGCGAGATCTACCGCGGTGCACATGGAGTCGCACCGGAACTCGGCCACCTCACCGTGGTGCGCGACGGCCGCGCGTGCCCGTGCGGGAAGTACGGCTGCTGGGAGCGGTACTGCAGCGGCACAGCGCTTGCTGCGACCGCGGTCGAGCTGCTGGCTAGGTACCCCGGCCGTTCCACCGTGCTGTCACGCGAAATCGCCGGTGATCCAGGTTCAGTCACCGGCCGCCGAGTGGCCCGCGCGGCTCGCGACGGCGACCCGATTGCGTTGCGCGCCATGGCAGAACTGGCGAAATGGCTGGGCGAGGGACTCGCGCTGGTGGCGGATGTCTTCGACCCGGAAATCATCGTGATCGGCGGCGGAGTGTCGGGATCCGCGCCGCTGTTTTTGGACGAGGCCCGAGAGCACTACGCCGGGGCGATCACCGGTGCGCGGCATCGTCCGTTGGCGCGGATCCGGACTGCACACCTCGGAGACGACACGGCGATCGTCGGGGCGGCGGCTTTGGCGATGGACACGTTGTAGTCGCTCAGGAGTGTTGACCCCGGTTGTCGCTGAGCCGGTTGGCGGCCTGTCGTTCGTGCCGGAGTGGTCTTGGTGCGAGGGCGTTGGGATCGGCGTGTGCTCGCGGCTGCTGGTTTCGGTTTCGCTGGGCCGGGTGGTGGCCTGCGGTTCTCGCTGTGGCGGTCGTGGCGCGGGGGTGTTGGGGGCGGCGCGTGCTTGCGGCTGTTGGTTTGGTTTCGGTTGTCCCTGGACCGGTGTTCTTGCCGGAGCGGTCGTGGTGCGGGGATGTTCGAGGTCGGGGCGTAGTTGCGACTGCTGAGTCCGGTTCTCGCTAGGCCGCGGGTGGCCTGCGGTTCTTGCCGGAGTGGTCGCGGTGTGGCGGCGGTGGGTGCTTGCGACCGCTGATTTGAGTTTCGCTGTGCTGGTTGGTGGCTTGGCGTTTTCGCTGGAGTGGTCGTGATGGGGCGGTCGTGGGAATCGGCGGGTGCTTGCGGCTGTTGGTTTCGGTCGGCGCTCGGCTCGTTGCCGGGTGCTCTTGCCGGTGAGGTCGGGGGCGCAAGGGGCGTTGGCGATGGGTGCGTCGCCGCGCTGTTGATTCCGGTCCTCACCGGCTTCGCCGCGCACGAGGTTCGGGGCTTGCCGCTCTCGCTGGAGCGGTCTTCGGGTTCTGACCGGCATAGGCACTCACAAAGTTCTGTGGAAGGCTGGGCAGGGTGACGCCGATGACCGCCAACCGTTTCGTGCGGTGTTCTTGCGGCAGGCAGCACTGGGGCGCGTTCGGCGCGGCCGGGTTGTTGTTGTGCGATCCCCGTCGCGGCGTGCTGTTGCAGCGGCGTGCGTGGTGGGTGCACAACGGCGGCACCTGGGCCCTGCCTGGCGGCGCGCTCGAGGTCGGCGAGACCGTGCACGAGGCTGCCGCTCGGGAAGCGTGGGAAGAAGCCGCAATTCCTTCGTCCGCGTTCCGTGCGATGTCCGCGTCGGTGCTGGACCACGGCGAGTGGCAGTACACGACCGTGCTCGGCTTGGCCGACAGTGCGTTGCAAGCCCAGGTCGCGAACGAGGAAAGCGCCGAGATGCGCTGGGTCCCGCCGGATGAGGTGGCCGCGCTTGACCTCCATCGCGATTTCGCCGCCGCCTGGCCGGTGCTGCGCGAGCAACTGGGCCGGGAACTGGTCCTGGTGGTCGACGCGGCGAACGTGATGGGCTCCCGTCCGGACGGCTGGTGGCGCGACCGTCGCGGCGCCGCGGAACGGTTGCGCGACCAGCTGACCGCCCCCGTCGAACACGGCCTGCGCGACGACGTAGCGGGCATCGGCGCGGGCCCGGCGTGGTCCTGGTGGCCTCGGGTGGTGCTGGTGGTCGAGGGCAAGGCCAGGGGAGTGGAGCCGATCCCGGGAGTCGAGGTCGTCGCGGCGGAGACCGACGGCGATTCGAAGATCGTCGAGGTGACTGCCGCAGCCCGCCAACGTCCGGACGATCACGTTGTGGTGGTGACGGCTGATCGCGAGTTACGTGGCCGGGTGGGTGATCTCGGTGCGCGGGTGCTCGGTCCGGGGACCCTGTTGCGGGAACTTGGCAGCTAAGCGTTACGCGGTTGATCGCTCCGCCGCCACGCGGTAGCGATCCCGACGATTATGGCCGACCGCGAACTGCGCAGCCAGGTCGGCGACCTCGACGCACCAGCCCGCACCAGCCCGCGGGATCCCGGCGCAATCACACGGTCTTCACTGCCCCGGCATCGACGAGATAGTCCGCCCCGGTAACGCTCGCGGCCAGCGGCGACGCGAGATACGTAATGAGCGTGGCGACCTCCTCCGGTTCGACAAACCGGCCGGTCAGCATCCCGGCGCCCGCCGGGAGCGTGGCCAGCAAATCCCCTTGCGACAGTCCCATCGAGGACGCCAGTTCGGCACCGTAGCTGTCCGGGCCTTCCCACATCGCGGTACGAACTGGCCCGGGCGAGACCGTGTTGACCCGTACGCCCTGCGGTCCGAACTCTTCCGCTAGCGCCTTCCCGAAGGCGGTCAGCGCGGCTTTCGCGCTGGTGTAAGCGATCGGACCCGACTGCGGGATCCGCGCGCCGTTGGAAGACACCGTGACGATCGCACCCCGGCTTTCGACCAGATGCGGCAGCGCGGCGCGAGAAGCCCGGACTGCAGCGAGGAAATTCAGTTCCACCATCTCTGTCCACTGCTGATCGGTCAGCGACAAGAAACCGGCAGCCTGCCCCTCGCTGCTGTCGCCGCCGCCGACGTTGTTCACCAGGACGTCCAAGCCGCCTAGTTCAGCGACGGCCTGTTCGATCAAGCGGCCGGGACCGTCCGGCGTGGAGAGGTCCACGGAGACGGGCACCGCGCCGGTTTCCTTCAGTTCCGGCGTGATCGTCCGGGCCGCGGCCACCACTCGCATCCCTTCGCCGATCAGCGAGGAGACCGTCGCCAGGCCGATTCCCCGGCTCGCTCCGGTGACCACTGCGGTCTTGACAGTCAGCTGCATGTCCATCGAAAACCCCCAAAGTCGTGTCAAGTTCGATGCACTTAAGCTAGCAGTTGCAACACTGATGACGCAACTAAGAACCGAGTGGCAACCATGGCGTAAACTGAGCACCATGGAGAAACGGGCCCAGCGCGCGGACTCGGAACGGACGGCCCAGGCGATCCTCGAGGCCGCCGAACGTGTGCTCAGCGACAACCCGGCGGCGACCATGGAGCAGATCGCCGAGGCCGCGGGCGTCTCGCGGACAACGGTGCACCGCCGGTTCGCCAGCCGGGACGCGCTGGTGGACGAGATGACCCTCTGGGCGACGCAGCAGTTCCACGACGCGCTCGCCAGCGTCCGGCCCGACGTCACGCCGCCGCTGGTCGCGCTTTACCAGGTGACCGCGAAGGTGCTGAGCGTCAAGCTCCGGTGGGGGTTCGCGATGAATGCGCACCCGCAGGAGGAAGGCGTCATGACCCCGGACGTGCTCGCCCAGTGCGACGTCTTCTTCCATCGGCTGGAGGAAACCGGCACCCTGCGCCCCGGCGTCGACCTGGTCTGGGCGCGTCGCGTGTACTGCGCGCTCATCCACGAAGCGGCGCAGGACCAGGACTCCGCCGACCCGGACACGCTGGCGACCCGCGTCGTCGACACCGTGCTCGGCGGCTTCGGCAAACCCGGTCTGGCCGTCGGCTAGGCGAGCCCGTCCCCGGCCAATTCGGCGACGATCTTCGCGATCCGGCGCTCCCGGGTCTCGGCGCGCTTGGCCGAGGTGACGGCTTCGGCGCGTTCCCGTTGTGCGGTAAAGGAAAGCTTGTCGAACGCGGCCCGCGCGCCCTTCCGGTCAGCCAGCGCGGCGGCCAGATCGTCCGGCATCTCGACCGTCCGCTCGGCGAGATCGGCTTCGAGCGTGACCTCGACCGTCTCCCCGGCGGCGACCCCGGCCGCCTCCCGGTTCGCCGCGCTGAGCGGCAGCATGAACTCGCCGGAGTAGACCGCGACCGTGCTCCGGTAGGTGTGCGGGCCGACAGTCACCTTGACCTTCGGCCGTCGTCCCTGGTCGAGCGCCTCGACGACCTCGGCCGGGACCCGGAAGCCGGTGGCGGTTTTGCCGTTGAGTTCGACGAGCGTGCTGAACGTATGCGACATCGCTGCCTCCTAAGCCAAACGCAGCTAAGCGTGCGGGACGCCGTCGCGCATCTCGGTGACCAGCGCGGCGACCACGGCCTTCAAAGATCCGTTGTACTGCTTCGCGACCGCCCGCTGCCGCTGATAGCTCGCGCCGACCCGGAGAATGTTCTCGACATCGCGCAGTTCGCGGACGCAGTCCAGCCGCCGCGCGACCGGTTCCAGCCGGTCCAGCAGTTCGGCGAGGTCTTCGGTGACGAGGCGTTCGCGACCGGCGGCGTCGAGGATGACGATCGCGTCCAGGCCGTAGCGCGCGGCGCGCCACTTGTTCTCCTGGACGTGCCACGGCGGCAGCACCGGCAGCGTTTCGCCCTTGTCGAGGCGGGCGCTGAAATCGTCCACCAGGCACTGCGTGAGCGCCGAGATCGCGCCGACTTCCTGCAGCGTCGGCAGTCCGTCGCACACGCGCATTTCGATGGTGCCGAAATGCGGGGCAGGGCGGATGTCCCAGCGGATCTCGGAAAAGTGGTCGATCACGCCGGTGGTGAACATGTCCTCGACGTAACCCTCCAGCTCCGCCCACTCGCGGAACTGGAACGGCAGCCCGGCGGTCGGCAGCTGCTGGAACATCAGCGCCCGGTTCGAGGCGTACCCGGTGTCCTCGCCGGACCAGTACGGCGACGACGCGGACAGCGCCTGCAGGTGCGGCGCGTAGCGCAGCAGCCCGTCCAGGACCGGCAGCACCTTGTCCCGGTGGTCGAGCCCGACGTGGACGTGCACGCCGTAGATCAGCATCTGCCTGCCCCACCACTGGGTGCGGTCGATCAGCTTGGCGTAGCGCTCCTTGTCGGTCACCTTCTGGCGGTACCACGAGGAAAACGGGTGCGATCCGGCGGAGAACAGCTCGACGCCCAGCGGGTCGGTGACCTGGTGGACCTCGTCGAGCGCCTCGGCGAGGTCGTGTTTCACCTCGCCGACCGTGCGGCAGACGCCGCTGACCACCTCGACCGTGTTGAGCAGCAGTTCCTGTTTGATCCGGGGATGCTCGGCCTTCCCCTCCGGGCAGACCGCGGCGAGCAGTTCCTCCGCGACCGACCGCAATTCGCCGCTGCGCCGGTCCACCAGCGCGAGTTCCCATTCCGCGCCGACGGTGGAACGCCGCGACGCCTGGAAGTCGATCCGCATGCCCGTCCGGTCAGACCTGGGCGCCGTTGCTGGGGTCCGCGCCGGGAGGCGGCCCCTGGCGCACGCGCAGCAGGAGCAGCGCGATGCCGGTGGCGAGCGAGAGGATGCCGAGCGGCGTGGCGAGCGCGGGACCGACGCCGATCAGGTTCGGCACGATCAGCAGCAGGAGTCCGACGACAAAGAACAGCAGGACGATGAACGCGCCTTTGCGCCAGCGCGGCAGCGGCGGCGGCTCCGGCGGGACGTAGTGCTCGTCGTCCTCGGCCGGGTCGCCGGAGAACATCGTGGTGTCCCAGTCGCTGCCGCCGGTGCGCCAGCCCCCTGAGGACGCCGCCGGAGGCGCGGGCGGAGCGGGCGGGTCCGCGGTGGGCTTCGGCTTGGCCTTGCCCGCTTCGGGTTCGGCTCCGGAAGACGTCTCGGGCTCGGCGGACGCGGGGCCGGCGCTGGAGAACGGGTCCTCGTCCAGGAACACGCCCACGCCCTCGGCCCGCAGGTCGGCGACGATCTCGGCGAACGTGGCGTCGACGTCCTCGGGTCCGTCCGCGCCTTTCCCCCGGCTCATGGGGCACCCACCTGTCCCGCCCGCAACTGCCGGGCGAAGTCGACACTGCGGCTGAAGATCAGTTCCGCGTCGTGGTCCTGCGTCGCGACGTGGAAGCTGTTCTCCAGCACCACCTCGGTCACGTCCGTGCTCGAGATGCCGTCCAGAACGATCTGCGAGTTCTCGGGTTCGACGACGTGGTCGACCCGCGAGTGCAGCAGCAGCACCGGCTGCGTCACCTTCGGCAGGTCGGCGCGCACGATCTTCCACAGCCGGGCGAGGCTCGCCGCGGCCCGCACCGGCGTGCGCGGGTAGGCCAGTTCGATCTCGCCGGGCTTCGCGATGTCGTTGCCGATCGCGCGGATCGACGGGACCACTCGCGACAGCAGCGGAAGCACCTTGGCGTCGAGGCTCAGCCGGGTGACCGACGGGTTGACCAGCACGAGGCCGGAGAGGTCCGCGCCGAACTCCTCGGCGAGGCGGAGGGTGAGCGTCCCGCCCATCGACATCCCGCCGACGAACACCTGGTCGCACTCCGCGCGCAGCGCCAGCAGCGCCTCGCGGACCGTGGCGTACCAGTCCTGCCAGGTCGTCCGGTTGAGGTCGCGCCAGTGCGTGCCGTGGCCGGGCAGCAGCGGGCAGCGCACCGCGAAGCCTTCTCCGGCCAGGTGCTCGCCCCAGGCGCGCATGCCGTCGGGCGTCGCGGTGAATCCGTGGCAGAGCAGGAAGCCGGCCCCGGAGGAACCCGGGTGGGAGAACGGTTCCGCGCCGGCGAGCACGCCCATCACGAACGCCCTTCCGAATCGAAGCGGTGGAGTCCTCCCATGCTCTCACGCCGAAGCCGGGTTGTGGGGCCCGCTCCGGAAGCGAGGATCCTTCCGGTCCCGCTGTGAGATCGGTCGCTGCCCCCGGGTGACCGCGTGCTCTCGCGTTGTGCGGGCCGGTGCTTGTTCCGTACCCTGACCTGCCGGGGCCCACGCGGGCAGGAAAGGACTGGAACCCGGTGCTGTACTTGCTGATGAAGTGGGTTTTCATCGGACCGCTGCTGAAGACGCTGTGGCCCACCAAGGTCGTCGGCGCCGAAAACATCCCCGAGACGGGTGGCGCCATCCTCGCCGGGAACCACCTCGCGGTCGCGGATTCGTTCTTCATGCCGCTGCGGGTCAAGCGCAAGGTCACCTTCCCGGCGAAGTCGGAGTACTTCACCGAGCCCGGGTTCAAGGGCCTGCTCAAGAAGTGGTTCTTCACCGGCGTCGGCCAGTTCCCCATCGACCGCTCCGGCGGCAACGCCGCGCAGGCCGCGCTCGACACCGCGATCCGGCTGGTCAAGGACGGGCACCTGCTCGGCATCTACCCCGAGGGCACCCGCTCCCCGGACGGGCGGCTGTACAAGGGCAAGACCGGCGTCGCCCGGATCGCGCTCGAATCGCGCGGCGTGGTGGTCCCGGTGGCCATGGTCGGCACGGACAAGGTCAACCCGATCGGCTCCAAGATGTGGTGGCCGCGGCGGCTCGAGATCCGCTTCGGCAAGCCGCTCGACTTCTCCCGCTACGAGGGCTTGGCCGGCGACCGGTTCATCGAACGGTCGATCACGGACGAGATCATGTACGCGCTGATGGAGCTGTCCGGCCAGGAATACGTGGACATTTACGCGGCTAAGGCCAAGGAGTTGCTCGCCGCCGAAGCGGCTGGAGTCAAGCCCGCGGTGCCCGTTCAGCCGAGTGGTCTTGACGCCGATCGGGTGCCGGAGAGCAAGGCCGGATAGCCGCCCACTAGAGTTCCCCGGTGCGTTTTTTCTACGACACCGAGTTTATCGAGGACGGCGTGACGATTGACCTGGTGTCGATCGGTGTCGTTGACGAGCGCGGTCGCGAGTTCTATGCCGTGTCCACCGACTTCGACCCCGGGCGGGCCGGGGCTTGGGTGCGGGAGAATGTGCTGCCCAAGCTGCCTTCCCCGGCGGATCCGGCTTGGCGCAGCCGGGAGCGGATTCGGGCGGATCTGCTGGAGTTCTTCGGGAAGCCGCCTGGGGGGATCGAGCTTTGGGCTTGGTTCGCTGCTTACGACCATGTGGCGTTGGCGCAGTTGTGGGGGCCGATGCCTGCGTTGCCTCGGCAGTTGCCTCGGTTTACTCGGGACTTGAGGCAGCGGTGGGAGGATGCGGGGAAGCCCAAGTTGCCTGCTGCGCCTGGGGATCAGCATGACGCGTTGGCTGATGCTCGGCATAACTTGCAGCGGTGGGAGGTTATTGAGGGGGCTTTTCGGCGGCGTTGAGTCGTTCGGCTCGTCGCCTGGCGGCGACATTGCTCACGGGTGGTTGCGTGGGGCACCCCGAAGCTGATTGTGCTGACGGTCTTGGGGTGCTTGTCAAGGCGGGAAAGATGCCTTGACAAGCACCCCAAGACCGCAGGGAAGGCTTCGTATCGGGGTGCGGGGGTGGTGTGGGTGCCTCGATCGTTGGGTGCGTTGGTGGCGGTTTGGTGGGTGGTCCGTGAAGGGCTCCTTGAGGGAATCTAAGTCCGTGAAGGGGCCCCTCACGGACTTGCGTTGGTCGTGAGGGGAACCCTGAGGGACTCAGAGTCCGTGAAGGTGGCCCTCACGGACTCGGACTCGGCCTCGGCATCGGCGAGCGGGCTGGTCAGCGGCGACGGGTGCGGACGGCGGTGGCCAGGGTGTCCAGCAAGGCCGCGGTGGTGTCCCAATCCATGCAGGCGTCGGTGATGGACTGGCCGTAGGTCAAATCGGCTGCCTGTCCCAGCACCAGGTCCTGGCGTCCGGCTGCCAGATTGCTTTCCAGCATCAGGCCTGCGATTCCGCGTTCTCCGGCGGAGATCCGGGCGGCCAGGTCGCGGACTACTTCCTCCTGGCGGACGTGGTCCTTGTTGCTGTTGCCGTGGCTCGCGTCGACCACGAGGCGTTCTGGCAGGCCGGACTTCGCCAGGCGGGCGAGGGTTTCCTCCACAGTGGCCGGGTCGTAGTTCGGGCCTGCGGAGCTGCCTCGCAGGATTACGTGGCAGTCCGGGTTTCCGGCGGTCGTCACCAGGGCGGCCAGGCCGTCTACGTTGATTCCGGGGAAGACGTGCGACGCTGCGGCGGCGCGGGTCGCGTCCACGGCTACCTGGATGTCGCCTTCGGTCGAGTTCTTGATGCCGACCGGCATGGACAGGGCGCTGCACAGTTGGCGGTGGACCTGGCTGGCCGCTGTACGAGCGCCGATCGAGCCCCAGGTGACGATGTCGGCGATGAACTGCGGGGTGATCGGGTCCAGGAATTCGCAGCCGACCGGGAGGCCCAGTTCGGAGACGTCCAGCAGCAGTTTCCGGGCCAGGCGGAGGCCCTTGTTGACCGCGAAGGTGCCGTCCAGGTCGGGGTCGTTGATCAGGCCCTTCCAGCCCAGCGTGGTGCGCGGCTTTTCGAAGTACACCCGCATCACGATGTGCAGGTCTTCGCGCAGCGACTCAGCCTTGGCGGCCAGGCGGCGGGCGTAGTCCAAGGCGGCTTCGGGGTCGTGGACCGAGCACGGGCCGACGATCACCGCCAGGCGGTCGTCGCGGCCGTCGAGGATGTCGACCGTTTCCGTGCGGCCGTTTTGCACGACCTTCGCGACGGCGGCGCCCACGGGATGGTCTTCTCGCAACAACGCGGGCGAGATGAGGGGACTGACCGAGGTGGTGCGGCGGTTGTCCAGCGTGCTCGCGTCGGCGGGGGCGGCGACGAGGGGGGCGTTCATGTGCGGGTGGTCCTTCCTGGTGGACACCGACCCGCGGGAGAATCGCCGAGCCGGTTCGAGATCCGGCTCGGGGTGGAGGTCAGCGCAGGTTCACGCCGCCGTGCCCACCCGGGGCCGGCTTCGTAAACCAGAAATAGCGCTGCACAGCCCCAAGGTAACACACCGTCCAGAGCACTCTGTCCGGACCGGATTGGGCAGGTGGTCCGCCCTGCACCGATCCAGATGAAAGCCGCTACGCTGTCCGCGGACTGTGACTGCACTCTCCCTGCGACGAAAGACGGAGGCAACAGATGCGTGTCGGTGTGCTGACGGGGGGCGGCGACTGCCCCGGCCTGAACGCGGTCATCCGCGCGGTGGTCCGCAAGGGCGTCGAGGTGCACGGCTGGGAGTTCGTCGGCTTCCGCAACGGCTGGCAGGGCCCGCTGACCGGCGACAGCCGGCCGCTCGGCCTCGCCGACGTCGAGGACATCCTCACCCGCGGGGGCACCATCCTGCGGTCGTCGCGGACGAACCCGTACAAGGTCGACGGCGGTGTCGACAAGATCCGTGAGGTGCTCGCCGACCAGGGCGTGGACGCGCTGGTCGCGATCGGCGGCGAGGACACCCTCGGCGTCGCCAAGCGGCTGACCGACGACGGCATCGGCGTCGTCGGCGTGCCCAAGACGATCGACAACGACCTCGGGGCCACCGACTACACGTTCGGCTTCGACACCGCGGTCTCCATCGCCACCGAGGCGATCGACCGCCTGCACACGACGGCCGAATCGCACCACCGTGCGCTGGTCGTCGAGGTCATGGGGCGGCACGCGGGCTGGATCGCGCTGCACTCCGGCCTGGCCGGCGGCGCGAGCGTGATCCTGGTGCCGGAACGGCAGTTCTCTGTCGACCAGGTCGTGCAGTGGGTCGAGCGCCGCTTCGAAAAGGAGTACGCGCCGATCATCGTCGTCGCCGAGGGCGCGCTGCCCGAGGGCGGCGAGGAGAAGCTGCTGACCGGCGAGAAGGACGCCTTCGGGCACGTCCGCCTCGGCGGCATCGGCAACTGGCTGGCCGGCGAGATCACCGAGCGCACCGGCAAGGAATCGCGCGCGGTCGTGCTCGGCCACGTCCAGCGCGGCGGCACCCCGACCGCGTACGACCGGGTCCTCGCGACGCGCTTCGGCCTGCACGCGGTGGACGCGGTCGCCGACGGCGACTTCGGCGTGATGGTCGCGCTCAAGGGCACCGACATCGTCCGCGTGAAGCTGTCCGAGGCGACGGCCGAACTGAAGACCGTTCCGCTGGAGCGGTACCAGGAAGCCGAAGTCTTCTTCGGCTGAGCCACGGGTAGGGGCAACCCCACTACGGTGCCGGGGGCGTGCGGTATTCCGTGCGCCCCCGGCTTTTTTCTACCCTCGGCTCGTGCGAATCCTCCTGGCGGGCTTGACGATGCTCTCGATGACCGTGGCACCGAACTCCACTGTGGACGGTGTGTGGCGGACCGACGGGTACGGGCAGTTGGTCCAAGTGTCCGGCGGCAAGCTGACGACCTACGACGTCACCAAAGTCAGCTGCTTGCCCGGCGCGCTTTCCGGAACTGGCGACGGCACCAGGTTTTCGACGAACGAGGGATCCGTCGTCACCGTCCGCGCGGGCAAGATGAGTTTCGACGACAACCTGGGTGTGCGGTCGTTGCGCCGGGTCCACAGTGGATTGCCGCCCGAGTGCCAGGCTTCGTCCGCGGAAGTGTTCGATGTCTTCTGGCACAGCTTTGCCGAGAACTACCCGTTTTTCCGGGCGAAGGGCGTCGACTGGAAATCCGAAGGGGACGCTGCCCGCCGCGAACTGGCCGCGCATCCGGAGCGGCTCTTCGGCGTCCTATGTGGACTGATCAGGCCGCTGCACGACGCTCACGTCGGCTTGCTCGCGTCAGGCCAGCGTTGCTCGTCGCCTCGGCCCGGCACTCCGGATCTGAAAACGACTGTCCCGCGCGCGATCGCCGTAGCCGACGCCAACCTCGGCGTCCCGATCCAGCGCTGGGCCGACGGAGCCATCGCCTACGCCGATCTGCCGAATGGCCGCGGATACCTGCGGATCAGCGGATTCCACGACTACGCCGACACGTTCGCCGCCAGCAGCAAGGTCCTGGCGAAAGCGCTGGACCAGATCTTCACCGCCGACCGGGTGCACGCCTTGCGCGGCCTGATCCTCGACCTGCGCGTCAACGGCGGTGGCGACGACCCACTCGGCCTGCAGGTCGCCGCCCGGCTGACCGACACACCGCACTTCGCCTACGCCAAACGCGCCCGCAATGACCCGGACGACCCGGCGAGGTTCACCGTGCCGCAACCGTTCTTCGTGCAGCCCGCTGCCGCGCCGCGCTACACCGGTCCGCTGACGGTCCTGACCGGCAGCCTGGACGTCTCGGCGGGGGAGACCTTCCTGCAGGCACTGCTGAACCGGCACCCGCGCCCAGTCCTGATCGGACAGTCCACTCAGGGCGCTTTCTCAGACATGCTGGAGCGGACGCTGCCGAAGCAGGGCTGGCAGGTGGCGCTGCCGAACGAGGAGTACCTCGACCCGCACGGCCGCACCTACGACGGCACCGGCATCAGCCCGGACCTCAAAGTCCCGGTTTTCGCCCCGGACGACCTCGCTGCCGGGCGGGATCCGGCGCTGGCCGCCGCCCGCCGCTAAGGTGAGCGCATGGGGTCGGTCAAGAACTTCCAAGTCACTTTCGACTGCGCGGAACCCGAGCGCGTCGCCCGCTTCTGGTGCGAGGTGCTGGGGTACGTCGTGCCGCCGCCGCCGGAAGGATTCGCCGACTGGGCCGAGTTCGACCGTTCGCTGCCCGCCGAACACCAGGGCGCGGCGTTCGCCTGCGTCGATCCGAACGGGGTCGGCCCTCGGCTGTACTTCCAGCGCGTGCCCGAAGGCCGCGTGGTGAAGAACCGAGTGCACCTCGACGTGCGCGCGGGCGCCGGCCTCGTGGGCGACGAGCGGCTGGCGGTCCTCGAAGCCGAGGCCGCGCGGCTGGTCGCGCTGGGCGCGTCCATCGTGCAGGTGCTGCGCGCCGACGGCGTGAACGAGTCCTGCATCCCGATGCAGGACGTCGAGGGCAACGAGTTCTGCCTGGACTGAGAAAAGCCGCCGTGCCGCGACCCGCGGCACGGCGACTCTCAGCGGGTCAGGAAACAGACACGTTGGCCGGAGCGGTGAACGAGCCGCCCGACACCTGGTAGATCTGCGACACGGTGAGGCTGCCGCCCGCCGGGATGGCGTCCTGGCCGGTGATCACGACGTGCCCGGTGGACCCGGACGCGGTGCCCGGGTTCGTGTTCGACAGCGACTCGTTCGAAGCCAGGTCGAACGCCAGCGTCCAGCCGTTCGCAGTCGACGCGCCGCCGTTGGTGATCGTGAAGTGCGCGAAGGCGCCGAACCCGTAGTCGTAGTCGGTGGTGAACTTCGCGGTCAGCTTGCCCACCGGAGCCGTCGTGACGGTCCAGGTGAACGGAGCCTGCGCGGTCGCCCCGGCGGAATCGGTGGCCGTCACGGTCACCTTGCTGGTGCCCGCGGCGCTCGGCGTGCCGGTGATGGAGCCGGTCTTGCCGTCGATGGCCAGTCCGGCCGGGAGGCCGTCCGCCGAGTACGTGTAGGGCGAGGTGCCGCCGGAGGCGGTGACCTTCAGCGAAACCGCCTTGCCCACCACGCTGTTCTGGTTGCCCGGGTTGCTGACGCTGAGCTTGCCGTTGGTGCCGCCGCCCGGGGTGAGGCCGTTGACGCCGTGCGGGGTGCCGAGGCCGGTCGGGCCGTCCCAGCCGGTGCCCGCGTTGCAGATCACGGTGCCGCAGCTGCCGTTGCTGCCCGAGGTGACGTCGTTGAAGTCGCCGGTGTGCGCGTACGGGTAGGTCGCGGCGTTGTCGCCGTCCTTAGGCGTGCCCGCGAGCGCCCAGATGCCGGCGACGATCGGCGTGGCGAGACTGGTGCCGCCGTACTGCGACTGCTGGCCGTTGACGTAGATCGTGATGCCGCTGTTGGGATCCGCGTCCGCCGAAATGTCCGAAGTGGCCCGATTGTCGCACGCGGTGCTGATCCCGTTCTGGAACGCGGGCTTGCTGAACTTGCTCGAACAGCCGCTGCCCGCCTTGTTCCAGGCGGTTTCGGAGTAGCCGCTGCCGGACGCGGTCAGCGTGGTGCCGCCGACCGCGACCACCTCAGGGGAGGTTGCCGGGTATTCGGCCTGGGTCCCGCTTTCGCTGCCCCAGTCGCCGGTGGCGCCGAGGATGGCGACGCCCGGGTGGTTGTAGTGCTGCTCGGCGTCCGAGGGGATCGCGCTTTCGTGGTCGGCGTAGCTGTTCGACACGATCTTCGCGCCGAGCCGGACCGCGCTGTCGACGGCCGCCGCGAGGTCGCTGTCCTCGTTGCTGTTGCCTTCCACCAGCAGGATCTTGCAGTCCGGGCAGAGCGCGCTGACCGCGTCCACGTCGATGGCCATCTCCGTCGCCCAGCCCGAGTCGGTCTTGGACGGAAGCGTGCTCGTGCCGTCCTGGCCGACGACGGTCAGGCAGCCGTTCGCCTTCGTGCAGGAGCCCAGGTTCCAATGCGACCGGAAGTCGTTCAGGTCCTTTTCGATGCCAGGGTCGTCGAAGGCGTCGACGATCGCGACGGTGGTCCCGCCGCTCTTCAGCCCGGCGACTCCGTAGGCGTTCTGCAGGTCGGTCGGGCTCATCGCGTTCGCCGGCCGTGCGCCTGACGAAACCAGTTGCACTGCCTGGCATTTCGCGTAACCGGCGGGGGCGTTGGCGCACGACGCCGGGCTCAGCTGCGGGCTGGCGTCGGCGGTCGGGGTGAAGGTCGCCGCCACCCCTGCCCCCAGAGCGAGCGCCGCACCGGCGGCAGCTAGCCGTCTCAAGGTCATTCCTGCACGCATCATCGCGTCCTTCCTGGTACGCCGCTGCCCGGAGACGGGCGAAAAGCGGTGCCGCCATTGGATTTCACCGAGGCGGCCGGAACCAGGAACAACCGGCACAACCGGCTGTTGTGCCGGGAGGAGGAACCCGACCTTCGGAGGATGTTCCACGCCCCGGCGCGAGCGACCATGGACTGGCGGGAGGTGCGGGACATGCCGGACGGCGCGACGGAAACGTTCGACCGGACGCTGGTCCGGCTGCGCCGGGCGGCCGGGCTGACGCAGGAACAACTGGCGCAGCGCTGCGGGCTGAGCACCCGCGGCGTCGGGAATCTCGAACGCGGGCAGCGGCATCCGCGGCGGGTCACCGTGCAACTGCTCGCCGACGGTCTCGCGCTGCCCGAAGACGGCCGTGCCGAACTGCTGGCGGCCGCGCGGCGCGGCAGGCAAAGTCCGCCGGACCGGCCGGTCCCGCCTGCGCCTCCAGCGCCGGATCTCATCGGCCGCGTCGAGGAACACGCCTTGCTGGATAAGCACATTTCGGGCACGGGAAGGTCGTTTCTGGTCTTCGCCGGACAGACCGGCATCGGCAAGACCCGGTTGCTGACCGAAGCCGCGACACTCGCCGAAGCCCGGGGCACGGTGGTGCTTTCCACTGCGTGTTCCCGGCACGGCGGCGAGCCGTACGCGCCGCTCTCCGAAGCGTTCGCCCGGCACGTGTCCGAGCATCCCGCCGGACCCGGTCTGGCGTTCCTGGTGCCGGAACAACGCACCGCCGAACCGGTTCCCGCCCGCTGGCAGATGTTCGCCGAAGCAGCGCGGTTTCTTGACACGCTCGCCCGGCGGCACGGCGTGCTCGTGATCCTGGACGACCTGCAATGGGCCGGTCCGGACGGGCTCGCGCTGCTGGCTTCGCTCGTCCAAGACGTCCGGCCGGATCGCGTCCGTTTCCTCGCTGCCTACCGCGACACCGAGATCGCCACGGCCGAACCGTTGGCCGACACGCTGCTCGATCTGTACCGAAAAGGCTTGCTGACCCAGCATTCGCTCGCTCCGCTGGCGGACGAGGACGCGACGATGCTGTTGCACCACAGCGCCGGGACCGAAGTGGGACAGTCCGCCCGGGACCGGGTGCTCCGGCTGGCCGGCGGTCTTCCGTTGTTCCTGGTCCAGCTGGGACACGTACTGGGCAGATCCGGCAAACCGCCCGCGGAACTGCCGTGGGGACTCGCACACGCGGTGCGGCGGCAGCTCGGTTCGCTGCCCGAACGGACGGCCGAAGTGCTGACGCTGCTAGCGGTCGGGCAGCAGCGGATGGACCCGGACGTCCTCGCCGCGGCCGCCGGGCTGGACCCGGCCGAACTGTCCGAGGTACTGGCTCCCGCGCACACCGCGCGGCTGCTGGACGAGAACGCCGAGGGCGTCCGGCTCACTCACGAACTGGTCGCCGAGGTGATGAACGGAGATCTGCCCCCGAGCCGTCGGCACGTGCTGCACCGCAGACTCGCCGAGGCGTTGGGCGGCGCGGCGGCGGCCTATCACTACACGCACGCGCAGGACACCGAACGCGCCGCGCAAACCTTGCGGCACGCAGCGGAAAAAGCCAGCAGACAAGCCGCGCACGACACTGCCGCCCAGCACCTGGGCGCGCTGGTCGATCTGCTGGACCGCACCGGTTCCCAGACCGAGGTCGCCGGAGCAGCCGAAGCCTGGGCGGACGCACTCGCCGCTGCTGGCCGCTACGATGCCGCGCTCGCCGCCGCCGAACGCGCGCTTTTGGTGTACCGCAAGGAAGGCGACGAGGAACGGCAACGCCTGGTGATCGCCCGGATCGGCTACCTGCACTACCAACGCGGCACTCCGCGCGAGGGGCTGGCCAGGATCGCGCCGACGCTGACCGAGGACCGGCCCGGCGGATCGGCCGTACAGCTGCGGCTGGCTCGCGCCGCCAACCTCTACCAGAGCACGCGCTACCGGGAGTCTGTCGAGGTCTCCACCGCCGCGATCGTCGCCGCAGAAGCGGTGGGGGACGAGCACGGCCTCGCGGGCGGACACCTGCGCCGCGGCCTGGCGTCGCGGTTGCTCGGCCGTAACGAAGACGCGCTGGCCGATCTGCACACCGCCGCCGCTACCGCGGAACTGTGCGGCGACCGCGAGATCGTCGTCCGAGCGCTGACCGGGGTCGCGGTGCTGCACCACTACCGCGGCGAACTGGTCCGGGCCGACCGGCAGTTCGAGCGGATCCTCTTGCTGGCCGAGCAACTCGGGGACCGGGAACTGCTCAGCCGAGCGGTCTGCAACGTCGGCGCGAGCGCGGTCTACGTCGGCCGCTGGGGCGACGCGCTGCGACGGTTCGGCCAAGCACTGGAACTCGCGGGACACGGCAGGTCACCCATGTGCGGCGCGATGGCGCTCATCGGCCGCGGTGCCCTGTGGTCAGCCTGCGGCCGCTTCGACGCGGCAGCCGATGATCTGACTCAAGTGATTCGGCTGGGGCGGGAAAGCGACAATGCCGACATCATCTGCAACGCGTCCGCGCAACTGGCGGAGAACGACGTGCGCGCGGGCCGTCCTGCGCAAGGGGTGCGTCGGTTGCTGCCGTTGCTTGCGATGCAGGGGGAGCGGAGCTGGCAGATGACCGATGCGCTGCCGTTCCTCGCCGAGGCGCAACTGGCCGCTGGCGATCCGGTGACCGCTGTGGATACCGCTGCGGAGGCTGTTGCCTGTACTGAGCACATCGACCACATTCTTGCCCGCACTGATGCTTTCCGGGTGCAGGGTCTTGCTTACCTCCGGTGCGGATCCCTTGCTCTGGCGGAGGAAAGCATGGAGGAGGCGCGTTCGCTGGCTGAACGGATGGCTTCGCCGTACCTGCTTGCCCGGGTGAGCGCCGCGCACGCTGATCTGTCGGACCACCGAGGCGACTCTGCTGCCGCGGCCCGAGATCGTGGGCGGGCGGAGGAACTGTTCACGACAATGCGGCGGGACGCGTTGGCGGAGGACTGAGCTGACCGTCCGTGAGGGGAACCCTGAGGGAATCAGAGTCCGTCAGGGTTCCCCTCACGGACATTTGCGGGAGCAGAACCAAGTGTCCACTGCGGTCAGTCAGATCCGCGCCAGCTCGTCAAGAACCCCGGCCGCTTGCGCGATGTCGTCGGTCAACGGCCGATCCTCGAACCGCTCATCCAACACACCCACCGCAGCCGCGAAAGCCGCCCGCACTGGCAGGTCCACCAGCTCCGCCTTCCGGATCCGCAACGCCCGCACCGCCGCCACCAGTTCGCATGCCAGCACCTGCCGATAAGCAGCCGCCGCCGCAGTGGCAGCCCGCGCGGCCTGGGTCGAAAAACTCGCGTGATCCTCGATCCCGCGCGACACCACCGCAGTCCCGAGCGTCGCGGGCAAAGCCGCCTGCCGCAGTTCGGTCAGCGCGTCGTGCGCCACATACTCCAGAATCATCACCCCGGAACTCCCCGGCGGCCCGACCGCGAGGAACGGCCGCAGCCCGGTGAATTCCGGTTCCACCAAGTCACCTAACCGAGCCACGGACAGCTCCGCGACCTGATGCACAGTGGCGCGGGCTTGGTCGAGCGCAGTCGAGACGTACGCAGTGTGGAAATGCGCATGGTGGTAAGCATCGCCGTGCACCGTGGAAATCATCGGATTCTCCGTGCTGGCATTGATCTCCACGGCGAGCACGTCGCGCAAGTAATGGATCGCGTCCAAAGCGGGACCCTGCACCTGAGGAAAAGCGCGCAACCCGAAGGGATCCTGAAGCCGACGCCCGGGCTTAGGCGTGCCGTGCATGCCCAGCAGCCGACGCATCTCAGCCGCACACGCCACCTGCCCGGCGTGCGGGCGCGCTTCGTGCACAGGCGTCGCGTACGCCTCCGGGTTGCCGTCGAGAGCCACGTACGTGAGCGCGGCGACGGCGTGGCTCGCGCGGGTGAGCGTGTCTAGGCTCATCGCGGCGAGAGTCGCTTCGGCGAGCGTCGCGGCGTTGCTGCTCATGAAGGCCAGCGCATCGCCCGCGCGCACCGGAACCGGTGGCACGGTACCGATCGCCCACGCGCGTTCTCCGGCCAGCGCGAGCGCGGTTTCCGCGAGCGGGGCGAGATCGCCGGTGCCGATAGCGCCCAGTCGGTGCACTACCGGCAGCGCGCCAGTGCGGACGGCTTCGGCGAGCGCGCCGATCAGCTCCGGACTGATTCCGGACCGGCCGGTCAGCAGTTGGTTGAGCCGGATCAGCAGCATCGCGCGGATCTGGCCGTCCGGCAGCAGGTCGCCGCTGCCGCCGGCGTGGCTGCGCAGCAACCGAAGGCCGTGCTCGGCGGGCTCGTCGACGGCGTCGTCCTTGTTCGCGCCGACGCCGGTGGTGCGGCCGTAGACCACTCGCCGGGTGCTCAGGTCCTCGGCCAGCTTCCACGAGTGCTCGGCGGCGCGCATCGCGGCGATGGACACGTCGATCGCCAATGGGCCTTCGGTGTGCGCCGCCGTGACCACGTCGGCGCACCGCAGGGTCCGGCCGTCCACTCGGATCACGGCGTGCTCCTCACTCGGTTTCGTCCAGCCGCTGTTCGAGCGCGTCGAGCCGGTCCGCCCAGAACTGCCGGTAGGGCGCGAGCCACGCGTCCACTTCGGCCAGCGGCTCGGCGCGCAGCCGGTAGCAGCGGCGCTGCGCGGACACTCGCACGGTCACCAGCCCCGCCTCGCGCAGCACGCGCAGGTGCTTGGACACGGCGGGCTGGCTGAGCCGCAGCTCGGCCACCAGTTCGCCGACCGACCGCTCGCCCTCGAGCAGCAGGTCCAGCAGCGCGCGGCGGCGGGGTTCGGCCAGCACGTCGAAGGTCTGCATCACCCCGGAAATCTGCCTCGCGGGGCATATGCCTGTCAAGGAATGCGAGTACCGCCGAATGTCCGTTTTATGGTCTAAACCATTGACCCGGTGGTCTAGTCCACTTACGGTGCATTCGTCCCCACCGTTACCGCTTCGTCACCGACGGTGACTCCTGAAGGGAGCAACGATGCTTCGCTTGCGCAGAAAACGCCTGCTGGCACTGGCCGGCCTGGCGACCGCGGCGTTCGCCGCCGCGGCCGCGCTCGTCCCCGCCGCTTCGACGGCCGCGCCCGCGAGAACCGAGGCGGCGGCCGGGAAGGTGGTCGGCTACTTCACCGACTGGGGCATCTACGACCGCAACTACCACGTGAAGAACATCGAGACGTCCGGCTCGGCGAACAAGCTCACGCACGTCAACTTCGCCTTCGGCAACGTCACCGGCGGCGGCTGCGCGATCGGCGACGCGTGGGCCGACTACCAGAAAACCTACGACGCGGCGGGCAGCGTCGACGGCGTCGCCGACACCTGGGACCAGCCGCTCGCGGGCAGTTTCAACCAGCTCAAGAAGCTGAAGGCCAAGCATCCCGGATTGAAGATCATCTGGTCGTTCGGCGGCTGGACCTGGTCCGGCGGCTTCGGGCAGGCCGCGAAGAACCCGGAAGCCTTCGCGAACTCCTGCTACAACCTCGTCAACGACAAGCGCTGGGCCGGGCTGTTCGACGGCATCGACCTCGACTGGGAGTACCCGAACGCGTGCGGCCTCACCTGTGACACGAGCGGTCCCGACGCGTTGAAGAAGCTGCTCGCGGCAGTGCGGGGGAAGTTCGGCTCGTCGAAGCTCGTCACCGCCGCGATCACCGCGGACGGCAGCAACGGCGGCAAGCTCGACGCCACCGATTACGCGGGCGCCGCGCAGTATGTCGACTGGTACAACGTGATGACGTACGACTTCTTCGGCGGGTGGGCCGCGCAAGGCCCGACCGCGCCGCATTCGCCGCTCACGTCGTACAACGGCCTGCCGACGCAAGGCTTCTACTCCGACGCCGCCGTCCAGAAGCTCAAGACCGAGGGCGTCCCGTCCTCGAAACTGCTGCTGGGCATCGGTTTCTACGGCCGCGGCTGGACCGGCGTCACGCAGAGCGCGCCGGGCGGCACCGCGACCGGACCGGCTCCGGGCAAGTACGAGCAGGGCATCGAGGACTACAAGATCCTCAAGACGAGCTGCCCGGCGACCGGAACCGTCGCGGGCACCGCGTACGCCAAGTGCGGTTCGAACTGGTGGAGCTACGACACCCCGTCGACTATCGCGGGCAAGACGTCGTACGCGAGGTCCCAGGGCCTCGGCGGCACCTTCTTCTGGGAGCTGTCCGGCGACACCTCGAACGGCGAGCTGATCACCGCGCTCGCCAGGTAACCCCCGCTCGATGCCGCCGGGGCGCCGATTCTGTCGGCGCCCCGGTTTATCGTGCTGCGGGTGAAGTTCAGCGGATTCGGGGAGCACGCCGTCGAGTTCTACGACGGGCTGCTCGCGGACAACACCAAGGCCTACTGGGACGACCACGTGGCGGTCTACAAGGAGCACGTCCGGGCTCCGATGGAGGCGCTGCTGGCCGAGCTGGAGCCGGAGTTCGGCGCGGGCTTCGGCGAGGCGAAGGTGTTCCGGCCCTATCGCGACGTCCGGTTCGCCAAGGACAAGACGCCGTACAAGACGCACTGCGGCGGCGTGATCGAGTCCGGCCGCGGCGGGGGAGCGTATTACGTCGAGGTGGGCCCGGCCGGGCTGCGCGTCGGCGGCGGCTGCTTCCACCTGGCCTCCGACCAGCTGGCCCGGTACCGCACGGCGGTCGACACCGAACTGCACGGGCCCGCGCTGGAGAAAATCCTGGCAGGCCTGCGGAAGGCGGGCTGGGAAATTCTCGGCGACCGGCTCAAGTCGAAACCGCGCGGGTTCGCCGAGGACCACTCGCGCCTCGACCTCTTGCGGCACCGGTCGGTGTACGCCGTCCGCGGCTGGGAGCCGGACGACTTCCTGCACGAGCGCGAGACCTTCGACCGAGTGCGGAAATCGTGGCGCCAGCTGCGGAAGTTCAACGAATGGGCTCGCGACCACGTGGGTCCGAGCGAGAAACCGCGGCGCTGAACCCGGCATCCCCCGAACGGGTGATTCCGAGCGCCGGCGCGCGGCGTGGTCGCGCAGCGCACGCCGGTGGCCGGAACTGAATCCTTCCCGTGTTCTCCGGCCGGAACTTCGGGATCGGTACAGACGCGAGCGGCTCGAGCGACTAGGCTCTCCGGACGTGAGCCGACGCGCGAAGATCGTTTGTACATTGGGTCCCGCGACCTCCACGCCGGAGAAGATGCGGGCACTCGTCGACGCCGGAATGGACGTCGCGAGGATGAACTTCAGCCACGGCAGCCACAGCGACCACAAGCAGGTCTACGACCTGGTCCGGTCCGCGGCCGCCGAAACCGGCCGGGCGGTGGGGATTCTCGCCGACCTGCAGGGACCGAAGATCCGGCTGGGCACGTTCGCCAGCGGATCGGCGGAATGGCACACCGGGGACGTCGTCCGGATCACCGTCGAGGACGTCGCCGGCACCCACGACCGGGTCTCGACCACCTACAAGGGACTCGCCCGCGACGCCAAGCCGGGCGACCGGCTGCTGGTCGACGACGGCAAGGTCGGCCTGGTGGTCAAGGACGTCGAGGGCCCGGACGTCGTGTGCGAGGTGACCGAGGGCGGGCCGGTCAGCAACAACAAGGGCGTGTCGCTGCCCGGGATGGACGTCTCGGTGCCCGCGCTGTCCGAGAAGGACATCGAGGACCTGGAGTTCGCGCTGCACCTCGGCGTCGACTTCATCGCGCTGTCCTTCGTGCGCTCGCCCGCCGACATCGACCTCGTGCACCAGGTCATGGACCGTGTCGGCAAGGGACGTCTCCCGGTCGTCGCGAAGATCGAGAAGCCCGAGGCGGTCTACAACCTCGAGGCCATCGTGCTGGCCTTCGACGCGGTGATGGTCGCCCGCGGCGACCTCGGCGTCGAACTGCCGCTCGAACAGGTCCCGCTGGTGCAGAAGCGCGCCATCCAGATCTGCCGCGAGAACGCGAAGCCGGTCATCGTCGCCACGCAGATGCTGGAGTCGATGATCAACAACTCCCGCCCGACCCGTGCCGAGGCGTCCGACGTCGCGAACGCGGTCCTCGACGGCGCGGACGCGGTGATGCTGTCCGGCGAGACGAGCGTCGGCCGGTACCCGATCGAGACGGTCCAGACGATGGGCCGGATCGTCGAGGCCGTCGAGACGGATTCGCCGGTCGTGCCGCCGCTGTCGCACGTGCCGCGCACCAAGCGCGGCGTGATCTCCTACGCCGCCCGCGACATCGGCGAGCGGCTCAACGCCAAGGCGCTGGTCGCGTTCACCCAGTCCGGAGACACCGTGCGCCGCCTCGCGCGGCTGCACACGCGGCTGCCGCTGATGGCGTTCACGCCGGAGCAGAGCGTCCGCAGCCAGCTGGCGCTGACCTGGGGCACCACGACGCAGATCGTGCCGCGGGTGGACTCCACCGACCAGATGATCCAGCAGGTCGACCACGCGATGCTCGAAATGGGCAAGTACCAGCGCGGCGACCTCGTGGTGATCGTCGCGGGCTCCCCGCCCGGGACCGTTGGCTCGACCAACCTGATCCACGTCCACCGGCTCGGTGAAGACGACCACGCATAAGGGACGTGCCGGAACCTTGGCACATAAGGTTCCGGCATGACTGAGATGGCCAGGGAAGCCGCCACCGAACTCGACACGAGCCTCGGTGGCGGCGGACAGCCGGTGCTGGACAAGCTCGTCGCGCTGCTGGACCTGGAGAAGATCGAAGAGAACATCTACCGCGGCGTTTCGCCCGCGCACTCGCCGGTGCGCGTGTTCGGCGGGCAGGTCGCCGGACAGGCGCTCGTCGCGGCGGGCCGGACCGTCCCGGAGGAGCGGCGGGTCCATTCGCTGCACGCGTACTTCATCCGCGGCGGCGACCCGAGCGTCCCGATCGTGTACGAAGTGGACCGCATTCGCGACGGCCGCTCGTTCACCACCCGGCGCGTCGTCGCCGTCCAGCACGGCAAGGCGATTTTCTCGCTGTCCGCGTCGTTCCAGAAGGACGAGCCGGGCATCGACCACGCCGAGACGATGCCGGACGTGCCGGACCCGGAGTCGCTGCCGACGTTCCCCGAGCTGACCGCCGGCTACGGCCTGCGCTTCAGCGAACGCCCTCGGCCGATCGACATCCGCTACATCGGCGAGCCGCCGTGGGTCACCCGCACGACCGGCGAACGCCCGGCGAACCACCGCGTCTGGATGCGGGCCGACGGAACGCTGGCCGACAACCAGCTGCTGCACGTCTGCGTGCTCGCCTACGCCTCGGACATGACGCTGCTCGACTCGGTGCTCGCGCGGCACGGCGTGTACTGGGACGTCGACAAGGTGCTCGGCGCGAGCCTCGACCACGCGCTGTGGTTCCACCGTCCGTTCCGGGCGGACGAGTGGTTCCTCTACGACAGCACGTCGCCGAGCGCCTCGGGCGCCCGCGGGCTGGCGACCGGACGGTTCTTCACCCGCGACGGCCTGCACGTCGCCACCGTGGTCCAAGAAGGACTGCTGCGGGTCCGGTAAGGACGTTCACCCCATCGATGACCACTCAGCGTGGCTGTCTGCGAGGAAATCGTCGGAAACTGCCACACTCCGGTGGCGAAATTGCGCGGAAAAACACGTCTGAGTAATACCCGCGAGGCGAAGGAAGGTGCCCGGGACCGGTCGGGGGGCGGCCCCGGACACCGTGGTCGTCCGCATTCGGCCGGTGTCCGCAATAGCCGAGGACGGTCGTCGTCTACGCTGCTCAGGGCGGTCGGCGCGGCTGGATTCGCGTCTCGGCCCGCAGGATGCCAGAGTACAAGCGCAGTCTGCACAATGCAGGTCGGAACCGGTGACGGGCGGCTCCCGCGGCGACGGCGGGAATTCCCCGGCGTTATTACTCCACTGACAAGTCGATCACCTGGTTAGATATGCAGTGCGGGCAACAATACGGACCGGAGGTGCTGCCATGGCGAGAGGCCAGGGACCGACCGTTCGCCGCCGGCGCCTCGCGAGCGAGTTGCGGAGGCTGCGCGAAGCCGCCGATCTCACCATCGACGAGGTCGGCGAGAAGCTGGAGTGCTCAGCGTCCAAAGTGAGCCGCATCGAGACCGGCCACGTAGGCGTCACCCCGCGCGACGCGAGGGACATGCTCGCGCTGTACGGCATCACCGGCGACGAGCAGGAAGCGCTCGTCCAGCTCGCGCGCGAAGCACGCAAACGCGGCTGGTGGCACGCGTACAACGAAGTCTTCACCGGCACCTTCGTCGGCCTCGAAGCCGACGCGAGTTCGCTGCGCGCGTTCCAGGCGCTGCTGGTTCCGGGGCTGCTGCAGACCGAGCGCTACGCGTTCTCGGTGATCCGCGCGCTGCGCCCGGACGCCGAAGAGTCCGAGACCCGCCGCCGGGTCGCCGCGCGGATGGCGCGCCAGCAGCTGCTGACCGACGACCCGCCGGTCGAGTACTGGGCGGTGATCGACGAGGCGGTGCTGCACCGCGTGGTCGACAGCGCCGAGGTGATGGCCGAACAGCTGTACCGGATGAGCGCGATGGCCGAGAAGCCGAACGTGACCGTCCAGGTGGTGCCGTTCGGAGCCGGGGCGCACCCCGGCATGGAGGGACCGTTCCTCATCATGGGCTTCCCCGAGCAGGCCGATCCCGACGTGGTCTACGTCGACGACAGCACTTCCAGCGGCCTGTACCTCGAACAGCCCGACGACGTCCGGCGCTACGCGCTGATGTTCGACCACCTGCGCGCAGCAGCGCTGAAACCGGACGATTCGGTGGCTCTGATCACCGACGCGGCCGGCCGGTTCGCCGAACAGGCCGCCGTGGTTCAGGAACCGAGGAAAACCAACCCGAGACAGTGAGGATGTGGGGACCATGATGGCCGACCTTTCCGGTGCGCAGTGGCGCAAGAGCAGCTACAGCGGCGGCGGCAACGACTGCGTCGAGGTCGCCTTCGTCGCAGGCGGCGCCGCGGTGCGCGATTCCAAAGACCCGGAAGGCGGAGCGTTCCGCCTGCCCGCCGCCGGCTGGCAGGGCCTGCTGGACGCGGTGCGCGACCGGGGACAGGCTTGATCCGTTCGCCCGGCTGATCGTTGCACTGAGACCCCTTACCCCGCTCGACCTGGACTTCCCTAGTCGAAAGCGCGGGTAAGGGGTCTTTTCGCGTCCGGGGGTAGGCGATCACCTGATGTCCGGGGCGGGCCCTCAGCACGAAAGTGGTCTTCGTCAAGGAACCACGACCCGCTGGGGAGAATCCGATGAGCGACTACAACTGGGACGCCACTCGCGCCGAGGTGGACTACCGGATGGCCGAACTGCGCCGCGCCGCCCGCCACGCCCGCATGAGCCGCGGCAACCGCGTCGTCCGCTGGGTGCGCGCACACCGCATCACGAACGTCGAGGTGCCCCGCCAGCAAAGGCGCGCGGCGACGGTACCGGAGGCAAGGGCGCGACATAGCGCTTGAGCCCCGGTCCCGGGTCGGGGACGGCAAGGGGGTCGGGCGGGGCGGACGAGCCGGAACACGGGTTCCGGCCTGGCCGCTCCGCCCGCCGGACGCGCCCGGCCCGCGACGCCCGCCAGGCGAAGCTCCCGCAGAGGTCCGTGAGGGGAACCCTGCGGGAATCAGAGTCCGTGAGGGTTCCCCTCACGGACTTCTCCCTAATACGCACTGAAGCACCGCCGCGAGCTAGGCGGCGGCCTGCTCCGCCAGGAACTTGCCGCGGCCCGCGCGCCGGTCGGTCCCCGGAGCACCGGCCGGACCGGTTCTGAAGAGACGCGGCGGGCCGCTCGAGAACACCCTTCGTCCGCTGATCGGACGGAGATCACTGGCCGAACCGGCCGCCACGAGGAAATCCATGCCGGAACTGTCGGGGGTGTAGGCGAGAATGCATCTCGTGCCTCGTCTCGGTTCCGGTATTCCGCTCGTCGCCCGCACGCACGAGATGCGGCGGCTGCGAGCGGCCTTCGCGCGTGCAGAACGCGGAGAAGCAGGTGCGGTGCTGATCGCGGGCGACGCCGGGGTCGGCAAGACCCGGCTGCTCACCGCGCTCGGGGAGCACGTCGCCGCTTGCGGCGGCCTCGTGCTCACCGGCCGGTGCATCGACGTGCGCGACGGCGGCCTGCCCTACTTGCCGTTCGCCGAGGCGCTGGCTCCGCTCGGGTCGTCGGCCGATCCCGCGGTTTCGGCCGCGGTGCGGGCCCGGTCCGCGCTGGGGATGCTGCTGCCGCAAGGCGGCGATCCGCAGCCCGCGGCCATCGGCGACCACGGGCAGGTTTCGGAAGGGGAGCGCGAGGGCGTCCGCCGGGTGCGGCCTGAGCAGGACCTGGGTCAGCTCCAGTTGTTCGACGCGGTACTGGGGGTGCTGACCGAGGTCGGCCAGGCGCAGCCGGTGGTCGTCCTGCTCGAAGACCTGCACTGGGCGGATTCCTCCACCCGCAACCTGCTGTCCTTCCTGCTCAGCCGGTTGCGCGCGCAGCGGCTGCTGGTCGTCGGCAGCTATCGCGAGGAAGACGTCCACCGCAGGCATCCGCTGCGCGGTCTGCTGTCCGAACTGGTCCGGCTCAACACCGTCGAACAGGTCGCGCTGGCCCCGTTCGGACCGGCCGACGCGCGCGCGTTCGTCGCTGCGCTCGCTGAAGAACCGCTGTCGCCGGACGTGGTCGCGGACATCGCCGAACGCTCCGAGGGCAATCCGTTCTTCGTCGAGGAACTCCTCGCCACGGGTGCGGACTGTCAAGATCTTCCCGCCGGGCTCGCCGAAGTCCTTCTGGCCCGGCTCGAACGCTTCCCCGCCGAGACCCGGCGAGTCCTCCGCGTCATCTCGGTCGCCAACGAATCGGTGTCCCACGCCGCGCTCGCGCAAGTAGCGGGCATCGGCGACCTGGAGCTGGACGAGGCGCTGCGGGAAGCCGTGCAGCACCATGTCCTGGTCATCGAGCACGGTTTTTACACTTTCCGCCACGCCTTGCTGCAGGAAGCGGTCTACGCGGACCTGCTTCCCGGCGAACGCACGCGGATGCACGCCGGATACGCGGCACGGATCCAGTCGATGCCGCAGGGGCGCGGCCACGACGCCAAGCTGGCCTTCCACAGCCTGGAAAGCCGGGACTTCGACACCGCCCTTTCCGCGTTGCTGCGCGCCGCCGACGAAGCGGAAAAACTCGGCGCGCCCGGTGCGGCTCTGCGGCACATCGAGCAAGCACAGTCCATTTGGGACGCTGTCGCTCCGGAAAACCGTCCAGAGGGTGTCGACGAGTTGAAGCTGCTCAGCGAAGCCTCGTACTTCGCTGGCACTTCCGGCGAACCGGAACGCGCGGTCGCGTACGCGCGCTCCGCCACCGAAGCTCTTAAGCCGGACGCGTCGCCCGAGCACGCGGCGAAGGTCTGGCGTCGGCTGGCCGAAACGCTGCTCACCCTGGAAGGCACGTTCGACGAGGCTGTCCGGGCGATCGAGCGCGCCTGGGAACTGGTCGCCGACCGTGAGCCGAGCGGAGCGCGGGCGTGGGTGCTGGCCTCGCGGGCCGGGTTCCAGCGGCTCCTCGACCAACCGGACGAGGCGTTGGCCAGCGCGCACACCGCAGTCACCGACGCACGCGCGGTCGGTGCGGTCGGTGCTGAGGCATCTGCGCTGGTCACGCTGGGCACGCTGGCTGACAGCGCGGGCGACTCGGTCGAGGCTCGCGAGCGGTTGTGCGAGGCCGAAGGCAAGGCGCACGACGCGGGAGCGTTAAACGTCGAGATCCGCGCGATGTACTTCCTAGCCCTCAGCTACGACGACCAGGCCGAGATGGATCTGGCGCTCGCCCACGCCGCGCGCGGAGTCGAGAGGGCGGAGGCGGTCGGGCTTACCTGGAGTGCGTACGGGCTGGAGTTGCGGGCCCGGCTTCTGTATTTGCGGTACCTCAGCGGGGATTGGCCTAAGGAGGACGCTGCGGGCCGCGCGCGGCGGGGCGTGTCCAGCGCGGTCGCTGCGCGGATCTTGGCTAACTGGGTGTTGTTCCTGGTGGGGCGCGGTCGGTTCGCGGATGCGGCGAAGGTGTTGCCGAATCTACGTCAGCAGTGGATGGCTGATCTGCAGATCGCCTTGTCCGCTGGGGATGCTGCGATTGAGTTGGCCGCTTGGCGCGGGGAGCATTCCGAGGCGCTGCGGATCACTGACGAATTGGTGCTGTGGCTGGAGAAGGTCGAGGCCGCGTTGCTCGGCGGGATTCGGATCGTGGCGCTGGCGATTCCGTCGGCTGCGGCGTTGGCCGCGGAGGCTCGGGTCAAGGGGGATCTTGCCGCGGCGGACGCCTTTGTCGCGCGGGGGCGGCGGCTTTTGGAGCATGGGCGGCGTTGTGCGGCCGAGGGGCATCCGCGTTCCGGGACTGTGGGGCCGGAGCGGCGGGCTTGGCTCGCTCGGATGGAGGCTGCTGCTTCGGCGTTGGAGGGGCCCGCCGATCCGGAGTTGTGGGGGGCGGG
>NZ_PQIA01000041.1 GCF_003385235.1 Amycolatopsis circi | reverse complement strand
GTCCTCTACGCCATGCTCCGCAACCACACCCACTACCGCCACCCCGAACCCGCCTCCGCCCCCGCAGCGGCTTGACAAACCACATAGGGACACCCCCCCCGTTCTTTTCCGAGGTCGCCAAGGAGCCGGGAGTCCGGAGTGAGCGGGGCGGCTCCAGAGACATCCGCCAGCAATTCGGCGACCTGCAGCAACGCGACCCGCACGGCTTCGATTTCCGCGCGCAGTTCCTCGATGTGCTCCCACTCGTTCTCGTGGTCGATCGGGGCGACGCCGTCCGCGCGGGTGGCTTCCCACGCGCCAAGGCGAGGGTGCCAGCGCGCCAGCAGCGGGCGTACCGCCACGTTCAGCACTGTCAGCGCGAGCTTTCCGAACGTGATCGCGTCCGCGCTCCCTCGCGGCGACACTTCCGGGCCGTACTTGCGCAGGATTTCCCGGGTGGTGCCGAACAGCGTGTAGAGGCTGCTCAGCGCTTCCCGCGCGAGGCCCTCGTCCCGGCGAAGTTTGACCACTGAGATCCGGGTCGCCAGTTCGACGTACAGCTCCCACGCCGCTTTCGCCTCGGCCTGGTGCGGTGTCCAGGATCCGCTGATCTCGCCGACGAACGGCAGCTTCAGCTTCACCCCGACCTCGCGCGGCCGGAACTGCCTGGTTCGCCTCCCCATCACCGCACCGCCACGAGGAGCGAGCCCGCGCCGGCGAGTTCGGCCAGCCGTTCGGTCGCGTCGCGCAGCAGCACCTGCAGGTCGGCCAGTTCGGCACGCAACTGCCCGGCCTGGTCCCAAGCCCGCTCGTGGTCGAACTGCGACGAGTTCGGCGGGCGGCGCTCCAGGTGCGCGTCGAGCAGCGGATGCCATTTGGCCAGGAATGGCCGCAATCCGTCGTTGAGCAGCCGGAACACCACCTGGTGCAGGGAATCCGACGTCAGCGACTGCTCCGGCGGATGTTCGGCCAGCGCGCGGCGCGCTTCGGTGAACACCTGGTAGAGGCTGCTGAGCGCCTCCGACAGCAATCCTTCGTCCGGGCCGAGACGGACCGCGGAGATCCGGCTGGCCAGCTCGACGTGCAAATTCCAGGCCAGAGACCGGTCAGGTCGCTCGGACACACTCATGTTCGGCATTCTAGGTGTCGGCGGCAGCGGCGGCAGCCGTCTCGGAGGGGAGGGCGAGTGCCGGACTGGGATGTGTTCGTCAGTTACGACCGGACGGACGCTGCGGCGGTGCAGCGCATCGCGGCGGCGCTGGAAGGCGCCGGGCTGCGGGTGTTCCTGGACACCGAGGAGATCCGTCCGTTCGATTCGATCCCGGGACGGCTGGGCCAAGCCCTCGGCGAGTCCAAGGTGCTGCTCGCCTACTACAGCCGGAGCTACGGATCGCGGCGCGCCTGCCAGGAGGAGTTCACGACCGCTTACCTGGCCGGGCCCGAGCACGTGCTGGCGGTGAACCCCGAACCGAGCAGCCAGCACCTGGCGCCTCGGGAACTGCTCGACGTTCTGCTGCCGGGGCATCCCGCGACCAAACCGGGGCTGAGTGCCCTGGCCGACGCGGTGCGGCGCCGAGTCGCCGACGCGCCGGGACCGATCGGCGAGCCGGGCATGGCGGCTGGCTGGTCCGCTCCGCCGAAGTTCACCGGCCGGTGGAAGGAACTCTGGGAAATCCACTCGATCCTGCGCGGCGGCGGGACGGCGGTGGTGCACGGCGTGCTCGACATCGGCAAAACCACGCTTGCGCAGGCGTACGTACAGCAGTTCGGCCAGGCGTACCGCACGGTTTTCGCCGGGCATTCTCCCGCGGCGACCGTTGGCGACCTGGTGGTGCTTGACGACGTCAGCTCTCCGCCGGAGCCGCTCCCCGCTGGTGTCCCGGTCCTGCTGCTGACGCGCGACCGGCGGCTGGCGAAGCTGGGCACCGCCGTCGAACTGACCGATCTGCGCGAGGACGAACTGGATCTGACTGCCGAGCTCCGGACCGCGGCGGAGGGCAGCACCGGGCTGGCGCGCCGGCTCGCCGAACAGTTCTCCGGCAGTACCGAGACGGTGCTCGATCGCCTGCATCGCCGCCAGTCGCCGCTGCTCGACCCGCTCGCCGAGCGGCTCCTTCCGGCGGTGGAGGGCGCGTGGGATCTCGCGAGGGTGCTAGCCGCCGCCTCCCCCGTGCCGCTGACCCGTGACGCTGTCGCGGACATCCTTGCCGAAGCGGGCATCGGCACCGACCTCGACGCTGAGTTCGCCACATTGCTCGCCGCTGGAGTCGTCGTCGGCGGGCTCGGCGAGTTCACGCTGCCGCACGCCTTCCAGATCGTGGTGAGAGGCCGGGACCCGCGGCCGGCGCGAGCCGAACAGGTGCGACAGGCGACGATCGCGCTGCTGAAGAACCAGGCCCGGCCGCGGCACACTGTCGTCCCCGCGCGCCGGCGGTCGGAGATCGACGAGGCGGAACGGCGTGCCGCGCACCAGATCCTCAACGAGCTGAAAAGCCGGGTCGCGCTGCGCGAACTGCCGGACGGCGAAGGTCTGCTGCGCAGCGCGCTCAGCTCGCTCTACGCGCTGTTCGGCAGCCTCCGGCAGATCACCGGCGGCATCGACCAGGACGCGCTCCGCCCTTCCACCTCGGTCCGGCCGGGGCTGGGCACCCTGGTCTCCCGTCTCCAGGAGGAGATCCTGCCGCGGTTCCTGACCTATTGGCACACGCGGCTCGACGACCATCACGACGTTCGCCCGCCGGGAATCGGCAGTCGCGAGCACGAACTCGCCTGGCCGTTGCAAGCTCAGCTCCGTTCGGACCTCGCCACGCTGCAAGCCGAAGTCGCCGAGGTCGCCGACGAATTGGCTGTGCTGAGCGGAAATCCGCTCAATTGACCGGCCAAGGACGCTGTTCCCCGCGCAGCTTCTCGAACTCTGCGGCGATTCGCAGTACCTCCAGATCCGCGAACCGGCGACCCGCGATCTGCAGCCCGATCGGCAAACCTTCCGGGGTATAGCCACAGTTCAGCGACACCGCGGGCTGTCCGGACATGTTGTACGGCACGGTGAAAGCGATGTGCTCGAACGGCCGCGTCGGGTCATTCGTGGGAGACGGCCAGTCCGCGGGCGGCGGCAGGACAGGGCAGGTCGGCGACAGGACCACGTCGTACGGTTCCGTTGCGCGCAGGGCGGCCACGCTGATCGCGTCGATGGCGGCGAAACCTCGGTAAGTGTCCACACCGGACGCATCCGCGCCACCGGCCGCCCAATCCGCGATGTAGGGCAGGACTTTCGCGCGCTGGTCTTCCGAAAGCGCGGCCATCTCCGACCAAGCGCGGACGCGCCAGAAGGTGTCCAGGCCGTCCAGGTGGTCGCGGGTCAGGAACGGGGCGACGGGTTCCACGACCGCGCCTGCGGACTCGAACATGGCAGCGGCTGCGGTGACCGCGTCGGCGACGGCGGGGGTGACGGGGAGGCCGACGCCGGGGTCGAGTTGCAGGCCGACGCGTAGGCCAGCGAGGGAGCCGGTCAAGGAGAGCCAGTCGATCGACGCGGGCGGCAGGCTTAGGTGGTCCCGCGGGTCGGGTTGGGCCAGGACGCTCATCAGCAGGGCGGTGTCGGCGACGGTCCTGGTCAGCGGTCCGGCGACGCGGCCTAGGAAGGGCGGGTCGACTGGTACGCGGCCGAAGCTGGGTTTCAGGCCGACTAGTCCGCACCAACCGGCGGGGAGGCGGATTGAACCGCCGATGTCGGTGCCTACGTGAAGGGGGCCATAGCCCGCGGCGGCTGCGGAGGCGGCTCCGGCGCTGGAGCCGCCGGGGGTGCGTGTGACGTCCCACGGGTTGCGCGAAGCGGCGTGGAAGCTGGAAAGGCCCGAGGTGAGCATGCCGTAGTCGGGCATGGTCGTCTTTGCCAGCAGTACTGCGCCTGACTCGCGTACGCGGGCTGCGGCGGGGGCATCGGTCGCGGCGGGCTTTAAAGGCGTGGCAGCGGTGCCTAGTGGCGTCGGGACGCCGTAGGAGGCGATGTTTTCCTTCAGCGTCAGGGGGACGCCGTCGATGGGGCCGGAGGGTTCGTCGGCGTGCCAGCGTGCTTCGGACGCCTTCGCTGCTTCGCGGGCGGAAGCGGCGTCGTACGCGTACAGGGCGCGCAGTTCGGGTTCGCGGGCATCGATGCGCGAGAGGACGGCTTCGGTGACTTCGACCGGCGAGAACGTCTGCGCGCGGTACCCGGTTACCAGCTCGTTAGCGGTCAGGTCGGCCAATTCGGTCATCGCGGAACCTCCGATTCACGAAGCGGGTGGGTCAAAACGGCCGTCGACTGCGGTCCAACCGCCGTCTACAGCGAGGACGGAGCCGGTGACGAAGGTTGAAGCGTCCGAAGCGAGGTACACGACGGCGCCGGCCAGTTCGTCCGCGCGCGCCCAGCGGCCGAGGGCGCCCTTCTGCGCGTAGGCGTCGTACCAGTCGGGGCGCGCTTTGATCTGTGCGGTCAACGGAGTCTCTACGACGCCAGGGGCGATGGCGTTGACGCGTACGCCGGACGGTCCGAACTCGGCGGCCGCAGTGCGGAAGAGCTGTACTAAGCCGCCTTTCGTTGCTGCGTACGGGCCTTGTCCGGGTTCGACGGTGGTGCCGCGGATCGAGGAGAAGCCGATGATGCTCCCCCGGCCTTGCGCGACCATCGGTGCACCGAACGCGCGCAGCACCTCGAAGGCGACGCCCAGGTTCAGTTCCACCACCCGGTCGAACTCTTCGCGCGTGTAGTCCAGCAGGCGTTTCCGGACGTTGGTGGCCGCGGTCAGCACGACGGCGTCCAGCGGGCCCAAGTCGGTCGCGGCGGCAGCGATGGCCCCGGGCGCGAGCAGGTCAATCTCGTACACCTCGCCCACACCGGTCTCCCGCGCGGCGGCGACGTCGCGGTCCGCGCAGATCACCGACGCACCGTGCGCGGCCAACGCGCGCGCGGCCTCGCGGCCGATTCCGCTGCCCGCGCCGAGCACGACGGCCCGGCGTCCGTCCATTCGGAACAGTCCGGCGTAGTTCACGGGCGCAGCACCGCCATCCTGGTCACGGTCAGCTCTTCGACGGCGAAGCGCGGCCCTTCGCGGCCGATCCCGGAGTCCTTGACCCCGCCGTACGGCATCGTGTCGGACCGGAAACCCGGCACCTCGTTCACCACTACCCCGCCGACCTCCAGCTCGTCCAGCGCGCGGAACGCGGTCTTCAGCGAGCGGCTGTACACGCTCGCGTGCAAGCCATACCGCGACGCGTTGACCGCGGCGAACGCTTCGTCCACATCGGACACGGTGCGCAGGCAGACGACCGGGCCGAAGATCTCCTCGTCCCAGCATTCGACGCCGTCCGGGACGTCCGCGAGCACCGTCGGCTCCAGCACGCCGTCGCGCACCTCGCCGCCAGCCAGCAGCCGAGCGCCTGCCGCGATCGCTTTGTCGACCCATTCGGCGACCCGGGTGGTCGAGCGTTCGTCGATCAGCGCGGATACGCGGGTTTCGGGAGAACGCGGATCACCAACGGTCACTTCGCCGAGCCGGGCGAGCACCTTGTCGGTGAACTCCGCGACCACGGACGACACCGCCAGCACGCGTTGTACGGAAATGCAGGCCTGACCGGACGCATAGAACCCGCCGCGCAGCACGGCGTCCGCGGCCGCCTCGAGGTCGGCGTCGTCGGCGACCACCAGTGCGGCGTTCGAGCCCAACTCCAGAAGGGTCTTCGTCGGCGCGGCGTCGCGGGCGATCTGGTGTCCGACGGCGGCCGAGCCGGTGAAGGACACCGCACCGATCCGTCGGTCCGTGACCAGCGCAGATCCGACCGAAGCGTCTCCGGTGACCAGCTGGACCATCGCGGGAAGGTCGGTCAGCGAGCGGACCAGGTGCACCAGCCACAACGTCGCCAACGGGGTTTGCGGCGCTGGCTTCACCACCACGGGGCAACCGGCCGCGATCGCGGGTGCGATCTTGTGCGACGCCAGCAGCAGCGGGTAGTTGAACCCGGCGATCCCGACCACCACGCCGATCGGCTTGCGCTTCCAGAACCCGACCAGCCCGTCCCCGGACGGCAGCAGGTCGAGCGGGACGGTTTCGCCGTGCAGCCGCGACACCTCCTCGGCCGCGGCCTCCCAGGTGACGATCGTGCGTGCGACCTCTACTTGGCAGTCAACCAGCGGTTTTCCGGTCTCCAGCACGAGCAGTTGCTCAAACTCCGCCCGACGCTCACGCACGGCCGAGGCCACCTCGTTCAGCAACGTCCGGCGCGTCCGCGAAGGCAGCGAAGCAACTTCGCGAGCCACTGCCACCGCCTCGTCAACAGCCCGCGTCGCTAGCGCAGCAGTGCCGACCGGCGCGGTGCCGATCACGCTGCCGTCATAGGGAAAAACGACGTCCGCGTTATCCACTGTGGACACCCAATCGGGGCCAATCGGCAGGCCGTCCGGGTAGTCAGGCATCCGTTTCTCCCTTCAACCGGGCCAGCTCGGTCCGCAGATTCGGCGCGGCGGCGAGCAGTTCCCGGGTGTACTCGTGCTCCGGCTCGGCGTAAACCTGGTCGACCGCACCGATTTCCACGATCTCCCCGCGCCGCATCACCGCGACGCGATCGCACACGTGCCGGACCACGCCGAGGTCGTGCGAGACGAAAATCAACGTCAGCGAGAACTCGTCGACCAGTTGGGCCAGCAGATCCAGGATCTGCGCGCGCACCGAAACGTCCAGCGCGCTCACCGGTTCGTCCGCGATCAGCACGCTCGGGTTCGGCGCGAGCGCGCGGGCGATCGAAATCCGCTGCCGTTGCCCGCCGGAGAACTGGTGCGGGTACCGCATCGCCGCGTCCTCGGGCAGACCGACAGCGGTCAGCAACTCGGCGACGCGCTCCGGTGACCGGCGGCCGAGCGGTTCGGACACGATGTCGCGCACGCGCATCCGCGGGTCGAGCGAGCCCATCGGATCCTGGAACACGATCTGCATTTCCCGCCGCAGGAACCGCAGTTTCCGTTCGGGCAGCGAGTCGATCCGCTGGCCTTGGAACGACACCGTGCCCGCAGTCGGCCGGTCCAAAGCGGCGAGCAAGCGCACCAGCGTGGACTTCCCGGAGCCGGATTCGCCGACGATCCCGAACCGCTCACCAGCGGAAACATCGAAACTCAAGCCGCGCAACGCATGTACGTTCCGCCGCGCATATCGCCGTTCCAAGTCCCGTACGGAGATCATCTCGCCCCCTCCAGATCGGAAGCCGCCAGCAACCGCTGCGTGTAGGAATGCTGCGGCGCGGTCAAAACCTCCCGCGTCGAGCCATGCTCCACAATGGACCCGTCGAGCATCACCAGCACCCGGTCGCACGTCTGCGCCACCACCGCCAGGTCGTGCGTGATGAACAGCAGGGAACTCTCCGCCGACAATCGCTCGCGAATCAGGCCGAGAATCTGCGCCTGCACGGTGACGTCCAGCGCGGTGGTCGGCTCGTCGCAGATCAGCAGCGCCGGGTCGTTGGCCAGCGCGATCGCCAGCACCACCCGCTGCCGCTGCCCGCCGGACAGCTGATGCGGATACGCCCGCGCGACCCCCGGCAAACCGACGGCGGCCAGCAGTTCCTCGGCCGGACGCCCCCGACGGCCGTGCACCCGGAACGGCTCGGTGACCTGCCGTCCGACCCGCATCGCCGGGTTCAGCGCGGTCATCGGCTCCTGGAACACCATCGCCATCCCGTTGCCGCGCAACCGGGACAGCTCCTTTTCCGACGCTCCGAGCAACTCCCGGCCATCCAGCCGCACCGAGCCGGTGGCCGACAGTTCTTCCGGAAGCAGGCCCAGCACGGACAACGCGGTGAGCGATTTCCCGGACCCGGATTCGCCGATCAACCCGACCCGCTCGCCCGCGCCCAGCTCAAATGAAACCCCGCGCACAAGGTCCGCGACCTGCAGGTTTTCCACCGTCAGCGTCATACCCGCGCCGCCAATCGGGGGTCGAGACGGTCGCGCAGACCGTCGCCGAGAAGGTTGAATCCGAGCACTGCCACCGCGATCGCGACGCCGGGCACGAGCGCGAGCCGCGGATGCGCGGTGAGCAATTCCTGCGATTCCTGCAGCATCCGGCCCCACGACGGCGTCGGCGGCCGCGTTCCGAAGCCGAGGAACGACAGCGCCGCCTCGGCCAGCACCGCGATCGCGAACGACACCGAGGCCTGCACGATCAGCAGCCCGCCGATGTTCGGCAGCACGTGCGACCAGGCGATCCGCGTCCGCGACCGGCCGCCGGCCCGAGCGGCCAGCACGTATTCGCTGCTCATCACCTGCAGCGACCCGGACCGCGCGATCCGGGCGAACGACGGGATGGTCGCGATGCCGATGGCGACCATCGCGGTGAGCGTGTCCGCGCCGAACACCGCGCCGAACATGATCGCCAGCAGCAGCGCGGGAAACGCGAGGACCAGGTCGTTCACCCGCATCACGAACTCGCCGAGCCACCGCGGAGCCATCGCCGCCAGCACGCCCAGCGGCGTACCGATGACCGCTGCGATGCCGACCGCGACGACGCCGACGTACAGCGTGGTCCGCGCGCCGACGAGGATCTGGCTGAAGACGTCGCGGCCGAATTTGTCCGTGCCGAAGAGATGCTCTGCCGAAAAGCCGAGCAGCCGGTCCGCCGCGTTGACCTGCACCGGGTCGTACGGCGTCCAGACGAACGACACCAGCGCGGCCAGCACGACGAGGGCGACCAGCGTCCCGCCGAGGAGGAGATTTCCGTTGCGGCGCATCAGGACCCCCGCAGTCTCGGGTCGAGCACCGAATACAGCACGTCGACCACGAAGTTCACCAGCAGCACCCCGGCCACCAGCACCAGCACGATCCCTTGCACCGTCAGCAGATCGCGCTGCGCGACCGCGTCCAGCAGCATGCTGCCGAGCCCGGGCAGCACGAACACCCGCTCCACCACGACCGCGCCGATCAGCAACGTCGTCAACTGCAGGCCAAGCACGGTGACCACCGGGACGGACGCGTTGCGCAGCCCGTGCCGGAACAGTGCCTGACCAGGCAATAGACCCTTGGATCGGGCAGTGCGCAGGTAGTCTTGACCGAGCGTGTCGAGCACGGCCGAACGGACGTAGCGCGTGAGCACCGCGCCCTGCACCAGGCCGAGTGACAATGCCGGAAGGATCAGTCCGCGCAGGAACTCGACCGCATTCTGGTCGGGTGGCGTCCATCCGCCGCTCGGCAGCCAGCGCAGCTGTACGGCGAAAATCTGCACCAGGATGATGCCCGCCAGGAACGCCGGAATCGCCACACCTACCTGCGACAGCCCGGAAACCGCGACGCCGCTGGCTTTCCGGTGCCGCACCGCGGCGAACGCGCCAGCGGGCAAAGCGATTACCAGCGCGACGATCATCCCCGCGCCGACCAGCCACAACGTGACCCCGAGCCGGTCCACCAGCTGCGGGCTGATCGCCTCGCGCGTGACGTAGGACCGGCCGAAGTCGCCGTGCAGCAACCCGCCCATCCAGCTCAGGTACTGCTCGACGAGCGGCCGGTCGATGCCGAATTCGGCGCGGGTCTTCGCGAGCAGCTCCGGCGTCGCGTTCACGCCGAGCGCGACCTGCGCGGGATCGCCCGGCAGCACGGCCATGAACAGGAACACCACAATGGACGCCACGAACAGGCTCACCGCGAACACGGCCACCCGCCGCAGCACGCGCGCGGTCATGCCGGCCTCACCGCGGTCAGGTCGAAGGATTCGCTGACCTGGTTGCGCGCGAGTCCGGTCACCTTCTTCTTGGCGACCACGACGTTCGGGAACAGGAACAGCCAGTCCGCGGCCGCGTCGGTGTTCAGCTGCCGCGCGACCTCCTTCATGTCGCTCACCTGCTCCTGCGGCGTGCCGCTGTCCGCCGCGGCGAGCAGCTGCTGCACGTGTTTGTTGTCGTAACCCCAGTAGTACTTGGGTTTTCCGAACGTCGAGATGTCGCGGGCCTCGACGTGCTGGATGATCGACAGGTCGTAGTCGTGATCGGTGAAGACCTGCTTGAGCCACACCGCCGGGAAATCGAGCGGCTCGATCGTCGCGGTGACGCCGACGTCCGCCAGCTGCGATTGCACCACCTGCGCCGCCGACACCGCATAAGGAAGGTTCGGAATCCGCAGCCGCAGCTTGAGATCGTGCACGCCCGCCTCGGCGAGCAACTGCTTCGCCTTCGCCGGGTCGTACGGATAGACCTTCGACAGGTCCTCGTACCACGGGTCGGTGGGCGGAACCATGCTGCCGATGAGCGTGCCGCGGCCGTTGAAAACCAAGTCCAGCACGGCTTTCCGGTCGATCGCGTAGGTGAGCGCACGACGGACGCGCACGTCGTTCAGCGGCGCGCGCCGGCCGTTGAACGCCAGCGTGACCTCGCTGTTCGTGGTGCCCTGCTGCACGGTGAACCGGTCGTCGCCCTGGAACTGCGGGATCGAATCGGCCGACGTGAGGTTGGAGATCACGTCGATTCCGTTGGACAGCAAGGCGTTGTTGAGCGCGGTCGGATCGGCGAAGTACTTGAGCACCACCGTGCGATACGCCGGTTTCCGTCCCCAGTACCGCGGATTCTCGCGCAGCACAATGGAATCGCCACGTCGGCGCGACGCCACCTCGTACGGTCCGGTGCCGACCGGATGGTTCGCCAGATCCGCGACTCCGGTCGGGCTGAACATCGCGCCGAGCCGGCTGGTGAGGCTGAACAGCCAGCCATTGCTGGGTTTCGATAGCACGACGCGAGCGTGATCCGGCGCGACGACCTCGACGTGGTCCACGACGTCCATCGCCGATTTGAGCGAGATCGTCCAGTCGGTCTTCACCCGCATCAGCGAAAACTGGACGTCGGAGGCGGTGAACGGAGCCCCGTCGCTGAACTTGACGCCCTGTTGCAGCTGGAAGTCGTAGGTCTTGCGGTCCGGGCTGATCGTCCAGGACTTCGCGAGCAGCGGCACGATCCGGCCCTGCGGATCGAGCTTCACCAGGCCCTCGTAGACGTTGTAGAGCAGCGCCTGCGGGATGGCCACGCCGTCGGAACGGGTGAAGTCGAAGTTCGCCGGCTCCGCCGTGTACCCGACGGAAAGCGTGTCCGGACCTGGGGAAACGCTCGCGCTGGAGCCTGCCGAGCAGCCGGACGTCACGAGCAGCAGCGCCAGTGCCACCGCGGTGCTCCGGGCTTTCATTCCGCCTCCTGTGCCCTGCGGGATACCCGCACCCAGTCGGCGTCGCGAGCTAGCTGTCGCGATGATAAGCCCACGTCGCCTCCGACTCAGTACACTGGTCAGACCAGTACCCCCTGACAGCAGACTCGCATCCGGCAGACACCGAGGTCAAGATGAAGTTCGAACCGGTGGCTCCGGTCCGCGCCTACGAGCGGATCGTCGAGCAGATCGAGGAGGCCGTGGTGAGCGGTCGCCTCAAACCCGGCGAACGGCTGCCCGGGGAACGGGAGCTGATGACGCAGTTCGGCGTCGGCCGGTCGACCGTGCGCGAGGCGCTGCGGGTACTGCAGGCCGCCGAGCTGATCCGTTCGCGGCCGGGCGATCCGCGCGGGCCCGAGGTGCTGGCCGCGTCGCCGGGCGCGCTGCACCGGTCGATGCACCGGCTGGCCCGGGCGGAACACGTCGGGCTGGCGGAACTGCTGCAATTCCGGATGGTGCTGGACGGCTCGTCGCACCTGCTGGCCGCGGAACTGCGTACCGCCGAGGATTTGACCGCGCTCGACACCGCGCTGGAAGGAATGGCGGAGGCAGCCGGATACGCCGAATTCAGCCGTGCGGACGTCGCGTTCCACGACGTCATTGCCCGAGTGTCACGAAATCCGCTGCTGGTGGTGAGCGGCGAGGTGGTCCGCGGCGTGGTCCTGGAATTGATCGAGGACAAACTCAGCCACGCCAACGACCGCGGCACGCTGATGCGGTCCTGGCTGCGGCACCACGAAGAGGTGCTGAACGCGATCCGCGCCGCCGACGGGGAGTCGGCGGCGCGGCTGGCGCGTCATGCGCTGTATGACAACTACTCGGAGTACGTGCCGAAGGAGCAGCGCACGCTGCTCACCCCGTTGCTGACCTGAGTCAGGAGACCAGGTTCGCGTACACCACGATGTTGTCCTTGTAGCTGTGCTCGGCGTGGTCGAACACGCCGCCGCAGGTGATGATGCGCAGCTGCGGCTTGTCCGTGTTGCCGAAGACGGCCTGCGTCGGGAACGTGTCCTTGGGGACCTGTTCCTTGCGGTCCACGACGAACTTCAGCTTCTTGCCGTCGCTGCGTTCGACGTCGACCTCGTCGCCCGGGTTCACGTCCTTGAGCTTGTAGAAAATGCCCGGCTTGTGGTCGCCGTCGACGTGCCCGAGCACGATCGCCGGGCCTACGTCGCCCGGTACCGGCGAAAGCCGGTACCACGCGGCCTGCATCGGGTTCTTCACCGACGGAACCGAGATCTGGCCGTCCTTGTTGGGCAGCACCGTGATCAGCGACGACTTCGCGCCGATCTTCGGGATCTCGACCGACGTCGGCCGCAGCCCGGTGAACGGCTTGGTCACCGGGACCGCCGCACTGGCCGGGGCCTGCGCGGCGGGCGCCGCCGGGGCGTCCGAACCGCACGCGCTCAGCGAGAGGGAGAGGAGCAGAGCGCCCGCGAGAGCGACGCCCTGCCCGTACTTCCTGGTCATCAGGCGGCCATGCCCCCGAAGCCGGTCTCGATGCCGTGCTTCGGCGCGTACTTCACCTGCGAGCCGCCCTGGCCGCCGGTGGTGCCGGCCGAACCGGCGCCCGCGCCGCCCGCCGGGGGCAGCTTGCCGCCGTCGGTCGGCTTGCCGCCGCAGGTCCAGACCGCGCGGACGCTGTCGCTCTCGAAGGAGACGCCGTCGTGGCGCTTGACCAGCCACTCCCAGTAGCGACCGTCGGTCTCGTCCTGGTGCGGGCCCTCGAGGAGGTCGAAGTCGTTGGAACGCAGGCCGGTCGGCTCGCCCGCGGCGCACGCGATCACGACAACGCCGAGGTTCTCGTCGAGGTCGACGCCGTAGCCGGTGTCGTCGACGTACGGCGGCTCCTCCGGAGTGGAGGTCTCCGAGGTCGGCGTGGTCGGCTTGCTGGAGTCGGTCGGCTTGCCGGTCTCGGTCGGCTTGCCGGTCTCGGTCGGCTTGCCGGTCTCGGTCGGCTTGCCCGTCTCGGTCGGCTTGCCCGTCTCGGTCGGCGTACCGGTCTCGGTCGGCTTGCCGGTCTCGCTGGCCGGAGCTTCCGAGGTGGGAGCCGTCTCGCCCGAGGTGGCCGGAGCCGAGGCGGAGGTTTCCGGCGCGGTCTCCGCGTTCGCGGCAGGCACGACGGTCAGGCTGATCAGGGCGCCCGCGAGCACAGCGCCCGCGAGTCTGCCCAGGGTCTTCTTCAAGATGATTACCCCTCTGAGGAAAAGCGCGATGACCCCCACCGCGCCCGCTGATCCTGGCGGACATTCAGCCCAAAGGGGTAACTCTTTAGCTGGTGATTAATGACACGAGGGAAAGGCGTAACGAACGCCTTCGCGGCGGCGATGATTTCGCCTGATTGCCGGGAATCCGGCTCGTCGTGCCCATACCGTAACAGTTGCCAGGCAACCCGCACAGCCCTCGTTAATGAATGGCGGAAATCAGCCGAGCGCGGTCAGCAAATCCCGCCACAGGTCCTCCGGGTCTTCCAGCCCGACGGAAAACCGGATGAGCCCCGGCGGCACGCGCTCCTCGCCGGGCAGCCACGCACGCCGCTCCATCAGGCTTTCCACCCCGCCGAGGCTCGTCGCCGGCCGGATCAGCCGGACGGTCGCGCACACCTTGTCGGCAGTGTCGGCATCGGCGACCTCGAACGCCGCCATCATCCCGAAACCGGGGTAGCGAACCTTTGTTACCGCCGGGTGTTCCGCCAACCGGGACACCAGCAACTCGGCGGTGCGAGTTTGCTCGGCGAGCCGCACCGGAAGCGTCCGCAGACCGCGTAACGCAAGCCACGTTTCGAGCGCGCCCGGCGTCGCACCGACCCGAGTCCGCGCCGCGCGAAGCTCGTCCACAATGCTCTGCTCGGCTGCGACCGCGACGCCGAGCAGAAGGTCGCTGTGTCCGCCAATGAGCTTCGTCGCGCTGTGCACGACAATGTCCGCGCCGAGCGACAGTGGTTGCTGATGCAGCGAAGTCGCGAAGGTGTTGTCGACGACTACGCGTCCCCGCGTACCGCGCGCGATGGTCTCGATCTCCATCACGTCGAGCGTCGGGTTAGTCGGCGATTCGAGCCACAACAGATCGGCGTCGCAGTCGAGCCACGCCTGGGTGTCCGTCGGCTCCAATTCGGTGACCGTGAGCCGACCGATCTCCTGCGCGTGCTTCAACGCTCCGCGCGTGACGGCGTAACTGAATGACGGAACCGCGACCGTCGACCCGACCGGCAACGAATCCAGCACCGCGGACAACGTGGCGACGCCCGACGCGAAGGCGACCGCAGTGCCGCCCTCAAGCGAGCCGACGACCTCCTCGAAGGCAGCCCAGGTAGCCGTGCCGTCGGAGCGCGCGTACACCGCGTCGCCCCCGGCCTCGAAGGTGCTCGTGGCAACGATCGGCGTGGTCAGCGGTTCGCCAGGGCCGTGCGGTCGGCCCGCCGCGATCGCGCGGGTCCGCGGAGTCCAGTCGTCCATGCGGACACGGTAACTTCGCGACCGGCTGAACGGCAGGCGACGAATATCACCAGGTGGTCAGGTGTTCCACAAAGTGGACAACCTCCGGGTCGGCGGGCCGGTAATGCAGGTAAACGGCCCGGGACAGCCGCGGCTCCAGCGGCCGGACCGAGACGGCGGGCGGCAGCGGATCCGGCCGCCATTCGACCCCTTGCGCCGCGAATCCCTCGGCCAAGGCAGGCCCGCACGTGCCACCCAGATCGGCGACCCCGAGCCGGATCAACTCGGCGACTGGCCGGATGCTCCTTCGGCACTACGGCAAGGAATTCGTCGTCGAGCACCCGCTGGGAATCCGGGCCGCGCTGGGTGGTCACGGCGAGATCGATGGTTCCGTCTGCTAGCCAGGCGAGGAGTTCGTCGTCTTCGCCCTGCAAGGTGAGTACCTGGCTCTGCGGCCAATCCCGTTGCAGTCGCTGCGCTCCCGCTGGCACGAAGCGCACCTCGCCTGCCTGATCAGCGTCCTGTTCATGAAAGAACCGCCCCGGCCGATCATGCTGGCCGGAGCGGTTCTCGTCGTCACTTCAGTAGCGACCGAAGTCAGTGCGCGTAAACCTCGAACTCGTACAACGAGTACCCGTACTTAGTCCCGCGCGTGACGCCCTGCATCCGAACGAACCGCGCGTCCGAAGGTTTGAAGGAGACGTTGTCCACCCCGCCGTTCCCGTCCGTCACCACGGCAGCGTCGTGCCAGTCGGTCCCATCCGTGGACAGCTGGATCTTGTACCCCTTCCCGTACGCCTTCTCCCACGACAGCACCGCGCGCGAAACCTGCTGCACCGAGCCGAGATCCACGGTGATCGACTGGTTGTCGCTCCAATCGCTCGCCCAGCGCGTACCCGGGTTGCCGTCGACCGCGTTCGAAGCGGGCGAGTTGTAGAAGCCGGTTTCCACGCTGGAAGCGTTCACCGGTTTGCCCGCCGCGAGGTTCGAGACGTTGTCGCCTCGATGCGCCGGGTACTCGACGACCTGCTGGAACGTCGGCCGGTTCTGCGTGCTGATCTTGCCGTGCGTGATCCCGCCGAGCGGACGCTGGATGATCGAGTCTGCGCACCACTGGTCGCCCGCCGAGCAGTCGCCGTCGCCGGGGTACACGGTGTTCGCGGGCTGACCAGCAGCTGCGGTCAGCGAGTCGACCAGCGTCTGCCGGCACGCGGTCAGGTCGCCGCCGCCGCAGAACTTCGCGCCGAGCGGGCCCGCCACCGGCTGTCCGAGCGCGGTGCGAAGGTCCTTGCTGACGTAGCCCCACCAGCCGTGCTGGTAAGCCGAACCCTGGTGCGGCTGCCCGACGTGCTTGCCCGGCGTCTCGTTCTGAAAACCGGACGGGCTTTCGTTGATCTGCAGCACGTTCGTCATCGCGCCGAACGCGTCGTCGCCCATCGCCGGCTTGAACTCGCCGGTGACCAGCAGCGGCCACCACGCGTCCATGATCCGGATCGCGTCGGCGTCGTTGTAGGTCTTGCTGCCAGGGCTGGATTCGACGCGCTGGTGGCCGTGCTGCATCCACGTCTTCAGCTTCGCCTCGGCGTCGGCCGCGGCACCGGTGAGCGGGGCCTTGTCGAGCACCTGCAGCAGCAACGGCAGCACCTTCTCCGCCCGCAGGTCGGCCAGCGCCGCGTCCTCCATCGCCTGGGTCAGGTTGACCCGCGTCACCTTGGTACCGCTGGAAAGCAGGCTCTTGACCCGTGCGTCGAGCAGGTCGGCGCGGTGCACGGCGGACTTGTCCGCGCCGCCGGACGCGTAGCCGGCTGCCTGCGCGTTGTTCCAGCTGATGTAGTAGTCCTGGTTCACCGACTGCGGATGCTGCGCCGAGGGTGTGTAGTCGGCCTTGTTGCCCGCCGGGTTCCAGCCCTTCCAGTCGAAACCGCGATCGCCCCACGCGGGCATCATCGGGTCCACAGTGGAATTGCGCACCGGGTTCGCGCCGGAGTTGAAGTACGCGATGTCCTTCGAATCGGCGTAGAACCAGTTGAAGGTGAAGTTGACGTCGTTCGCGGCGCGCTGGAAGTCCGCGGCCGACTTCACGTAGCCCGGGTCGTTGAACTCCTGGAACCCGATCAGCGAATCCACCTCGTGGAAGTACGAGGACCGCAGCGACGAGTACGCCACCGGCTTCCCGTCCACCATCGCCCGCGAGGTCACCGGGCCGTACTTCGTGCGGTAGCTGCGCAGCGTGTAGGACCCGGCCGCAGTGCCGTCCGCGACGGTCGGCGACCAGGCGTTCTTGCGCTCCACGGTGTCCATCGGGAGGCATTTGCCCTGGTAGAGGTAGTAGTTCGAGTCCTTTGTGGCCGGTTTGCCGCTCGGGTCGCACAGCGGCAGCGCGTAGGTGTCGATGATGTCCTGCGCCGCGGTCGTCGCGCTCCACGAGTAGTCCTGGCCGCGCCCGAGCAGCACGTACATGCTGAGCCCGGCGAACGACGCGCCCCGCGCGCTGATGCCCGGACCCTGAATTTCCTGCAGCAGCAACAGCTGCGGCGCGAAGTACCCGGTCTGCGGACCGAACACGGCGACCGGATGCCCGCTGGCGGTCTTCGCGCCGGACACCAGCAGCGCGTTGGACATGCCGTGCTTTTCCTTGAGCATGTTGCCCGGCAGCACGCCGTTGTCGAACATGCCGCGCGCGGATTCCTGGTCCTTCGGCGCAGAAACGTTGACCTTCGCCTTGGCAGCGGCCGCCGAACCGGTCTGATCGAACACGAGTTGCTGGTTCGTTACCGAACCCTTGTCCGGCAACGCCGCGCCCTGCGGGTTCGCCGGAGTGTTGCCGTACGGGAAATTCTGCCCGTCGTGCAGGGTTTTCACGGCCTCGGGATCGTCCGCGGCGCGCAGGCTCTGCCACACCTTTTCGCCCTGCTCGACGCCGTACTTCTCCTGCAGCGCCAGCTTCGCGACCGCGTTCTGCACCTCGCCGCCACCGCCGGCGCCGAACTGCGCGCCGACCACCGAGGCGAGCACGACGAGGTCAGTGAGCTTGAACGGTTCGATGGTGCCCGCGTTGGTGATCGCGTCGACGTGCCCGGTGAGCACGTACTCGCCCGGGAAATACCGGCCGTTGTGCGAATCGGTGATGTATTTGTTGATGCCGTCGATGTACGCCTGCGCGTCGGCGAGCCCCTGCTTGCCGCGCGGACCGCTCGCCGCCACGTCGTCGATCTGCTGCTGCAGCTCGTCCTCGGTGTAGGGCGAGGAGGCAAAGAAAGACTGTTCCAGCTCGCGGTTCGCTTCCGCGCCGCCGGCGAACGGAGTCAGCTGGCCTCGCCCGACGTGGCGCATGACGTCCATGAGCCACAAGCGATCCTGCGCCGCGGCGTATCCCGCGCCGTACTCGGTGCCGGACCGCGTCGTGCCCTGGATGTGCGGGACGCCGGTGGCCTTGTCGCGCGTGATCGTCACGTCGTCGCGCGGTTTCAGCGTGCTCGCGACCTGGTCGGCGGGCACGCCGAAGGACGAGTCGTTGAAGAATTTGCCGATCGCGTCGGTCGTCAGCGTCTTGTAGCCGCCTGCCAGGTCGGCGTATTTGCCGAGTTGGTCGTCCGCGTGGCCGGGCTGTGTGCCGAACGCCTTGTTGGCGAGGATTTCGGCGAGCGTCGCGCTGCCGTTCTCCCCCGGCGGGAGGATGTCGTTGCACTGGCCCGCGCAATAGTCGTTGCCGGGCAACGCGGCGGAAGCCGGTACCGCGGTCCCGATCTGCACTAACCCGGCCGTGAGCACGGCTACCGCGCCCGCGGCCAGGATTGGGATGCGTCGTCGCATTCCGCACTCCGTCCACGAAGGATTCCCCAGGGTGACCCAGCGCACGCTACCGACGGGTAGGACACATGTGAAGAGTTTTCGCGTTTATCCCCTCGTTGGGAGTAGTCCTCCCTGGTGGCGGTCCATCCGGCGCACCGTTTGACCGATAGGTACGGTGAGCCCCATGAGCGTGGAGAAGCCCCTAGTCGAGCGCCCGGACGGACCGCCGCCCGCCGAGCTGCAGATCGAAGACATCACGGTCGGCGACGGCCCCGAAGCCAAGCCGGGCAATGCCGTCAGCGTGCATTACGTCGGGGTCTCGCACTCCACCGGCGCGCAATTCGACGCCTCTTACGACCGCGGCGCGCCGCTCGATTTCCAGCTCGGCGCCGGCCAGGTCATTCCCGGCTGGGACCAGGGCGTGACCGGCATGAAGGTCGGCGGCCGCCGCCAGCTGGTGATCCCGCCGCATCTCGCGTACGGCGAGCGCGGCGCGGGCGGCGTGATCGCCCCGAACGAAACTCTGGTTTTCGTCGTCGATCTCGTCGGCGTGAGCTGATCGGCGAGAAAACGCGGGCAGCCGGGAAAGCCCGATCGGGCAGCCCCGGCTGATCCCCCTTTCGGGGGAAACCGGAGACGCCTACGTTCGCATTGAGTAGTCGTCTTCCGGAGGATATTTCATGCGTTTGCGTGCTGCCCTTTCCGCTGCCTTCCTCGCCGCAGGCGCCGCGCTGGCCGTCGCGGCTCCCGCGTCCGCGGTCGCGAACGGCAACGATGTGGCGCCCGGCGAGTATCCGTTCGCGGCCAAGCTGTCCATGCCTGTCATCCCGAAGGCGGACGGCACCACCTATTCGAGCGGATGCTCGGGTTCGCTCATCGCGCCGCAATGGATCATCACCGCCGGGCACTGTTTCCACGACGTCAACCGCAAGCCGGTTTCCGGCCCGGTTCCGTACGGGACCTCGGTGCTTCTCGGCGCGACCACCGACGAGCCGGGCAAGGGCGAACGGCGCAACGTCACCGAGGTGCAGCAGGCGGGCATCAACGACGTCGCGATCGCCAAGCTCGACTCGCCGGTCACCGACATCAAGCCGCTGACCGTCTCGCCCGCCGCGCCGACCACCGGTCAGAAGGTGCTGCTCGCCGGCTGGGGCAGCCTCACCGAGGTCTCGCCGAAGCCGTCGGACAAGCTGCAGCAGGGCGAAATGCAGGTCGTCGGCTCGGACGCCACCACCGCGTCCATCATCGGCGTCGCGCCGAAGAAGGACACCAGCGCGTGCAGCTACGACTCGGGCGCGCCGTACTTCGTCGACGACGGCGACCACACCGGCCGCATCATCTCGGTCGAGTCGACCGGCCCGGACTGCCCCCACTCCACCCCGGAGACGACCGCGCGCGTCGACATCCTCAAGGACTGGATCGCCTCGCACACCCAGTGAGGGCAAGTCGCGCGATCGGTCGGTTTTCGTCGCCCATCAAGGGAATTCCGCATCGCGGACGGTGTCGTTAGCGTGGAAGGCCGAGTTCATCGGCGTCCGCCGGTGACCCGGACGAAGGGACAGAATGCGCGTCCGCGCCGCGATCTCCGCAGCAGTTCTCCTGCCCATCCTCGCCGCGAGCCCGGCTTTGGCCGTCGCGAACGGCTCCGATGTCCCCGCCGGCCAGTTCGGCTTCGCCGCGAAGCTGAGCATGACCGGCATCCCGCTGCCGAACGGAAGCACGTACTCGAGCTTCTGTTCGGCAGCGCTCGTCGCGCCGCAGTGGATCGTCACCACCGGCCACTGTTTCCACGACGCCAACAAGAACCGGGTGTCCGGCCCGGTGCCGTACCCGACGACGGTGTCGCTGGGCCTGGTCGACGAGACGAAGGAAAAAGGCGTCCAGCGCAAGGTCACGCAGGTTCTGCAGGCCGGTCCGAACGACGTCGCGCTGGCGCAACTGGACAGCCCGGTCTCCGGCGTTACGCCACTCACGGCGAACCACCTGGTGCCCGGCGTCGGACAGCAGGTCACGCTGGCCGGCTGGGGCAGCCGGACGGCGCAGAATCCGGTGCCGTCCAAGCAGTTGCAGCAGGGCACGATGAAGATCTCGTCGGTCGGCGGCACGACAGTCGGCATCCGCGGCGTCGCACCGGAAGCGTCCACCAGCGCGTGCACCTACGACACGGGCGCGCCGTACTTCACGGACGGCAAGCTGATCTCGATCGAGAACAACGGCCCGGACTGCCCGCACACCGGCGCGGAGACGACGTCGCGCATCGATGTGATCGCCGATTGGATCGACGAGCACGCGAAGTGAGTACGGTGGAAGGGCCGTCGTCCTGAGGAGAGTCGCATGCCCGAGCCGATCCTGACCGCTGTCGCCACCGCGTTGGCCACGAAGGCCGCGACCGGGCTGTATGACCTGGTCAAGCGCAAGTTCTCCGGCAACAGCAAGGCAACCGCGGAACTGGAGGCGGCCACCCCCGACCATCCGGCCACGGTGACCGCGCTGGCCGAACGCCTCGACGAGGTCAGCCGCCAGGACCCCGAGTTCGGGGCAGCGCTGCGCACCGAGTTCGAGGTGCATCAGGAGGCACGCAGCGGCGGGGTGACGAATCACGTGGGCACCGTGGCCGAAGGGGCCAAGGTCGTCCAGCTGCGTGACGTACAAGGCAATATCAGCCTCTGAGGCTTTTCGAACGACTGGCACGGAGCGCGATCGGTAAGATCGCTCTCCGTGCCTTCGTCGTCCTACCCCGTGCCGCACCGATGGCGCACCGTGCCGACGGAACGGACGCTGCTGGCGGTAGTGCACAACGTCACCGCCGCGACGCGGCTGCTGGACGTGCTGCCGCTGTTCGCCGGGGATCCTCGGGTGCAGGTGGTGTTCACGTGCCCGGATTCGAGCGCGTTCACCCGGGGGACGCAGGAGTACCTCGCCGCGCGCGGGATCCCGCTGGAGCCGTGGGAGGACGTCGTGACGGAGGACTTCGACTGGGCACTGGCGGCCAGTTACGGCGGAGATTTGCACAAATTACGTGCGCCGTTGACGGTTTTGCCGCACGGAATGGGTTATAATAAATTCTTGGAAACCGGAAACCGGAAACCGGAAACCGGAAACCGGAAACCGGAAACCGGAAACCGGAAACCGGAAACCGGAAACCGGTTTTCGGGTTGTCCGAGCAATGGCTGATGCATGACGGCGAGGTGATCGCCGAACATCACGTCCTGTCCCACCCCGAGCAGCTCACCCGGCTGCGGCAGTACTGTCCGCAAGCCGCCGACCACGCCGTCATCGCCGGAGATTCCTGCCTGGACCGCCTGCGAGACGCCCGGGAGCTGCGCGAATCGTACCGCCAAGCCCTAGGCGTCACCGGCGAGCAAACCCTGGTGCTGATCTCGTCCACCTGGGGCCGGCTCTCGTCCTACGGATCCGGCCCCGACCTCCCCGAACGCATCGCCCGGCAACTGCCGCTGGACGAATTCGCCGTCGTCCTCGCCCTGCACCCGAATATCGGCGAGGGCCATTACCCGTGGCAGTTGAAAATGTGGCTGCGAGAATGCGAACGAGCGGGTGTAATCGTCCTGCCGGAAGAAGACCTGTGGCAACCAGCCGCAGTAGCCGCCGACGTCACCATCGGCGACCACGGCTCCGTCACGTACTACTCCGCTTGCCTGGGCACCCCGATCTTGCTGGCCGCCGCACCGCACGAAGCCGTCGATCCGGATTCCCCAGTAGCCGCCCTGCTGCTCGCCGCCCCCGCGCTGACCGACGAAAACCTCGCCGACCAGCTGCGCACCGCGACCCAACCCGCGGACCTGGTCACCGCGACCGCGCTGGCCACGAGCGTCCCCGGAGAGTCCGCAGCCCTCCTGACCGACCTTGGCTACCGCACGCTCCGGCTACCGCCACCAGCTCAACCAGCCGGATTCACCGCGTTCCCGTTGCCGCGCGTCCAACGCCCAGAACCCGGCGCTCAATGGATCCAGGTCCGCGGCGACGAGGTCACCAGATTCGCCGGTTTCGCAACGGATGCCCACCTAGTCGTCCACGTCGACAGCCCCGACCCACGCCTGCTGCGCCGCGCCGACATCGTGCTGGGCAGCCAATTCCCCGACCCAGGCCGCTGGATCGCCATCACCCTCGCCGAATTCCCCGGCTGCGAATGGGCCGCGTGCCAAGCCGGGTCAGGCTGGCTAGCGGGCAGCCGCAGCGGCCTGGTCGTGTCCTTCACTGGAACCGACCTGCCGCAGGCCGTGCCGTCGCTGCTGTACACCCGAGAAGCGCTGGGTCTGGACTTCCCCGAGCAACTGCCGTTCACCGCAGGCGGCCGCAAGCACGAAGTCCGGCTTACCGTCCACTATGGATAGTCAGAGCTGTTCGATCCAGATCAGCAGATCTGTCGCCTCTGCCGTAAAGCCGTGCAGTCGGGCGATGTTCAACGCATCCTTCGCGTGCGCCAACGCCTGATCACGGTAGCCGCGGGCAAGCGCCGCCTCTGCCCGAGACCGCAACGCCGCGATACGTTCCCGCTGCAGATTGGCCTTCTCCGCCGCCGAGTCGAGGTCGGCCAGCACAGCCGCGCCTTCCTCGTACGATCCGGCCTCGATCAGCTTCCGCCCCTGCCACAGCCGGACCTTCACCAGGTTGCCCGGCTCGTTCTTCAGCCCCTGCTCCGCTTGCGCCAGCAGGACGGCCGCTTCCTCCGGCGACACGACCTTCGCCAGATGCATCCGTATCAACGCGAGCCGCCGAGACGCACCGATCTGCTCGGCAAGCGCAAGGCTTTCCCGAAAGCAGACCTCTGCCTGGCTGTACAACGAAGCCGCGTCCTCCGGCCGCCCCTGCTGCCGAGAGATCAACCCAGGCTCGAAAAACGCGAGTCCACGCGCCTCGAGCGCAGACGCATGCTCCTCTGGCGTCGTGGCCAACTCCGCCGCTGCGGCGTACTGCTCCCGCGCCGCGGCCCAATCCCGCCGTTGCATCCGAGCGAACCCGAGCTGAGTCCGGACCAACCCCTCGGCGAGCGGCATCGCAGCAGCCTGCGCGGCCTGTACCGCATCCTGGCTCACCGCCGCCAGCTCTACGGGGTACGCGCCGTCCTTGTAGACTGGCCACAACGCCCTCGCCAGCCGGATAACGTCCTCGTGCGCCCCGGCCAGCAACGCGACCTCCGCTGCGGCGAGCAGGTTCGTCTGCTCGGCGAACAACCACTCCCAGGCATTCCCCTCGGACGGCCCCGGAGCGAAGCCCGGCCAAATCTTCGCTGGCCAGCCAGTCGGCAGCGCGCGTTCCGCGATCCGTAACCCCTGCTCGGCGTAGTACCCGACCACGGCCTCGGAAAGCTCGCCAGCCAGCGTCGAGGCGTGCAACCGAGCCAGCTCGGACATCCGGTACCGGCCCCTGATCACCTCGATCAGCTTGGCGGAGACCAGTTTTTGCAACGCGTCCTCAGCGTCGAACTCGTCCAGGCTGAGCACCGCCGCGACGGTTTCCAACTGGACGTCGCCGCTGCCCGGATGCGCGCCAAAGAACCGGTACACCGCTTGTTCTTGCTCGCTCAGCAACTCGTACGCGACGTCGAACACCGCACTGGCCAGTGCGCCTTTCGCCCGGATCCGCGCGAGCAGCCGCTGCACCGTCCCGCCCTGGCGCGCGAGCATCATGCCCGCGACGTTGAGTTCCGCCGCAGAGCCATCGCAAATCCGGAGCAGTTCTTTCAACTGCTCCTGCTCCGCAGCGAGCTTTTCCTCGCCCACCAGTTCAGTCAGGATGCCCAGAGCCGCGTCGTCGTCCAACGGCTCCAGGACGACTTCCCGAGCGGAATGCCGGGTATTCAGCGCATCGAACTCCGCCCCGACCACGAGCACGTACGAGCCAGGGTGCGTCGGCAGCAGCGCCTTGACCTCGGCCGCGCTCACCGCGTCGTCGACCAGCAGCGCGACCTTGAACCCGGCAGTCTGCGACTGCCACATCGCCGCACGCCCTTCGAGACTCGCCTGCATCTCGTCCGGGCCGTATCCCAGCTTGGACAGCAGCTCGGCCAGCACGTCCGCGCCCGGCCGGTGGCCCACGCGCACCTCGTAGAACCGATCGAACCGGTCCTGATGCTGATGCAGCCAGGTTTCGCACAGCGTCGTCCGCCCGCTGCCCGGCGCACCCCGCACGATCGCGATCGCGACCTTGTCCAGAGCTTCGTCGTGAATTCGAGTGAGCGCGGCCAGCTGTGGCTTGTTGTTCCGGTAATGCTTCGGCGGCGCCTGGACCTGCAACGCCGGGGCCGCGGGCTGCTCCGGCGCGTGGAAATGCACGTCGCCGTAGACGTTGTGCGCCTGGAAGACCTTGTCCGCCTGGCCGTCGAAGTAGTTGCCGTCGCTCACCGTTTCCCCCGCCCAGCTGGTCCCGGCCCAGGCTACCGGAAACATCACCGTCCGTGTCCAGCCCTTCACCACGATCAGGGCCGGGTAAGGTTCTGACCAGGAATTCCAGGAACGGATTTGGTAGAATTGAATTGAGCAGCAAAGCAGCAAAGCAGCAAAGCAGGTGGCGGACTTTCGACCCGGTCGTCGTGCTGGGGGTCGTGCGCACCTGGACTTCGGCGATCAAGCTGCTCGAAGTCTGCCGTCTCTTCCAGGATGACCAGCGGATTCGCTTCACCTTCACGGTCGACCGCGGCTCCCGCTTCAGCGCGGGCGTCGAGGAGTTGCTCGCCCGAGCGGAAGCGCATCACACCCCGTGGGAAAATGTTCCGCAACTCAATTACGCACTCGCCATCACAGCCAGCGAAAACATTGATTTCGACCACGTCTCCGGGCCGGTGCTCGTCCTTCCGCACGGCGTCGGATTCCACAAGTACGTTCCCGACTCCGGTTCCGCCGGCACGCGGCTTTCCGGGCTGATCCCGTCAGCAGCGCTGCGGTCCGGACGGGTGCTGATGGCGCTCTCTCACCCAAGCCAGCAGCAGCAACTGCACGACGCCGACCCGCTGACCGACGGACAAACCGTCCTCGTCGGCGATCCGCAGTTCGAGCAACTGCTCCGGAGCGAACCGCACCGCGACCACTACCGCGCCGCCCTCGGCGTGACCGGCCGGAAGTTCGTGCTGATCAGCTCCACCTGGGGAGAAACCTCGCTGATCGGCCGCCGCCCACGACTTCCAGCCGAACTGCTGGCGGCCCTGGACTACGACGCCGCGGCCGTCGGCCTCGTGCTGCACCCCAACGTCTGGTCGCGCTACCGGCCCTTCCAGATCCACTCCTGGTTCGCCGCCGCCGAAGACGCCGGGTTACTGCTCCTCCCGCCGGAACGCGGATGGCAGGCCGCGATCGTCGCCGCGGACGTCGTCATCGGCGACCACGGCTCGGTCTCCCTGCTGGCCGCCGCGACCGGACGGCCCTTGCTGCTCGGCGCGTTCGGCACCGAGGTCGTGCCCGGTACCAGTGCCGAACTGCTCGGCCAGCACGCGTCCCGGCTCAACTGGAACCAGCCGCTGCGAGACCAGATCGAGGCGGCGGAAACCCAGCCCTGGCAACAAGATCTCGCCGAGCGCACCTTCGCCAACCCGCACGGCGCGACCGCTGAACTGCACGCGCTCGTACTCCGTCTAGCGGGCCTGGAACCCCGCCCCCTCTCCTTGCTGCGCGCACCGGACCCAGAACCGCCCCAGTCCGTTCCGCTCGCATTCACCGCTTATCCGGAGTTCACCGACCCGGATTCGCTTACCTTGCACCGGTTCCCTCGCTCGGTAGAAGAATGGAAACCGGACTCCGCACGAGCCTCGACCAAGCTGAGACACGTGATAGCCGACGAAAGCGACGACAACCTCGGCCGAATCGGCAACGCCACCGTGCTCACCAGAGCCGCACTGCGTTCAGCACCAGAAGCCTGGTGCGCCAACGCATTGCGACTCCACCCCTCCTGCACCCTGGCCGCAGCCGCCACCGCGGACGGATGCGTCGCCCGCACCCGGGACGGCAAAACGTTCACCGTGACCGGCTCCGCTGACCTCGCCGCGCTGGCATCAGCCCTGCACGCATGCCTGGCGACCGGCCGGAAGGGCGACCGTCCGCTGTCGCTACGACTCGGCTCCGTCGAGACCACCGTCGTTTTCTGACGCCAGCTTGCCCGCCCGCGGACTGCCAAGTTCTCGATACAGCTCAATCGCCCGCTCCAGGTGGCTACGCGCCTCCTCCGGACTCTCCTCGACCAGCGCCGCGTGCAGCGCTTCCCGAGCCTGCGCTTCGTAGAACGTCGCCCCGCTCGCCTCGAACGACTCCGCCGCCGTGGTCAACGCGTCGATCCCGCCCGGCACCCCAGTGCGAATCCGCACCTGCCCGGTAATCAGCAAGGCGCGCGCAGCCAACCGCCCGTCGCCAAGCTCGCCGAACGTCCGGTGCGCCACCTCCAGCTCGCGCAGCCCCTCCGCGTCACCGAGCGACTGCCCGAGAAACATCCGGCTCAGCGCCTCACCACGCGCTTCCCCGGCCGCCTCGTTCAGCTCGATCGACTCGCGATACCTCCGCTGCGCCTGTTCCGGCTGGCCCACCAGATCGTGGTACCGGCCAGCGAACTCCCGCACCGATGCCCGCAACACGAGGTGGCCGTCCTGATCCGCCAACTCGATCGAGCGTTCCACGAAGTCCCCGGCTTGCTCGAACTGTTCGAGATCCGTCAACGGACGCGACGCCAGACTGCGCAACCGCGCCTCCGCCGCGCGATTCCCGGCCTCTTCCGCGGCCTTGATGCCGTGCCGGAGGCTGCTGAGCGAATCGGCGTGCCGCTTGCGATCGAAGTAGTAGGCCGCGAGCGACTCGGCGATCTGCCAAATCTCGTCAACCAGGCCGATTTCCCTGGCCACCGGCAGCAGTTCGTGCAGCGCGCGCCGGTTCTCCTCGAACCACGCCAGCCCGTTGGCCCGCCGATCGCCAGTGAAGGGATTCGGAATCTCCGGAGTACCGGCGACCCGGTACCGATTGGTGCCGATCATCGCCGCGTCCGCGTAGTACGCGACGTTGCGGAACCCTCGCACCACCCGGGCGAGCGCCTCGTGCGTCTCCTCGTCGCCCAGACCCGAAAGGGACGCCGCATGGTCGTGGACGAGCGGATGCATCGAGTACCGGCCGCGGTCTTCCTGAAGCACCTTCAGCAGCACCAGCTCAGCGAGGATGTCTCCCGCCGTCGCCTCGTCGAGCCCGATCAGCAGGCGAAAGACCGGCGCGGTGAAGTCGATCGCCGGATACGCGCCGAGCAGCCGATACGCCCGCTGGGCCGGCTCCGTCGCTTCCTGATACGTCGCCTCGAACACCGGCTCCCCCTTCTTCGGCCCGCGATCGGACCGCATCAGCTCGGCGCGCGAACGCCGAAGCCGGGCCGCCAGCTCCGGCAATGAAGGACACCGCCCGACCACGACGAGCGTCGCGGCGTTCCGGAGGGCCAGCGGCAATCCGCCGCAGTAGCCGAGAATTTCCGCCAGCAGCAGATCGTCGCCGTCCAGTCCGCTCAGCTCGCGAAACAACTGGGCGGACCGCGCGTCGTCGAGCGGAGCAACCTTGACCGTCTTGCCGCCGACCTCTTTGACCTCGATCGGCGACTCCACCCGCCCCGCGACGAGCACCAGCCAATCCTGCCCGCCAGGCATCAACTGCAGAAACTGTTCGGCTTCCGTGACGTTCTCCAGCAGCATCACCGCGGCCGCCCCAGAAGACCGGCTCCGCCACAGACTCGCCAGCCCCGGTTCAGCGGGCATCACCTCGTCACGGACCCCGTCACGGCGCAGCAATGAGCGCAGCGCCGCCGAAATCACCGTCTCCCCGTCGACCGTGTGAGTCGCGTAGTCCGTGTAATAGGTCCCACCCGGATATCGGTCCTTTACCTGCTCAGCGACATACCGCGCCAACGCCCGCCGCCCGACCCCGGTCAATCCGTCGAACACCACGAGCGGCGCATGCCGATCTTCGAGACACGCCTTGACGTGTTTCTCCCGCCCGACCAACCGACGCAACGCCCGCGGCGTTTCGTGCGGCACCACTCGCTCGGGTCCGGGCAGCTGCTGGTTGACCGTGCCGATGTACTGCGCCTGCACAAGAGAACTACCGCCGCCGACCGACCCGACTTCGTTGCGCACCAGTCCACCCCTCACCCCGAGTGACCGCCAGCTTACCGATTCACCGCGGCGCGAGCATCAACATCGAACCGTCTTCCCAGTACAAACAAGCAGGCGAAGGACTCCACTGCGCACTCCCGTGCCACACCACGACCGGCCCGGCATCCCCCACCTCGACCAACGCCACCCGCGCCGCCCCGCGCACCACGGCTATCTCGCCGCTCCGCCCTTTCAACCTCGAGGCCGCTTCGTAGGCCTGCCCACGAGCCGGTCCGCTGGGCACTGCCACCGGTTTCCTTTTTCTCTTGGGAACCGTCACGAACTCCCACAGCACCATGAATGGCCAGGCGAGATGGGCGAGAATCTCAAGAAGAGCCTCCGCCACCCACCCGAGTGACCGGTCAGCCCGCCGCCGCCGATCGCGCCGCACCTTGACCCGGCCCAGCACCATGACGCGCACCGGCTCGTTCCAGTCGCCCTCGAAGTGCTGCTCCAGCTCACCCATCAGGTGCCCATCGACTCGGTTACGCCGCTCTGGAACTGTACCTGCTCAGCCTGCGAGGCGACGGGAAGAACAGAGAAAATACAATTATCAGATTGATCGAATTAATGAGCATCGCAACAACCGGAAGCAGCAGGTAAAGAACGATGGGCACGGTGAAGTGCAGTTGCTCCTGGCCAATGTAGTTGCCCGACGTTGTAACGACGACAATGTACCAGAGCACGAAAGCGATGGTCACCAACCAGCCAGGAATAACAGTTCCCAGTTGGATTCCGATCGCCAGGTACTCTTTCCGATACCGGAGATACCCGGTCGCCACATACGAACGGGCGATCAGCATCCCGATTCCGGACAGCAGCAAAAATGCCGACGCGAGCGACCCTAGACCGACCGTGACCACTGTCGTCACGTCGTACGAAGTCGGGAGAAGGTACCCGAATACGGGCATCGCGATGATCATGAGCAGGCCGAGGACGGCACTCGCCAAGCCCCAGCGCATCGTGGTGGCACGAATCGTCCTCATCAGCCCCGGAGGCAGCCAGCGATCAGGAGCCATTGCGGGCGGGTAGGGATTCATCACTGCTGGATGCGCCAGTCCGACGGATTCGACATGGCTCCCGTATCGGAAACCGACCAGGTGGAACCGAGAGCCTTGACCTTGTCCAAGATTCCCTGCTGCTCGTTGGTTACCGTGGCCGTCAGAGAGTCGACAGCCGAGATGGTCGTGACAATCCCGGCGATGCCCGCCCCGATGGCGCCGAGCAGAATCACGATCGCGGCCGGGATGCCCACTACGGTGGCCGCGCTCACGATGGCGACACCCAATGCGATCACCAGCCCCGTGACCACACCGATGAGCTGAGTCCAGAAACTGTCGATTCCGTTAGCCAGGTTGATCAGCGAGTTTCGGATCTGCAAGCCCAGGTCTTTCAGCGCGTTCAACCCGCTTGCCTGAGCCGGCACCGTGGCCTTGTATGCCTCAGCCCCTCGTCCTTGCCACTCGATCTCCGTCGTGAGCTTGTCGAGAGAGATCGCGCCGACGAGATCGCCGAGGGGGTTTCCAACCCCGTCCGACCAGCTGGCCGCAGTAGCCTTGAGCTTGCTAGGGCTCCCTCGGTCAGTCATGAAATGCTTGCAAGATTCCCAGAATTCAGCCATTTTCCTGTTGAGATCGTCCATGGCTTTGCGAATAGGTTCGATCAGGTCCGACAGGAATCCCGGCACCCAGCTGATAACGTCGTTGACCTTGTCGAACAGTTGCTGGACCAGGTGTTCGACCTCGTTGAGCTTGCCGATCGTCTGGTCGATGATCGGGTCGTCTCCGGTTGCGGCGGTCATCGTGAAAATTCCCTCCCCGTTACCGCGCTCTCAGCGTCCGCCTGCCCGAGTGATGCGATGCTGGTGATCTTCCTCGTCGCGTTCATACACGTCAGCGGCTTTTCGCAGCGCACCGGCGAGGTTGCGGAAGTTGGCCTCCGCCTGGTTGATCATGTCTTGCATGGTGGAACGCGTCTGGTTGTAAAGCCGGTCAAAGCCGTGTGAGGCGGCATACGACATCACCTCGCGAGGACCGAGACCGAGCGGGTCGATCGCGCCTTTGGGCGGCTGCAGCCCGTCCGCGGTCTGGTCCCAGGTCGCTGCGTCCGACCGTAGAGCTGCCAAGGCTACGGCTACATCAGTCATTGCGTCGCTCCTCCGTCGTTTCTCCGTTGAGTGGTGGCAGGAGGCCGACTCGGCGCGACAGCCGTTGCGGGTCGTAGAGCATTCCCATGATCTCGGCGATCGCGGGCCCTTGCGGCCCGTTGATGATTTCCGGCGGTGTGTTGGCAGCATGAAGCTGCTGCAACACGTCCTTGATCTCGCTCGCGATCTCGGTGGAGCGGACGCTGCCCGCCCACGCCGGATCAATCGATATGTCGACCACTTGACCGTTGATCGCCGCGCCGCTCAGATGACCGCCGGCGCTCTCGGCGGTGATCCGGCGATCGACCACCGCCGCCGCCTGCTCGGTGAAACGGTTCATCTCGATGGCCGCCGCGTCCACCAGCCGCAGCATGTCGTCTGGACTGAGCGGCGACTCGTCAGCCGCTCCTGACTGACTCCCGACGAAGTCAGGCGGGACGGGCGGATTCTGCTGGACGTTTTCCATCTGGCGAGCGAGAGCGGCCATAGTGGCCGCGTTCGCCGCCGCGAGCACACTCGAATGCAGGCCCCTTGGGTCGACCGTTCTTGTCCAGTCGCGATCGACCGCTACCGTCAATACTTCCGCGCTTGGCGAGACCGTGACCGAGATGATCCGATCAGGATCCTGCCCCACGAGCCGATCCTCGTCGAGGGCTGGCTCCTCAGCACGCGCGGGCTGCTCGTATTCCCAGTCCTCCGCTTCTTCGAAGCCCCACCTGCCATCATCCAACGCGGTCACGCTCCTCGTCGCGCTCGAAGAGCGCGGCCAGCGCGGTCGTGAACCCCATCAAGCCCTCCCCAGGTCTTGTCGGCAGTAGCTGTACGTATTCGACTGCGCACTCCGACGCTACAACACAGACCACTCCCCGAGAGTCCGTTCAAGGCACAAACCACCCAAGCACCCCACCCACCAAGCCACCAAAACCAACTGTGGCCCACACCACTCCACGCCCGCCCCAAACAGGCAACCCACCGACCAACCGCACCGAAGGCACCGCAGGGGTCCGGAGGCTCGGCCCCCGGGCAAAGGAACGACCGACAACGGAAAAGAGCCCCAATCGCGCAAGCGGCTGGGGCTCTGACCATGGTGGGTTATTCACAGAACCCGCTGACCAGCTGCGATAGCAGCCTTTTTCAAGGCTTGGCACAACCTAAGCACCCAGCCAGGCACAGATGTCTCGCAAGCAAGAGATGCATTCGAGCGCTCGTCAAATCGAGAAGTTCCCTCCGCTGCGCAAGCCCCGTCATAATATCTGCGGAGTGGCGGTGTTCGAGGTCGAAGTAGAGATGATGCTAGAGAGCCCGACGCCTCACCAGATGGGGGTATTCGGGCGTGCACTGGACATCGCGTCGGGTGTCCTAGCCGAATCCGACTGGGGTCTCCTGGTAGCAAGCTTCTCTGTGGCGGCCGTCTCTTACAGGCAAGCTGTGTGGCGGGCATTGGAGAAAGTCGGCAACGGGGCGCGGGCGCTGGGCATCTCCGAAGAACCGGTGTCGCTGACAGTGATGGGCACTGACGACTACTTCAGACGTCTGAGCGAGCGAATCAACGGCGAGCCCGCTTGCCCTGTGCTACACGACGAATGCCCTTTCAACGAACCGTCGGCCTCGTAACTGTCAGAGTCTCCGGATAGCGCCTCACGGTGCTTCCCGACAACGCTGGCCAGCGAGAAGGTGGGGTCTCCTCATGAAGCGTTGGGAACCGCTCAACGAGCGCCAGCTAGATCTGCTGAAGCGGGTCGATGCCGCAGAGGATCTCAGCGGACCTGCTCACAACCGGCTGCGGCATTCGGCGAACGCCGTGCGCGACCGCGGACTGATCACGATCAGCAAACGCGGCGGCCGCTGGCAGGCGGAGATGACCGAAGCGGGTCGTTTCTACCTCGATCACGGGTATCACCCTGACGACCCACGCCACGCCGACAAGCGATCGCAGACTCAGACCACTGCCTCTGACGCTGCACCAACGCCGCGCGGGACCGCGCCCCGAACGCCAACGGTTCGGGACCCCGACCGGGTGTCATCGGAGACACCGCGGCGGTCCGCGCCCCAAGCCACCATCGAGGCAGCCGAACAACGCCGGGCCGAAGCCATCGACCTGGTCGAGCGGCTGGGCACCGACAAACTGGTCGTCGTCAAGGCACCATCGGACGACGAGATAGTGCGCTGGCGGAAGGTCGTCGACTTCGCCAAACGGCACGACCTCGTACCCGAAGGGCATCGGATCGAGAAGATCCGGCAGTGGAACCGGGATCGCGACCTGCACATCCGGTTGATCAAGGGCAGCCACGCAAACACGCGACACGACAAGACTGACCTGCCGTCCGTTCCCGTACCCGAAACGCTCCGCTCTCCACACCCAGTGGTAGCCCGGCTGCGCGACGACAAAGCACGACTGGTCATGCCGACTGACCTGCGACGACGATGCCTGCTGATCCTCCAGGGACTCGCGGGCGAAGCTGCCCGACGAGGCCACAAGATCACCGACCAACCGGTGTCGCAACACCGTCAATACCAATACTACGAATACGGAACTCGATCTGACGGACCTCGCTATTCACGCCGAGAAGGCGAACTGAACATCGTGGTCGACGGGTTCAGCTGCACTGTCACCATCCAGCAGGTGAGCCCCCAGTCCAGCGACCCCGACAAGACCGAACGTCTCGTCGTCGAACTGCCCGCATACCGCTCGGAAGGCCGGCAATGCCGTTGGGCGGACGGCAAAGTTCGCACCGTCGAAGACGGACTTGCCGCGCTCCTGCACGAGGTCGAGGTCCGCGCCGTCGAAGACCGGCAACGCGAGATCGACGAAGCCCGCGCCAAAGCCGAACGCCAGGTCAAATGGGAACAAGCCATGCACGTGGCCCAGCAGCAGGCGGTCGAAGCGCACTACGCGAAGATCCTCGATCGGCAAGTCGGACGCTGGCGGCGCGCCAACGAACTGCGGACATACCGCGAGGCCCTGAAACAACGACTGGCCAACCCGCGCCCGGACGACGGGAACCTCGCCGGTGCCCGCGAATGGCTCGCCTGGATCGACCGGCACATCGCCGGCACCGATCCGGCCGAAACCCCGCCAGCGATGCCGGATCCGCCGGAACTGACCCACGACGACCTCAAGCCGTACCTCAAGGGGTGGAGTCCGTACGGACCCGAAGCACACCTCAACAGCTGGCAACGCCGTTGATGGCATCTCCGCCACCAGTACTCGATTGAGGACTTCGGACCGCGGTGAGACGGGTAACACCGCTGGCCGAACTGTCAGCAGCAACACCGGACGACATAGAAATGACCTGCTGGCAGCCGTCCGGCTCCGCGCCCACAGCACAGAGAGCGCGCTCGGCAACGCAGACGCGACCTGGCACGCCTTCGCCCATGCCTTCGGGCTCTCCTACAACCGGTTGTTCTCCCCGATGTGCAACGGCCACGAGCCGCCGCGCGCGGAACCAGACGCTGCGGGCGGCGACGATGACCGCTGACTGCAAAACGGCCCTCTGCCGCCACCAGAAGCCGGAAGCCGAAGTCGCCCGAATCGCAGGCACCACTCCGGCCGCACGTCGATCTCCGCAGTTCACGGGACACAGGGTTGCGGGTTGGCTACCATCGGTTCGGCTTAGTGAAGCTATGGGCGCGGCTAGCCGCAAGGGGAGGATGCAGATGGCTGGACAGGCGACACCACCAGGAGACAGCGGCACCATCGGAATGCTCACCGGAGCGAGCTTTTTCGTCGCCGACGGCTCGTCCGGAGGCGGTGGCAGCGCGTCCGGCGGAGGCGGTGCACCCGGCTTCTATCTGAGCAAAGACGCCATGACCGCCGAACTCGGAAATCTGAAAAAGCTGCGGGCACGTATCGACGCTCAACTCAATGCCGCTGTCCCGATGTGGAGCATTGTGTCCCCTGGCCAGGACCCGGCCTCGCTGCGGAACACCAATGCCAGCAACAACTCCGGGAATTCCTACCGCAGCCACTTGGTGCGGCAGAGCGCTTACCTCGGCACTGTCACACAGAAAATGGAAGAAGCCCTCGGCATCCACGATGCGCATGACCAGCAGGCGGGCCAGGACCTCAACAAGCAGGGCGAAGGACACTTCTGATGCGTTCGAACCGTTGGATTCCCTTGTTCGCGCTGCTGCTGGCTGCCGGACTGACCGCCTGCGGAGGCGGCGGGGGAAAGGCGGATCCTCCCGCTCAGTCTCTGCCCGGTTCCGGGTCGTCGAGCAGCAACGCTCAGCAGCCCTCGACGGGGGCTCCTAAGATCGCGGACCCGCTGCCCGCGTCTCTTATCCAGGGCGATCCCTGCAAGGTTCTGACCGATTCCCAGCTGAAAACGTTGTTCTCCGGTGCATCGCTCGATGTGCAGCCGTCGCGGGACACCGGGGTCGCCAAACAGTGTCACTGGGCGAATCTCGACCGGGGGTCCGGTGTCAGCGTCCAGTTGGTGTATGCCTGGACGGACGGTCTCGGCCACGTCTACGCGAAGAAGAACGAAGGGTTCTTCAAAGAACTGGCGCCGGTTCAGGGCTACCCCGTAGTGGCGTACGGCCCGACCGACGACCGGTCGACCGGCCGATGCAGCGTCGCGATCGGCATCGCCGACAACGCCGCGTTCGAAGTCGACGTGAAACTGGCCGATTCTCAAACGGGAAAGAACGTCGATCCCTGCCAGGACGCACAACACGTCGCCGATCTGGCCGTCACCACGCTGAAGGGCGGTGCGTGAGCATGTCGCTGACCGACGCGTACATGGCGGTCCTGAAGCAGATGCAGGCCGAAGGAAAAATCATCCTGCCCGGCGAACTCGTGCGACGGGTGAAAGCGGGCCCTGGGCCGGACAGCCTCGGGCAAGCGCAGCACGCGGCGTCCCTCCAGTCCGCCGAGCAGCAGGGCATCGAATCCGACACCCTGACGACAGTGGGCCGACTGGAGAGCGCCTGGTCGGGTCAGAGCGGGGACGCTGCACGTGGATCGCTGCGTCCGCTGGCCGACGTCGCAGCGTCGGCGTCGATGGCGTTGCACGACAGCCAGAACACCCTCGCCGACCAGTCGCACGCGTTCACCTCGACCCGCGATTCGCTGCACGACGTGTCGGATACCCCGCCGTCCCGGTCCGGGTGGGACGTGGCCACCCCCTGGGACACCGACACCGAGAAGAACATCAACGCCCGCAACGCGGCCGTCGAACAGAACAACGCCGTCTATCAAGGGTTCACCGGCACCAGCGACGGTCACGCCCAGAAGATGCCCGTCGCCTACGGGGACGTTCCCGATTCCTCCAACGACACCTACGCCCTGACACCCGCCCAGGACCCGGGGAAAGTCGGCGGCACACAGGACTCCCGCCAGCAGCAGATCGCAGCCCGCGAACACCAAGCGGACTCCTCCCGGCCGGTCGGCCATTCCGGCTCGACAGCAGCGCAGCCGCCCCCGTCCGGGAACTACGGCACCGGGCAGCATCCCGCGCCCGGCGGCCAGCAGCCTCCGGCCTATGTGCCCGCCGCCGCGCACGGCGGCGACAGCACGCACACCTCCGGATATGCCCCGCCCGGCTCGACCGGCGTGAACAACACCCCGGCCCAGTTCGGGCCGACCGGCTCCGGTTCCGCTTACGTCCCCGGTTCCGGACCGGGCGGTTCCAGCAGCTACAGCAACCCCGGATACGTCGGCGGCGTGCCCGGATCCTTCGGGCCCGGCGGCGGAACCGGAACACCAGGCTCCGGCAACGGCAGTCCCGGTGCCTCCGTGCGCGGCGGCGGTCCGGCCGAGGCGGGGAAGTCGACGGGGGCTGGCCGGTTCGGCGAACCGGAGCCCGGGGCCCGCGGCGGAGCGAGCGCCGGCGCAGCCGGCGCCAAGGGCGCCAACGGGATGCCCATGGCCGGAGGGGCAGGCAAGGGCGGCAAAGGCGAGGAGGGCAAGGAAAAGAAGGCCGCGTCCTATTTGCGGGAAGCCGACCCGAACGCGTTGTTCGGCTACGACGGCAAAGCCACGCCGCCGGTCATCGGCAAGTAAGCAGCATCCGCTGTATCGAGGGGAAACAACGTGATGCTGCTCGACAAACCGGTGACCCTGCCGCGCCTGGCGGTCGCGAAAGCCTGGGAGTGGGAACGGATCGGCCCGGCGCATCCGGTGCTGGGCATCGTGGACGTGTGGGTCGAAAACGACGCCGCCGGCCGCCTGGACGACCTGACGCGTCAGGTGCTGGCCGAACCCGGGTTCTACAACCTGCGGACCGGCCGGGTCAGCGGGGAGTTCCGCGACCTGATGCTGGCGGTCGCGAACGCCGACGCCGAATGCTACGGCTGGTCGGCCGACCGGCGCGGCCGTGACCGGGCCACCCTCGCGGTCCTGACGGGCCGTGGACGCAACGCCGTCCTCGCCACCGTCGAAGACGACCTGCTGACCTTGGCGGCGATCGGCGCGAAACAGCTGGTCCGCGCCGTCGTCGACGGGCTGCCGGACTTCCCGGCCGCGAACATCAACGAGATCACCGTCCCGAAAGCCGAGTACGACCGGGGCCAGAGCAGCGACTCGTACACACTGGACACCAGCAGCGACTACACCGTCACCAGCCCCGCCGACCAGCTCCGCGCGTTGATGACGTCGCGGCGGGAAGCCAGCCACCAGCTGTTCGTCGCTGCTCGCACCGGCAGCGGGCGGGCGGCCAGCATGCCGCTGACCGCGGTGGACAGCCTCGACCACGGCCGGGTCCTCACCTACCTCCGGGACAACGCCCACGGCGAGGTCGACATCGCCTGCGGCCCCGGCAACCCCGAGTACATCACCGGAACCCTCGAAAACACTCTCCGCTTGCTCCGCGGCTGACACGCTCGTGGAGAGGGCGGGCCCGTGCGCAGGTGCAGCCGAACAGTCAGCACTAGCCAAATTGAAGGCACAAGACGATTGAGGGGGACGGGAAATGGTTCATCAAGGCAAGGAATTCGGCGTCGACCTGTATGAACTGGAGAAAGTGGCGAAGGTCGATTTCCCGGTGGTCTCGGCCGACTACGGCGACGCGATCGGCAGCTGTGATCGAGTCCTCGGCGGGGCGGATCGCGCGATGCGTCGCCCGGAGCAGTTCGGCGGCGGCGCACTCGGTCCGGTGTACCAGGCATATCTCGACCTCCACGAGACCATGACCGGGTTCCTCAAGGAAACCAAAACCAACCTGGACGACACCGCTGCGGCACTGGGCACAGCAGCTCAGCACTACGCCGGGACCGACCAATCCGCGAGCGACGAACTGCACCGCCGCGCGCGACTCGACCCGGCCCTGGACGGCAAGCTGTGACCTTCGATCAACTGATGCAACACGCGAAAGACATCAAGGACAAGGCTGTCGAGCTGGCCATCAAGGAGCACGATCAGAGGTACGCGACCCAATCCGGGGTCATTCGTGACCCTGAGCCGTTCAGACAGCACTACGCATTCGTCGAGTCGATGTTCGAGCCGTTCTCCAGAATGCCCGATCCCGCAGGCTACGATCCGCTGATCGCCGATCTGGACGCGGCCATGGCCAAGCTGAACACCGGGTCGGTCCACACGACCGAACTCACCAGCAACGTCACCTTGGCCAACCCGAATCTGGACAAGATGACCACCGACGGCGGCTACCTGCAAGGTTGGACCGGCGAGGCCGCCATGGCGTTCAAAGCAAACTTCATCGACACCTTCAAAACGGTCGCGGGGAACCAGTTCACCGTGCTGTCCACCCTCAAAGGCGTGCTCCAAGCGCACCAGGCGATGTGGGCCAAAGCTCGCGACGATATCGACAAGATCGCGGAGAACACGAAGAACGCGCTGGACAACGCTGGCGGTTGCGGCAAGAACCAGTGGACTTTCGGGTTCTCGGTGCTCTCCGCGGTCGGCGCGATCGGCGGCGTCGTCGTCGCTATCGCAACCGGGGGTGTCGTGCCGCTCGCCGCCATCGGAGCAGCCGCCTCAATAGGCAGTGCGGGCATAGCCAACATCACCGCATCCGGCGACTCGGTCGACACGATCGTCAACTCGATGAAGCAGGCGGTAGACGATCTCACCCGGCACATCCAGGAGGTCGAGACGCAGCAGATCGCCGACAAGGTGCGAGCGCTGACCGATGCCGTGCGCGCGAACAAGGACAAGCTCGTCTCCGCCCGCCCGAAGCTGGCCGGAATGAACGAACACGACCTGGCCAGCGACACCGGCATCGGCCGGTCGGACTGACGACAGGAGAGGGGCCGTGATGGATTTGGCCGAGAGGCTCGACGGCATTCGAGTCCGCGTACAGGCACCTGGGACCGAGATCGAAGCGGAGCTGCGCCGGCGCACAGACATCGCCGTGTCGTTCGGGGAAAGCGTCTACGAATTCATCGACGAATCCGCGCTGGAGAACGCACTGGCCAGCATCGCACGACTCCTGTGGGCCGGATGGCAGCGACAGTACCGGGCAGCGATCGACGAGACGGAGCTGAACATCGATGCCGATGATCTTCGTGATTCGAACTTCTTCGCCGACCGGGCCCAGGTCGAGGCAGTCGGCAGATCGAGCGACGAGCGGATCACGATCTCCGCAATAGGCATGGAGAACTTCTCGGTGCACGTCAAGCCCGGCACCGTACGGGAGGTGCCGGAGGAGCAGTTCGCCGCGGGTGCTTCCGAAGCAGCGGCGAAGCTGATCCAGGACTTCCAGTCCCAGGTGGACGAGCTGAAGAAGCGGTACTACGAATGACCAAACGCAAACTCCTCCTGGTCACGGTCGTCGCGCTGCTGGTGGTAGCTGCGGGCGTTGTCGCGGTGGTGCTGACCACCCGAGGCGATGGATCGGCGGCACAGCCCTGCGACATCCCGAATTCGGTGCGGGAACAACCGGTGTCGGCGAAAACCGGCCCGACCGGGGGCGGGGTCGAAGTCACGGAAAAAGGCGTGTCGTCATCGGGGTTGGCGAGCATGGGAGCAGTGCTGCGCAACACCAGCGACCACATCGCCTATCGGACCAAAATAACGCTCAAAGTGATCGTCTCGGTCAACGGCCTGCCGCCCGGCCCCGTCCAAGGCGCACCGATGACCATGGAGATCCCCGTGCTGCTCCCCGGCGAACACGTCGGCATCGGGAGAACGCTCGTCAACGTCGGCGGGAACGACAAGGTCGACTCGGCCGATGTCGACGTCCAGACCACGACCTGGCTGCCGAACGGCGCACTCGGCTCGTTCAGCCCGCCGACAGACACCTACGAATCCACCAGCCGAGTACCGGCATCCCCTCCGGCCGACGCGGTCCGCTACACGGAAAAATCGACCAACTGCCGAGCATTGTCCAGCCGCCGCACCGCCGTCGTGTTCCGCGACGCGAGCGGCAAGATCGTGGGAGGGGACCTGGTCCCGCCCGACGGCAAAGGCAATCCGGCGGGAAGTCCTCAGCAGCCTCCAGCAAGTCCGTCATGCTCGCCTGGTGAGCGCAGCACCTGGATCGTGCCGCTCCAGCACATCCCGCAGAACACCGACGACAAACGGACGGAGCTGTACTCGTACTGCGACCTCAACGTCCCTCGGCCCGACGTCAACGACGTGTTCTGACTCGCGAGCCGAGGAAGCTCTTAGTGGCGGGCAAGGCCGACGAACGCGACCACCTGCCGCGAAAGCCCAGTGCGTCATTGCCGAGAGAGCCAGTCACATAGCCGACTTGGTTCCCGCGTGAACGACTCGCCCCGAGCACGGCATGGCTCTGGAGCGTCTCCGTGCCACAGCCGCGTTCCGTCCGGCAGCGCGGCGGAGAGGATTGGCAATGGACGAGATCGCGCATTGGCTGCTGGCACAGCTCTACAATGGTATCGACCTCGTCGTTCCATGGTGGCCGGTTCGGTACACGGCATACGTGGTGGCCACAGCGGCTCTGGTGTCGTTCCTTGCGCGCAGGGCATGGAAGGTGCTGTTCCGGGTGCAGTGGCGGGTAAGCAGCCACTGGGTCTCCCTGTGGTGGACCGTTCGGCTCGGCGGCCGGTTGCTGCGAGTGGGCGGAGCGCGGCCCGGCCAAATCGATGCTGTCCCGGACAGTTCCCGCACAATGCGGGCGTGTCGGAAGGCCGGGCAAGCGCTTGCGCCCCCGCACATCCCCCTGGCGCGGTTGGAGCGCCATGCTTTCCGTGCGGTCGCAGTGAATCGAGTACTCGAATGGGGCGCGAGACTTCTGTTTCTGGCTGGCCGGTGGAACACGATGGTGTCCCTCGCGACCGCAATGGCCGCAGCGATGTGGCTTCGCCCGCCCTGGGTCTCCGTTCCGAGGCATGGCGACAGATCGTCGAGATGTACGTGTGGACGACGAACCGGCCTCTGCCCTCAGTCCTAGGAGCGATCACGGCGGTGATCGCCGTTGTGGTAGTCGCGAGTCGAGGCGGGCTGCTGGACCGACTGCGGTACGGGGAAGAGAGCACCCGCGGAGCGATTCGCCACCTGAACGAACTCTGCGGTGCATTGTCTGACCTCGTCCAGGCAATTCTCCGCACGCGCACTGCTCACCAGCCTGGCGTTGCATGGCATCGAGTGCGCGCTCAACGGCCGGGACATGGTCTTGACCCAGGCCGTGGACACAATCGCCGAGATCCACCCAGCCAAACAGCGCGATCTGGGAATCGTCGACCGAAGCACGTACCGAATGTTCTGGCACCGGTTCACCCTCCTCGCCTCCACGCTCGAAACCACCGGCCTGTCCGTGCCCGGCGAAGACCGGCGGATGGACGTCCACGAGTTCGTGTCGAGGGTGATCGACGCGTCCATCCCGCCCACCTACGCTGTGCGCCCTTTCGTTGCCCTCGACGACACCGCTTTCGAGACGTGGGCACGACGACGGCCCTGGGGCAAGACACCCGCGCTAGACCCCGGCCGACAACTGCCGGACGACATCGAAACCGTCCCGAACGGTGCCGTCTCCGAGTCCGGCTGGCCACGCACCGCGCCCGACGGCAAACCCCTGCACACCAAAGACCCCGACGCCCGCGAAGGCCACCGCAGCGGGAAAAACGGCAAACCCGGCAACATCTACACCGGCTACGAAGCCCACATCGTCCTCGGCATGCACCTCGTCCCGGCCAGCAGCCACCGAGGAATAGCAGCCGTCAAGCTCGTCGACTCCGTCCTCGCCCGTGGCCGCGAAATCCGGGAGATCGCTGCAGACCGCGGCTACACCCCTGCAAACCGGAGAGCTTCGTCTGGCCGCTGTGGCAACGCGACATCGACGTCATCGGCGACCTGCACCCCAATCAGCGCGGAACCGCCCCCGGGCCGAAACCCGGCACGATCTGGCTCGACGGCGGCCTCTACTCCGCAGCCCTCCCCTCCGGACTCCGCGACCTCCCTGGCTTCAAACGCAACATGCCCGCCGAAGAAGCGAAACTCCGCACGAGATACGACAAGCGCGTCCCGTACGCGTTCACGCCGCACAGCGCCCGCGACAAGGACGGCTACCAGCGGCTCAAAGGTCCCGCCGTCGCAGGCAAAGTCCGCTGCCCGAACGTTCCACGGTCCATGCTGCTGTCACACGCCCGGCCGACCACTGCATGCACACCGGACAAACCCTGCGGCTGCGGCCTGGCGGCTGCGGCCTGACCGTCACAGTCGCACCCACCGACCATCCCCGCGAACGCCAACGCGCCGTCTGGAACAGCACCGCCTGGGCACAGGACTACCACCGCCGCAACGCCATCGAATCCACCAACGCCGAACTCAAAACCCACCGCATGCGCCTCGAACGCGGGTTCACCCGAGTCTTCGGCACCGTCAAGAACAATCTCCTCTTGGCGTTCGCGATGCTCGGCTACAACCTCGTCAAACTCCGCCGCTGGCACGCCCTGCGCTACCTGCCCGACCCGTGGGCCCAATTCCTCGACGAACCAGACACCACCCCCACACCCCCAAGAAGCGACACAGGTCCGCGCCCGACGCCGTGCAAACGTCCTCGGCGATCCACCAGGCTGACCTTCTATCCCACTCCCGCGAACCCGAATCACACCGGTCGATCAGGCGGTAGCCCCTGCCCGGAATCCGGTCCGGATCGGCCGCTGGCCCCGTTCGACGCCTCCCGCAGGACACCCCACCCAGGAAAATGTGTCCTGGACCACTCCCGTCGATCGGGCGGGCCTCAGCCAGACAGCCCTGCAACGCAAAACTCCCGCCCGGCCGGAGCCGAACGGGAGTTCCGTAAACCTACCTGCAGATCTTCTGTGAAGATCCCATGGTGGGCGAGGAGGGAGTTGAACCCTCACGTCCTTTCGGACACACGGACCTGAACCGTGCGCGTCTGCCATTCCGCCACTCGCCCGAGTTGCTTCCTTGAGGCAGCCAGCAAAGCTTAGCAGGGCCTTCTGACGGGTTTCACCGGGGGCATGCCCAACCCTTCCTCCCCCGGATAGGATCGATGCGGAAGCACACGTGTGAGGAGGTTGTCCCCGGTGGGTCGCGTTGAGCGCTTTGACAGGCGGCTCGAGAACCTGGTGGGGAATACTTTCGCGCGCATGTTCGGCGGCAACGTCGTCACGCAGGAAGTGGCGGTTGCGCTCGAGAGGGAAGGCGAGGAGAACGTTCGTGAGCTGGCAGGCGGTCGGCAGCTCGCCCCGAATCACTACATCGTGTCTTTGGGGACGGCTGACCACGATCGCATGGCCGGCGATGAGCAGCGGGTCACCGGGGTTCTCGCGAGGGCGGTGGCGGAACACCTCGCCGCACAGGGCTGGGACACCTATGGTGACGTCGTCGTATCACTCGAGCGCAACGAGGCGCTGCATACTGGACAGTTCAAGACCCGTTCGTCCGTCGATCCCGACGCCCGCGACACTGCGGGGGAAGGGCCGTCGCGGTCGGCACGACCCAGCAACGCAGGAGACCCACCAATGAGCCAGCCCCCCGGCTACGGCCAATACGACCAGGGTGACCCGTACGGCCAGCAGGGCCAGTACGGCTACGGACAGCAGGGTGGCCAGCAGCCCGGGTACGACCAGGGTTATGGCGGCCAGCCTCCCGCGCAGGGCTACGACCAGGGCTACGGCGGCCAGCCCCCCGCGCAGGGCTACGACCAGTACGGCGGCCAGGGCCAGCAGCCCGGTTACGACCAGGGCTACGGCGGGCAGCCGCCCGCGCCGGGCTACGACCAAGGCTACGGCGGCCAGCCTCCCGCGCCGGGCTACGACCAGGGTTACGGCGGCCAGGCTCCGCAGGGCGGCGGGTACGACCAGGGCTACGGGCAGCCGCAGCAGGGTTACGACCAGGGTTACGGCGGCCAGCCTCCCGCGCCGGGCTACGACCAGGGTTACGGCCAGCAGGGCGGGTACGACCAGTACGGCGGCCAGCCGCAGGCGGCCTACGGCCAGGACCCGTACGCGCAGCAGGGCGCTCCGGTTCCCGGACGGCAACTGCAGGCGAGCCTCCAGCTGGACGACGGCTCCAACCGCACCTACTCGCTGAAGCAGGGCGCGAACGTGGTCGGCCGCGGCCAGGACGCCGACTTCCGGCTCCCGGACACCGGCGTCTCCCGGCGGCATCTGGAGATCACCTGGGACGGCCAGAGCGCGACGCTCGCCGACATCGGTTCGACCAACGGGTCCACGGTCAACGGCACTCCGGTGCAGACGTGGCAGCTGGCCGACGGCGACGTGATCCGGGTGGGCCATTCGTCCCTGGTGTTCCGAACCCAGGGCTGATCGCAGACCGTCCACAGGGTTCCCGCAGAATTGTCGTGCGGGGAACCGCGGCGCGCGTGGCGCCGCGGCTTGCAGGCACAGGCGGGAGCGGACACAACAAGTGCCAGAGCTGGTCGTTCAACTCACCAGAGTGGGCTTTCTCGTGCTGCTCTGGCTCTTCGTGTTCGCCGCGCTCCGAGTCGTGCGCTCGGACCTTTACGCCGCGTCTGGCCTCCGGGTCCAGGTGCCGTCTTTCCGCCGCAACAAAGAGAAGAAGCCGCGGGGCAGCAAGGCCCCGCAGCAACTGCTCGTCACACACGGGGCCCTCGCGGGCACTCGCATCGCGCTCGACGGGCGGCCGATCCTCATCGGCCGGGCCGACGACTCGACGCTGGTGCTCGACGACGACTACGCATCGACCCGGCACGCCCGGATCGCGCTGCGCGGGGAGGACTGGTACGTGGAAGATCTGGGCTCGACGAACGGGACCTACCTCGACCGGGCTAAGGTCACTGCACCCCTCCGGGTCCCGCTCGGAGTCCCCATCCGGATCGGCAAGACGGTGATCGAGCTTCGCCCATGACTCTCGTCCTCCGCTACGCGGCCCGCAGCGACCGGGGCCTGGTGCGTTCCAACAACCAGGACTCCGTGTACGCCGGCCCGCGTCTCCTCGCGCTCGCCGACGGCATGGGCGGGCACGCCGCAGGTGAGGTGGCCAGCAAGGTCGTCATCGCCTCGCTCGCCCCGCTCGACGACGACGAGCCGGGCGACGACCTGCTCGCCCAGCTCCGCGAAGCCGTCCAGAACGGCAACGCGGCGATCGCCGAACTGGTGTCCCAGGACCCTGATCTCGACGGCATGGGCACCACGCTCACCGCTGTCTTGTTCGCGGGAAGCAGACTTGGTCTGGTCCACGTCGGCGACTCGCGCGCTTACCTGATGCGCGGCGGCCAGTTCGCCCAGATCACCCGTGACGACAGCTTCGTCAACGAACTGCTCGAACAGGGCCGCATCACGCCGGAAGAGGCGGCGGTGCACCCGCAGCGGTCGTTGCTGCTCAAGGCGCTCACCGGACACGAGGTCGAGCCGAGCCTGACCGTGCGCGAGGCGCGTCCCGGTGACCGGTACCTGATTTGCTCCGACGGATTGTCCGGAATGGTCAGCGACGAGACGCTCGCCGAGGCCGTGCAGATCCCGGATCCGCAGGACTGCGCCGACCGGATGATCGAGCTGGCGCTCAAGGGCGGCGGCACCGACAACGTCACCGTGATCATCGCCGACGTGGTCGACGTCGATTTCGGCGACGACGCCCCGATCGTGGGCGGAGCCGCGGGCGACGGCACCGACGAGATGCACCAGGGCGATTCCCCCGCCGCCCGGGCGCGCGCGCTGACTCAGCCGCCGCCCCAGCCGCGACCGGAGCAGCAGCCTCCGCCGGAAGACCCGAAGGCGAAACGGCGGAAACGGTTCCGCTGGCTCGTGGGGGCGGTCGTGGTGCTGATCGTGCTGGGCGCCGCCGCGATCGCGACTCGATACTTCGTGCTCAGCCAGTACTACGTCGGAGAAGGCCCCGATCAGGAGGTCGTGATCTATCGCGGCGTCCCGGGCAGCATCCTCGGCATCGACCTGCACTCGCTCGAGCAGGGCTCGTGCCCGCCGGGCCAGCTGTGCACCGACAAACTCCGCGTTTCCGCGTTGCAGGAGGACGCGCGGATCGCCGTGCAGAACGGCGTGAAGCGCGAAAGCCTCGACGACGCGCGCAAGTACATCGACGATTTCCTGCGGCTCAAGAAGAAGCTGTCGGACTGCAAGCCGGCCAATCCTCCGGGCGTCCCGCAGTCGGGCGCCCCCTCGTCCAGCGTGGCGCCGCCCGGGGGCACGCCTTCGTCGGCGAACCAGCCTGCGGGGAGGGACTGCTCGACGGCGGGTACGCCGCCGACGGGGGGCGGTAACTGATGGGCCAGCCGCTGGCCGACCCGGCGTCCGCCCAGTTCGCCACCAATCCGCCGCGAGACCTCCCGAAGCGCAGGGGCACGGAACTCGCGCTGCTGGCGTTCGCGGCGGGCATCGTCACCCTGGCCCTCGTCATCGTCGAGGCCAACCAGGAGCAGGAGCTGACGCTCTCGATCCTGTGGGTGGGACTCGCTTACCTCGGCGTGCTCGCCACGACGCACCTCGCCGTGCGCCGGTGGGCCCCGTACGCCGACCCGGTGTTGCTGCCGTGCGTCGCGCTGCTCAACGGGATCGGGCTGGTGATGATTCACCGGCTCGATCTGGCGAAGGCCGAGACACGGGCGCAGCAGGGCTACGACTACACGCCGGAGATCACCAAGCAGCTGCTGTTCACCGCGGTTTCGCTGGTGCTGTTCGTGATCGTGCTGGTGGTGGTCAACGACCATCGCACGCTGACCCGCTACAGCTACATCTGCGGACTGGTCGGGCTCGGCGCGCTCGCGCTGCCCGCGGTGCTGCCCGCCAGCCTGTCCGAGGCGGGCGGCGCGAAGGTGTGGCTGAAGCTGCCGTTCTTCTCGATCCAGCCGGGCGAGTTCGCGAAGCTGCTGCTGATGATCTTCTTCGCGTCGTTCCTGGTGTCCAAACGCGACTTGTTCATGGTGGCGGGCAAGAAGTTCCTCGGCGTGGAACTGCCGCGCGCGCGTGATCTGGGCCCGATCCTGATCGCCGCCGCCGCGGCCATCGGCGTGCTGGTGTTCGAGAAGGACCTCGGCACCTCGCTGCTGTACTTCAGCATCATCCTGGTGATGCTCTACGTCGCGACCGAGCGCGCGATCTGGGTCGTCGTCGGGCTCACGTTCTTCGTCGGCGGCTGCGTCATCGCCTACAACCTGTTCGGCCACGTCCAGCAGCGCGTGGAGAACTGGACCGACCCGCTCGGCCCGCGCTACGACGTGCTGGGCGGCAGCTACCAGCTCGCGCAGGGCCTGTTCGGGCTCGGCACCGGCGGCGTCGGCGGCACCGGGCTCGGCGCGGGCCGCCCGGACATCCCGCCCGCCGCGAGCACCGACTTCATCACCGCCGCGATCGGCGAGGAACTCGGCTTCATCGGGCTGGCCGCGGTGCTGATGCTGTACGTGCTGCTCGCGATGCGCGGCATGCGCAGCGCGCTGGCCGTGCGCGACACGTTCGGCAAACTGCTCGGCGGCGGGCTCGCCTTCACCATCGTGATCCAGATCTTCGTGGTCGTCGGCGGCGTCACCGCGCTCATCCCGGAAACCGGTGTCACCGCGCCGTTCCTGTCCTACGGCGGCTCTTCGCTGCTGGCGAACTACATCCTGGTCGCCCTGATGCTGCGCATTTCGGACGCGGCGCGCAGGCCGGCCTCCCGGCCGAAGCCGCAGCAGCCGCAGGCTCCGATCGCCGAGGCGCACACCGTGCTGGTGCAGCGCCCGCCCGCCGAAGACGACCCGAACGGGAGGACCGCGTGAACGCCCCCCTGCGCAAGGTCGGCATGGCGATGCTCGTGATGATCGTGCTGCTGCTGGCCAACGACACCTACGTCCAGGTCATCAAGGCCGACACGTACCGCACCGACCCGCGCAACCAGCGGGTGCTCTACGACGAGTACTCGCGCCAGCGCGGCCAGATCGTCACGCCGGACGGCACCGTGCTCGCCGGCGTGAAGCCCTCGACCGACAAGTTCAAGTTCTTCCGCACCTACGCCGACGGCCCGATGTACGCCCCGGTCACCGGGTACTACTCGATCAACTACGGCGCGGGCGGGCTCGAGCGCGCCGAGGACGACGTGCTGAACGGCTCGGATCCGCGGCTGTTCGTGCGCAGGCTGTCGGACATGGTCACCGGCCGCGATCCGCGCGGCGGCAACGTGAAGCTCACCATCGACCCGAAGGTGCAGAAGGCCGCCTACGACCTGATGACGCAGCACGGGTACACCGGCGCGGTGGTCGCGATGGAGCCGAAGACCGGCCGCATCCTGGCGATGGTGTCGACCCCGTCGTACGACCCGAACCAGCTGGCGACGCACGGCACCGACCAGAACAAGGCGTGGGCCGCCAACTCGAAGGACCCGAAGAACCCGATGCTGAACCGGGCGATCTCGGAGAACTACCCGCCGGGGTCGACGTTCAAGATCGTCACCGCCACCGCGGCGCTGGAGAGCGGGATCGGCCCGGACACCCAGGTCAGCACCGCGCCGAACGTGCAGCTGCCGGGCACGAACACGACGCTCGAGAACTACGGCGGCGAAACCTGCCCCGGCAACACCTTCAAGGACGCGCTGGCGCACTCGTGCAACGTGCCCTTCGCGACGTTCGCGGGCCAGCTCGGCGCGGACAAGATGAAGGCGGCCGCGACCAACTTCGGCATCGGGCAGACCGACCTGACCGTGCCGATGCGGGTCGTCGGCTCGACCGTCGGCCCGCTCGACTCGCCGGGCGCGCTGTATCAGAGCGGCATCGGCCAGCGCGACGTCCGGCTCACCCCGCTGCAGGACTGCCTGCTGTCGGCGACCGTCGCGAACAACGGCTACGCGATGAAGCCGCAGCTGATCCAGTCGATCCTGGCTCCGGACCTGTCGACGATCGAGAACGTCGACCCGGAGCAGCTCACCGGCAAGCCCGCGCTGTCGCCGGAGAACGACAAGATCCTCACCGACATGATGATCTCTTCGGAGTCCTTCACCAAGGGCGGCGGCAAGAACGACGCGCTGAAGATCGCGTCGAAGACCGGTACCGCAGAGCACGGCGCCGACTCGAAAAACACCGCGCCGCACGCGTGGTACACCGCGTTCGCGCCGTCGGACAACCCGCAGATCGCCGTGTCGGTCATCGTCGAGAACGGCGGCAACCGCGGTCTCGCCGCGACCGGCGGCTCGGTGGCCGCCGAGATCGGCCGTGCCGCCATCGCCGCCCGGCTCGGGGGTGGATAGCCGATGCTGTCCTCGGGTCAGCTGCTGGCCGAGCGCTACAAGCTGACGAACCGGATCGCCGTCGGCGGGATGGGCGAGGTCTGGCAGGCGAGCGACACCCGGCTCGACCGGATCGTCGCGGTGAAAGTGCTGAAGGCCGAACTGTCCGGCGACGCCGAATTCCTGCACCGGTTCCGCACCGAGGCGCGGATGACCGCGTCGCTCAACCACGCCGGGATCGCCGCGGTGCACGACTACGGCGAGACGGTCGACGAGGACCTCTCCATCGCGTACCTGGTGATGGAGTACGTGGAGGGCGACCCGCTGGCGGGCATCCTCGCCAAGCACGGGCGGCTCACCGCGGACTACACGCTCGACCTGCTCGAGCAGGCGGGCACCGCACTGCAGGCCGCGCACGAGCAAGGTCTGGTGCACCGCGACGTGAAACCGGGCAACATCCTGGTCACCCCCGCGGGCAAGGTGAAGATCACCGACTTCGGCGTGGCCAAGGCCGCCGACGCGGCTCCGGTCACCCGGTCGGGCATGGTCATGGGCACGGCGCACTACATCGCGCCGGAGCAGGCGCTCGGCCAGGACGCGGAACCGGCCAGCGACGTGTATTCGCTCGCCGTGTGCGGGTACGAATGCCTCGCCGGGCACCGGCCGTTCCTGTCCGAGAACGCGGTGACGGTCGCGATGATGCACATCCGCGACGTCCCGCCGCCGCTCCCGCCGGACGTCCCGCCGGGTGCGCGGGCGGTCATCGAGGCGACGCTCGTGAAGGACCCGCGACAGCGGTACGCCAGCGGCGGCGAGTTCGCCGGCGCGGTCGCCGCGGTCCGGGCCGGACGCCCGCTGCCCACCCCGCTCGGCCTGGTCAACGCCGCGTACGCGGCGGGTCAGGCGCCGCAAGTGCCACCAGGTTCGCCGGTTCCGCCCGCAGTGCCGCAGGCTGGCGCCGGCGCGCCGATCGGGCCCAGTTCCAATCCGGCGTTCCGGCCGTTGTCGGCTCCGCCGGGTCCCCCGGTACAGCCGGTTCCGCCGCCGAAGCGGAATCAATGGGGCTGGTGGGTGCTGCTCGCGGTGGTCGTCGTCGTGGTTCTGGTGGCCGTGGCGTTTTTGATCGCGAGAGTGGTGTCGGCCGGCAACGGCGGACCGCCGCGAAGCGTGGACAGCGGGAGCGGGCCGACCTCAGCCGCCCCTGCCGGCACGAGCGAGGCCCAGGGCCTGCAAGGCATGATGACCACACCTTGGACGGAATGGAACGGCACGAAGCGATGACGACACCCAGACTGCTCTCCAATCGGTACGAGCTGGGCGACACGCTCGGGTACGGCGGTATGTCCGAGGTCCACCACGGGCACGACGTGCGGCTGGGCCGGGAAGTCGCGATCAAGGTCCTGCGCGCGGACCTCGCCCGCGATCCGCAGTTCCAGGAGCGGTTCCGGCGCGAGGCGCAGAACGCAGCCGCGCTGAACCACCCCGCGATCGTCGCCGTGTACGACACCGGCGAGGCGAACACCGACGTCGGGCCGTTGCCGTACATCGTGATGGAGTACGTCGAAGGCCGGACGCTGCGCGACATCGTCAAGACCGAGGGCCCGCTGTCGCAGAAGCGCGCGATGGAGGTCATGGCCGACGTCTGCGCCGCGCTCGACTTCTCGCACCGGCACGGCATCGTGCACCGCGACGTGAAGCCCGCGAACGTGATGATCACGAAGAACGGCGCCGTCAAGGTGATGGACTTCGGCATCGCGCGCGCCATGCACGACGGCCAGTCGGCGATGACGCAGACCGCGGCCGTCATCGGCACCGCCCAGTACCTTTCGCCGGAGCAGGCGCGCGGCGAGTCGGTGGATGCCCGGTCGGACGTCTACGCGGCGGGCTGCGTGCTGTACGAACTGATCACCGGAGAGCCGCCGTTCACCGGCGATTCCCCGGTCGCGGTGGCGTACCAGCACGTGCGGGAGGACCCGAACCCGCCGTCGTCGGTCAACCCGGCGGTGTCGCCGGAGCTGGACGCGGTCGTGCTGAAGGCGCTGGCCAAGGGCCCGGCGAACCGGTACCAGTCGGCCGCCGAGATGCGCTCGGACCTGGTCCGGACGCTGTCCGGGCAGCGCCCGTCGGCCCCGATGGTGATGTCGGACGACGAGCGCACCCAGGTGATGAACGCCGACCGGCGCCAGCCGCTGGCCTACGACGAGTACGCCGACGATCCGGAAGAGGACCCGCGGGCCAAGCGACGCCGCCGGATCATCTTCGGGGTGATCGCCGCGTTGCTCGTGGCGGGCGTGGTGCTGCTGATCTTCTGGCTGAGCGGATCGTTCCGCGACAAGAACGAGACAGCGCAGGTCCCGCCAGTGGTCAACCAGCCGGTGGTGCAGGCGAAGTCGCAGCTGCAGCAGGCGGGCTTCTCGTCGTTCGGGCCGACCAAGTACGTGGTGTGCGGCCCCGAGGCGAACAACCCCGGCGGCCAGACCTGCACCGAGGACCAGCTCGACAAGGTCATCGCGATCGACCCGCAGGTCGGCGCGACGGTGCCGACCACGTCCACGATCACCCTCACCGTCGGCCAGAAGCCGGGCACCACCACCGTGCCGGACCTGCAGGGCAAGTCGCCGGACGACGCGAAGGCGGCGCTTGAGCAGGCCAAGCTGAAGCTGGGCAACACGACCACGAAGCCCGTCGACAACCAGAGCGACGTCGGCAAGGTCGTGTCGCAGAACCCGACCGCGAACTCCTCGGCCACCCAGGGCACTCCGGTGGACATCGTCGTCGGGTCGGGGGTCTCGCAGAAGAAGGTGCCGAACACCGTCGGCAAGGACTACGCGACGGCGAAGCAGCTTCTGGAAAACGCCGGCTTCCAGGTCCAGCGCACCGACCAGCCCTCGGACCAGCCGAAGGACCAGGTCATCGACCAGCAGCCGAACGGCGGCAACCTGCCCCCGAACAGCCCGGTGCAGCTGACCGTGTCGTCCGGGCCGAAGCAGATCCAGATGCCGGACCTGACCGGGATGACCCAGGACCAGGCGACGCAGAAGCTGCAGAGCCTGGGCTGGTCCGGCACGATCCAGCCGCAGACGACGCACAGCGGCAGCGCCCCGCCGAACACCGTGGTGAAGCAGAGTCCGCAGGCAGGCAGCCAGATCAGCCCGAACCAGACGATCGCGCTGACCATCCAGGCCGACGACGGCAGCAGCGGCTCGACGACGTCGAGCAGCGGCGGGATCTTCCCGCCCGGCGGAATCCACAACAACGGCTGATCCGCTCGTAAGGGAGGGCCCGCACGGTGCGCACCGTGCGGGCCCTTTTTTCGCGCTGGCCGATCAGTCTTGGTCGAGGAAACTCCGCACGCTGGCGAGCACCTCGTCTACGTCGTGCCCGCCACCGCAGTCGACGTCCAGCTCTTCCACGGCCCCGGAACGTTTCACGGTGAGCGACACCTGCCGTCCGGCGCGCTGCCCGCGCAGCCAGCCGAAGAGGGACCGGCAGAAGGTGCCCGCCGACCGGCTACTCACCATCACGACCACGCCGCTGCCCGGCCCGGCGAGCCGCACCCGGCCGGCGAGTTCGTCCTCGGCGCCGAGCCAGGAAACCAGCTGCTGCAACTCGTCCGCGGAGCCGTCCACGCTGATCGCGGCGATCCCTGCCGTCACGGATGCTCCCCTCCCGGGCGGAACAGACGGCGCGAGGGTAACCGACTCGCTGCCGAACCGGGAACCCCCAAATCGGCATTTGCTTAATGCAATTTGCGAACTACAGCGGGCGCTTCCTCTGACGGTACTGCCTGACCAGCGCAGACGCGCAAATCACCGCGCCGAGCGAGAAAGCAGTCAGCAACGCAACATTCGTTGCCAGCGTGGAAATGACTAGCCCTGACGGCGCCGCCGAAGTTCGCGTGGGTGCGAATATTCCAGTCACGACCATCACAGCGCAGAACACGAGCAGCACCCACAGGAGAACTGAGCGCACTCTTTCACCATGTTTGCCGAGCCACGGGAACACCTCCGCGAAATCGACCCGTCGATCATGGTGGTGGAAGAGGCGGCGGTACAGGAAAATCCCAGTCGCTCCGGCGATGAACAACGTCACCAAGCCGAGAGTGAGGTCTCCGGACGTGCTGCCGCGCGGCACTTCGCCTGCCCATGCACCGGCCAGTCCACCGACTGCGTAGCCAAAGCAAAGGTAGAAGACGACCCACTGCAGAACAGCAACCACAGCCCGCCACAACCACATTGCCTGGCGAGAAGAAGACTCCGCGAGAAGCGGGGCCACCGTCGGGATGCGCGAAACCTCGTCACTGTCCGTCCTGCTGCTGGCCGGTTCCGGAACAGCCACCGGTACGACGGAGTCCGGTGGCTCGATCACCACCGAATCGGCTCCGACGTCCGGCTTGTCGTCAGCCGGCTTGTCGTCAGCCGGCTTGGGGACGTCCGGCTCGGCGACGTCCGCAGGCGCGACCGGGCTCTCCGGCTCGACCTCCGCCGGAGGCTTCTCCGCCGATGGTTCCCTGCGCAGCAAGAGACTGCTGCTGGTGTCCATCGCCTGCATCTTCGGCCGGGGCATTCCACGACGCCCGAGAGCCGCATCAAGGGCGCCGTAGAGATTGTTTACGTCAAGCGGACGTCCGTTGGAGCGGCTCGTGAGCAAAGTGAGCAACTCGGCAGTGAACGCAGTGTTGCGGTCTCCGGGCGGCGAGAGCGACACCCGGTTCTTCGGCGAGGAGGCGATCACCGTCGTTCCTCGGACCTTGATCTCCCGGGAATCCAGCCGTGAATCGGACATCGGTCCGATCGCCATTCCCGAATAGCAACAGTCCAGGATGAGCAACTTGACCTGAGCAGGGCTCGTCTCCACCGCGTCGCGCAGGGTATCGAAGGCGACAGCCGTCGTATCAGGTTCGTCGGGGTCTGTCTCCCGTGTAGTCAAATAGAGCCGGTCGCGGAGTTCGTGCCGGACCCCGTGGCCTGCGTAGTAGACGAAGAGGAAATCTTCGGCTTCCCGGGAGAAGCGGCGCAAGCGCTTCGTCAGGCTCGTCGGCGAGTCGGGATTATCGACGACGTAGCAGTGCTCCCAGCCGAGAATCCCGGTCTGTGGGTCGCTGAGCGCCGAGCGCAAGTCCGACAGGTTGTTGTGGACTGCTGGCAGGTTTGCGAACAGCTCGGACTCGAAGTCACTCGTGCCGATGAGAATCGCTCGAGACCGCTCCGGGTCGGGAAGCGCGCACACTCCGATCAGGACTCCTGCTCGAGAAAGTTCCGGACCGCGGCGAGCACTTGGGCGGAGTCGTCGCCCGAGCCGCACTCCAGTTCGAGTGTCTCCTCGCCCCTCGTAAGCTTGAGCGAAACCTTGCGCGCGTCACGGAGACGAGTCAGCCACTCGAATAACGAACGGCAAAACGCGGTAGCGGTACCGCTGGTGGCTATGACGGTAATCGCGTCGAGCGCACCGCCCATTTCCCCGGGACCGGCCGGAGCGTCTTGGGCTCGGACCCGGCCGCGCAAGTCGTCCTCGTCGCGAAACCACGTCGCGAGCTTCCGGAGTTCGTCGTCCGCCGCTCCTGGCATGGTGATCGCAATGGTGCCATCCGCCATGAGACCCTCCCCTTGCTCATGGGGCCGGAAACCGCACTCGGCCCAGCTCAGGTCGGATATCCTAGCTTGGACCCGAGAGACACAGAATGCGTCTCGCTCAAGGCTTCGATAAAGATTCAAGACCGGCGAGCCGAGACCGCGCCGACCACCGTCATGCTCGCCGCCAGCAAAACCACCGACGTGCCAATCGCCAACCCCAGCGGCCCGCCGTACGAGGCACCGCTCATCAGCGCCTCCAGCAGCGGATGCACCAACGGGACCCACTTCCCCAGCAACACCAAGCCAAGCACGAGAACCGCCGCGAGCACTGTCCATCCGATACGCGACACCAGCAACCGCGAGCACGGCAGGCCGATCGCGATACCGACCAGAGCACACGCCAAATGCGTCGCCAATCCAGTGCTGAGGATCTGCCAATGCAGCTGATTCCGGTGCGTCCCAGCCCATCCCACGGTCGCCACCGTGCACACCAAGGTGCAGCCGAAAACCGTGAGCACCGCACCGCTGATAGTTTTGCGGTTTCCGCCAGCGTGATTGAGGGTGATCAGCCGTTGCACCGGATCTTCGATGTCCAGCAACGCGATCGTGAGCCAGCAAGCGAGGACGAGAACCCCCGCGCCACTCACCCCAAACAGCGGAATCACCGGCGAACTCGGGTCTGCGTAGAGGATTGAGCACAACGCGAGGTACGCGAGGCCAGCTGGCAAATACCGCTGCGAATGTCCCAGCAGCGCCAGGTAATAACGGCTCACTGCGAGCATGGCGCCACCTCTCGCACCGACCAGCCGCCGGAAAGCGCGCGCAGCAGCACGGCGTCGGCGTGTTCGGCGTCGACGGTCAGGACCACGCCGTCCACCTTGTCGGCGACCGCGTGCACGCCTGGTTCGGCGGACCAGTTGTCGACGCTGGACGACACCGGCGCCAGCGTGATCCGCTTGCGCTCCGGATGCGTTTCCAGCGGCGCGACCCGGCCGGATTCGAGCCGGTACACCTCGTCGGCGTGTTCGCGCACGACGTCCGGCCGGTGGTCGGTGAACACGACGCTCGCGCCGCGGGCACGGGTTTCCGCGACCAGTTCGCCGAGCACCGTGTGGGTGCCGACGTCGAGACCGGACCAGGGTTCGTCGAGGATCAGCAGGTCGGGCCGCACCAGCACGGCTTGGGCGAGACCGACCTTCTGCGCGTTGCCTTTCGACAGCGTGCGCAACTGCGCGTCGGGGCTGCCGACCAGCGCGAGCCGCTTCAGCAGCGGGTCGATTCCGGACAGGTCAGCCAGTCCGCGGATCCGCGCGAGATGCCGCAGGTACGCCCGCGCGCTCAGCCGCTGGCCGCCGGGGAACCGGTCTGGCAGGTAACCGACCGCAGGGGTCCCGGTGATGTCGCCATAGGACGCTCGCGACACCCCGGCGAGGATCCGCAGCAGCGTCGATTTGCCCGAGCCGTTGGTGCCGAGGATGCCGACGACCCGTCCCGCGGGCACCTCGAAATCGACGTGCGTCAGGACGGGTTCGCCGCTGCCATAACGTTTTCCGACTCCGCTGAGCCGGATCAGCGGGGACGGCGCGGTCACGCAGTCGCGGCCTTCTGCAGGGTACGGGTGGCCCGCTCCAGGTCGTCGACGACGGACGGCTCGACCGGGTGGCCCGCCGAGGCCATCCAGTTCGCCAGCATCCGGTGCCCGCCTTCGGTGAGCACGGATTCGGGGTGGAATTGCACGCCCTCCAGCGGCAGCTCGCGGTGCCGCATGCCCATCACGATGCCGCTCTCGGTGGTCCCGGTGACCTCGAAAATCGCCGAATCGATCGTCTCCGGCAGCACGGTGAGCGAGTGATAGCGGGTGGCGGTGAACTCCTCCGGCAGCCCGGCGAGGATGCCTACGCCGGTGTGGTGCACCTGGCTGGTCTTGCCGTGCAGCAGCTCGTCCGCCCGGTCGACGGTGGCGCCGAAGTGCACGCCCAGCGCCTGGTGGCCGAGGCAGACGCCCAGCATCGGCGTGCGCGTCTCGGCGCATTTCGCGATCACTTCAATGCTCTGACCTGCGCGTTCCGGCGTTCCCGGGCCTGGAGAGACGAGCACCGCGTCGAATTCCGGCACGCGGTCGAGGTCTACGACGTCGTTGCGCCACACCGTGCAGTCGGCACCGAGCTGCGCCAGGTACTGGACGAGGTTGTAGACGAAGCTGTCGTAGTTGTCGACGACGAGAACGCGCATGCCGCCAGCTTAGCGGCTCCCACCTGCTGGACCGTACGCCAGATCACAGTGATTGTTAGGATCACCTAACTTACCGTGGACCGGTGAGCCGAATCCTTCGTGTCGCCGTAGTGGGCGCCGGTCCCGCCGGCATCTACGCCGCCGACCTGCTGGACAAGTCCGACGCGAGCGTCGAGATCGACCTGTTCGAGCGCATGCCAGCGCCGTTCGGGCTGATCCGCTACGGCGTCGCTCCCGACCACCCGCGCATCAAGGGCATCGTCAACGCCCTGCACAAGGTGCTCGACCGGCCGAACATCCGGCTGCTCGGCAACGTCGACTACGGCACCGACCTGAAGCTGGACGACCTGCGCGAGTTCTACGACGCGGTCATCTTCGCGACCGGCGCGATGGCCGACCGCGCGCTCGACCTCCCCGGCATCGACCTCGACGGCAGCCACGGCGCCGCCGACTTCGTGTCCTGGTACGACGGCCACCCGGACGTGCCGCGCACCTGGCCGCTCACGGCGTCGTCGGTCGCGGTGCTCGGCGTCGGCAACGTCGCGCTGGACGTGGCGCGCGTGCTCGCCAAGACCGCCGACGAACTGCTGCCGACCGACATCCCGGCGAACGTCTACGAGGGTTTGAAGGCCAGCCCGGTCACCGACGTGCACGTGTTCGGCCGCCGCGGTCCGGCGCAGGCGAAGTTCTCGCCGCTGGAACTGCGCGAACTGGACCATTCGCCGAACGTCGAGGTGATCGTGCACCCCGAGGACATGGAGTTCGACGAGGCGAGCGTCGCCGAACTGCGGTCCTCCAAGCAGACCGACATGGTCGTGAAGACGCTGCAGGAATGGGCGATTCGCGACGAAGGCAACCGTCCGCGCCGCCTTCACCTGCACTTCTTCCACGCGCCGACCGAGGTGCTCGGCGAGGACGGCAAGGTCGTCGGCCTGCGCACGGAACGCACCGAGTACCGCGACGGCAAGGTTGTCGGCACCGGCGAGTTCCACGATTGGGACGTCCAGGCGGTGTACCGCGCGGTCGGGTACCTGTCGTCGCACCTGCCGGAAATCCCGTTCGACCACACCGCGGGCGTGATCCCGAACCAGGGCGGCCGCGTGCTGGACCTGGACGAGAACCAGGTCCCGGGCGTGTACGTGACCGGCTGGATCAAGCGCGGCCCGGTCGGCCTGATCGGGCACACGAAGGGCGACGCGGCCGAGACCGTCGCGAACCTGCTGGCGGACGCGGACACTCTCGCCGCGCCGCGGCATTCGTCGCCGGACGCGATCCTGGAATTCCTCGCCGCGCGCGGGATTTCGTTCACCACCTGGGAAGGGTGGGGCAAGCTCGACACGCACGAGAAGTCGCTCGGCGAGGCAGAAGGACGCGAGCGGGTGAAGGTCGTGGAACGGGACGAAATGGTGCGGGTTTCGCGCTCGTGAGTGTTCGTCCCGGTTCTAACCGTGATTAACACTCACGAGACGTAGACGATCTTCCCGCGGGCGTGCCTGCTCTCGCTCAGCTCATGCGCAGCTGCGGCCTCGCTCAGCGGGAAGGTCGCCGCGACGGGGATCTTTAAGCGCCCTTCCTCCGCGAGCCTTACCGCGGCGGCAAGGCCGTGTACCGCCAACGGATCCGCACCGGGGATCGCAGCACTGTGCGAGAAATGCACGCCGTGCTGGGGTGCATTGGCGTCGGTGATCGTCACGACCCGGGCGGGGTCTCCGGCGATCTCGATCAGGTCCGGCAATGCTCCCCCAGCGCAGTCGAAGACGGCATCGACGCTGCGGACTCGGTCGACCAGCCCGGGTCCGTAAGTCGTCGGCACCGCCCCAAGTGAGCGCAGGAAATCGTGGTTGTGCGGGCTTGCGGTGCCGATAACAGTGGCACCGCGCGCGACCGCCAATTGGACCGCGACCGTGCCGACCCCGCCCGCTGCGCCGTGCACCAGGATCGTTTCGCCGGGCAGCTGATCCAACACTCGGGTGGCGGTTTCGATCGCGCCCGCGGCACCGCCCGCCTCGGCCCAGCTCCATACGGCCGGTTTGGCGGCCCAGTGAACGAGAACGGCGTACTCGGCGTTGGCCCCGCGACGATCCGCGGCCGTCATGCCGAAGACGTGCGCACCAAGTTCGATCCCATCGACGCCGTCGCCGACCTCGTCCACCACTCCGGCGGCGTCGTACCCAGTCCGGAAGGGGAACGTCACCTGGCCTTTGCGCGCACCGGACCGGATGGTGGTTTCGCCCGCGGAAAAGCCGGAAGCGCGAACGGAGATGCGAATCTCCCCGGGCCCGGCGTGCGGTTCGGCGACATCGGCGACGTGCACGACGCTGGGCGGGCCATACTGGGAAAACTGGACAGCTTTCATCCGTCCGACGGTATTCCGGCAGGTCAGCGGTTCAGGCGGAAGTGAGAGAGGTGGCGGTCGAAGTGAGACGGACCGACGCCGCGCACAACCGCGTGCGCATTCTCGCTACTGCCCGGGTGGCTTTCACGGTCCGCGGGTACCGCGTGCCGATGCGGGAGATCGCGCGGCAGGCGGAGGTGAGCGTCGCGACGGTCTATCGGCATTTTCCGACCAAAGACGCGCTGATCGCCGAAGCGTTCGCCGAGGAGTTGGCGTTGTGCTCGTCGATCGTCGAAGAGGGGCTTGCTGCGGCTGATCCGTGGCAGGGCTTTGTCCTGGTGGTGGAGAAACTCACCGAGGTGCACGCGCGTGAGCAGGGGTTTCGCGCGTTCGTCGCGCAACTCCCGCGACGGCTCGACTTCGCCGCCGACCGCGCCCGAACACTGCGGTTGCTGCTCGATCTCATCCGCCGGGCCAAGGACAGCGGCGACCTGCGGCCGGATTTCGTGCTGGAAGACCTCGTGCTGGCGTTGGTCGCCAACGAAGGCATCCAGTTGGAACCAGCTTCCGCGCGCGTCGCAGCGGTGCGGCGGTTCACGGCATACCTGGTCCAGTCGTTCCGGGCGCACCCGGCGGCCGAGCCGCTTCCGCCTGCCGTGCGAGTGCCGCTCAGCTAGAACCGAGGAACTTCAGCACGGCCAGTACGCGGCGATTCGTGTCGTCCGAGGCGGAAATCCCGAGCTTGGCGAAGATATTCGCGGTGTGCTTGCCGACCGCGCCTTCGCTGAAGTACAACCGGCTAGCGATCGCGGCGTTCGAACAGCCTTCCGCCATCAAACCGAGCACCTCGCGCTCTCGCGGAGTCAAGGCCGCCAGCGGGTCGGAAGCGTTGCCCGCCACCAGTTTCGCGATCACTTCCGGATCCATCGCGGTTCCGCCCGCGGCGACCCGGCGGACCGCGTCGATGAATTGTTCCGCGTTGAATACCCGGTCCTTCAACAGATAGCCGACCGCGCCGGTGCCGTCCGCCAGGAGTTCGCGCGCGTACAACTGCTCGACGTGTTGCGACAGCACGAGAATCGGCAGCCCGGGCGTCTCCCGGCGAGCGGCGAGGGCGACCTGCAGGCCCTCGTCGGTGTTGGTCGGCGGCATCCTTACGTCCACAATGGACACGTCGGGCCGGTGTTCGCGAAGTGCGGCGGCGAGTTCGGGCCCGGAGCCGACAGCCACGACGACGTCGAAACCGTGCGCGGCGAGCAGATGGGTCAGGCCGTCTCGGAGGAGATACTGGTCTTCGGCGACGACGGTCCGGGGTCGAGCTGGCACGGCACCTCCACGATCGCCTCCGTCGGGCCGCCCGGCGGGCTGGTCAGCGCCAACCTACCGGCGAATCCGGACAGCCTCCGCTCGATCCCGCGCAAACCCGTGCCGCGCGCGGCGTCGGCGCCGCCCTTGCCGTCGTCGGTGACGGTCGCGCGCAGCAGCCCGTCGAGGTACTCCAGCACCACCGTCGCCCGCCGGGCCTCGCCGTGTTTTGCCGCGTTGCCAAGCAATTCGCACACCGCGAAGTACGCGCAAGCCTCCGCCGGCTGTTCGAGCCGCCCCGGCACCGTCGCCGTGACCTCGACTTTCAACGGACTGTCCAACGCCGCCGCACGCACCGCGTCGACCAGTCCACGCTCCGACAACACCGGCGGATGGATGCCGCGCACGAGCGACCGCAGCTCGGTGAGCGCCTCCGACGACGCTTCCCGCAATTCCGCGGCCAGTTGCTTCGCCTTGTCCGGATCGTGGTCGATCAACGCTTCCACCGCGCCGAGCTTCATCCCCATCGCGACCAGCCGCGACTGGATGCCGTCGTGCAGGTCGCGCTCGATCCGCCGCAGCTCAGCGGCTTGCGCGACGTTGACTTCGACGCGGGTCTGGTCCAGCCGGTGCACGCGCTGCGCGAGCCGGGACGCCTCGGTCGGACCGAGCAGCCAGCGCCCGAGCTTCGCCTGCCACCTGGCGAGCCACGGCGTCGGCAGCAGTCCGACGAACACCGCCGCCAGCGCCACCGGCGTCATCGCGAACGCGCCGCCAGTGCTGGTCACCGAGGGCAGCCCGACCATCTCGAACCAGCCGTGCTGGCCGGTGATCCACAGTGCGACCAGGCCGTACGTCCCCCAGAAGACCAGCGCCGCCGACGGCACCCACAGCACCAGCGTCACCACCGGCAGCACCACCGCCGCCGCCATATCCCGCCAGGTCGCGCGGTCGTGGAGCACCCAGTGGATCCGGGCACGCAGCATCGGCCACCACGGTTCCTCGTAGAGCTGCTTGCCGAATTGGTACAGGCCGTCGCCGCGCGGCACCGGCAGCGCGGGCGGCGGCAGGTACGGCTGGGCGATCCGCACCCCGGTCCAGCGCTCCGCCTCGCGACGGAAAGTGTCGGCGACCGCGCGGCTGGCCCGCGTGACAGTCGGGAACACCGGCACCGCGCCGGTCAGCACGATGAGCTGGGCGACCGTCAGGCCCAGCTGCGCCACGGAGATCGCCCACATCCCGAGCTGACCACCGAGCGTCTCGTACCGGCGACGAAGCCAGCTCTTCCCCCACGGTGCGTGTGGACCAAGCCAGTACCCGGTCCACCGGGAGTACCCGCGCAGCGCGACCGGTCCACCGACCAGCGAAAACACCGCGAAAGCCAGCGCGACCGGCGGGTTCAGCAGCTGCCAGCCGAACTCCCGGGCGGTCGCCGGATCCTCCATGATCCACGTGAAACGTCGGTTCCAGCGGATCCACCACGCGCGCCGGTAGAGCTGGGTGCCGTCGCGATACCAGCCGTCGCGCTCGCGTTCCGGCTCCGGCGGAGCAGGCCGGTACGGGCTCGGAATCTCCCGACCGGTCCACCGGCCGACCAGCTCCCGGGTGCGCCGAGACCGGACGCGCGCGAGTTCGACCGCCGGGGAGAAGAAGAGGACGAGACCGACGCACAACAGCGCGAACGCGATCAGTTCGAGCAGGACGTCGACCCAGCTCACCACCGCGAGACCGGCGAGTGCCCACGCGCGCCGCACCGACGTCATGTCCACCCCCTTTCGCGCCCCAGTCTCGCCGCCCCGGTCCTCGCCGTCCCTGGCCGCAGCTCCCGGATCGGGGTGGCCCTAGGGCCACCCCGATCCGGGA
>NZ_PQIA01000037.1 GCF_003385235.1 Amycolatopsis circi | reverse complement strand
CAGCCTCCCCCGCCCCGCCACCTGTCCGGCCCGCCGCCCAAGCCGCCACCGCGACGTACACCGCCAGCAGCCAGCTCCCCGGCTACCCCGTCTCCAACGTCGGCGACCGCAACCAGGCCACCTACTGGGAGAGCGCGAACAACCAGTTCCCCCAATGGATTCAGGCTGACCTCGGCACCGCGACGAATGTCGCCCAGCTCGTGCTGAAGCTGCCCGTGAACTGGGAAGCCCGCACCGAGACGTTCGCGGTGCAGGGCAGCGCGAACGGCGCGAGCTTCAGCGATCTCGTGCCCTCGGCGGGCTACCGCTTCGACCCGGCGACCGGCAATACCGTCACGGTGAACCTCACCGGCAGCACCCGCTACGTCCGGTTGAACATCACCGCCAACACCGGCTGGCCTGCCGCGCAGCTGTCGGAGTTCGAGGTGCACGGCCCGGCGGGCGGTGACACGCAGCCGCCGTCCGCGCCCGGAAACCTCGCCTACACCGAGCCCGCGAGCGGCCAGATCCGGCTGACCTGGTCGGCGTCGACGGACAACACCGGTGTCACCGGTTACGACGTCTACGCCAACGGCCAGCTCCGCGGCAGCGTCGCCGGGGATGTGCTGACCTACACCGACAATCAGCCGGCCAGCGCGAGCGTCGCGTATTACGTGCGTGCTCGGGACGCGGCGGGCAACCAGTCGGCGAACAGCAACACGGTGACCCGCAACGGCACGCAGAGCGGCTCGAATCTCGCGCTGCACAAGCCGATCACGGCGTCCTCGACCCAGCAGACCTACGTCGCGGCCAACGCCAATGACGACTCCGTGACCACGTACTGGGAAGGCAGCGGGGCGTATCCGAATCTGCTGACCGTGGCGCTCGGTTCCCACGCCGACCTCGACCGGGTCGTCGTGAAGCTCAACCCGGACCCGTCGTGGAGCACGCGGACGCAGACGATCGCTGTCGAGGGCCGCGACCAGGGCGCGACCGACTTCACCACGCTGGCGCCCGCGCAGACCTACAGTTTCGACCCCTCGAGCGGCAACACCGTGACCATCCCGGTCAGCGGCCGGGCCAGTGACGTCCGCCTGCGCTTCACCGCCAACTCCGGTGCAGGCGGCGGTCAGGCGGCGGAATTCCAGGTCTTCGGCGTCCCCGCGCCGAACCCGGACCTGACGGTTTCGGACGTGTCCTGGTCGCCGCGGAACCCGGTGGAGACCGACGCGATCACCGCGTCGGCGACCGTCCGCAACGCCGGGACGGCAGCCTCCGGCGCGACCGACGTGAACCTCTATCTGGGCAAGACAAAGGTCGGCACGGCAGCAGTCGGCGCGCTCGCGGCCGGAGCGTCCACGACTGTCTCGGCGAACATCGGCCCCAGGGACGCGGGCAGCTACGACGTGACCGCGAAGGTCGACGAGGCGAATACTGTCATCGAACTGAACGAGGACAACAATTCCTTCACCAGCTCGACGCCACTGGTCGTCAGCCCGGTGCAGAGTTCCGACCTCGTCTCGGCCACGGCATGGTCGCCGAACAACCCGTCGGCGGGCAACACGGTGACCTTCACCGCGACCCTGCGCAACCAGGGCGCGATCGCTTCGGCGGACGGTGCCCACGACGTCACGGTGACGATCGCCGACCAAAACGGGACGGTCGTCAAGACGCTGAGCGGTTCCTTCACCGGTGTTCTTGCCCCTGGAGCGACCACTCCGGTCACGGTTGGGAGCTGGACGGCGGCGAACGGCCGGTACACGGTCAAGACAGCCGTCGCGAACGATGCCAACGAGCTGCCTGTCAAGCAGGGCAACAACACCAGTACCCAATCGCTGTTCGTCGGCCGCGGCGCCAATATGCCGTACGACATGTACGAGGCCGAGGACGGCGTGGTCGCGGGCGGTGCGTCCGTGATCGGTCCTAACCGGACGATCGGCGATCTCGCGGGCGAGGCGTCGGGCCGCAAGGCCGTGACACTGAACGCGACCGGCTCCTCGGTCGAGTTCACCACGCGTGCGGCGACCAACACGCTCGTCACGCGATTCTCGATGCCGGACGCCGCGGGTGGCGGCGGGCAGAACTCGACGCTGAACGTGTACGTCGACGGAACCTTCCTCAAGGCCATCGACCTGACCTCGCACTACGCGTGGCTCTACGGTGCCGAAGCCTCCCCGGGCAACTCGCCGGGAGCCGGACCGGCGCGGCACATCTACGACGAGGCCAGCATGCTGCTCGGCACGACCGTGCCCGCCGGGCACAAGATCAAGCTGCAGAAGGACGCCGCGAACAGCTCGAATTACGCGATCGACTTCGTCAACTTCGAACTGGCCGCCGCGACCGCGAATCCCGATCCGGCGCACTACGCGGTCCCGGCCGGGTTCACGCAGCAGGACGTGCAGGCCGCGCTGGACAAGGTCCGCCAGGATCCGAACCTCACCGGCGTCTACCTCCCCGCCGGGCAGTACCCGATGACCAGCAAGGTCACCGTGTACGGCAAGCCGGTGACGGTGCTCGGCGCCGGGCCGTGGTTCACGAGGTTCACCGCGCCAGCCGGACAGGAGAACACCGACATCGGGTTCGACGCGCAGGCCAGCGCGAGCGGGTCGACCTTCAGCGGGTTCGCCGTGTTCGGGAACTACACCTCGCGCATCGACGGCCCCGGCAAGGTCTTCAACTTCACCGGCGTCACGAACATGACCATCGACAACATCTGGGTGGAGCACCAGATGTGCCTGCTCTGGGCGACCAATGTGGACAACTCCACGGTGAAGAACTCCCGCATCCGCGACACGTTCGCCGACGGTGTCAACTTCACCAACGGCAGCACCGGCAACCACGTCACCAACAACGAAGCCCGGTCCACCGGCGACGACAGCTTCGCGTTGTTCGCCGCCACGGATATCAACCAGGGCAACCAGTACGACAATGTATTCGAGAACTTGACCGTGCTGCTTCCGTGGCGCGCGGCGGGCATCGCGGTGTACGGCGGGTACAACAACACCTTCCGGAACCTCTACATCGCGGACACGCTGACGTACTCCGGAATCACGCTCAGTTCGCTCGACTTCGGCTATCCGTTCCTCGGGTTCGGGCCGCAGCCGACGACGGTCCAGAACGTCTCGCTCGTCCGCACCGGCGGTCATTTCTGGGGCAAGCAGACGTTCCCGGCGATCTGGATGTTCTCTGCTTCCAAGGAGTTCCGCGGCATCCGGGTGTCCGATGCGGACATCCAGAGCCCGACGTACAGCGGCATCATGTTCCAGACCAAGTACACCGGCGGCCAGCCGGAGAATACGGTCCAGGACACGGTGCTGACGAACGTGTCGATCAGCGGGGCGCACCGCAGCGGCGACGAGTTCGACGCCAAGTCCGGGATCGGGATCTGGGCCAATGAGCTGCCGGAACCCGGGCAGGGCCCGGCGGTCGGGTCGGCGACGTTCACCGGGCTGACGTTGAGCGACAACGACCAGGACATCCGGAACACGACGAGCACCTTCACGATCAACCGCGATTGAGCGCGCGGGCACCCGCTGGTGTTCCCGGCGGGTGCCCGCTCTTCTCTGTCAAAGAACGGAAGACGCCATGACACGTATGCGTTTGTCCCGTCTCGTCGTCGGTTTCCTCGCCGCGGGGCTGTTCGCGGCGGGCCTCACCCCCGCCGCCGCGGCCGGTGGCCCTTCGCCAGGTCCGGCTCCGAACGCCGCTGATGTGCCGTTAACGCGCACGGTATCGGCGAGCAGCGTGCAGCCCGGCTATCCCGTCGCCAACGCCTTCGACGGGAATCAGGACACCTACTGGGAATCGGCCAACAACGCGTTCCCGCAATGGATCCAGGCCGACCTCGGCTCGACCAAGTCCCTCACCCGGATCGTGCTGAAACTCCCTGCCGCCTGGGAATCCCGCACGCAGACGCTCACCGTGCGCGGCAGCACCGACGGTACTTCGTTTACCGACCTCGTTCGGTCGACCGGGTACATGTTCAGCTCCGGCGCAGTGACCATTCCGGTGACCGCGTCCGTCCGTTACGTGCGGCTGGACGTCACCGCGAACACGCAGTGGCCCGCCGCGCAGCTCTCGGAGTTCGAGCTGTACGGAGCGGACACCGGAGACACGCAGGCACCGACCGCGCCCACGAACGTCGCGCTGACCGAGCCCGCCTCCGGACAGGTCCGGCTGACCTGGTCGCCGTCGACCGACGACGTCGGCGTCACCGGCTACACCGTCTACCGCGACGGCACGCCCGTCACCACGGTCACTGGCACCACGTTCACGGAAAACCGGCCTGCCGGAACGCGGATCGAGTACTTCGTGCGCGCCAAGGACGCGGCCGGGAACGAGTCCGCCGACAGCAATCACGTCGTCCGGGCCGGGACGCAGACCGGCCAGAACCTCGCTGTGGGCAAGCCGATCGAGGCGTCCTCGACGGTCGGCGCATTCGCGGCCGCCAACGCGAACGACAACAACACTGGTACTTATTGGGAGTCTGCCGCAGGCTACCCGAACACCCTGACAGTAAAGCTCGGTGCCGACGCCGACCTCGCCTCAGTCGTCGTGAAGCTCAACCCGGACCCGATCTGGGGCGCACGGACGCAGAACTTCGAGATCCTCGGCCGCGCCCAGGGCACGACGGAATTCACAACGCTGTCCGCACGAGCCGATTACCGCTTCGACCCGGCCGCCAACCAGAACACCGTGACCATTCCGCTGACCGGCCGCGCCGCCGACGTGCAGCTGCGGTTCTTCGCCAACTCCGGCGCACCCGGCGGGCAAGCCGCGGAATTCCAGGTGTTCGGCACGCCCGCGCCGAACCCGGACCTGGTCGTCACCAGCACCGCGTGGGCCCCGTCAAACCCGACCGAGAGCAGCGACCTGGCGGTATCGGCGACAGTGCGAAACGCAGGCACCGCTCCTGCAGGCGCGACGACGGTCAACGTCAGCCTCGGCGGCACCGTCGTCGGTTCCGCACCGGTCGGCGCACTCGCCGCCGGAACGTCCGCCACAGTGACTGTGCAGGCAGGCAAACGGCCGCAGGGCAGCTACCGCGTGGCCGCCACAGTCGACCCGGACAACAAGGTGATCGAGCAGGACGACACCAACAACACCTTCACCTCGCCGACCCCTCTGGTGATCGCGCAAGCACCGGGCCCGGACCTCGAAGTCACCGGTATCACGTCGAACCCGCCGAACCCGGCGGTCGGCGCGGCAGTGTCGTTCACCGTCGCGGTGCACAACCGCGGTACGAGCGGCGCGGCAGCCTCGGTAACCCGGTTGTCCGCTGGCAGCGCCACATTCAGCGGCGACACACCCGCCATCGAAGCCGGAGCCACGGCGAACGTCGCGATGCCGGGCACGTGGACCGCCGCGAACGCGACCCTCACCGCGACGGCCGACGCGACCGGCGTGGTCGAGGAGACCAACGAAGCCAACAACACCCTCTCGCGGGCGATGGTGGTCGGCCGCGGCGCAGCGGTGCCCTACGTCGAGTACGAGGCCGAAGCCGCGCAGTACCAAGGCCAACTGCTGGAAACCGACCCGCTGCGGACGTTCGGGCACACGAACTTCGCCACCGAGTCGTCCGGCCGGAAGTCCGTGCGACTGGCGAACCAGGGCCAGTACGTGGAATTCACGTCGACGAACCAAGCGAACTCGATCGTGGTCCGCGACTCGATCCCGGACGCACCCGGCGGAGGGGGACAGGACGCGACGATCAGCCTGTACGTCAATGGAACCTTCGCGCAGAAGCTGAACCTGTCGTCCACGCACAGCTGGCTCTACGGCACCACCGACGACCCCGAAGGTCTGACGAACAAGCCAGGAGGTGACGCGCGGCGGCTGTTCGACGAATCGCACGCGTTGCTGGCGCAGTCGTACCCGCCGGGCACGAAGTTCAAGCTGCAGCGCGACAACGGCGACAACGCGGCGTTCTACGTCATCGACCTGATCGACCTCGAACAGGTCGCGCCAGCCCTGCCGAAACCGCCCGAATGCACCTCGATCACCGACTACGGCGCCGTGCCCGACGACGGGATCGACGACTCCGCGGCGATCCAGCGCGCGGTCACCGACGACCAGAACGGCGTGATCAGCTGCGTCTGGATCCCGCCGGGCCAGTGGCGGCAAGAGCAGAAGATCCTCACCGACGACCCGAACGTCCCCAACGGCGGCGGGCAGTACAACCAGATCGGCATCTCGAACGCGACCATCCGCGGTGCCGGGATGTGGTACTCGCAGCTGTACTCGCTGATCCAGCCGCAGGACGCGGGCGGCATCAACCATCCGCACGAGGGCAACTTCGGCTTCGACATCGACAAGAACGTGCAGATCTCCGACCTCGCCATCTTCGGCTCCGGCCGGATTCGTGGCGGGGACGGGGGCGCGGAGGGCGGCGTCGGCCTCAACGGCCGGTTCGGCACCGGCACGAAGATCTCGAACGTGTGGATCGAGCACGCGAACGTCGGCGTGTGGGTCGGCCGGGACTACAGCAACATCCCGGCGCTGTGGGGCCCGGCCGACGGCCTGGAGTTCAGCGGCATGCGGATCCGCGACACCTACGCCGACGGCATCAATTTCGCCAACGGCACCCGCAACTCGCGAGTGGTGAACTCGTCGTTCCGGACGACCGGCGACGACTCGCTCGCGGTGTGGGCGAACCAGTACGTGAAGGATCCGGCAGTGGACATCGGGCACGACAACGTATTCCGCAACAACACGGTGCAGCTGCCGTGGCGCGCCAACGGGATCGCGGTGTACGGCGGCTACGGGAACAAGATCGAGAACAACCTGGTCTCCGACACGATGAACTACCCGGGCATCATGCTGGCGACCGACCACGACCCGCTGCCGTTCTCCGGGCAGACGCTGATCGCGAACAACGCCCTCTACCGCTGCGGCGGCGCCTTCTGGGGCGAACAGCAGAAGTTCGGTGCGATCACGTTCTTCGCCCAGGGCAAGGACATCCCCGGGATCACGCTGCGGGACACGGAAATCCACGATTCGACGTACGACGGAATCCAGTTCAAAACGGGCGGCGGCTCGATGCCGGACGTGACGATCAGCAACGTCAAGATCGACCAGTCGAACAACGGCGCGGGCATCCTCGCGATGAGCGGCGCCCGCGGCAGCGCGACGCTGACGAACGTGACAATCACGAATTCGGCGACCGGTGACGTCGTCCGAGAACCGGGCTCGCAGTTCGCGATCACCGGAGGACCGGTCCCGGCGGTTGCGGTGCGCAGCCGTCGCGGAACGCGATAGGGGAGCGGTCCGGTGCCGCGACGGGTGACCGTTCCGGCACCGGATCGACACCGTGCGTGAACATTCCGGGTTTCTCCCAAGACGGGCCGGTACCGTGTCGAAATCCCGCGACCGGGTTCGTACCTCGAGATGAACGTCCCGCCCGACCCTTGCGGAGAACCCGATGACGACCGGCGAACTCGACGAGAAATTCACCGCGACCCTGCGCAAGAGCCCGGCCAAAGGCGGCCACACCTACCTGATCTGGCCCGGCTCAGCGGAGTTCTTCGGCACCCGCGGCCTGGTGAAGGTCCGCGGCACTGTCGACGGCGAACCGTTCCGCAGTTCCTTCATGGCGCTGGGCGACGGCACCCACAAACTCCCGGTCAACGCCTCGCTCCGGAAAGCGATCGGCAAGGAGGCCGGAGACACCGTGACGGTCGTCCTGCTGGAACGCCTCGCCCGCTGAGCCGTTGGGCTTATCGGGTGGTCGTGCCGCCACCGGGTAAACGCCCGGGGGCCGCTCGAGCGTTATCCCATCAGACGTGTGCGAGGGGACGCACACCGAACTCCTGGGGGAGACATGGGGATTATCACCGGCCGTCCGGCATTGCCGATCACCGACGCGGCGGAAGGACGTCCAGAAGCAGCACTGGCGACCGGAGCGTTCGATCCGCACCAGCGGTGGAGCAGGCTCCTCGGCGGAGGCGACGGAATCGTCTACGGCGTGCAGGCGGACGGGGCCCTCTACTGGTACCGGCACCGGGGCTGGGCCGCCGCCGCGTTCGACTGGAGCAACGGCTCCGGACTGCTGATCGGGTCCGGCTGGCAGGACTTCGTCACCGTGCTCGCCGATCTGAACGGCGTCCTGTACGGCGTGCGCGGGGACGGGACGGTGTTGTGCTACCAGCGTCTCGTGTCCAATCCGGACACTGGGGACGGGACGTGGGCCGACAACGGCACCGGGGTCGTCGTCGGGACCGGATTCAACGCCTTCCCGCGGATTTTCGGCGGACCGGGCGGCGTCATCTGGTGCGTGGACGCCAACGGGATCCTGTACCGGTCGCGGCGGATCAACGGCGCCTTCGAAACGCCCCAGCCGCTCGGAGACGGGTTCAACGTCGCGCGCTATCTGTTCTCCGACACCGCGAATGTCATCTACGCCGTCAGCGGCACCGGGGCGCTCACCTGGTTCCGCTACCGCGACGGCAGCGGATGGGCGAACGGCGGGCAGCCCATCGAGATCGGCGACAACGACTGGTTCGAGCTGTTCCGCCGAGACCTGTTCGCAGGAGGCGGCAACGGCGCCGTCTACCTCATCCGGATCGACCACTCGACGGTGCCGGGCGACGACGGCGATCTCGTCGAACTGCGCCTCGCCAACCACGAGACCGTCGACACCGACGGCGGGCCGCGTTGGATCAACAACGGGAACGGTGTCGTCGTCGGGCAGGGTTTCACCGTCGAGCGCAGTGCCGGGCTGCAGGGGTATCCGCAGCGGCAGAGCGTGCCCGCCGGCGGCCGGGTGTCCGTCGCGCTGTCGACGGCGTTCAGCTCGGTCACCGCGCAGCTCGTGCGCGTCGCACCCGGCGGGGACACGCCGGAGGCGGTCACCGGGACGACCACCGTCGCGGGCGGCCTGCAGACGGCGGCCGCGAACTACCGGTCCGCCGGATGCGGCTGGGCCGAGCGCTACGCCGCCGACATCCCCGAGACCTGGCCGTCCGGGGTGTACGCCGCGCGGCTGACCGGCCGGTTCGGCCGGGTGCAGCACATCCCGTTCGTGGTGCGGCCCGCGGCGCCCGCGCAGGACATCGCAGTGGTCCTGCCGACCAACACCTACCACGCGTACAACGGCTGGAGCGGGCACGACCAGTACTCCGAGGGCCAGGAAGGCGTCCAGCGCGCGATCTCGTTCCTGCGGCCCAGCTACACCTGGCTGATCGCGCCGAAAGGCCAGTACGACCTGGAGCTCCACAGCGATCTGGAACTGCTGCGCTGGCTGAGCGCCGAGCAGATCGGGTTCGACTGCTACACCGACCACGACCTGCACACGGGTGGCTGGCTTGCGGACTACAGCGCCGTCGTGCTCGGTTCGCATCCGGAGTACTTCTCGATGGCCATGCGCGCCAACCTGGCGGACTACCTCGCGGACGGGGGCAACGTGATCGCCACCGGAGGCAACCAGATCTACGAACGCGCGGAGTTCGACGCCGCCGGCACCACCCTGACCTTCCGTGCCGCCGACGGCGGCCGCGACCTGTTCCGCGAGGACTACGGCCTGCCCGAATCACAGCTGCTCGGGGTGAATTTCGAGTACGAGGGCTGGATGACCTTCGCGCCCTACCGCGTGCTGCGCGACCACCCGTTCCTGGCCGGGACGGGCCTGTCGACGGGCAGCGAGTTCGGCGCGCACGGGCGGAACGGAGCCGCGAGCGCCTGGGAATTCGACACCCTCCAGGGCCTCGTCGGCGAGGTGCCGGCGAGCGGGGTCATCGCACAGGGGACGAACCCGACTGCCCGCGCGGGCGCGGCGATGGTGTGCAAGGAGCTGCCTGGCGGCGGTTTCGTGTTCAGCGCGTCGTCGATGACGTTCAACGGCGCCATCCGGGCGGACCCCGTGGTGCGGCGGCTGCTGCGGAACGTGTTCGACCGGGCACTCGCCAGTCCCGCGCCGACGAGTCCGGACCGCGTGGCGGCCGCCCGGGAATGAGACGGGGTAGTTGAACGTTTGACGACGCGTGAAGAAGATTGGCTTCCTCTCGTTCGGCCACTGGTCGGCGAGCGCGCACTCCGAGACCCGGTCGGCCTCCGACTTCCTGCACCAGTCGATCGACCTGGCGGTCGCGGCGGAGGAGCTGGGCGTCGACGGCGCGTACTTCCGCGTGCACCACTTCGCGCGCCAGGCGGGCAGCCCGTTCCCGCTGCTCGCGGCGATCGGCGCGCGGACGTCGAAGATCGAGATCGGCACCGGCGTGATCGACATGCGCTACGAGAACCCGCTGTACATGGTCGAGGACGCGGGCGCCGCGGACCTCATCTCGCGGGGCAGGCTCCAGCTCGGCGTCAGCCGGGGATCCCCCGAGCAGGTGATCGACGGCTGGCGCTACTTCGGCTACGCCCCCGCTGAGGGCGAGACCGAGGCCGACATGGCCCGCGACCGCGTCGAGGTCTTCCTGAAGCTGCTCGAGGGCGAGGGCTTCGCACAGCCGAACCCGCGGCCGATGTTCGCCAACCCGCCTGGGCTGCTCCGCCTCGAACCGCACTCCGAAGGCCTACGCGACCGCATCTGGTGGGGCTCGGGCTCGAACGCAACCGCCGTCTGGGCGGCGAAGCTGGGCATGAACCTGCAAAGCTCCACGCTGAAAGACGACGAAACGGGCGAACCGCTGCACGTCCAGCAGCGCAAGCAGATCGAGGCCTACCGCGAAGCGTGGAAGGAAGCGGGCCACGAGCGCGAGCCGAGGGTGTCGGTCAGCCGCAGCATCTTCGCGCTGACCAACGACCTGGACCGCGCGTACTTCGGCACCGATCGCAACTCGCGCGACCAGATCGGCATGATCGACGAGAACACCCGCGCGATCTTCGGCCGCTCCTACGCCGCCGAACCGGACGAACTGGTGCGGGAACTGAAGGAAGACGAGGCCGTCCAGGCCGCGGACACCTTGCTGCTGACCGTGCCGAACCAGTTGGGCGTCGACTACAACGCCCACGTGCTGGAGAGCATCCTGACCCACGTCGCTCCGGAGCTGGGCTGGCGCTGATTCCGTACTGACAACGAGGGACGGTGGCTGGAGTCAGCCGCCGTCCCTCGCTTTCCGGGCGGGTTGAATCACAATAACGCGTCACGCGCGAGAGCTTCTTTTTCGCAGTCCGCCAATAAAGCGCATCGATCCGTGACAGTTCGTGTCAACACTTTCGAACCGGTAATGGCTCGAAAGGAGGAGAACGACGCTTTCCCGTGTCACTTCCGCATCGCCGCTTCTAGGCTCGCCGCATGCCCATTCCTTCCGAACCCATCGGCAGCCTCCCGCGTTCGCCCGAATTGCTCGGCGCCCTCGCCGCGCGCGAAAGCGGGCAGCTCGGCGACGCGGCCTTCGCCTCCGTTCTCGACCGGGCCGTCCGCGAGACCATCGAAACGCAAGCGAGCCTGGGCGCGACCGTGGTCACCGACGGCGAGCAGCGCAAACCCAGCTTCGTCACTTACCCGATCGCGGGTTCGGCGAACCTTTCCGCGGACGGCGTCGTCATCCCGTTCGCCGACGGGCATCAGCGGCAGCTGCCCTGTTTGACCTCCGGGCCGCTCCGCTACCAGGAGCGCGCCGAACTCTATTTGCGGGCCGCGCGGCAGTGCACGACCCTTCCGGTGAAACAGGCGGTCATCGCGCCTTCCGCGCTGTCCCTGCTTTACCCGGCGGCCGGCATCGACGGCTATTCGCGCGAGAATTTCCTCGCCGACGTGGTCGACGAGGCCGAAGCCGATATCCGCGGGTGCCTGGACGCGGGCGCGCACGTCGTCCAGCTGGATTTCACCGAGGGGCGCCTGTCGCTCAAGCTCGATCCCAGCGGCCAGGTGCTGCGCGATTTCGTCGAGCTGAACAACCGGGTCCTGGAGAGGTTCAGCGATTCCGAGCGGGCGCGCCTCGGCGTCCACACCTGCCCCGGCGGCGACCTGGACTCGACGCACAGCCTCGACGTCGACTACGCCGAACTGCTTCCCGCTCTGTTCCGGCACACCGTCGGAAATTTCTATGTCCAGCTGGCCAGCGAGCCCGATCCGGATCGGGTCCTGCGCGTCCTCGCGGACCAGCTCCGGCCGGGCGTCCGCGTGTTCGTCGGGGTGACCGACCCGATCGACCCCCGGGTGGAGACCGCCGAAGAGGTGCGCGACCGCGTTCTGCGCGCTGCCCGGTACCTCCCGGTGGCACAGCTGGGAACCTGTGACGACTGCGGCTTCTCCCCGTTCGCCGACGACCAGTCGACCTCGCGGCAGACCGCGTTCGCCAAGATCCGCGCGCGGCTGGAAGGCACTGCGCTCGCGGCGGAGCAGCTCGGGATCGGTTTTCCCGCGGCCCGCGACAGTGCGGAAGCCAAACGCCCCGCTGCTGTCGACTGAGTATCGCGCGGCGCAAGGGAAATCAGCCGGCCGACGGCTACGCAGGGTGTTTCGCCGTGCCTGGATCGGGCCAGGCACGGCCACGACCGAGTCAGCGGCCGTGACCCGCGCCTAGGGCGGGTGGCGAGCCGGGCCGATTTCCCGGCCCCCGATAGGGAAACACCTTGCCCGGCTGGGTGTTTCCCCCTGGTTTCGCTGAAACGGATGATCTTCCGGTAACAGGGTGCATCCTTTGCGCTACTGGTTGTAACGTCACCCGTCGGCAGTCGGGCCGGACGGCGAAGGGGAGCGATGACGTCATCGAGAATCGGCAGCGGCGCGGTGGCGCTGCGGACGGCGCGGGCGTTCGCGGTCCTCGCCGGACGGTCGCTGCTGCTGGGGCCGGCGACGGCCGCCGCGTGGCTGCGCGGCGAACGGTTCGAGCGAGACGTCTGGCTGTCGGACACCGTCGTGGCGCTCGGACCGGCATTCGTGAAGGCGGCCCAGCTTCTGAGCACGCGGGCGGATATCCTGCCGCCGCGGATGTGTCGCGCGCTTTCCCGGCTGCACGACCAAGTTCGCCCGGCTCCGCCGCGCACGATGCCGCCCGCGCTGAGGTTCGGCGCGGGCGAGCCGCAGCTGGTCGGCGCGGGCAGCATCGCCTGCGTGTACCGGGTGCTCCTTCCGGACGGCCGGACGGTCGCGGCGAAGGTGCGCAGGCCGGGAATCGTCCGGTCCCTCTCGGCTGATCTCGCGATGCTGCAACGAGGTGCCGGGTTGGCGGCCAGGTTGCCGATGCTGCGCGGCGTACCGGTCACCGCCGTCGCCGCGCAGCTCGCCGAGAGCATCCGCGCGCAACTGGACTTCGCGAGGGAAGCGGACCTGCTCGAAGGCTTCCGGGAAACACTAAGCGTCGCAGACGGGGTAACCGTTCCTGGAGTTCATCGAGCACTGTCCACTGAGGACACACTGGTGATGGACTTCCTGGACGGCCTGGTGCGCCACCGCCCGGAAGATCTCGGCGAGGAGGAACGCCGGAACGCGGTCGTGACGGCGTTGCGCGCGGTGTACCGGATGCTTTTCCTGGACGGAGTGGTGCACTGCGACCTCCACCCGGGCAACCTCTACTTCCGCGAGGACGGCTCGATCGTCGTGCTGGACGCGGGGTTCACCGTTCAGCTGTCGGAGTCCGCGCGGGAGAAGTTCGCCGCGTTCTTCTACTGCATGAGCCAAGGCGACGGCGAGGCCTGCGCCGACCTCGTGCTATCGACCGCGAAGACGCCGCCAGGCTCCGACACCGAGGGATTCCGTGCGGAGCTGGCCGCGCTGGTGGAGAAGCACACCGGACGCAACGCCGCCGACTTCGACCTGGTTTCCTTCGCCGCGAAGCTGTTCGACATCCAGCGCAGGCACGGCCTTCACGCCGATCCGCAGTTCGTGTTCCCGATTCTGTCCTTGCTGGTGCTGGAGGGCACAGTGCGTGAATTCCATCCCGCCGTCGATTTCCAGCGGGAGGCACGGCCCCTGCTGGTCACCGCCCTGATGGAACGCGTCGTGGCCGCGCCGCAGGAAGCGAGGTGAGCCCCGGGATCGTGGCCCGGGCGCTGCGCCAGGACCTGCGGCAGGTCGACTTCGGACTGCGCCGGTTCCGGCTGCGGCCCGGCCCGGCTCGCGGCGTCCTGGAGTCGGCGGGGAGGGCGTTCCTGACCGGGTTGAACGCCTCGGTCGAGCCGGACGGCGACGCACTAGAGCGGCAGGCGGCCGCCCTCGAACCCGAGTTGCGCGGGTTCGCGTTCGAGGGCGCGGGAATGGGCTGCGCGCTGCTGGACGTGCTGCTCCCCGTCCGCCGTGGCCGGGTTGCCGCGCTGCTGAACGGACCGGCCTCGAGTTATCCGCACTTAGTGCACGTCGGCGTCGGCTGGGCCTACGCGCGGCTGCGGCTGCGCCCGTTCTTCCGCGGCATGGCGACGGATCCCTTGCTGCGCTGGCTGGCCTGGGACGGATTCGGCTTCCACCAAGCCTTTTTCCGCACCGACCGGGTAGTCGGACGGCACCGCGTCGAACCTGGCATCGGCCACGGACCGCGGCAGATCCGAGACCAGGGGATCGGTCGCGCACTGTGGTTCTGCGAATGCGCCGACCCCGATGGCGTCGCTCTGCGGATCGCGGAGTTCCCCGCCGAGCGGCACGCGGACTTGTGGAGCGGGATCGGCCTCGCCGCGACCTACGCGGGCGGTGCCGACGCCGCCGAACTAGCGCGGCTCGCCGACCTGTCCGGGCCGTTCCGCGCGCACCTGGCCCAGGGTTGCGCGTTCGCCTGCGCCGCGCGGCGGGTCAGCGGAATCGTGCCCGCGCACACCGACAAAGCGGCCGAAGTGCTGGCCGGCGCCAGCACCGACGTCGCCGCGGCCTGGACCGACCAGGCACTCGGCCAGCATCCGTCGACGCTCGCGCATTACCAGCGCTGGCGCGCGGAAATCCGGTATCTGTGGGAGAGGAAGAGCCGATGAGACCCTTTCTGCGTCGACATCTGACCCGCGCGGTCGCGTTGTTCGGCTGCGCGGCGGTGTTCGCGTTCACGGTCGTTCCGCAGTCGTCCTCAGCGGAGGAAACCGAGCTGGCGCACCAATTCTCGTTCACCGCTTCGCCGGTCAGCGCGGACAACACGCCTGGCGGACGGCACGTCCGGACTGTCGCCCCGGCGTACGAGCAGATCCGGTCCTGGATTTCCTCCGTGGGCGCGGCGACCGCGCTGTTCGCCGCGGACGGCGGCCCGGTCGCGCACGACGTCTGCCTGGTGGATCCTCGCACGGACACCGTCACCGTCGAACCCGCACCCGGCACCGGCGCGCGCTATCAGCCGTTCACGCTGGCCCCGTCTGGGCTGGAGATGCCCTCCTTCGCGGCTCCGATGGGCTGTCTGCCCGCCGACGTCGACGAGACCGGCCGCCAGGACGTCATCGTCTACTACTGGGGCCGCTCCCCGGTCATCTTCGAGAGGCTGCCGGGGACCACGCCGTCAGCGGCCGCGTTCCGTCCGCGCGAACTGGTCAGCCCGTGGCAGGTCTGGAACACGAACGCCGCCACGATCGGCGACTTCGACGGCGACGGCCACCCCGATCTCGTGTTCGGCAACTACTTCCCGGACGGCGCGCGCGTGCTCGACCCGACCGCGCACCAGCCCGAACTGACGATGAACGACTCGCTGTCCCATGCGGCGAACGGGGGCACGCTTCGGCTCTTCCGTTCGGCTGGCTCCGGCCGGTTTGCCGAGGTGCCCGACGCTTTCCCGCCGGAGACGCGGACCGGATGGGCACTCGCGCTCGCCTCCCAGGACATCGGCGGCCGAGGGCTGCCGGATCTCTACGTCGCCAACGACTTCGGCCCCGATCACCTGCTGGTCAACGAATCCGCCCCGGGCCGCGTCGAGTTCCGCACCGCGACTGGGACCCGGCACGCGACGACGCCGAAGTCGAAGGTGCTGGGCAACGATTCGTTCAAAGGCATGGGCGTGGCCTTCGCCGACCTCGACGCGAAGGGCGTCCCGGACATCCTGGTCAGCAACATCACCGAGCCATATGCGTTGCAGGAAAGCAACTTCGCCTATCAGTCCACTATGGATCGACGCGCTACCGCCGATCAGCTACGCGATGGCGTGGCACCCTATGACGACCACAGCGAGGATCTCGGCCTGTCCCGCACCGGCTGGTCGTGGGACGTCAAAGCCGCCGACTTCGCCAACTCCGGTTCCGACGAAGTCATGCACGCGACCGGTTTCGTCGCCGGCGAGGTGGGCCGGTGGGCGCAACTGCAGGAGACCGCGATGTCGAACGACCTCGTGCTGAGCCATCCCTCGCTGTGGCCGCGATTCACCGAGGGAACCGACCTGTCCGGACACGACCACAACAGCTTCTTCGCCCGCGGCTCGGACGGCCGGTACGTGAACGTCGCGGACCGGGTCGGCGTCGGCACCGACGCGGTCAGCCGCTCGTTCGCGATCGGCGATGTGGACGGCGACGGACGGCTCGACTTCGTCGTCGCCAACCAGTGGGCACCGTCCACTTTGTACCGCAATACCTCGCCAGCCGGTGCGTTCCTCGGACTGCGCTTGCGAAAACCCGTCGGCGACAACGCGTGCCGGGCGGGCGCGCCAGGCCCGACCTCACCGGCGATCGGTGCCGAGGCGGAGGTCGCCGCACCGGGTGGCGGGAAGCGGTTGGAGCAGGTGTACCCGGCCAACGGGCACAACGGCGTCAACGCTCCCGACCTGCACTTCGGCCTGGGCAACCAGCCACCCGCCTCGGTGCCGGTCCGACTGGCCTGGCGGGACGGCTGCGGGCACCGCCACGACGGTTCGGTGACGCTCCCGCCCGGCTGGCACCAGTTGCGGCTCAACCCCGACGGCACCATCGAGGAGGACCGGTGACCAAGTCGCCGAGCGAACGCCGTTCCGCTGCCCTGCGCCGGTTCGGCGCGTCGATCACCGTGCTGACCGTGCTCGGCCACACCGTGCTCGGCTTCGAACAGGCCTACCTGACCCCGGTGGTCGCCGTGTTCGCCGCGCTGACCGCGGAGATCGTGCTGGAGTCCGTGGAAGCCGCGACGGCCGGACGTCGCCCGCGTTACCTCGGCAAACCCGGTGCGGTGGTCGACTTCCTGCTTCCCGCCTACATCACCGGCATGGCTTGCGCGATGCTCCTGTACGCCAACGACCGGTTCATGCCGACCGTGCTCGCCTCGGTCGTGGGCGTCGCCTCGAAGTACCTCGTGCGGGTGCGGATCGGCGGCAAGAGCAGGCACGTGCTGAACCCGAGCAACGTCGGGATCGTGGTGGTCCTGCTGCTGTTCGGCTGGGTCGGCATCGCGCCGCCGTACGAGTTCACCGAATGGGTCACCGGCTGGTGGGGCGCGATCGTGCCCGCGTTGCTGCTGATCGCCGGGACCATGCTGAACGCGAAGCTCACCGGCAAGGCGCCGTTGATCCTCGGCTGGGTCGGCGGTTTCCTCGGCCAGGCCGTGCTGCGCGCGCTGTTCACCGATATTTCGCTGGTCAGCGCGGTGCTGCCGCTCACCGGGACGGCGTTCGTGCTGTTCACCAACTACATGATCACCGACCCCGGCACGACGCCGTCCTCCCGTCGGAACCAGGTCTGCTTCGGGCTCGCCACGGCCGCGGTCTACGGCCTGCTGGTGCAATTCCACGTCGTGTTCGGCCTGTTCTTCGCGCTGACGATCACCTGTGCGCTGCGGGCCGTGATGCTCGCCGTCGCTGCCCGGAAGAGTCCTCAGTGGACCGTACTGGTCCCGGCACCGCGCACCGCCGCCGAGCCGGTCCCGGCCCGGGAACCGGCATGACGCGCCGCGAACCCGGCGAGCCGATCGCGATCGTCGGCATGGCCTGCCGCTACCCGGACGCGGACGACCCCGCGCAGCTGTGGGAAACCGTGCTCCATCAGCGCCGCGCGTTCCGGCGGCTGCCGCCGGAGCGGCTGGACCTCGCCGACTACTGGAGCGCCGACCCGAGCGTCCCGGACCGGACCTACAGCACCCAAGCCGCGGTGTTGGCGGACTGGGAGTTCGACCGGGAGGCATTCCGAATCCCCGGTTCGACCTTCCGCGCCGCCGACCCCGCGCACTGGCTGGCGCTGGAAACCGCGGACCGCGCGCTGGCCGACGCGGGCCATCCGGCAGCAGCTGGCCTGGACGCCGACCGGGTGGCCGTCGTCGTCGGCAATAGCCTGACCGGCGAAGTGACCCGCGCCCGGGCGCTGCGGCTGCGCTGGCCCTACGTCCGCGACGTCCTGCGTGCCACACTGCCGGAGACGGACCTCGCTGAGGTCGAAAAGCGTTATCTGGCAGCATTTCCCGAGGTCGGGGACGAGACGCTGGCCGGAAGTCTCGCCAACACGATCGCGGGCCGCATCTGCAATCACTTCGGCTTTCACGGCGGCGGGTACACAGTGGACGGTGCGTGTGCGTCGTCGATGCTCGCGGTGATCACCGCCTGCCGCGCACTGCGGGACGGCGGAGCCGACTTCGCGCTGGCCGGGGGAGTGGACCTGTCGCTCGACCCGTTCGAGCTGGTCGGCTTCGCCAAGACCGGCGCGCTGGCCGCCGAGGAGATGCGGATCTACGACGAGCGCTCGGCGGGATTCTGGCCGGGCGAGGGCTGCGGGATGCTCGCGCTCGCCCGCGCCGAAGACGCGCACGCGGCGGGATTGCCGGTGTACGCGGAAATCCTCGGCTGGGGTGTCTCCTCGGACGGCCGTGGCGGCATCACTCGCCCCGAGGCGGACGGGCAACTGCTCGCGCTGCGCCGGGCGGGCGAGATGGCCGGGATCGAGCACGCGGAGATCGGCCTGTACGAGGGACACGGCACCGGGACGGCGGTCGGCGATGTCGTCGAGCTGACGGCGTTGAACCGGGCTCGGTCCCGGGCCGGCTCGGCCGCCGCACTCGGGTCGGTGAAGGCGAATATCGGGCACACCAAGGCGGCTGCCGGAGTGGCCGGGGTGGTGAAGGCCGCGCTGAGCGTGTCCTCCGGGCTGCTGCCGCCGACAACCGGCTGCGCGACGCCGCATCCCGCGCTCGGGGAGACCCTGCGGGTGCTGTCGGCGCCGGAGCCCTGGCTGGACGATCGCCGGCTCGCCGGGGTGAGCGCGATGGGGTTCGGAGGCATCAACACCCACGTCGTGCTGGGCGCCCCGGCACGGCCCCGATCGGTGCGGTCCTCGGTGGCGGCCCGGCCGACTCCGGAGTACGACGTGATCGCGGTCAGCGGATCGGATCCCGCTCGCGTCGCCGCTGAACTGACCTCGCTCGCCGAGGCTGCACCGCGGCTGTCGCGAGCCGAGCTGCACGATCTCGCCTGCCAGTACGGACGCCGGGACCCGGCCGGGCCAGTCCGGGCGGCGCTCGTCGTCCGAACCCCGGCTGAACTCGCGTCTCTCGCCACCCGCGCTGCGGCCGAGGTGCCGTTGCTGACGCCCGGACAGCTCTCGACGTCGCCGGGCGCCTGGTTGGGAAACGCCGTGCCGGGCCGGGTCGCGCTGCTGTTCCCCGGACAGGGCGCGAGCGGCGCGGAACCGGCTGACACCGCGCTGGCCCAGCCCTCGATCTATCGAGCGTCGCGCGCGGCGCTGTCCCGGCTCGATGAACTGGGCGTGACCGCCACCGCCGCGATCGGGCACAGCCTCGGCGAACTGGCCGCACTCACGTGGGCGGGCTGTCTGTCCGCTGAAGACGGGGAACGGCTGGCCGTCGAACGCGGCCGGATCATGGCCAAGTACGGGACGCCCGATACCGGGATGCTCGCTGTCGCGGCGAACGCGGCCGAGGCGCAGGCACTCTGCGCTGGGACGGAAGTCGTGCTCGCCGCCGACAACTCCGCGGTGTCCCAGGTGCTGTCTGGCCCGGTGGACGAGCTTCGGTTGGTGGCGGACGAGGCCGAGCGGCACGGCTTCCGTGTCGCTTGGCTTCCCGTCTCGCATGGCTTCCACAGCCCCGCCATGGCCGCCTGCGCCGCGCCGTGGCGTGCTTTTCTCGACGGCATCGACCTCTCTCCGGTGCGGCGCACGGTGGTGTCCACTGTGTACGGTCGGCGGCTCACCGAGGACGATGACCTCGTCGAACTACTCGTCACGCAACTGTGCGCGCCAGTGCAGTTCCGGGCCGCTGTGCAGGCCGTCGACGCGGACTTGTTCTGCGAAGCGGGTCCCGGCCGCGCGTTGAGCGCCCTGGCCGGTCAGGGAACTCCGACGGTCAGCCTGGACATCGGCGACCGCGCAGCCGCCGATTCCGCCGCCGCGCTGTTCGCCGCCGGAGCCGTCGCGAACCTCGTCCGCTGGTTCGCCGGACGCGCCGCACGACCCATCGACCTTAACCGCGAACCGGAGTTCCTGACGAACCCGTGCGCGACGGCACCGTCGGAGATCCCCGTCCCGCGTGCGGCCCTGGAAGCCGCTCCGGCCCGCGACGCCGCCGCGACGGTCACCGGACTGCTCGCCGAGGCCACCGAACTCGATGCGGCACTCATCGGCTCCGACGCCCGCCTGCTCGCCGATCTCAACCTGAGTTCGCTGCGGGCCACCCAGCTTGTCGTCGAAGCGGCGTCGGCGCTCGGCCGGACGCTCCCGTCGGTGTCGATGGCGTTCGCCGACAGCTCGGTCGGCGAGGTGATCGCGGAGATCGAACGCCTCCCGGAGTCCGCCGAACCCGACGTCGAGACCCCGGGCGTGCGGCCCTGGCTGGGTTGTTTCACCGAGACGCTGGTCCCGGCCCGGCCGGAACCCTGGCGGCCGACCGAAACCGTCTGCATTGCCGATCCCGAAGATGTCGAAGCGCTGCTCGATGCCGGGCGGAAAGCCGTGCACCACAAGGCGCTCGTAGTGGTGACGCTCGACTGCTCGACCAACGGCTTCTTCCGCTCGCTGCACCACGAACATCCCGACCTCGGCATTACTCTCGCCCAGGTCCCGCCCGGTGCCACGGATTTCTCGGCACTCCACGCCGAACCCGGCCGATTCCGTGAACTAATCCTCGGCGAGGACGGCACCTGGTACGAACCGCGCGAGCAGCTGGTGGCCACGGAGCCCGCCGAAACACCGCTCGACGAGCAAGACGTGCTGCTCGTCAGCGGCGGCGGCAAGGGCATCGGCTACGAGTGCGCGCACGAGCTGGCCAGCGCGACCGGCCTCACGCTCGCAGTCCTCGGCCGTTCGCATCCGGAGACCGACGAACTCCTCCAGTCCAATCTGGACCGGCTCAGGGCAGCCGGGATCCGCGTCGCTTACGAGGCCGCCGACGTCGGCGACCCGGATGCCGTCGTGCTCGCCGTGGAAAAACTCACCGCCGAAACCGGGCCGGTGACCGCTCTGCTGCACGCGAGCGGCATCAACGAACCCGCCCGCTTCGCCGACCTGACGCCCGACCGGATCCGCGCTCATCTGCGCCCGAAGGTCACCGGGCTCCGCGCGTTGCTCGCCGCCGTCCCGCCCGAATCGCTGCGGTTGCTGGTCACGTTCGGCTCGGTGATCGGGTCGGCCGGGATGGCGGGGGAGTGCCACTACGCTTTGGCGAACGGCCTCCTGCGCGCCGAAGCCCGGCGTCTCGCGCGAGAGCTGCCCTCCTGCCGGGTGCTCGACATCGGCTGGTCCGCGTGGTCGGGCGCCGGCATGGCCGAACGCATGGGCGCCGCGCAGACCCTCGCCCGCACCGGGGCCACGCCGATCCCGGTCGAGGAAGGAACCGAGCTGTTCCTGTGCCTGTTGCGCACCCCGTCAATGCCCGCCGACGTGTCCGTGCATGGCCGGCTCGGCGAGGAATCCCCGGCGGGAACGGGCCGGTTCCTGCAGCGGATCCGGGCGGGCCATCCCGGCGTCGAACTCGTCGCCGACGCCACGCTTTCCCTGCGCGCCGACCCGTGGCTGGACGGTCACCGGGTCGACGGGGCGGCCCTGCTGCCCGCGGTCGTCGGGCTGGAAGCCATGGCGCAGGCTGCTTCCACAGTCGCTGGCCGGGCGCTGACGACCGCATGCGACGTCCGGTTCGACCGGCCGGTCATCATCCCCGACACCGGCGAGCACGTCGTCCGGGTGTGCGCTCTGCGAGAAGGCGACGTGGTCACCACCGTGCTGCGCTGTGCCGACTCCGGCTTCCTCGACGACCACTTCAGCGCCACTTTCCCGTTGACCGCAGAGGAAGACGCATTCCCGCCGCCGGAGGTGCCCGCGCACGGCCGGATCGAACCAGCCGACCTGTACGACCGATTGCTGTTCCACAATGGACAGTTCCGCCGAGTCGCCGCGGCCGCCGTCCCGGACCCGTGGTCCTGTCGCGCGACGATCACCCCGAACGACGAGCCGTGGTTCACCTCGGTACTCGGCGATGCGGCCGCCCACGACGCCACCGTGCACGTCCTGCAGGCTTGCGTCCCGACGCGGCGGCTCCTGCCCGTCGCCTGCGACCGCGTCGACTTCGACCCGCGCGCGACCGGCCAGTGGGAACTCCGCGGCACCGAACAGCACGCCGCCGACGGCCGCTACACCTGGGACGTCGTGGCGACCGACGCGGAAGGCCGCACCGCCGTCCGCTGGACCGGCCTGCGCCTGGCCGACACCGGCCCATTACCCGGCGACCGGCCGTGGCCTCCGGCCCTGCTGTCCGTCGCGATCACCAGGACGGCCGCGGCGCTCGGCCTCGACCCGTCGCTGCGAGTGTCGATCGGCGAACCGTTCACGGTGGACGCCGACGGCTCCTGCCCGGTCGCCTGCGCCTGGGAATTCGTCGAGCCGCACGAGCCGCCGGATCCTGGACTGCTGCGGATGATTTCCGGCCCCTGCGACGAGTCGCCCGAACGCCTGGCCGCACGGACCTCGACAGTGACGCGGTGCCTGACCCAAGTGAGCGCAAGCCCGGCGGAAGCAAGGTTTTCCGGCGCGTTCGACGGCGGCTGGCTCGTCCTCACCGCCGGACGGGCGCGGATCGCGTCCGCCGTGTTCGCCGTGGACGGATACCGGATGCCCGTCGCGATCGCCCTGCTCACGGTCGGCGGCGTCGCATGACCCCGGCCTACCGGTACCGCCACCCCGTCACGCTGGAGGAGACCAATCTCGTCGGCAACGTCTACTTCGCGCATTACGTTCGCTGGCAAGGACATTGCCGGGAGCGGTTCCTCGCCGAGCACGCGCCGGACGTCCTCGCCTCGCTCACCGACGGCTTCGCGGTCGTCACCACGGGCTGCGGCTGCGAGTACTTCGGAGAACTGACCGCCGGGGACGTCGTCGAACTGCGCATGACCCTGACCGAACTCGAGGGCCACCGCGTCGCGATGGCGTTCGACTATTACCGGACCGAGGTCGCGGTGCCGCAACTCGTGGCCCGCGGACACCAGGCGGTCGCCTGCATGACCCGCGGACCCGCCGGACTCGAACCGGTCCCGGTCCCCGAACAGCTCCGGACAGCCCTCACGCCGTACTTGAAAATCCAGTAGTAAGCTGAGGCGGTGACCACCACCGCAAGAGGGGAGCGGCAGTACCGCCAGTACTGCGGGCTCGCCGCCGCCCTCGACACCGTCGGCGAACGCTGGACGCTGCTCATCGTGCGCGAACTGCTGCTCGGCCCGCGCCGCTACACCGAACTGCTCGCGGACCTGCCCGGCATCGGCACGAATCTCCTGGCCGACCGGCTGAAGAAACTGAGCGCGGCGGGGATCGTCGAGCGCTCCGAAACCGGCGCGGGACACGCCTACCGGCTCGGCCCGCTCGGCGAGCAGCTGCGGGAACCGGTGCTGGCGCTGTCGAAATGGGGCATCGGGCTCCTGGGCGAGCCCAGTGCCGACATGGTCACCCGCCCGCATTGGGCGCTGCTCGCGGTCCAGTCGATGGCGGACGCGAGCAGGCTGCCGGAAGTCGCGGAGACGTATGAATTCCGGGTGGACGACGAAAGCTTCCACCTGACCGTCGACCACGGCGCACTGACCACCGCGCGCGGGCCTGCCGAATCGCCGGTGCTGAGCATCCGCACCGACGCGACGACGTTCGTCCGGATCGGCGCGGGGGCGCTCGGGCCGTTCGAGGCGCTGGCCACGGGGAAGCTGACGTTCGCCGGCGATCCCGACGCGGTGGTGCGGTGCTCGACGGTGCTGGGCCTGATGGAACGGCCCGATTCCCGCGCAGGCGGATGAGCTGGGCGGAGCGACCCGACGCGCGAGCGGGTTCGGCTGGTGCCGGAACGATGCTGCGTTTGAGGGGGCAGCCCGCCCTGCCCTCGGAGGTGCAGTTCCGCGAATCAGCGCCGGGGGTCACCCCTTACCGGCGAACCTCCTGCGAAGGCGTCGGAACTCACGAAGCGGCCCGGTCCGCCCGCACGGGGGTGAACCGGGCCGCTCGGCAAGCCCGCGACCTCAGAGCCCGCCCACCTTCACCGGGAACTTCTGGATCGTCGCGATCGTCGTGTCCGGGTCGTCCGGCAGCACCAGATCGACCGGGTTCTGCAGCTGGTACAGGTCGCCGCGCGGCGGGAACTGCGTCAGCTGACCGACCAGCTGGGCCGGGTTCTTCGTGGTCAGCACCAGCGGCTCGTAGGCCTTCCTGGACCGGATGCCCGCCCGTCGCAGCAGGTCGTCGGGCTGGTCGATCGTCATGGTGAAGCTCAGGACCATGACCTGCTCGTAGCGCGGCGGGAACTTCTGCGTCAGCTTGAGCAGGCTCTTGGCGTCCACGTCGACGTCGTTCTGCTCGATCGTGATCGTGCCGCCGCCCTGCTCCGCGCTGTCGCCGCCGGGCAGTTCGGCCGACACGCGGTGGCCGACGACCCGCAGCCGCACCGAGTTGATCGGGTCGTCCGGGTTCACGTCGACCCGGACCTTGATCCCGCCGCGGAAATCGACGCTGACCAGCGACGTCCGGATCTGCAGCGGGGTGTTGATCGCCAGGCAGCTGCACGGGATTTCCGCCCCGATCGGCGGCAGGCCGGTCTGCTGCGGGAAGGCCTGGGCCTGCTGGCCGCCGAGCAGCCCGCCGGCCGCGACGCCGCCCACCCCCAGCGCGGCCGCGGCGGCGGCGCCCTTCAGGAAGTCGCGCCGGTCCTTGCCGGAACCGGGTTGCTCGGGTTTGTCGTCGTTCGGAGCGGGCATCCTCTACCTCCGCAGGTGCGTGTCGAAGACTCTGGCGCACTTGAATTTAAGGTAGTGCCGGCCGGAGCCGACAGAGGGCGGAGCAAGATCAACCCGCTCGTGTCCGCCGCCGATGACCCACGGCGACCGGTCCCGGGACGCGGGCCAGCCGGACAGGCGACACCGGTCATCAGATCGGAGGTCGCCCGTCGGCGACGGCGGGCTCCCGCATCAAGGGATACGCGAGCAACTCCGGAGAACCGCGGCCGTTTCGATGACCGGCAACCCGTGCGCGGCGGCGAAAGACGCCGCTTCGCCCGGCGCGGCCATCCGCCTCGGATCTTCGGGACTGACCAGCGCGGCGAAGGCAGCGGCCGCGGGCAGTCCGGCCAGGAGACACAACTCGACGGCCGCTTCGGGAATCGCGAGCCTGCCGAGGATCCCGCGCGGGTGCGTGGCATAGGGCAGCACGTGCCCTGGCCGGTGGAGGTCCGCCGGCCGGGTGTCGCGGTCGGCGAGGCGACGGATCGTCTCCGCCCGGTCGGCGGCCGAAATCCCGGTCGTGACGCCGGTCGCGGCGTCGACCGCGACACACCAGCCGGGGTCCCCGCCGTGGCGGAAACTCGGCCGCATGGGCGGCAGTTCGAGCGCGTCGCACCGGTCGCCGCGCAGTGCGACGCCGACCAGCCCGGACGAATGCCGGACGACGAACGCCAGCCCCGCCGCGGACACCTCCGCCGCGGGCAGGACGAGGGCGGCGTCGTCCTCGGCGGTGAACACCACCGGTCGCCCGTTCACGAGGGAGGTGAGCGCGGCGTCGGCCGGGAGCACGTCAAGCGAGGTCATGAGCTGTCTCCTCGATGCGGTCGTGTCACGCGACCGTCCGGATCTCCGCCGTCGCGAACCGGGCCACCTGCTCGGCGACGGTCGCGAGTTGCGCCGCGAGCTTCCGGTCGGCGACGCGGCCGTCCGCGGCGAACGGCTGGCCGGTCGAGTCGACCACGACGCCGAGCGGGGTCGGCCAGCCGCGCAGGGCGTGCACGGTCGAGCGCAGCGACGTCAACGTCGTCACCCCCGCCTGCGGCCCGTACGCGCTGACGATGCAGCCGACCGCACGTCCGTGCAGGTAAGGGCGATCGTCGTCGGCGAGATCCTGGAGGTAGTCCAGGGCGTTCTTGAGCAGACCGGACAGCCCGCCGTGGTAGCCGGGCGTCGAGATCAGCACGCCGTCGGCGCGGCGGACCGCGTCGAGGAACGCGGTCGCGGACGGGGAGCGATGCGCGAGGTCTGGTTCGTACATGGCGAAGCCGAGGTCTCGCGCGGTGAACAGTTCGGTGCGAGCGCCGTGTGCCCGCACGTCTTCGAGCACCGCGCGAAGGGCGCGCTCAGACGAGGAATCGGGGCGGACAGTGCCGCCGATGCCCACGATCAGGGGTTGCTGGACGGGATGCATGGTGAACCGGCTTCCTGCGGCGAAGGGACTGGGCTAGCGCGTCCGGGCGGAATCGGGAAAGTCGAACCGCGCGACTTCCGCGAGCTGGTCGCCCAGGGTGCCGACGAGCGACTTGAACCCGCGCGCGCCCGCCTCGGCACTGGCGAGCGTCGGGTCGCCGAGGTAGCCGTCGGCGCCGAAATCGTTGGCCAGCCAGCCGAAACTGACGCTGCCGCCGAACCGGGCGTGCACGTTGTCGGCCATCTGCGCGGGGATCCGCCGTTCCGCGGAACCGAGGTCGACCAGGTCGGGACGCAGGTGCAGCATCAGGGACGTCTCCGCGGCCCCGCCGTGGATCCCGAGCCCGTTCTCGCTCGCCGCCCAGGCCGGATCGTGCTCCTCGGGGAGGAAAACGTTGATGCCGAAGGTCAGGAGCCCGTAGGCCAAACGCAGATCGCGCAGCGCGGTCTGGATCTCGGACACGTTCCCGCCGTGCCCGTTCACGAGGGCGAGCCGGCGGATGCCAGCCGCGGCGACCGAACGTCCGAGGTCGTCGAGCGTCGCGGCGAAGGTCGCAGTGGACAGGGACAGGGTGCCCGCCGCCCAGGTGTGTTCGACGGATCGGCCGTAGCTGATCGTCGGCAGCAGCCACAGGTCGAGGTCTTCGCCATGCGTGGCAACGACTTCCTTCGACACTGCTTCGGCCACGAGCGCGTCGGTGGCCAGCGGAAGATGCGGGCCGTGCTGTTCGATGGCGCCGACGGGCAGCACCGCGACCGAGGACGGTCCGCAGGCGGCCTCGACTTGGGACGCCCGCAGCTCGGCGAGAAACCGTGAAGCCATAAGGAGTTCTCCTTCCAGCGCCCTCAGGCACCGAGATAGGCGACGGCCCGGATTTCCACCCGCATCTCAGGGGTGGCCAACGCGGGGTAGATCAGCAGCGACGCGTACGAACGCTCGGACAGCAGCTTCGGCGCGTGCTCGGCCAGCCAGCCGTCGCGCACCCGCATGTACTCCGCGCGTTCGGCGGGGTCGGCGAGGAACTGGTCGAACTGCACGATGTCCTCGAAGTCCGCGCCCGCGTCGGCGAGCAGCCGGTGCACACGGTTCAGCGTGACCAGGGTCTGTGCGGCGACGCCGTGGGCGGGCCTGCCGTGCTCGTCGGTCACGCCGTCGATTCCGCTGAGGAAGACGAAGCCGCCCGCCGCGGCTCCTCTGCCCCAGGGCTGGACCGTCGTGCCGTACTTCAACGGGCCAAGTGCTTGTTTCGTCACTCGCCGGCCTTTCGGTAGCGTCGGATGAGGTAGTAAGCCAAGGCGGCGACCGCGCCCGCGACCCACGGGGTGAGGTCGCCGAACTGCGGGAAGCGCGCCGCGAACGCGCCGGTGTAGAGGCTTTGGTCCATGAACGGCACGGAGACCGCGATGGCGAGCACGAACGCCGCCAGACCCGGACGGAACCGCCGGGTGCGGTCGAAGTACCGCTCCGGATCGATCTCCCGGCGGCCGAAGACCACGGCGTCCACGACGACGATCCCCAGCCAAGGGCCGATCCAATACCCCATCAGGAAGAGGAAATTCTGGAAGGTGCCGAACACGGACCCGGCGTTGTGCCCGGCGATGAATCCCACCGCGGTCCCCAGCGCGCCGATGATGATCGCGGAGATCCAGCGGCGAACCTTGGCCCCGACCATCAGCAGGCCCAGCGAAGCGGTGTAGATGTCCAGCACGCTGCCCGAGATCGACGCCGCCAGCAGCGCCACCAGGATCACGGCGGCCAGCCCGGACGGAATCAGCTTCGCCACCAGGTCGGTCGGACTGTCCACAGTGATCACGGTGCCGATCGCGGCTCCGACGACCGCCATCCACAGGCCGGCCAGCGAGGCACCGGAGAACGCGGCGAGCAGCACGCGACGCCGCGAAGTGTCCCGCGGGAGATAGCGCGTGTAGTCGGAACCGCCGATGCACCAGCCGAACGTCCTGGTCGAGGCGAGCGCGACGGTCGTCAGCATGCCCCCGGCGACCCCGCCCGCGCCCCGGTGCAGGACGTCGCCGGACGCGGCGAGGTCGCCTTTCGCCAGGCCGTACCAGGTGAGGATCACGAACAGCACGGACGCGACGATCGCGAGGAAGCGCTCGGCCTGGTGCACCAGATCGTGTCCGACGATCGCGATGACGATCTGCACCGCCGCCACCGCGACGAGCGAAGCCAGAAACGGCAGTCCGAAGAGTTCGCGGACGATGTAGGCCCCGAGCACGGTGTTCACCGCGAAGTAGCCGAGGCCGGTCAGGCACAGGAGCAGGACCGGCAGGAAATTGCCGTAGTAGCCGAACGGAATCCGCGACTGGATCATCTGCGGCACCCCGGCGCGCGGCCCCATCGAGGCGGCGAAACCGAGCAGCGCGCTGCCGATCAGGATGCCGATGGCCAGCGAGAGGACGGCTTCGCCGAACCCCAGGCCGAGGAACGCGGTGGGAATGGCGCCGACCGCGAGGGCCGAGTACTGCAGATTTCCCGCGAACCACAGGGAAAAAGCGGAGCGCGGCGAACCGTGGCGCTGGTCGTCGGGGATCCTTTCGATGCCGTGGTGCTCGACGGATACGGCGGGTGCGCGGACTGCGTGGGCGTCTTTGACCATCTGTCCTCCAGCGGAAGAACCCCCTGCGGCGGATTCACCGTCCATGTTGATATAGGTAACACGGCTGCCACAGCCTGCGCTGTGCCTTCCGGAGATGTCAAGAGCTTGTTTGGGCTTGACACTCCGCAGGTCGAGCCGCACAGTGTTGATATTAGTTACATTTTGCGTCTGCTCACAGCCCGGCCGAGCCGGGAGGGATGGAGGCCCTGTGCGGCACGGAGTGTTCTTCTTCGGCTCGGTCGAGATGCCGGACGTGCTCGCCGGAAACCCGGTGCCCGCCGCGCGGCGCCGCGCCACCCGCGAGCAGGTGTGGCACGCGCACGAGCGGCTCGTCGGGATGGGCGTGCTGGCCGAGGAACTGGGTTACGACAGTTATTGGCTGGCGGAGCACCATTTTCAGCACGAGGGCTACGAGGTCGTGCCGAACGCGATGATGCTCGAAGCGCATCTGGCCGCCCGGACCTCGCGGATCCGGCTGGGTTCGATGTTCAGCATCGTCCCGCAATGGAATCCGCTGCGGCTGGCCGAGGACTTCAGCAGCCTGCTCAACCTCTCCGGCGGACGCGCGGTGCTCGGCGTCGGCCGGGGCACGGTGTCGCGCGAACTGCGCAGCCTCACCGCGCACCAGGCGGACATCGGCGTGCTGTCGTCCAGCGAGGAGCGCAAGGTCATCGACGCGCACAATCGCGAGGTTTTCGCCGAGTACATGGACATCGTGCGCACGGCGTTGAGTCAGGAAACCTTCTCGTACAACGGAAAGTTCTTCGAGCTTCCGCCGCCGGACAACCGCGACCCCGACCACGAGGCCGATACGCTGACCCTGGTGCCGGGCCCGCTGCACCCGGTCGAGATCTGGCAGGCGGTCACGAGCCCGCCGACCCTGGACTACGCCGCCGAAGTCGGCCACGGATGCGTGTGGTGGAACCAGTACCACGGCTACATCCGCGACCAGTGGGAGCGTTACGGCGAGCTGTACGAACAACGCCACGGCATCCGGCTCGCTCCGGGGCAGAACCGTATCCTGGTGCTGCCCATCCACATCGCCGACACCCACGAAGAAGCGTGGCGAACCGGGCGGATCGGCCACGACGAGTTCTGGAATCTGCTCGCGCCGTTCGGCTGGAGCAGCGGCTACCAGGGCGACGACGGCAACCGCGCCCCGGCCGGGCTGGTGCCGACGCTGGAACAGTCCACGAAACAGAAGTGCTGGGCGGTCGGCACGCCGGAAGAGGTCGCCGAGATCGTGCAACACCACAAGGACACGCTCGGCTTGGACCAGGTGGTGGTGTTCCCGCATTTCCCCGGGCACACCTACGACATGGCCGCCGAGCAGATGCGGCGCTATACCGAACAGGTCGTGCCGCTGCTGCGCTGAGCCGCTTCCGGACCGCGCGGCTCTCCCGGGCCGCGCGGTCCGTCGTCATTCCCCGGCGTTGATCAGCAGCACCCGGACCGGTTCGTCGCCCAGCCTGCGCCAGCGGTGCGGCCGCGACCCCGGATAGGTCGCCACGTCGGCCTCGCCCAGCTGCTCGCGCCGCCCGTCGGCGAAATCCAGCTCGATCCGCCCGGTGACGACGTACAGCATCTCCTGCCCGACGTGCTCGAAATACTCGCCGAACTCCGCCGGGCCGCCGGTGTATTCGATGGGCTGCACCGGAAAACCCGCCCGCGACAGCGCCCGAGCCGTGGAACCGGTCGGGATTTCGGCCCCGGGCATCACCATTCCCTCGTCGGCGCGCAGCAATCCCACGCCCTGCTCCGCGGGTCCGGCGAGAAGGGCCGACACCGTGGTGTCCAGCGCGACCGCGATGCGCTGCAAGGTGCTCACGCTCGCGGCGGCCAGCCCGCGCTCGAACTGGCTGAGAAAAGCATGCGACAGGCGGGAAACCTCGCCGACCTGCTTGAGTGTCAACCCGCGCCCGCGCCGCAATTCGCGCACCCGCGCCCCGAGCACCTGCGCCGGATCCGGCGCGGATCCGGAATCGGGGGAGGGAGGGTTTCGCATTGGCCCGACTATACCGGAGCCGGGGTGCTCCGAAGTGGACTCTCGGGTGTCAGGTCGGGAATGTGCAAGGAAAAAGTGCGGCTGAGGGGCCGACGCGGTGGCCGCGGCCGTGCACAGCTTCGGAGATCTCGGCGCCGATCGTCCGAGAGCGGCGTGGAGCATCGGCTGGGACGACGCGGCTCTCCGCTTGCGCAAAGGTCCGTGAAGGGCTCCTTGAGGGAATCTGATTCCCTCAAGGAGCCCTTCACGGACCTCGAGCTGAGGCGGCGTGGCTGGTGCCGGGGGAGGTCGAAGCGGCTGGCAGCTAGTTGACACACTTAGTACACTAAGTTCCATGACCGGTCGACCCAGCCGTGCGCCGCTCTATCGCACGATCCAGAGCGAGATCCAGCGCGACATCCTGAGCGGGAAGCTGAAGCCGGGGGACTGGCTCCCGTCCGAGAGCCAGCTCCGGGCGCAGTACGGCGTGTCCCAGACCTCCGTGCGGCGCGCCTTCCAGGAGTTGCAGCGGCTCGGCCTCGTGGAGCGCTTTCACGGCCGGGGCAGCATCGTCGCGTCGAACGAGATCCGGGCGATGAGCCCGATGCTCGGGCTGGGGCGCGAACTCCGGCAGCGCGGCTTCGCGATCCGGCCGGAATTGCTCAGCAACGTCGAGGAAGCCGCCGACGCCGCGGTCGCCAAGGCGCTCGACCTCGAACCCGGCGAGACCGTGAGCCACATCGAGCGGCGCTACTGGATCGGCGACGATCCGTTCGTCTTCCTCGACCACTATCTCGTGCAACAGCCCGGAATCGACTTCGCCGAGTTCACCGGGGATTCGCTGTACGCCTTCCTTTCCGGCCGCGACGCGCAGCCCACCCACGCGCGGGAGCGGGTCAGCGCGGTGAACCTGTCCGAGGCGGAGGCCGAACGGCTCCAGGTCGAACCCGGTGTCGCGGCCATGCTGCGCGAGCGTACGTCGTTCGGCGCGGATCAGCGTCCGGTGGAGTTCACCCGCTACATCCTGCGCGGCGATCGGTACCACCTCGACATCGACCTCAGAAGCGAGCGCTGAGCATGAGCACCGTGCCGCGGCTCGTCGTCGTCGGGGACGCGAGCATCGACTACTTCGTCCAGGTCCCGCACATCGCGGGCAACGACAACAAGGCCATCGGCTCCCTCTCCGGCGTCTACGGCGGCGGGATGAGCGCCAACCTCGCCGCCGCGGCCGCGCAGCACGGCATCGCGGTCGACCTGATCACGAAGACCGGGGCCGGGCCGGACACCGACGTCGCGCTGGCCGAGCTGACCAGGCTCGGGGTATCGCTTGAGCATTCACTGCGCGACCTCGAACATCCGACCTGGATGTGCTTCGTCCAGCTGGACGCGAGCGGGGAGAAGGCGCTGACCGGCGCCGACACCGGCATCAAGATCCCGGCGATCGAGGAGATCGACGCCTCGGCCCTGGCGGGCGCGGACCTCGTCGCGCCGCTGGCCGACGATCTCGAGTGGGCGTCGGCCGTCGCCGAACTCGCCCGCGAACGCGGAGCGCGGGTCGCGGTCGACCTCGAACCGGACGCGTTCGAAGCGGACCAGCCGGAGTTCACGCGGCTGCTCGGGCTCAGCGACATCGTGTTCCTCAACGCCGCCTCGGCGAGCAAACTCGCCGCCACTCCGCGCGACGCTGCCCGACGGCTGATCGAACTCGGCGCGGAACTCGTTGTCCTCAGCGAAGGCGCGCACGGAGCGTCCACTTTGGACCGCGACGGCGTCGTGCATCGCGCGCGATTGCGCGGCGCAGTGACCGCTGTCGACACGACCGGCGCCGGTGACGCGCTGGCCGGAGCGTTCCTGGGCGCGCTGCTGGCGGGGGCTGAGGTAAGCGAGAGCCTTCGCCGAGCCGTGGCTCAGGCGACCCGTTGCGTCACCGCCGTCGGCGGCCGCACCTATCTGTCCGGCTCGCAGCGCGGCGAGCGGCCAGACGACCTGATCACCATCACGACTGAGAGGTAACGAGTTGAATTCTGTGCTGCGTTCCAAGATCCATGGCAGTCTCGCCGCGGCCTGCTTGGCCGACGCGCTCGGCGCGCCGACCGAGGAACTGAGCCGGGACCAGATCCGCGCCGCGTTCGGCGGCTATGTCACCGAATTCCACGCCCCGCTTCCCGGCGCGCCCTACGCCAAGGGCCGCGCCGCCGCGCAGATCACCGACGACTCCAGCCAGATGATCCTGCTGACCCGGCTGCTCGCCCGTACCGGAGCAGCGCTGAGCCCGGACGACATGGCGAAGCTGCTGATCGAGTGGTCCAAGAACGAGAACTACTTCCCGCACTTCGCCGGGCCGACCACCCGCGAGGCCATCGCCCGGCTGGAACGCGGCGAGGACCCCCGCGAGGTCGGCCGGACCGGGACGATCATGACCCAGGGCGCCAGCAACGGCGCCGCGATGCGGGTCGGGCCGGTCGGGCTGTTCCACCACGGCGACCCGGAAGCGGCTGTCCGGACCGCGTTCACCACCTGCGTGCCCAGCCACAACACGCCGCCCGGCGTCGCGGGAGCCGCGGCCATCGCGGCAGCCGTTGCGCGGGCTTGCACTCCTGGTGCGGAGATCGTCGACATCGTCCGCGCGGCCGTCGACGGCGCGCGAGCCGGTGCGGAACTCGGCCGGACCGAAGGCCGTGACGTGCCCGGCGCATCGGTCGAACGGCGGATCGAGCGCGCGGTGGCCCTGGCGATCACGGCCCGCGACGACGAGCACGCGATCGACCTGATCGCTGGAGAGATCGGCGTCGGCCTGCCCGCCGCGGAAGCGGTGCCGGCCGCGCTCGGGTTCTTCGTTGCCGCAGGCGGAGATCCGATCCGCGTCGCGCGGCTCGCGGCCAACGCGGGCGGTGACAGCGACACCATCGGCTGCATGGCGGCCGCGATCGCCGGCGCCTACCGGGGGATCGAGGCGATCGACCCGGACGCCGTCGCCGAAGTGGAGCGCGCGAACGACCTCGATCTTGCTGCGCTCGCCGACGAACTCCTGGCCGCCGCTCAGCACTGATCCCCTCTCCCCGCCCCGATCCGAAGGGACGCTCGACGATGAGCGCATGCAGCGACGAATTCGCCACGGTGAACTGGAAGGAACGTCTCTCCTTCGGAGGCGGTGATCTGGCCACGAACATCGCCTGGGGCGCACTGGCCACCTACGTGGTTTTCTTCTACACCAACGTGATCGGGGCGGCGGCGTCGGCGGTCGGCACGATCGTGCTCGTCGCGCGGCTGTTCGACGGCGTGGTCGACGTCGGGATGGGCGCGATCGTCGACCGGACCTCGACCCGCTGGGGCAAGGCGCGTCCCTGGGTCCTGTGGGCGGCCGCGCCGTTCGCCATCGCGCTGATCCTGGTGTTCGCCGTGCCCGGCATGGAACCGACGCCGACGCTGGTGTACATCGCGGTCACCTACGCGCTGATGAACATCGCCCTCAGCGCGGCGGTGATCCCGTACGGAACGCTGAACACCCGGATGACGCGGGACTTCACCGAACGCTCCCGGCTGAACGTCACCCGGATGTTCGGCGCCACCCTCGGCTCGCTGGTCGTCACCGTCCTCACCCTGCCTTTGGTGAGCGCGCTCGGCGACGACCAGCGGGCGTGGATCATCACGTTCTGCCTCTTCGGCGCTCTCGCGGCGGTGCTGTTCTTCGTCACCTTCCGCAATACGCGGGAACGCATCGTCGACACCGCGCCGCCCAAGGACCAGCCGGGGATCGCCGAATCGCTCAAGCTCGCGGCGAAGAACCGTTATTGGCTGCTGCTGTTCGCGATCTTCATCGTGTTCAGCATCGCGGAATCGCTTTACACCGGCGCGACCGCCTACTTCGCCCAGTACTTCCTGGGCAATGCCGGATTCGCCGCGCTGATGTCGTTCATGCTCTACATTCCGGCGTTGCTCGGAATGCTGTTCATGCAGCCGGTCTACCATCGGTTCGGCAAAATCGGGCCGATGATCGTCGGCGCGGCGATCTTCGTCGCGGGCTCGCTGGTCATCGCGATCGACCCGACGGACATGACGCTGGCGGTCACCGGCTCGATCCTCCGCGGCATCGGGCGGATCCCGATCTTCGGCGCGATCTGGGGCATGCTCCCCGACACCATCGAGTACGGCGAATGGAAGAACGGACGCCGTTTGGAGGGCGTGCTGTACAGCGCGGGCAGCATGGGCCAGAAGCTCGGCTACGGCCTGGGCGCGGCGGTGCTCGGCTGGGTCATGGGCGCGGCGGGCTACAACGGCTTGAACCACACCCAGCCGGATTCGGCGCTGGCCGCGATCAACGCGCTGTTCGTTTACGTGCCGACGGTGTTGTTCGTGTTGTTGATCGTTCTGTTCTGGGCTTACCGGCTGGAGCGGATCTACCCGACAGTGGAGAAAGACCTGGCCGAACGGCGAGCCGCGGCCGGAGAAAGTTCTATGTCCCTGGGGGATTCCCGCGGAAAGCAGTCCTGAGGGAGTCGCTTGGTGGGGTTGTCCCTACCGCGTTTGGGCAGCCAGCGGTATCGCTCCCGGCCGGGTTGTCCTCGATGCTGGGGTTAATCGGGCTCTGTTGTCCATAAAGGACAGTTGGAGCGCTGTTCCTGGTACGCGGAGGGGGATTCGGTGACTGATTCTGGTGTCCGGCGGGGGAGATCGCGTCGGCCTCTGGTCGCCCTGGCGGCTGCGGTGGTCGCGGTGGGCGGGCTGGCGTCGTGCAACGCCGATGCTGGTCCTTCGTCGGCTTCGTTGCACCTCGTGCCAGTAAACGGCCGCACCATGGCGTTTTCCGTTACGCCGGGCCGGTTGCCCGCGCTGGTGCTCGACGCAGGCGGCGGAATGAATTCGTCGGAATGGAGCAAGGTCGCCCCGGAACTCGCGGCGAGGACCGGATCCGAGGTCATCGCCTACGACCGGGCAGGAGAAGGCAAAAGCGACGAATCGCCCGGCCCGTGGCGGGCCGACAACGCCGCCGCCGATCTTGCCGCCGGGCTCACGCGGTTAGGTGTCGCCGATCGCGTGATCCTGGTGTCGCATTCACTGGCCGGTGAAGTCGCTTTCTCCTTTGCCCGGAGCCACCCGGAGCGCGTGGCGGGGGCGGTGCTCGTGGATGCCAATCTGCCGCAGTTCTTCACTCCAAGCGAGACCGCGAAGCTGGTGGCGTTGAACGAAAAGCAGGTCGAAGACCTCAAGAAAGCGCCGTCCACCCGGCAGACGCGCCAGCTTCTCGGCCAGGCGGACGGCTACGGACCGGTGCACGCGGCGTACCACAAGCTGACCTGGCCGTCCGGCATTCCCGCGGCCGTCATCGTGTCCGCCGAAACGCCGTTTCCGACTCCCGAGGACGCGCAGTTGTGGCGGCAGGCCCAGAAAGACTTCGCACACGCCGCGCCGAACCGGAGCCTGGTCACCGCTGAGCGCAGTTCCCACGACGTTCCGCTCGATCGTCCGGACGTGGTCGTCGCCGCGGTCGAGAAGCTGCTGAAACAGGTGCACTGAAAAGCGAACGCGGGGCCCCGCTGTTGTGCCGGGGCCCCGCGTTCTCCGTGCGAAAAAGGTCAGTCTTTTTTCAGTGCGTTCTTGACTTTGCCCGCGGCGTCGCCGAGAGCGTCTTTCACGTTCTCCGCGGCTTCCTTGATCCCGGCCTTCGCCTGATCGGCTTTGCCCTCGTTCTCCAGCTTGTCGTCGCCAGTCAGCGAACCGGCGGCTTCCTTGGCCTTGCCGCCGAAGTCGTCTGCCTTGGCGCCGATCTTGTCGCCCATCGACACGGTCTCCTCCTTCATTGCCGAACAACGAACGCGGGAATGCGTCAGAGCTGACGACAACGCGGATCCCGAATCGTCACTCACCCGATGATGTGATCGTCACCACTCGTTCGGGGAGTGAGCTTTGCGTGGCGGGCGAGTCGAACCGATGAACTGAACAACGGGAACCGACTGGAGGAGAAACGATGGCTTCGACGACTGACGCGGCGGCCAAGTCTCAGGACATGGAGAAGGTCAACGCCGGTCCGCTGACCAGTTCGCAGGGGACGACCACCGTCGCGGACGTGGTGGTGCAGAAGATCGCCGGCCTGGCGACGCGGGAGATCCCCGGGGTCTACGACCTGGGCGGCGGCGCGGCGCGGGCGTTCTCGGCGCTGCGGGAACGGATCCCGGGCGCGACGGCGTCGGCCGGACAGGGAGTTTCGGTCGAGGTGGGGGAGAAGCAGGCCGCGGTGGACCTGCAGATCGTGGTCGAGTACGGCGTCGCGATCGCGGAGGTGGCGCGCTCGATCCGGCGGAACGTGATCAGCGCGGTGGAGGGGATGACCGGGCTGGAGGTGGTGGAGGTCAACATCAACGTGGGCGACCTGCACCTGCCGTCCGACGAGGAGGAAGACGCGTCCGGCGACAGCGGCCGGGTGCAGTGAGCCCGCTCGCCGAAGCGGAGCGGATCATCGCCGCCGTGCGCGCACTGCCGGAAGTGGCCGACGTGCACGGCGGCCGGTTCGGCCGCATCGCCACGCTCGGTCCGGGCCGCCGGGTCGCCGGAGTGCGGGTGACTGACGAAGACGTCACCGTCGGCGTGGCGGTCCGCATGCCGTTCGCGGTCGACGAGGTCGCGGCCGCGGTGCGCGCGGCCGTCGCGTTGCCCGGTCGTCCGGTGCACGTGGTCGTCGCCGATGTCGAAGAACCGGTTCTGTCCGGGGCCGGTGTGGAGAAGTCGGAAAACCGGAAGGAGACGGTGTCGTGAACGCGACTGCTTTGGGACTGATCACCGGCCTCGTGCTGGGCCTTGCCGCCGCGATCGGCGGGTTCGGCGCGTTTCTTCTCGTTCTTGTGCTGGGTGCGGTCGGGTTGCTGGTCGGCCGTCTGCTGGACGGGAAGCTCGACCTTTCGCAGCTCACCGGCCGCGATCGGGGGTGAGCCGTGGCTGTCGCGATGGAGCGCGCGGCCGGGACCGCGGCGGAGGAGCGGGGGAGCCTGACGATCAGCGAGCACGCGGTCGAGCGGCTGGCTGCCCACGCGGCGAGCGAGATCGACCGGGTCGGCGGGGCCGCCGGGCGCACGCTCGGGATCAGCCTCGGCGGTGAAGCGCTGGACCGCTCGGCGAAAACGGCCGCCCGGATCGCGGGCGGCGAGGTGGAGCTGGACGTGCGGATCTCGCTGGAGTACCCGGCCCCGGTCGGCGCGACGACCGAACGGGTTCGCGGCCATGTGCGCGGGCGCGTCGAGGAATTGACCGGGATGCCGGTCAGCCGCGTCAGCATCACCGTGACGGCTCTGCATACCGAGGCCGCTGGGCGGAGGAGGGTCGAGTGAGCCGACGGACCTGCCGGTGCGTTCCGGCCAGCCGGACGGCTGACCTCCGGCGGGGCGATTCAGCGGCTCACTGGGCATCAACCACGGACGGTCGCCACGACACGCATGGGGTCGGCCTCGTTCCGGCGACCCTGGCCGCTGGCGTGCTGTCGGCGGCGGCCCCCGCGATCGAAAAGCTCACCAAGCAGCAGCCGGTGACAGCGCTGCACAGCGGAGCCACTGGGCGAAGGAGGAGCGAATGAAACGCCGTACCCGCCGGACTCTTCCGGCCACCTTGACCGCCGTTGCGTTGCTGGCCGTGTGCGTCCTGACCGCGGTCGCGGCCATCCAGCGGCTCACCGGGCACCAGCCGTGGCTGGATTACCGCGCGGTCGCCGCAGCCGTCCACGACGCGCACTGGACGGATCTCGTTCCGGCGCTCGTCTCGGGCGCGGTCGCCGTCATCGGGCTGGCGCTGCTGTGGGCGGCGCTCCTGCCCGGCAAACGTCGCATCCTCCCGCTCACGGGAGACCCGGACTCCGGTGCCGACACCACGGGCTACCGCACCACATTGCGTGCCGCTGCGGCGAATGTGGACGGTGTCGACCGAGCCCGACTGTCGACCGGCCTGCGGAAGGTCAAGGTGCGGGTCAAAACGGCGCGCACCCGGACCGACGGGCTGGCCGACGCTGTCCGTACCGCGGTCGAATCCCGGCTGGACCGCATCGCGCCCGCGCGGCGGCCTGCGGTGTCGGTGCGGGTTCGCGCTACCAGGGAGGTGTCATGACCAGCGTCAACCGGCCAGCCGCGCTCAATCGGGCTCTCCTCGCGGTGTTCGGAATCGTGTTGCTTGCTGCGGGCGGATTCGGCCTGGCGACGCACTTCCGCGTGCTGCGGCTCGTCGACCCGGCAGCACCGATCGTGCCGGGCACGGGAGAGCCGCCGGGCTGGGTGTTCTACGTGATCGCTGCGGCGGCGATAGTGGTGGGACTGCTCGCATTGCGCTGGCTGATCGCCCAGCTCGCGCATCGGCCGCGTACCAAGCTGTGGAGGTTCGAGACCGACCCGGCACATGGCCGTACTGAATTGCATGCCGACATTGCGGTCGCCCCGTTTGTCGAAGAGCTGCGCGGATATCCCGGAGTGCATCAGGCTCGGGCGTCGCTCGCCGGGACGCGCGCGAACCCGTCCCTGGCGCTGATCGTCACGTGCGAACCGGACGTAGACCTCGGCGAGATCCGCGGCCGCATCACCGAGGAAGGCGTGCCGCGGCTCAAGGAAGCCTTGGAGCTGGACGACCTCCCGGTCGAGATCGAGTTCCGGTTCACCAGCCGCGCGACGTCCCGCGTCGGGTGAGCCTCAGCGGGGAGTGAGCACCACGACCGGGATCTCGCGGTCCGTCCACTCCTGGTACTTCGCGAAGTCCGCGTACAGATCGACCAGCCGCGGCCACAGTTCGCGCCGGTCGTCCGCCGACGCGACCCGCGCCGCGACCGGAACATCCCGGCGGCCCTTGAGCTGCACGCGGGTTTCCGGCTCCGCGAGCAGATTGAAATACCACTGCGGATGCTTGGGCAGACCGCCCTGGGAAGCGACGATGACGAGATCGTCGCCGGAACGCAGGTACAGCAGCGGAGTGGTGAACCGCCGCCCGGATTTGCGGCCTCGGTGTTCCAGCAGCAGGGTCGGCACCGGCTTGCGGAAACCGGCTCCGACGCGCCATTTGCTGCCGACCCGGCCGCCGGTCAGGGTGAAGACTTTGACCTGGATTTTGGCCAGGTACTTCATCATCGCCGCTGTCACCGGCGAGTCCAGGCCCTTCGGCGCCTGTTCGGGAAGGGAAAAGCGTCCCATCGTGACCTCCTGGCGGGGCGAACGCGTCAGCCGGCGGCGGTCGATCCGCCGAGCGGCATCGGGGGCAGCCCGAGTTTGCGGTGGTCCCACGAACGGGTCCGCTCCACGTCGACGCGGACCGCGACTCGCTTGCGGAGCATGAACTCCACCATCGGTTTCACCTCGTCGGTGTATTCGCCGTGGTAGCGCTCCCAGATGTTGACCCCGACCGCCCAGAGCGCGTCCGGGTCGTCGACGACCTCGGCTCGTCCTTCCAGCGAAACGCCGCGCAGGACGTCGTAGGTCAGGCCGTCCTCGATCAGCACGGTTACCCGCGGATCGCGCCGGAGGTTGACTGCCTTCTGCGCCTTGGCTTTCGTTTCGAACCACAGCACGCCGTCGATGAGCGCGAACCACATCGCGACCGCGTGCGGATGCCCGTCGGGGCCGAGCGACACCAGGGTCGCGGTGCGCTGGGCGGCGAGATAGGCCGACACCTCCTCGGGCGTCATCTCGATCTGCGCTCGCTGCTTGGTTCCCATCGATTCCTCACTTCCTGCGGCGGGCCCCGGGCGGGCCGGCGAGTACGGAGGTCACGACGTCGACGAGGTCGTCGACGATCTGGCCGGTGGTCCAGTCCGCCGCGTCCGGGCCGTGCAGGCGGCGGGTGCGGCCGACGTCGCCGAGGACGTTCAGCGTCACGGTCATCGCTTGGGACAGCCGGAAATCGAGCGTCCGGCGGGGGACGCCCGGGCTCAGCCGGTCGAGCAGTTCGACGAAGACGGCGTTGCGCTCGAAAAACGATTCGGCGACCGCGTCCAGTCCGTCGCCGCCGGTGGCCAGCAGCCGGCCGACCAGCCGGATCCAGCATTCGCCGCCCGATTCGAGCACCGCGACCACCGGCTGCACGAACGCTCGGGCCAATTCGCGTGCGGTCACGTCTTTCTCGGGGAATTCCCGCAGCACCGCGTTCCGCTCGCCGGTCACCTGGCCGAGGCGGCTGCGCAGGACCGCGTCGAGCAGGCCTTCCTTGGAACCGAAGTGGTAGTGGATCGCCGCGACGTTCGTCTGCGCCGCCTGCATCACGGTCCGCAGCGACACCGCCCCGACGCCCTGTTCGGCGAAAAGCCGTTCCGCGGCGGCGATGAGGCGCTGCTCGGTCGCCGCCCCGCGACTGGCGGGGATCCGCGCGGCTTCGGTGCCCATGGCGCGGACTCTATCAGCCGATTCAATCAGTTGATAGAGTTCGCCGCTGGCTCGAGGAAGGTCAGAGCCGGTCGTACAGCGAAGCGAGCCGGGTGAGCACCGTGCCCGCGGCGTCGATCGCGTGTTCGTCGAGGTCCTGGGTCAGCTCGCGCAGTCCGGCGGCGAGGATCTGCTCCCGCTCCTCATGGCGGCGGCGGCCCGCATCGGTCAACGCGACGATCGACGTGCGGCGGTCCCCGGAAGCGGCCCGTTCGCGCGTGACGTAACCGGCGTTGGCCAGGCCGTTGACGAGCTGGGTGACCGCGGCTCCGGTCGTCTCGACGTGCCCGGCCAGCTGATTGACCGTCATCGGCCCGTGTTCGGCCAGGCTCTTGAGCGCGCGGGCGTGCGCGAGCGAAAGCGCTTCGGCGCTGCGGGTCGCCCGGCCGCGCAGCCGGGAATCGGCCGCGCTGAGCCGGTAAGCGGCTCGCGCCAGCCGGGTGATCGCCTCGTCGCCCATCGGTTCGCTCTCCTGTGGTGCCTGCCGCATTCCTTGCCGGGCGGAGTCTAGCCGTGGCACATTGACTAAGTACTTAGGCAAATAGGGAGGCGATCATGACGACACGTTCGGCCGGGCAGAGCTGGGCCCTGGACATCGCGCTGGCGCAGGGCGGCTTCGACGCGCTGCACCCGGAAGGCAAGGGGACGCTCGAACAACTCGGGCACGATCACGCCGACTTCGACAAGGTGTTCGCGATGGTCCGTTCCGGGGCGATGCTGCCGAAGGCGTGGGCGGTCGTTGCCGGACAGGCCGAAGAGCGGGCCGCGCACCACGAGCGGCTCGGTTACCGCAGGACGGCGTCGGATCTGTACCTGCGCGCGGCGGTGATGTACGGCCGCGCGCAGTATTCGATCTTCGACTCCGGCGACGGGCGCAAGGCGAAGTTCCGCGAGCGCTGCGATTCGTGCGTGGCCCGGCTCAGCGAGCTTCGCGGAAACACGGTGCGCCGAGTAGAGCTGGACTTCGAAGGCGGCAAGATCTTCGGCCTCCTGCACCTTCCCGCGCAGCCGGTTTCCGGTGCCCCGGCGGTGATTCTCGGTCCTGGCATGGACATGATCAAGGAGGACTACATCTTCGCGGCCGAGCGCTACTACACCTCGCGCGGAGTCGTGGCGCTGTCCGTCGAGGGGCCGGGGCAGGGGGAGACTCGGGCGCGCGGGCTGACGGTGACTCTGGACAACTACGAACGCGCTCTCGAAACCTATGCGGCGTATCTCGCCGGTCTGTCCGAAGTGGACGAAAACCGGATCGGCATGTTCGGCATCAGCATGAGCGGCTATTGGGCATTGCGCGCTGCGGCATCACCGGGGACCCGTTTGCGCGCGGTGGCCGCGTTCGAGGCGGTGTCCGGCGATTTCGAGACCATCTTCGAACGGGCGCAGCCGAGCTTCAAGAACAATTACCTGTATATGGCGGGCTACGCCGACGAGGCGTCTTTCGACCGCGATCTCAAGGAAAAGATGCCGCTGGGCGACCTCGTGACCGGCATCAGTTGCCCGGTCCTGCTGGGCATCGGCGAATTCGACGAGCTGACGCCGGTGGAGAGCGCGCTCGAAACCTACGAGAAAATCCGTGCTCCCAAGGAAATGCGCGTCTACGAGGACGAATTCCATCCACTGGGCGGGACGGCTGCGGAAGTGTTCGCGTTCGGCGCGGAGTGGTTGATGCGCGGCTTGGCCGGGGAGTTCGCCACGCCCGGCCGGGACGAGCGGTTCTTCGTTCACCGTGACGGCCGTACGACGGACGGATCGGCGGACCCGCGTTGGTGGCTGGGCGCGACTCCGGCGGGCCTGGCGAAAGCTCGGAAATGAGGCTGCCTGGTTCGAGCACTGAAAGCGGGGTCCTTCAGTGCTCGAACCGGGGCTTTCAGGGGATGAGTACGGTCTTGCCGACGAGCCGTCCCGAGGCCGCTTCGTCATGCACAGCCGGGAGATCCGCCAACGGCCGACGGTCGGCGACGGTGATCCGCAACGCCCCCGCGTCGACGCGCGAGACGAGTTCCGCCAGTTGCTCGGCATTGCTGACGACGAACACCCGAACGGTCCGAATCCCGCGTCCAGGATTCTCGGGAGGGGGAGTGGTGGTGCTGACCAGCGCCCCGCCGTCGGCGACCAAGTCGACGAGCGCCGCGGTCTCCTCCGGAGTAGTCGGAACGAGGTTGACCACGACGTCGAACGGCGCTCCGTCGACAGCAAGCGCGCCGGAGGCGAAGTCGAGGTGTCCGACGATCCGGTCGGCTCCATATTCGTGGAGGCGTTCTTCGGTGCGGGGGCTCGAGGTCGCGGTGACGGTCGCGCCCGCCTGATGGGCGAGTTGAACGGCAAAGCCGCCCACCGTCCCTCCGGCGCCGTTGATCAGGACCGTCTGGCCTGCTTGCAGGCGAGCGTCGTCGAAAAGCGCCTGCCAAGCGGTCAGCCCGCCGACCGGCAGCGCGGCGGCGTCGGGCAGGTCGACCGTCTGCGGGGCGGCGGCCAGCGCGTCGGCGGGAACGACGGCGTACTCGGCGGCCGCGCCGTCGAGGTTCATCGGCAGGAAGGCGACGACCGCGTCGCCGACCTCATGGCCCTCGACCCGCGGGCCCAGTTCGGCGATCGTCCCGGCGACCTCGATGCCCGGCACGTGCGGGAAGGCCAGGGGAAATACCTCCTGCAGGCCGCCCGCGCGGATCCCGAGATCCACCGGGTTAAACGAGGTGGCGGCGACCTGCACGAGCACCTGGCCCTCGGCGGGCGTGGGCCGCTCGGCCTCTTCGAAGGCCAGGACTTCGCTTCCGCCGTAGCGGTGGTAGCGCACTGCTTTCATGACGTCCTCCGTAATGTGCTTCGAAGTTGAAACAATCTGAGGACGAGTATGCTTCGATGTCGAAGCAAAGTCTCGGAGACGTGAGGACGGCCACAATGATTCGACTTCGAAGCATCTAGACTGGCCTCATGGCGGACGCGCTGGAGCCCCGGCAGCTCAACACTTACTTCGCGCTCATGGAGGCCGTGAGCCTGCTGCAGCACGCCGTCACGCAGCAGCTGCGGGCCGAGGGCGACCTCAGCTACGTGCAGTTCGAACTCCTGGCCCGGCTCGCCGATTCGGACGGGCAGCTGACGATGACCGAGCTGGCCGACGGTGTCGTCTACAGCCGCAGCGGCCTCACTCATCAGGCTGGTTTGCTCGAAAAGGCCGGTCTGGTCACCCGCGGTCCCAGCGCGGAAGACCAGCGCGCGACGGTCGTCGGCATCACCGAGGCCGGTCGGGAGCTGGTCGCGAAGGTGCTTCCCGGGCACGTCGAGGTCGTCCGCCGGTTGCTGGTCGCTCCACTGTCCACTTCGGACCTGGATGCGCTGGGCGGCATCATGACCCGCGTCCGCGACCACATGCGCGCCGAGCCGCCGCGGTCGGCCACTGCTCGCCGGAAATCCACGAGGAGCGAGCCCGAGCCCCTCTAACGCGCATCGTCGTTGTTCTTAGACTGGATGGGTGGAAGACATCGAGGCGATCGCCGTCCTGCAGGATCCCGTCCGGCGGCGGCTGTATGACTACGTGGTTTCCCAGGATCACGACGTCAGCCGGAACGAAGCGGCCGAAGGCGTCGAAATCCAGCGCACGCTCGCCGCTTTCCATCTCGACAAACTCGTGGACGCGGGGCTGCTGGAGACGGAAAGCAAGCGGCTGAGCGGACGTTCGGGTCCGGGTGCCGGCCGCCCGGCGAAGCTTTACCGCCGGTCCGGCGCCGAGCGCCAGTTCTCCGTCCCGGCGCGCGACTACCGCACCGCCGCCGATCTGCTGGCCGAGGTTGCCGAGGTCGCCCGGCTGGACACCGAACTGCAGGCCGCCGCCCGGCGCGAGGGCCGTGCCGCCGCCGGTCCGGTTGAAGATCTCGACGCCGCGAAGGAACTGCTGGCAGCCCGCGGTTACGAGCCTCGTCTCGACGACGACGTCCTGCGTCTCGTCAACTGCCCCTTCCATGTCCTCTCGCAGCGGCATCCCGGATTGGTGTGCGGCATGAACCTGGCGCTGCTGGAAGGGCTGCTCGAAGACGCCGAAGGCCTGCGGGCCCGGATGGATCCGCGTCCCGGGCTGTGCTGCGTGGTCGTCGAACGTTCTAAAAATAATGAGAGTTGACATAGAAGGTCCGGCGATGGTGAGGTGAAGGAGTGACGGAACATCACCTCGCCCAGCTCAACGTGGGCATCACGAGACACCCCCTCGACGACCCCCGGATGCACGGCTTCACGTCGATGCTCGACACCCTGAACGAGGTCGCCGACAACGCGCCCGGCTTCGTATGGCGCCTGGTCGAGGACGGCGGCAACGACGCCACCGCGATCCGGACCCCGCTCGGCGACGACGTCCTGGTGAACATGTCGGTCTGGGAAAGCCGCGAAGCGCTGTGGGACTACGTCTACCGCAGCGGCCACCTGGACATGCTGCGCCGCCGCTCGGAATGGTTCGAGCTGCCGAAGACGCCGTTCCAGGTGCTGTGGTGGGTTCCCGCCGGGCATATCCCGTCGGTCGAGGAGGCTGTGCAGCGACTGGAACTGCTGCGGGAGAAGGGACCCTCGCCGAGCGCGTTCGGTTTCCGGGACAGCTATCTGCCCGAGGGCGCCGCCTCCGCGTCGTGAGGCGGGCTTCTTGGGTGCGACACGTCCGGTGGGTCGCCCGGACCGGCCGGCGGGATGGCTAGGGTGTCGGCGTGGCGAACATGTCCCGTTGGTCGGATGAGAATGGCGGCTTGGACTTCGGTCTGCTGGTGCTGCGGCTGATGCTGTCGGTCGCGATGGGGGCGCACGGGCTCGTGCAGGTCTTCGGCCTGTTCGGCGGCTCGGGCATGGCGCATTTCGAGAACCTGTTGCAGGGCTGCGGTTTCAGCCACAACATCGAGTTCCTGACCTGGCTGACCGGAATCACCGAGGTCGGCGGTGCCGTCCTGCTGGCGCTGGGCCTGCTGACCCCGCTCGCCGCGGCCGGCCTGCTGGGCGTGGCGATCAGCGCGGTGCGGGTGAAGTGGTCGGGCGGCCTGTTCGGAACCACCGGCCCGGGATTCGAACTGGAACTGACGCTCGCGGCGATGGCGCTGGCCCTGCTGCTGACCGGCCCGGGCTGGTACGCCCTGGACCGCCACACGGCGTGGCGGCAGAAACCGCTGGGCTTCGCGGTGGGCGGACTGTTCCTGTCGGTGTGCGCGGCGGTCGGGGTGGGGTCGCTTTTCTGACCCTGCTCGCGGGCCTCGGCCGGTCTGGCAGGCTGATCTCGTGCTTGCAAGCAACGACGAGGGCGTCGAACTGAACGCCGAGTTCTCCGTGGTGGCCGACGGCGGGCGGTTGAGCCTGGTCATGGAGAGTGCGGGCGGCCGGGGCGCCGGGCCGAACCCGCGGAACTACCAGTACAACTCCGCCTTGACGCTGTTGCTCGAGCGCCTTCGAGACCGGCAGGCGGTGGTGGTGTCGGGCGTTGTGGCGTCAACGCAAACCGCCCGTTTGCCGGAGGAGGAGCGCAGTATTGTCCCGGCTCCGATCGTTTTGGCCGACGAGCGCAACATCGAGCAGGTGCGGCGGCAGATCACCCGGGCGCAGGGGAAGATCGGCCGGAAAGACGGCGCGAAGGAGGGCAACAACCAGAAACGGATCGAGTTGCGGCTGGAGGTTCCGGGCTACGGCCCGGACGATGCGGCCCGGCTCGCGGCCGATCTGGCGGAGCCTGCTTCGGACGGAGTGCTGCCGCGAGCGAAGGACCTGGTCCGGGGTCTCATCGGCGAGACGATCTCGACCCCCACCGGCAAAGGGAACCAGATCCTCAAGGTCGAGGACGACTCGGTGCTGGTGGGCACTGACCGGTCGCCGGAAGGGCAGCCCGTTCCTCTCCGCGAGATCCAGCACGGGCTGGACGTGCTCGCCGCGCGAGGCACGCTCGAGGTTTCGGTTGCCGAACTAGGTCACCGGAGCACTTTCGTCGGGGCGGTGCTGGCCAACCTGCCGCACGTCAGCAGAGCCACGTCGCCGACGACGCTGACGCTCGACCGCTCCGGCGCCGAACCCGCGGCGGACGTCCACTTCGGCGAGTTGGACGTGAAGACCCAGGTCAAAGTCCGGACCGAACAGACCCGGCTCCGCAAGCTGCTCGCCAACGAACGCGTTTCCGCTCCCTGCGCGTTGTGCGGCGACGAGTTCCCGTTGGAGTTCCTGGTGGCGGCGCACGTAAAGAAACGCGCGGCCTGCACTGACGACGAACGAAGGAACCTCCGCGACATCGCGATGCTCGCCTGCAGCTTCGGCTGCGACGTCCTGTATGAATCGGGCTGGGTCACCGTCGACGAGACCGGCTGCATCCAGACCGTGCGGCTCGACCAGCTTCCGGCCGGGAGTCTGAAACTCCGCATGCAGCACCTGGCCGGACGTCGTTGCGGAGCCCATCGGGAAGCGTCCGAACCGTACTTCGCGTGGCATCGCACGACCACGTTCCTGCGCCACCTGGCGGGCTGACCCGCGGAGAATCTCCGCAACGCGTAGCGCTCACCGCGTCTGCCTGCTATCTTCCTCCCAACCGCTTGCAAACCGCAATCACTAGGGAGGCCCACCGTGCCGGACACGACTTGCCATATGTCGATTTCGCTGGACGGTTTCGTCGCCGGGCCGGGGCAGAGCCGGGACGAGCCGCTTGGAGTGCGGGGGCGGGAGTTGCACGGGTGGCACATCGGCGATCCCCGGGCGAACGACGCCGACAAGACCGCCAGCGGGTGGCTCATGCGGCCCCGCGGCGCGTATGTCATGGGGCGCAACATGTTCGGTCCCGTTCGCGGGGAGTGGGACGAGGACTGGTCGGGCTGGTGGGGTGCCGAACCGCCGTATCACGCGCCGGTTTTCGTGCTTACTCATCACTCTCACGAGCCGATCCGGATGGAGGGCGGGACGACGTTCTACTTCGTCACTGACGGCTTCGACGCTGCCTACGCGGCGGCGTGCGAGGCTGCCGGAGGCAAAGGGGTGGACATCGCGGGCGGCGCTTCGACGGTTCGGCAGGCGCTGAACGCCGGGGTGGTCGACGAGTTGACTCTCGACATCGCGCCCGTCTTGCTCGGGTCGGGCGAGCGCATGTTCGACGGGGTGGAATCGTTCGGTTTCGAGCCCGTCGAGGTGCTCCATTCACCGCTGACCACCCACATCCGCTATCGCCGCGTCAGCGCGGACTGATCTGGTCGGGGATGTCTAGCGTCGCGGCGAGCAAGCTCCTCGTGTACGCATGCGACGGTGCAGTAAGCACGCGGTCAGTCCGCCCGGATTCGACGGCCCGGCCTTCGCTCAGCACGACGACCTCGTCCGAAATGCTGCGCACCACCGCCAGGTTGTGCGTCACGAAGATCATCGACGGCCCGTCGTCCATCAGGGAGCGCAGCAGTTCCACCACGGACGCCTGCACCGAAACGTCCAATGCGGACGTCACCTCGTCGCAGATGATCAGTTTCGGCTCGCACACCAAGGCCCGTGCGATGGCGACTCGCTGGCGTTGTCCGCCGGACAGTTCCGACGGGTAGCGGTCGGCCAGCCGCGACGGGATTTCGACGCGGTCGAGGGCGGCGCGGGCCCGGCGGCGGCCTTCGCGGGGGTTCACGCCGAAGTAGTGGCGCAGGGCGACCAGCAGGCTGTTCTCGACCGTCCGATGTGGACTGAGCGAGCCGTACGGATTCTGGAAGACATACTGCAGTTCGCGTCGGGTGCGGGAGTCTCGGCGGGCTGCGGCGGCTGGGACTGGCTTGCCTTCGAAGGTGACCTCGCCTTGCTGCTCGGGGTGCAGTCCGGCCAGGCACCGCGACATGGTGGTTTTGCCGCTGCCGGACTCGCCGACGACGGCGAGGCATTGGCCGGGCCGCAGGTCGAAAGAGACGTCGAAGACGACCTGTCGTCCGTGGTAGCTGGCGTTCAGGCCGGAGACGGACAGCAGTGCCGCCTGGTCCGGGGGAGGTGCGTTCGGTTCTGGAGCGCGCGAAGCGGCGAAAGCGTTCCGGGCGACTTCTTCCGCGTGAATGCACCGCGCGAGGGTTCCGGAGGGTCCGTGTGCCAGCACCGGATGCGTTGTGCGGCAAGCGGTCGTGGCGTAGTCGCAGCGTGGCGCGAAGGCGCAGCCAACGCGGGCATCGTCGATGCTGGGCGTCCGGCCGCGGATGGGGACCAGCCGCTGCCGATGGGTCGCGGACGGCACGGCCGCCAGCAGGGCGCGGGTGTAAGGATGCGCGGCACGGGTGAGGACAGCGCGGGCGGGGCCGTGTTCGACCACCTCACCGCCGTACATGACCATCACCTGGTCGGCGACGTCGGCGACCACCGCGAGGTCGTGCGAGACGTAGATCGCCGCCAGGTCGCGGGTCCGGCACAGGTTCCGCACCAGGTCGAGTACTCGCGATTGGGTGGCGACGTCGAGTCCGGTCGTCGGTTCGTCGAGCACGATCAGCCGCGGTCCGGCGGCGATGGCCATCGCGATGGCGACCCGTTGCTGCTGGCCGCCGGAAAGCTGGCGCGGGCGGCGGCGCAGGAACGCGTCGTCGCTGGGCAATCCGACGGTGTCCAGCAAGTGCTGCACCCGGTTCAGGGCGGGCCGGTCCAATCCCTCGGTCAACTGGGTCGACACGCGCAGGCTCGGGTTGAGCGCGGTCGCCGGATCCTGCGGCACATACGCGACTTTCCGGCCTCGTGCGCGACGCAATTCCGCGGCAGGCAAGGAAAGCAGGTCCACTCCGTCGACAACGACCTGTCCGCTGGTGATCGTCGCGCCGGTCCGGGCGAAACCCAGCAGGGCGAGCGCGAGGGTGCTTTTGCCGGAACCTGATTCGCCGACCACGCCGAGGACCTCGCCGCGGCCGAGTTCGAAGCCGATGTCCCGCACGATGGCATACTCGGCGGCCTCGACGGTCACGCCCGACACCGCGACTTCCTTGGCCACGTCAGCTCTTCCCTTCCGTGCGGCTGACAGTCCGGGCGACGGACTCGGCCACGAGGTTGCCGCCGAGCGCCATCATGAGGATCAGCGCGATCGGCGCCAGCACGGGCAGCGGCGCGGCGGCCAGGCCGTCCTGGTTCTCGCTGACCATGAGCCCCCAGTCCGGCGCGGGCGGGGAGACGCCGAAGCCGAGATAGTTCAGCGAGGCGATCGCGGTGACCGCCCACACCAGCCGCATCCCGGCCTCCACCATCAGCGGCGACGTCACCCCGGGCAGCACCTCGCCGAGGACGATCTGCCGCCCGGGCAGGCCGTTCGCCTTGGCCCACAAGACATATTCGCTGTCGAGTACCGGCAGTGCCGCACCGCGCAGCACTCGCGAGACGCCGGGCGCGAACGCCACCCCGACGAGCGACGCCGTGAGCAACGGATGGCGGCCGAACGCGGCCACGAACACCAGCACGAAGATGGTTTCCGGGAAGCTCAGCACGACGTCCATCGCTCGCATGAGGACGGTGTCGGCGATGCCGTCGCGGTAGGCGGCGGTCAGGCCGATGAGTGCCCCGAGGACTACGCCGATTCCGGTGGCGAGCAGCGTCATCCAGGTGAGGGTGCCGCCTCCGGACAGCAGGCGGCTGAGCACGTCGCGGCCGAGAAGGTCTGTGCCCAGCGGGAATTCCGCGCTCGGCCCCTCCAACGGCGGCGCGACGATGGCGGTCGGCGGCCACGGCGCGAGCAGCGGGCCGAAGATGACGATGAAGGCGATCGCGGCAAGCAAGCCGAGTCCGAGCCGCGCGCGACCGGTCCGGGACGCGCGGCGCACCACCGAAACGCTCATCGGGTGCGCCCCGCTGCGGCGAGGACGTCCGCGAGGAGATTGCACAGGTAGTACGTGGCCGCGAGGATGAGCACACACGCCTGCAGCACCGGCAGATCGTGCGAGTTCACCGCGCTGACCAGCGCCGTGCCGAGCCCGGGATACGAGTAGACGTATTCGACCACCACGACGCCGGTGATCGTGACGGCCGCGACCAGACCGGCCGCCGGAAGGCTCGCCGCGACGGCGTTGGGCAGCGCGTGCCGGAACAGGATGCGCCGGCGGCTGAGTCCTTTGAGGACGGCCATCTGCACGTATTCGCTGTCGAGCGCGTCGATGACCGAAGCGCGCACCAACCGGCCCAAGTACATCACCCCCATGAACGTGAGCGTGGCGACCGGCAGCACGAGTTCCGCCGGGTGCCACCACGGCAGGTCGCCGGGCGGGATGTCCGAAACTCCCGGCAGCACCCCGAGCATCGAGGTGGCGAAGAGCGCGATCAGCAGCATTCCCACGACGAACGGCGGCAGCGCCATGCTCAGCGACGTGACGGCGACGAACGCCTTGTCCGCGAAACTGTCGCGGCGCGCGGCGCTCAGCACTCCGGCGACCACCGAGAGCGGCAGGATCAGCGCCATCGAGACGAAGCCGAGCGTGAACGAGTTCACGATCCGCGGCCCGAGGATTTCCGAGACCGGTTCCCGGTTCTGCAGCGACACGCCGGGATCGCCGGTGAGCAATCCGCCGAGCCAGTGGCCGTACTGCGACACGAGCGGCTGGTCGAGCCCGAGCTGGCGCCGCAGGTTCGCCAGTTGCTCGGCCGTCGCTTCCTTGCCGAGGACGATCCGGGCCACGTCGCCCGGCAACGCTTGGGTCACCAGGAAAACCAGCACCGAGACCAGAAACAGCACGAGCACGCCGAGCGCCAGCCGGCGCACGAGCCACCGTGCGGTCATCCGACGGTCACCTCGGTCAGGAACGACAGCGGGCGGCCGTTCACATCCGGCACCAGCCCTTGCACTGCCGCCCGGTGGGGCAGGAGCACGTCGGAGAACGCGGGGATGATGTACGGACCGTCGGTGTATTCGATCTCGTGCATCCGGTTCATGAGCGGGCACTGCTGCTGCTCGGGGGACCTGAACAGTTCGCCGGCCAGCCCGGCGAAAGCGGCGTTGTTCCAGTGCGCGGCGTTGCCGACTCGGTCCGGCAGCAGCCCGCCGAGCACGGACGGCAGGTAGGGGACCGGGTTGTAGTCGACGAAAGCCGGCCACTGGCCCCATTTCGCCAGCAGCTCCGGCGTCGGGACCACATTGACGGTCACCTTGACCCCCGCCAGCGCGGCGTTCTGCGCGAAGACCTGCGCCAGCTCCGACATGCCGGGCAGCAGGCCGTCGGTGGTGATCGCGAAAGACAGATCGCTCTGCTCGGCCTCGGCCAGCAGCCGTTTCGCGGCCGCGATGTCCGGAGCGCGCTGTGGGATATCCGGCGCGGCGCACTGCGGCGTGGTCGTCTCGTAGTCGTTCGCGATCCGGGCGTAACCGCTGAAGACGTTGGACACGATCTGCCGCCGGTCGACCAGCAGCCGCAACGCCTGGCGCACCCGGACGTCGCGGAACGGCGCGACCGCCGTGTCGAGCCCGATCTGCAGGCTGAAGGTCCCTTTGCTGTCGAGCAATTGGATGCCGCCGCGCCCGACGAGCGACTTCGCGATCGTCGGGGTCGTGTTCGACGCGATGTCGACGCGGCCGGACAGCAGCGCGTTCGCCTGCGCCTGCTGGCTCTGGTACTCGATCAGCTGAACGGCGGCGAGCTTCGGTTTCTTGCCCCAGTAGCCGCCGAATCGCTCCACTGTGGACTCCCGGCCCCCGGCGAACGACTTGACCGCGAACGGCCCGGTGCCGATCGGCTTCGCCGGGGCCGACCCGGTTTTGGTCATCGGCAGCAGCACGCTCGTCCAGATGTCCTTGAACGGACTGAACGGCTCGGTCAGCCCCACTCGGACGGTGAGCTTGTCCACCGCCCGGACGGTGCTCGGGTCGATCATCTGGATCAGCGCCAGGCCCTGCGCGGCGTGCGCGGGATCGCGCAGGTACTTGATGCTCGACACGACGTCGGCGGAGGTGAACTCGGTGCCGTCGCTGAACTTCACGCCGGGGCGCAGCGTGATCGTCCACTGTGTCCGGTCGGCGTTCGGCGTCATGCCGGTCGCCAGCCGCCATTCGGTCTTGCCCGCCGGGTCCAGCGCGGTGAGCCCCTCGAAGACGAGGGAACTGCGCAGCTCTTGGATCGGGCCCTGGTTGCTGGCGTAGGGATTGAGGACCTCGCCCGCGTCGGCGGAGACGGAGATGCGAAGCGTGTCGCTCCCGGCGGCCGCGTCGTCCGGACGGCCGCAGCCGGCGAGCAGCGCGACGGCGAGCAGGAGGGTGGGCAGGGATCGAGGTCTGCGCGACACCGGGAACCTCCAGGGAAGCCAGAAATCTAAGCCGTTAGACAACCCGGCGTCGCCACAGGGTACGGCCAGTTCTCGTGCGAGGGAAGAGTCTACAAGTGGAGAAGCTAATCGTTTAGAGTGAGCCTGCCACCGGCTCGACCCGGTCCGGGAGCAGAGGAGGAAGCAGCCGCATGACCAGTCCGTACGAGCACCTGTTCGTGAGGAAAATGCCGAACTGTCTCGACGACCTCGTCAACGAGGGCGCCGCGGCAGGCGTCGTCGAACCGCCCAACGTCGGCGAATCGCTCGCCCTCATGCGCGCGAAGGAGGTGCCGGAGAGCAAGATCCACCTCACCTACACGTGGATCAGCGAATGCGACGCTCCGGTGCAGTGGGTGAAGGAGCACCAGCACGACTACGACGAGGTCCTGATCTGGCACGGCAACAACCCGGCGGACCCGGACGACCTCGGCGCGGAGATCTACCTCGACATCGAGGGCGTCCGCCACGTGATCACCACGAGCGGTTCGGTCTATCTGCCCGCGGGCACCCGGCACTGCCCGCTCGGCTTCACGCGCGTGGACCGGCCGTTCCGGTTCAGCGCGCTGTCGCTGAACCCGGAGTACGCCTCGGACGAGCACAACACCCTCGCGCGGTAGCGAACTGCCCCGTCGCGCGGTCGCCGCGGCGGGGCAGTCATCCGCTTGCGGCTGCTCCGGCGTGCGCGGGTTCCTCGGCGGCACCGGGTTCGCAGCCGCAGGTAACACCGATGCTGAGCGTTCCGTCCAAGACGACCGACGAATCGCCTTGGCCGTCCAGGGCATCGAACGCGCGCACCGCGAATTCCTCCAGCGGAACGTGGACCGTGGTGAGCGGGACGTTGCCGAGCCGGGCTTCTCGAGTTCCGTCGAAGCCGACGACCGCGAGGTCTTCCGGCACGCGCAAACCCAGGCTGTGCGCGATGCGGATGGTCAGCAGCGCCTGCTCGTCGGTGGTCGCGTAGACGGCGCGGATCCGGCGGCTGCTCGTCAGCACCTCGCGCACCGCCCGCCCCGCCTCGACCTTGTCGAAGGACGTGCGGACCAGCCTGCCCTCGGTGCGCAGCCCGGCGTCCGCCATCGCCCGGCGCCAGCCGCCTTCGCGGCCTTCGGCCGGTCCGACCGCGATTTCGCCTGCCACGCAAAAGATGTCTTCGTACCCGTGTCCGAGCAGGTGCTCGGTGACCAGCCGTCCGCCGTCGAAGTCGTTGAACACCACGCTGGGCGAGGTGTCGTCCGGTGCGGCCCACTGCAGGAACACACACGGCGTTTCCGTCGACAGCCGCGGCTTTTCACCGGTCGTCACGAAAATCCCGCGCGGCCGCAGCTCGGAGAACGCTTCGCCGTATTCGTCGGCGAGCCCCGGCCGGTAGCCGGTATTGCCGAGCAGCGTGAGCAATCCCCGGCGGCGTCCTTCGGCTTCGAGACAGCGCGACATCTCGCCGAAGAAGGCGTTCGCGGTGTCCGGCACCAGCAGTCCGACCAAATTGGACCGGCCGCCGCTCAACGCCCCGGCGAGCGGATTGCGCCGGTAGCCGAGCATCCGGATGGCGTCCTCGACCTTGCGCCGCGTCTTCTCGGCCACCGGGCGGGGCCCGTCGTTGAGGACGTAGCTGACCACCGCCGTGGAGGTTCCGGCCAGCCGCGCGACATCGGAAAGGATCGGCCGGCGCCCGGGGCGCTCGGCGTCGCGAAATTCCCCGGTTCCCGTTGCCACGGTGCCACTCTAAAGCACCGGAGCGCGGGCCGGGTCCATTAGGCACAGTGGGAAGTGGACGACCGCGCCGAAGAGCTGGAGCGGCCGGTCAGCGACCGTGTTTCGCCGGTGCCTGAAGCGGTTCGAGCACGTCGTCGACGCTCGCCTGCGACCTCGTCATCTGGAGCCGCTTCACGCCGACCGGCGGCCGTCCCACCCACAGCACCGCCTGCGGCGCTTGGCCGAGCGTGACGCGTTCCGCGAGCGTCGCGCGCAGCCGGCACCCGGTCCGGCTCAGCCGTCCGGACGACAGTCCGTACCCGGTCGCGGTCAGCAGCACCGAACTCAGCGCCTCTCCCGCGCGCAGCCAGGCGAGGGGATCGTCGCCGGGGGTGCTGAGCACCAGCAGCGACGCGCCGTCGTTTCGAGGTTCCGCCTCGCTTTGGGGCAGCGGCAGCCGGTTTCCCGCGGTCCCCGAAGCAGCACGGACGAGAACACCCTGTGCGGCGACGAGGGACGCGCTTCGTGCGTACACCTCCTCGCGACGCATCTGGGCGGGAACCCGGGCGCCTTCGCCGATCGCGGTCATGAGGTATCTGCGGACCGCGAGGTCTTCCACTGGGTGCAAAACCGCGCCTTCGCGGGCGGCTGCTTGCGAAAGCCGGTCAAGGCATTCGGACGGTACCGGCCGTGCGCCGCAGGGCCGCAAGTCCTCTCGCCGCCGCGCGATCGACGTCGCCAGCGCGGCTTCCCCGGGAGCCGGCTCGCCCGGCTGCGGCGTCACGACGGACAGATGGTCCGGTTCGCCGGGGCACGGCAGCCGGTCCACCGCGCAGGCCCAGCCGAGACCGGCGAAGGCGACCCGGAGATGGTGCAGTGCCGCGCCGCTGCTGAGCGTCTGCCAACGGCCGGCGGGGTCGTCGACGGCTCGCCACCGGTCCGGCTCGGCGTACAGGTGCAGGGTGTGGTAGCCGGTGCGCCACTGCCAGAGCGGCGCGTCGGAGGTGCCTGGGGCGAGCAGTGCCGCGGCCACCGCCGCCTCGACGGCGGCTGGGCTGGGAACCCGCGAATTCGGCATGGTTGCTTCCCGCTGGAGTCGGGGGAGTGCGTCCGGTCGGTGCCAGGCTCTATGGTGCGCCCCCGCCCGGGTCCGCGATAGAGGCCGGGGTTCATCAATTCGGAGCGATCTGCGGGCGTCTTCCCGGAAAGCTCGCGGTCCTCGCATTCGGGACGCGAGGACGGCTGCCGTAGATCGCAGCTCAATTCGCCCGCCGTCTCGGCGCCGCGAGGGCACTGGCGCGCGCCGGAACGGGAGAGGACGGTAGAGGTATGTCCCTGCAGAGCCTGGAAGACGCCGCGAACGCCGAGGCGGCCCGGCTGCTGCGCCTGTCGGTGGCGGGCCGGACGACGATCGACGAGGCGGTGGGCATTCTCCAGAGCGCGCACGGGTGCGACGCCGAGGAGGCGCTGCGCGTCCTGACCGGCGACGCGGGCGCGCACGGGGCGGGGGCGGAAGCCGCGCGGCTGGCGGAGGTCGCCGACGCCGCCGCCGACGGCCGGGCCGATCCGGACTACGGGGGCTGGGCCTGACCGGGGTCAGCCGGCGAGGTCGGCCGGGTCGAGGGTGCGGTCGACCAGCGCGCGGGTGACTTCGCGCAGCGGCCGGTCGTGCCGGGCCGCGTAGCCGTTCACCAGGGAGCGGGCCGTTTCCGGGTCGGTGCCGAGGGTCCCGGCGACCACGCCGACGGCCTGGCTGTGCTGGACCCGGTCGTTCAGCGAGGCGAGGGTGGCCTCGAACAGCCGGTCCGAGCGCCGCGTGCCGGTTTCCTGGACCAGGGCCAGCACCGCGAGGTCCGACACCACCTGCGCCAGCGCCGACTGCCACGGCTGCAGTTCGGTCGGCGCGGCGAACAGCAGGTTGAACCCGCCCACCGCCTCGCCGTCCAGCTTCAGCGGCACCGCCACCACGGCCCGGTACCCGGCCGCGAGCGCCGCACTGGCGAAGCCCGGCCAGCGGTCTCGCTCGCGGGTCAGGTCGGGAGCGGCGACCACGGCCGCCGTCGCGATGCAGTCGACGCACGGTCCCTGGCGCAGCTCGGTTTGCAGCAGCTCGACGAACTGCGCGGCCTCGTCCGAGGCCGACACGACGGCGGGTTCGCCGCGCGGGTCCTTCAGCAGCACCCCGGTGCCGCGCGCGCCGAGCAGTCCGGTGCCGACCTCGGTGATCAGGCGCAGCACCGCGGCGTTGTCCGGGTTGCCGACCAGGCGGGAGGTGATCGCGGCCAGGGCCGCGGGGACGTCCGCGGGCAGGAGACCGACGTGTCTGTCTGTCGCCCGGCTCCCGGCGTTCTCGTCGGTGGGATGGGTCATTCGGACGGCTCCTCAAGGGTGATGCGGCGTTCCAGCACGTCCGTGGCCACGTCGAGAAGCGGCCGGTTCGTGCTGTAGGCGTGGGCGCGCAGGCGGGCAAAGGCGTCGTCGAGGCTGATCCGCAGCTGGGCGGCGAGCATGCCGGTGGCGATGTGCACGTCCTGGTAGGAGATCAGTGCGCGCGGGGCGAATTCGAGCCCGGCGCGTTCGGCTTCGCGAGACTGCCGCAGCAACGCCGCGGTGGCCAGGTCGGCGGCGAGCGCGGCGTCTCTCGTATCCGGGCTGGTCAGCCCTCCCGGCCGGTGCCGGACGAGTTCGAGGGTGCCGAGCCGGATGGCCCCGAACTGCAGCGGGAACGCGAACGCCGCGCCGACGCCCGCCGCGAGCGCGGTCTGGGCGAACCCGGGCCAGCGCACCTGGTCGACATTCAGGTCCGGGACCAGCACCGGGCTTCCGGTCTCGAAGGCCTCCGCCCCCGGCCCTTCTCCGGCGGTGTACTCCAGCTCCGCCAGCCTGGCCGCCCACGGGTCGCTGGCTCCCAGCACCTCTTCCGAACGCGGGCCGGCCCGCAGCGACAGGATCGCGGCGTCGACCTGGTCTATCGTCTCCACGCAGGCGAGGCACACTTTTTGTGCCCAGCTGTCCCGGCTGCTGACCGCCTCGGGCGCGGCGGCGATCGCTTTCCACAGCGGCTGCCGATGCTGGCCCTCCACCGTCGTGGCCCCCTTCGCGCCGCCTGACATCCCAGATCCTCCACCCTACGAGACGCCTCGCGGGCGAGCAGCCCGGGCGCGCCCGCTCGCCGGACCCCGCGGGAGCCGGGCGTTTGCTCGCTCTGCGAGGGGGAAATCAGGCAGGGAGACGAGGAGGAGTCGCATGGTCGAGGTGAGCCGGACGGTGCCAGCGCCGCCGGAAGCGGTATTCGAGATCCTGGCGGACGGCTGGTCCTATTCCGGCTGGGTGGTCGGCAGTTGCCACATCCGCGATGTCGACGCGAGCTGGCCCCAGGTGGGCGCGCGCATCCACCACAGCGTCGGGGGATGGCCGCTGCAACTGGAGGACACGACGGCGGTGCTGGCGGTCGAGCCGGGGGTCTCCTTGGAATTGGAGGCTCGCGGCGGGGCGCTCGGCACCGCGAAGATCGAGCTTTCGCTGGTTCCGAACGGGGCCGGGGAGACGACGGTTCGGATGGCTGAGTCGGTGACTGGCGGGGTTGGCGGGTTTTTGCCGGAGAGCCTGCAGTCGTTGATGCTCGGGCCGCGCAACAAGGAGTCGCTGTCGCGGTTGTCGGCGTTGGTGCTCGGGCGTTGGCGGGGTACGGGGCAGGCTCAGCCGTAGACGGCCCGGTTCGCCGCGCGGATCACTGCGGCGTATCCGGGGCCCAGCGGATGGTCCCGGGCGAGCGCGGCGCGTGCGGCGTTCGCGCCGGGACCGCCGTGGACCGCGCCGCCGGGGTGGGCTGCGGCGCTGGCGAGGTACAGCCGGTCGACGGGAGTGTCGGCTCGGCCGAGGCCGGGCACCGGGCGGAAGAACAGCTGCTGGTGGATCGCCGTGGTGCCGCCGTTGACCGCGCCGCCGACGAGGTTCGCGTCGTGGTCGGCCAGCTCTGCCGGGCCTTGCACGCGGCGGGCGAGGATCAGGTCGCGGAACCCGGGTGCGTTGCGTTCCACCGTCGCCTCGATGCGTTCGGCCTGCCGCCGCACCGTGTCGCGGTCGCTGCCGCGCGGGATGTGCGTGTAGGCCCACACGGCTTCCGTCCCGGCCGGGGATCGGGACGAGTCCGCCGTCGTCATCTGGCCCAGCAGCAGGAACGGCTGTTCGGGCACGCGGTCTCGGGCCAGCTCCGCGCCGAACGCGGACAAGCCGTCCTCGCCGCAGCCCAGATGGACGGTGCCCGCGCCGCGTGCGTCCTTCGCGGTCCACGGAATCGGCTCGGACAACGCCCAATCGAGCTTCACCGTCGCACTGTCCCATTCGAACACTTGGAGATCCGCCAGCAACCGCGAGGGCAGCCAGTCCGGCGCGACGAGGTTGCCGTACAACGTCTCCGCGGTGACGTCGGCCAGCACCGCCTTGCGCGCCCGGATCGGCTCGCCGTCCGCGCAGCGCACGCCGACCGCTTTGCCGCGCGCCACCAACACCTCGGTCACCGAAACTCCACAATGGACAGATCCGCCCTTGGAACGCAGCCGGCGCACCAATGCGGCCACCAGCTCGCTCGCGCCGCCTTCGGGGACCGGGAATCCGACCTCCTGGGCCAGCATTCCCAGCAGCCAGCCGAAGACCGCGCTGCCGGCGTTGTCGACGGAGAGGTCGCTGTGCGCGGCGTTTCCGGACAGCAGCAGCCGCGCGCCCTCGCCCTCGAAACGTTCGCGGGCGAACCGGCGGGCGGGCAGCGTCAGCATCCGGGCGAGCCGCAGCAGTTCGGCGGTACCGGTGCGTCGCAGGAACCGCGCACCGGCTCGGACAGGCGGGAATGGAGTGAACAACGCGTCCAGGAATTCGTCGCGGAAACCTTGCCATTGCGAGAAAAGCTCCCGCCACGACTTAGCGTCCCCGGAAGCGAACTGGGCGACCGATTCCGCGGTGCGGTCGAGGTCGCGGGAAAGGACGGCGCAGCGGTCGTCCGGGAAGACGTGCGCGAGCGCGTCCGGCGCGTGGAGCCAGCGCAGGCCGTGCTCGGGCAAATCGAGCCCGCGGAGCACCGGGGACGCCGCGCCGAGCGGGAAAAAGGCGGCGCACAGGTCCGAGCGGAAGCCCGGCGCAGTGATTTCCTCGGTGCGCAGAGCCCCGCCGGGAGCGGGTTGTTCTTCCAGGACAACGACATCCCAGCCCTCGTCGGCGAGGAGGTTCGCCGCGACGAGGCCGTTGTGCCCGGCTCCGATGACGATCGCGTCGACGGTGTGCATAGGCTCAGGCCTGCGACTGGCGGGTCGGACGGCCGCGGCCCAGCGCCCGTGCGCGATCGAGCAGCCCAGGCCGCGACGAGGCGAGCGGAGCCGACGGCGCGCCGTCCTTCTGCCGCATCCCGGCGACCAGATCCTGGACAGCTTCGGCGGAGCTGTACCGCGGCGTCCAGCCGAGGACGAGCCGCGCCCGCGAGGTGTCGACCAGCGCGGCCTGGTCGGCTAGTTCAAGCCAGCCAGGGTGCAACGGCTGCAGCCCGGCGAGCCACGCCGCGCGAGCCACCGTCCGCGCGACCGGCTTCGGCACCGGGACCCGCGTGCCGCCCGCCGCCCGCGCGAATGCCGCCGCGTCGAGCACCTGGTCGGCGGCGAGATTGAAGGGGCCTACCGCCCGCTGGTCCAGAGCGAGCCGGAACGCTTCGGCGACGTCGTCGGTGTGCACCGCCTGGAGCCGCAATCCCTGCCACAGCGGCACCGGCGAAAACCGGCCGCCGACCAGGCGAGGCGGCAGCACCGGCGGGAGCAGCCACCGGGTGAACTCGCCCGCCGCGCGCCGCTGCAGGATCGCGCACGGCCGCATCCGCGCGACGGCGACCTCCGGATGCGTGGAGGTGAACAGGTCCAGCGCATCCTCCAGATCCGCTTTGCCTCGGCTGTACGCGCTGGACGCGATCCCCCGGCAGGGCCAGTCTTCGGTGACTTTTTCGTCGTGCGGTTCCGGTGCGTAGGCAGCCGCCGAGGACGCGCACACCACCTGCCCGACGCCCGCGTCGCCGACGGCCTTCAACACGTTCGCGGTGCCGCCTTCGTTCGTGCGCGCCATCGGCGGGTCGCCCCACGCGGGGGAGATCGCCCAGGCCAGATGCACAACCGCGTCCGCGCCGGTGAAGATGTCCCGCAGGATTTCCTCGGCTCCCGGAGCGCCGATGTCCACCGAATGCCATTCCGCGCGCGAGTACGGTTCGGCGGCGCGATCCGGCATCCGGCGGGCGACGCCGGTGATTTCATGGCCGGGTTCCAGGGCGCGCAGCAGCGCGGTGCCGACGTTGCCGCTCGCGCCTGTGATCACGATCCGCATGCGCGCCGTTTACCCGCTACGCACCGGCCGTAACCCGGCGCCGCTTGCTCGGCTTCAGCCTGCCTCGGGACTCGCGACGTCGGGAGCGGCTTCGCTGCTCGCCGGCGAAGAGGCACCGGTCGCGTACGCGACGAATCGGGCCGCGAGGTCGCGGACCTTGACGTTTTCCCGTTGCGACTGCTCGACCAGCACGGCGAACGCCTCCTTGGCGTCGATCTGCCGCAGCGCCATCAGGATGCCCTTGGCCTGGTCGATGACCGCCCGGGTGGACAGCGCGGTTTCCAGGTGTTCGGCCGTCTGGCGGGCGCGGGTGTAGCGCGCGTGCACGCGGAGGGCGGCGGTGGCGGCGCTGGTGAACAGGTCGAGCAGTTTCTCGTCCAGGTCGGCGAAGCCGTGGTCGTGGGCGCTGTAGCAGTTGACCGCGCCGGACTGCCCGTCGCCGACGACCAGCGGAGCGGACAGGAAGCTGCCGAACCCGGCGGCTTCGGAGTCGCGGGCGAACCGCGGCCACCGCTCGGCGGCTTCGGCGATCGCCACCCGCACGAGCTTCCCGCTGCTGGCCGCCTGGATGCACGGCCCGTCCCCGACGGCGTACTGGTCGCGGTCGAGTTCCGCGGCGATGTCGCTGGTGGTGGCGGCAGTGCTGGCATTGCCGTCCCTCAGGAGGGTGACGGTGGCCTCGTCGACCGCGGGTACCGCGGCGGTGACCTGCTCGCACACTTGGTGCAGCAACAGCCGGAAGTCGTCCTCGGTGCTCAGCACCGCGGTCAGCGTCTCGAGGGCGCTGGTCACGTCGTCGAGGGCAACTGGCCATCGCCGGCCGGTCGCGTCTTCGGTCATCGCTCTCTCCCGGTGCGAGCCGGAGCCCCCTCGGCATTCGCGCGAATTGTGTGCCGCCAAGGTGACGAGCCGTCTCTGCCGGCCCGCGCGAAAAACCTCGACGTCTCCCGGGTACCCGGGGGCCGCTCTCGCACACCTGACGGCGCCGCGAGACCCCAGTCACGCGCTGTCCAGTCCAATTTGACTTCCCAGGCGAACACATGTTCGACTCCCGTCTCGGGCCGCCGGGAACCGGGGCGGCCCGGAACGTGAACGCGAGCGGGTGACCTTGAGGTGAACGAGTGGCCGTCGACCGTGCGGAAAGTGGATCCGCCGATTCCCGTGTGGGTGGGCGTGCGCAAGCTGCTCG
>NZ_PQIA01000013.1 GCF_003385235.1 Amycolatopsis circi | reverse complement strand
GTGGTGAGGGAGGAGAGGTAGAGAAGTGGGAGGGGTGTGTGTGGTTTGGAAAGACGAAGAGGGCAGAAGAGAGAAGGCGGGGTCTGGGGGGATCGGAGATGTGGATAAGAGGCAGGCGGGCGGGCGGGCACCCAAGCGGGCGTGCGGGGGCGGGCGGGTGCGTGGGGTGCCGGGCTGAGGCGGCGCATCGTGCGCCGTCGGGGTAGTGGTCTCGTGAGTGCCTATGCCGGTTCTAACCGGGATCGCCACTCACGAGACTTGCGCACGCAACTCACTAGGCGACTGCGCGAACGCCGCCCGAAAAACCCGCGAGAAATGCGCCGCGTCCACAAACCCCCACCGCGCCGCGATTGCCGCAACCGGACGCGCCGCCAGCAACGGATCCCGCAGATCCCGGCGGCAATGCTCCAGCCGCCGCTGCCGAATCCACCCAGCCACCGTCGTCCCCTGCTCCTGGAACAACCCATGCAGATGCCGCGTCGAGATGTAATGCTCCGCGGCGATCTGCGCGGGACCAAGATCAGAACGAGACAGATTCGCGTCGATATAACTGCGGATCCGCCGCATCAGATCGTGGTGCGGGTCGGCCGCCGTGCGGTCCAGGTCGAGTTCCGTGGCCAGCATCGTGGTCAGCAGGTCGACCGCGTTGTGCGCCAGCCGCACCCCCACCGGGCTCGTCAGCACGTCCAGATTCCCGCCCAGCTGCGCGAGGAACGGCACCACCACGTTCCCGACCCCGGAGCGTCCGGACATCCGCACCGCGGTGAGCTGACCAACCAGATCCCGTGGAAGGTCAACCTGCTGTTGCGGGAACATCAGCACCAGCGTCCGGAAATTCTCTTCGAACACGAGCGAATACGGACGGTTCGTGTCGTACAGCGCGACGTCGCCGGGCCGCAGCACTGCCTCGCGGCCGTCCTGGGTGAGGATTCCGGTGCCGGCCAGCATGACGCTCAGCTTGTAGCACGGCCGGTCCGCGCGGGCGATGAGTTCCGGCGTGCGCTCGACCGCGTGCGGCGACGCGGTGATCTCGGTGAGCGCGATTTCTCCCGCCTCGTGCGTGCGCAGCCTGCCGTGGAACCGGTCGCGGTGCTCGGTGCTCACCTGCAGCGGCACGAACGATCGCAGGACAGCGGACCGGAACTCCGTGAAGTCCTGCGCGACCGTGGTCGGCGTCTGCAAGATTGCCGTCATCATGTCACCTCTCCGTCGAAGTGCCGGTACCGCTGCGTGTCCGTGAAGGGCTCCTTGAGGGAATCAGAGTCCCTCAAGGAGCCCTTCACGGACGGGTCGCACCTTAGACTTGTTCGCCCAGTTTGAAACCCTGTTCGGCGCCGTCGGCGCGGGTGTAGGAGAACCCGTCCGCCCCGATGGTCACGTCCATTTCCTTCGTTTCGGTGCGCTCCTCGACGGGCTGGAGCTTCCCGTCGAGGTCGAGCACCCGCGAGGCCTCGGTGTACCAGCTCGGCACCACCGGATTGCCCCACCAGTCGCGGCGCTGGTTGTCGTGCACGTCCCAGCTGATCACCGGGTTGTCCGGGTCGCCGGTGTAATAGTCGTGGGTGTAGATCTCGATCCGGTGCCCGTCCGGGTCACGCACGTACAAATAGAACGCGTTCGACACGCCGTGCCGGCCCGGGCCGCGCTCGATCTGGTCCGATTTCCGCACCGCGCCGAGGTGGTCGCAGATGTGCAGGATCTGGTGCCGCTCGTGCGTCGCGAACGCGATGTGGTGCAGGCGCGGGCCCGCGCCACCGGTGAGCGCGACGTCGTGCACGGTCGGTTTGCGGAACATCCACGCCGCGTACACGGTGCCCTCGTCGTCCACGATGTCTTCCGACACCCGGAAGCCGAGGCCCTCGTAGTACTTCCGCGCGGCCGGGACGTCCGGCGTGTTCACGTTGAAGTGGTCCAGTCGCGACAACGCGCCCGGACCATGCACGTCGTAGCGCTGGGTGAAACGCTCGACGTGCTCGGCCTCGTAGAAGAACTCGATCGGGAAGCCGAGCGGGTCCAGCACGCGCACCGCTTCGCCGATGCCACGCGTCGTGCCCGCCGGGATGCGGCGCACCTGCACGCCGAGTTCCCGGTAGTACGCCTCAGCAACGTCGAGTTCGGCTTCGCTGCGTACGCGGTACGCGAGCACGGCCAGCGCCGGCTCCGCACCCTTGCGCAGGATCAGCGAGTGGTGCAGGTATTCCTCGAACGCGCGCAGGTAGATCGCTTCGTCGTCCTCGTGGGTCACGACGAGACCGAGAACGTCCACATAGAACTCTCGCGACGCTTTCAGGTCGCTGACAACGAGTTCCGCGTAGGCGCAACGGATGACGTCCGGCGGGGTCGTGGTCATGCCTTGTCCTTCCCGGCCCCGAAGCGCGCCGTGTGCACGTCGCCGAGCGTGATGTGCACGGCCTGCTGTTCGGTGTAGAAGTCGATCGAGCGGTAGCCGCCTTCGTGGCCGAGGCCGGACGCCTTGACCCCGCCGAACGGCGTGCGCAGGTCGCGCACGTTGTGCGAGTTCAGCCAGACCATGCCGGCGTCGATGCTCTGCGCGAAGTTGTGCGCGCGGGTGAGGTCAGCGGTCCAGACGTAGGCGGCCAGGCCGTACTTGACGCTGTTGGCCAGCTCCAGCGCTTCCTCGTCGGTGTCGAACGGCGTAATCGCCACGACCGGGCCGAAAATCTCCTCCTGGAAGATCCGCGCGTCCGGCTTCACGTCGGCGAACACCGTCGGGGCCACGTAGTTCCCGGTTTCGAGACCTTCCGGACGGCCGCCGCCGGCGAGCAGTTTCCCTTCTGTCTTGCCGATTTCGACGTAGCTCATCACCTTGTCGAAGTGCTCCGGGTGAACCAGCGCGCCGACCTCGGTGGCCGGGTCGTGCGGGTTGCCGACCACGATGTTGCGGGCGCGCTCGGCGTACCGGGTGCAGAACTCCTCGTAAATCGGGCGCTCGACGAGGATCCGGCTGCCCGCCGTGCAGCGTTCGCCGTTGAGCGAGAATACGCCGAACAGCGTGGAGTCCAGCGCCGCTTCGAAGTCCGCGTCGGCGAACACGACGGCCGGGGACTTGCCGCCCAGTTCCATCGACATGCCCTTGAGCCCGGGCGCGCAGTTGCGGAAGATCGTTTCGCCGGTGGTGGTTTCGCCGGTGAACGAGATCAGCCGGACGTCCGGGTGCTTGACCAGCGCGTCGCCCGCTTCCTCGCCGAGGCCGTTGACGAGGTTGAAAACCCCGTCCGGCACGCCGGCCTCGCGGAAGATGTCCGCCCACAGGCTCGCCGACAGCGGCGTGAACTCCGCGGGCTTCAGCACCACGGTGCAGCCGGACGCCAGCGCCGGCGCGAGCTTCCAGCTCTCCAGCATGAACGGCGTGTTCCACGGCGTGATCAGCCCGGCGACGCCGACCGGCTTGCGGTTGACGTAGTTGACCTGGCGGCCGGGCACCTTGTAGGTGTCGTCGGCCTGCGCGACGATCAGGTCGGCGAAGAAGCGGAAGTTCTCCGCCGCGCGCTGCGCCTGGCCGAGCGCCTGCTTGATCGGGAGGCCGGTGTCGAAGGTTTCCAGCTCGGCCAGCCGGGCGTCGCGGCTCTCGACGAGATCGGCGATCTTGTTGAGGATCCGGGCGCGCTGGCGCGGCAGCATTTTCGGCCACGGACCGTGGTCGAAGGCTTCCTTCGCCGCGGCGACGGCGAGGTCGACGTCCTCGGCCTTGCCCGCCGAAGCCGTCAGGTACGGCTTGTTCGTGACCGGGTCGAGCACCTCGAAGGTCTCGCCCGAGACGCTGTCGGCCGGCGCTCCGCCGATGTAGTGGCGGATGTGCTCCGGCAGGTTCTCCGGAACGTAGTGCGCGGTCATGGTCACTTTCCTTCCACGGTGAAGCCGTCGACGGGCGAGAGGTACTGCTCGCCCTGGCGCATCAGTTCGGTGATCCGGGCGATGCCCGGTTCGGTCGGGGTGATCAGCGGCGGGCGCACGAAGCCCGAGCGGATGAGCCCGCGCTGCTCCAGCACCCACTTGCCCGGCGCCGGGTTGGTCTCGACGAACAGCAGGTCGACCAGCGGGTGCAGGCCGTAGTGGATCTCGCGGGCGCGGTCGAAGTCGCCCTCGGTCCACGCGCGGTACATCTCGGCGCTGGCGGCCGGGGCGATGTTGGCCGTGGCGCTCACGAAACCGTTGCCGCCGAGGGAAAGCAGCGGCAGGCACAGCAGTTCGATGCCCGACCAGACGAGCAATTCCTTGCCGCACAAGTGAAGTACGCGGGAGAAGTGCTCGAAGTCCTTGGTGGTCTCCTTGATCCCGACGAAGTTGTCGAAATCGCGGAACAGCCGCGCGACCGTCTCCGGGGCGAGGTCGACCGACGTCCGGCTCGGCACGTTGTAGGCGACGATCGGCAGGTCCGGGAATTCCTTCGCGACCGTGGCGTACCAGCTGTAGAGCGCTTCCTGGGTGGGGCGCGCGTAGTACGGGGTGATGATCAGCGCCGCGTCGATGCCCGCGTCGCGCGCCTCGGAGGTCAGCTCCAGCGTCTCGTCGAGCTTCGCCGAACCGGTGCCGGGCATGAACGGCACCTTGTCGCCCACCGCCTTGGCGACCGTGCGGATCGTCTCCGCGCGCTCGGCCACCGTCATCGCGCCGGGTTCGCCGGTCGAGCCGCCGATCGAAACGCCGTGCGAACCGGACGCGATCTGCCAGTTGACCAGGTTGGCCAGGCTCTCGTGGTCGACCTCTCCAGTGTCGAGGAACGGGGTCATCAGCGGCGCGATCGAGCCGGTGATGGCGTTCGGGGTACTGCGGAACCTCATGGGGTGGGGTCCTTCCTAGGGAGCTTCGGCGGGCGGGGCGGCCCGCCGGTCGAGGTAGGCGTCGAGGGTGGCGGTGCGGTGCCGGCGCGCGGCCAGCTCGAGTTCGAGCGGGTCGGCGTTCTGCTCGATCAGCACCAGCAGTTGTTCGTGTTCCTTGACCGATTCGTGCGCGCGGCCCGGGACGAAGCTGAACGTCGAATCGCGCAGCGAGGCCAGCCGATGCCAGCCGCGGTGCACGAGGTCGAGCACGTGCGGGTTCGGGCACGGTTCGAAAAGGACTGAATGGAACTCTTGGTTCAGCTCGGTGAACCGGTGCGGCTCGAAGTTCTCCAGCGACAGCCGCATCTGCTCGTTGACCGCGCGCGCCCGTTCGATGTCCTCAGTGGACAGTTTCGGCGCGGACAGCGAAGTGGCGAAACCTTCCACCAGGGCAAGGGTTTGCATGGTGTGCTCGTACGCGGTCTCGTCGACCATCACCACCTGCGCGCCGACGTTCCGCTCGAACGTGACCAGCCCTTCGGCTTCGAGCAGCCGGATCGCTTCGCGCACCGGGACGACGCTGACGTCCAGTTCCTTGGCGATTTGCCCCAGCACCAAGCGATAGCCAGGACCGAAAGTCCGGTCGGCGATCCGGTCCTTGATCCAGCGGTACGCGCGCTGGGATTTGCTCTCGCCGGCTACGGGCGCCACTGGGCGTACCTGGCCTTCCAGTGCTCGTTCATCGGATAGAGGCCGTCGACGCTTTCGCCGTTCGCGACCTGCTCCGCGATGAACGTTTCCTGGCGTTCCTGTTCGATGGCCGCGTCCGCGATTTTTTCCACCAGGTGCGGCGGAATCACGAGGATACCGTCGGAATCGCCGACGATCACGTCGCCCGGCTGAACTGTTGCTCCGCCGCAAGCGATGGTGATGTCGACGTCCCAGGGAACGTGGCGGCGACCGAGCACCGCCGGGTGCGGACCGGAGTGGTAGGTCGGGATGTCCAGCGCCGCCACCGCCGCCAGGTCGCGAACGCCGCCGTCGGTGACGATTCCCGCTGCTCCGCGGACCTGCGCGCGGAGAGCGAGGATGTCGCCGATCGTGCCGGTTCCCTTTTCGCCGCGGGCTTCCATGACCAGGACGTCGCCGGGGTTGAGCGAGTCGATGGCGCGTTTCTGGGCGTTGAAGCCGCCGCCGTGGGATTTGAAGAGGTCCTCGCGGAAGGGGACGTAGCGGAGAGTCCTCGCGCGGCCGATGAGTTTCGTGTCCGGACGGGTGGAGCCGAGGCCGTCGATGGAGACGTGGTTGTAGCCGTTCTTGCGCAGCTGGGCGGAAAGGGTCGCCGTGCCTACGCTGGTGAGCTTGGTCTTGAGTTCCTCGGTGAGCACGAATTCCGCTGGGAGTCCTGCGGATTCCCTGTCGCCGTAAGCCTGCTCGCGCTGGTTGTCGTCGATTTTGGGCTGAGCGCTGAACTTCGGGAGCGGCGTGGTGCCCTCCGTGACCGGCGTGACCAGGCGGCCGGTGGTCAGGTCGCCGTGGCTGACCTCGACTTCGACGGTGTCGCCCGGCTTCACGACGGACGATCCGGCCGGCGTCCCGGTGAGGATGACGTCGCCGGGTTCGAGGGTGCTCAGCTGGGAGAGGTCGGCGACGAGGGTGCCGAAGTCGAAGATGAGGTCCTCGGTGGTGTCGTCCTGGACGAGTTCGCCGTTTACCCAGGTGCGCACGCGGAGGTTCCGGGGATCGACCTCCGCGGCGGGAATCGTGGCCGGGCCGAGGGGAGTGAAGCCGTCGCCGCCCTTGGAACGGAGGTTGGAACCGCCGTCCGCGTGCCGCAGATCGTATACGCCGAAGTCGTTGGCGGCGGTGATGCTCTCGACGTGGTCCCAGCCTTGGTCAGGGGTGACGTGGCGGGCCTGCTTGCCGATGATGAGCGCGATCTCGCCCTCGAAGGCGAGGAGTTCGGTGCCCGCCGGACGCTCGATGGGGGTGCCGGAGGCGCTGATCGAGGTGGTGGGCTTGACGAAGTACGAGGGCTTCGCCGGGGTCCTCCCGCGTTGCTTCGCGCGGGACGGGTAGTTCAAATGAAGCGCGATGACCTTGCCCGGCCGCTCCGGCGGGGTGGTGCTCGATGCGGGACTCATGGGGGTTGACCTGCCCGGATGTCGTCGGGAGAGGAAGATATCTCAAAAGATATACGATCCTGGCGGGTCGGGCAAGGGGTCAGTGCGGGCACTGCGAGGTGACATCTGCGGGCATGTCGCGGCACATATCCGCTGGTCGCGTGCGTCTATCGGACGATGGCTGTTTTGGTCCTGCTGACAATTCCCTGGTTTCGCCACTACAGTGACTGCTCGACCACGCACTGTCGCTGGTGCAGGGGGTAGGGATGGCGGGTCACTCCGACGCGTCCAACGTTGTCCAGGCGCTCGTACGTCTCGACGACGTGCCGGAGCGGTTGCCGGATCTGGTGTTCGTACTGGTCACTTCCGGAGCAGCGGATCAACCGGGCGAGCTTGAGGTCCGTCGTACCGAGAGGAACGAGTTCGCGGTCGCGGCGTATTCGTCGCTTGACCGGCTGGTCGATGCCTGCGGGAGCGGACAGCCGTGGACGCAGGTCGCCCGGGACCGGCTGCTCGAAGCATGCCGTGAGCTGGGAATCGGCATCGTGGTCTTCGACGCCGTTCTCGACCTCGCGCCGCGGTACCCGGAGGTCGACGGCCGAGAACAGTCTCCGCTGGAGCGAGCCGAGCCTTTAGCTGAACCGGACGGCCGGTTCTACGTGCCCTCCCGTCCGGTCCGGGCCGGTCAGCAGGTGGTGGAACTAGAACTGCAGCCGGTTCGCGCTGGTCGGCCGATGCTGCTGGCCTACACCTCGCCAGAGCTGCTGGCCGCGGGATGCGGACCGTTTCAACCCTGGGTCGCGGTCAACGGCGATGACCTCGAAGCCGTCGCGGACGAGGCGGGAGCGCACGGGGTATTGCTCAATCCCGTGCTCGCGGAGGAGTCCCGGCATGCCGCACCCGTGCACGACTGGACATCTCGGTCAGTGATCGGAGGGGAATAGGCATGTCCGCGCCCTATGGGGACACGACCGGCTACAGCTTCACCGAGGGAGCGCTCGACGGCATCGTCGGCCGGCTCCGCGAGGGCGAGAAGGTTCTCGACGATGTCACCTCGAAGGTCGTGCGCGGAGTCGACGCGGGCGCGTCATCCGCGATCGTAGGTACTGTGCTGGACGACCTGGTGAAAATGGGCGTCGGCGCGGCTGGCGCGGCCGGTGGCGCGGCGGAGAAGGTGCACGCTGCCAGCGGTGCCTACGACGACATCGAAAACACCCACGCCGGGCAGCTCAAGCTCAACGACCGACACGCCGACGATCCTGATACGCAGCGGGAAACACACGTCCACGGCTGAAGGGGAAGTCAGCATGGGACAGGCGCTCAACACCACCGTGAACGGCTCGTCCGGCACCTGCGTTGCCGCCGCCGACTGGCTGCGCACCGTCGCCGAGGCAGGGCATCGCGCCGCGGGCAATGTCCGCGCCGCACGCAGCGCTGCCGAGGCGGGCTGGCACGGACCTTCGAGCCAGGCGTTCCAAGAGTCGATCGCCAACATCGACGTCGCCGCGGACGACATGGCCAGGTGGGCGGAGACCGCCGAGCGCGGCCTCCGCGAGTTCGCGGCGTCGCTGGACGCGGTGACCGCTCGAATGAACGACGCTCTCGCCCACGCGCACGCAGGAGGACTACGGGTCGACGGCCCGTTCATCGTCGAGCCCGACCCGATCCCCGTGAACAAACCGGGCACTCCGGTCGAAGTGTGCACCGCAGGCGGCGCGACCCGGGCGGTCGGCACCTACCAAGGCGACATCAAGCAGTACAACACCCTCGTCTTCCAGTACAACGGCAAAGTCGCCGCATACAACGAGTGCAAGGCGATCGTCGACGCCGCTCGCACCACCGAAGGGAACGCGCACCGGGCGCTCCAACATGCGCTCCAGCCGCCGTCAGGTCGGCTCGACATCGACGCCTACGTGGTAGGCACCACCACCATCGCGCGGGTCAACGGCTACATCAGTTCGTTCGAAAACCCGCGTAAGGAAGCGCTTCTCAACGCGCAGCGGTCCGCGGCCAGCGCCCAGTTCTTTGACGACTGGGCCCACGGCACGCGCGTCAGCCTGACAGCGCTCAACAAGGAGGACCTGGCGTGGGCCGCCGGCAAAGCCCGGGACAACAAGGCTGCGTACGAGACTCGGGCGCGGCAGTTTCAGCAGTACGTCGACAAGGTCCCGGAGAAAGTCCGCGATTGGATCGCGAAGTATCCCGGAAAAGACAGTGTTCATGTTCTCCCGGAAGAAGCGAGTCTGGGCTTGAGGACCGGACAGAAGCTCCTCAAAGGAATGCCTTACGTCGGCAGTGCCCTGACTGTGGTGAACGAGTCGATTGGAGCGGCTAGCGGCGAACAGTCCTGGGGCAAAGCTGTCGCGGACTCCGGCGGGCTGATAGTCGGAGGCGCGGCGGGTGCGGCTCTAGCGAGCGCGGGTGCTGGTGCCGTCTTCGGTTCCCCGCTGGGGCCGGTCGGGTCTTTCGTCGCCGGCACGGCCGGCGGAATCGCAGGTGCTATCGGCGGTCAAGCTGTCGCCGACTGGCTCGTGCCGAAATAAGCAGGAAGTCGCATTCATGACAGACGCATCTACTCCAGACGGTGCCGGTGGATCGGCCGGTCTTCCTCCGCGGCCGGACCCGCGGACCGGTGAACCGTTTCCGCCGCACGGCCTCAGCTACTTCGGAGGAGAGCGGCAGCCGCGTTACGCCGACCCAACCCGGGAGAATCGTCCCTCCTTCCGGCCGGATCCCCCTCCCGGCAAGGGACCTGCGCTGGCCTGGCATCGAGAGAGCCGAAGCGGGAAGGTCATGGGTGCTGTCGTAGGTCTGGCATTGATGCTGGTGTTGGTGGCAGGTGTCTCCCTGGTTCGCGGCATGGGCTTGAGCGCGTTCAAGTACTGGCAGCTTTGGGTCGTCATCGCGGTATTCACGTTCCTGACGACCAGCCCGTTCACGTATTTGACCTACGCGGCGGGCGCCGACTGGCTGCTGGTGGAACGCTCGAGGTGGGGCATGAAGAAACGAGTCTGGCTGGACCTGTACTACCTGACCAAGATCGACGCGTCCTACGGGGGAACAACCTTCCATCTCTGGCTTTACAACAAAGACGGCGGATTTTCCCGCAGCTCGCACGAGTTGCAACTGGATCGACGAATCTGGGACCTCGTGTACAACGGCATCCTGCACTCGGTGGCGAACGGGGCCCAGGTCAGCAACCAAGCGATCGGCATCTTGCGGCTGGGTGAAACGCCAGCGTTGAAGATGAGGGACGCGGAGCGTCGCGACCGGTAGCTGGTGGGTTGGCCTCGTGAGTGCCCATCCCGGTTAGAACCGCGACAGGCACTCACGAGGCTTTCTCGGCGGGGGCGGGTCTGTAGTGCGGAAGCCCCGGCTCGCCCGGGCGCGGCGCGTGGTCAGCCAAGCGCCCGGGCGAGCCCGCCGCGCCTGCTCTAGGCTCCCCAGCGCGCCAAGGGAAGCGCCGGGACCCGGTGCCCCCGATGCCCGACCATCTCCTCGTTGGCCACCAGCGCATTCAGCACCGCCTCCTCGACCGCCTGCACCACGGCCTCGAAGAACGGGTCGATCGCACCCCACGGAATGAACCGCATGCTCTCGTAAGGCTCATCGTCCGGCCGGGGGAAGTGGCTGGTCAAAGCGCCCGCGTTAGCCGTGCTGAAAGCCAGGAACAGGTCACCCGAGAAGTGCGACCCGGTGGTCCCGGTGCGAGCCAACCCCAGCGGCACTCGGCGGGCCAGCGCGGTGCACTGCCCAGGCAACAGCGGCGCATCAGTCCCGATCACGACGATCACCGACCCCGCGCCCGCCGGAGCGAGCCAGTTCGTGTCGGCCATCGGGTTGTCGTCAAGAAGCTCGGCGCCTAGGTGCGACCCGGCCACAGTGAGTTCCGGGCGGCTCCCGAAGTTCGCCTGCACCAGGGCCCCGACCGTATAACTGTCCGAACCATGAGCGACAACCCGCGATGAAGTCCCGGTACCGCCCTTGAACCCGTAGCAGGTCATCCCGGTGCCGCCGCCTACGGAACCCTCGGCGATAGGGCCGGAGGCAGCCGCATCGATGGCGGCGACGGCGTGGTCGGTCCGGATGGTCGGGGCGTTGACGTCGTTGAGGTACCCGTCCCACGTCTCCGCGACAACCGGCAGCAGCCACTCCGCCGCGGCGTCCGGGCGTTCCCGCACTACCCAGTCGATCGTGCCCCGATGGCACTGTCCGACGGAGTGGGTGCTGGTGATCAGGACCGGCAGGGTCAGCGAGCCGGTCTCGGCCAGCCAGGCGCGGCCGGTCATTTCTCCGTTGCCGTTCAACGAAAAAGTGCCTGCGGAGCAAGGCACATCGAACCGGGAACGGCCGCGCGGCAGGATCGCGGTGACCCCGGTCCGCACCGAATCTCCGTCGATCAGGGTGGTGTATCCGACCTCGACGCCTGGGATATCAGTGATCGCGTTGTGCGGGCCGGGCTTGCCGCCGAGGGCGAGTCCTAGGTCGCGGGCGCGGGTCATGCGGGGTCCTCCAGGGAGCATCGGGTCGAAACGCGGGCGTAGGACAGCACTGCCGCCTCGGCGACGGATCGGTCGAGCGGCGGCACTGCCTGAGTCAGGTGCAGTCCGTACCCGTCTTCGAGGGTGACGAGGTTGCGGGCGATGGTGACCGGGTCGTCGGTCAGGTCGAAAATCCCGGTCGCGGCACCGGCTTCCAGGATTCCGACATATCCGCGGACCTGGCGTTCGTACAACGCGATGTGCCGTGCGGCGTACGCCGGTTCGCGGCGGGCGATGGTGCCCAGTTCGTAGAGCAGCACGCACAGTTCGTCGTTCTTGCCGTTCGGCAGTCCGCTGCGGATCATCGCGCGCATCCGGGCTCGCGGGTCGGCCTCGGCGGCCACCGCGGCTTCGCGCGCGACGCAGAAGCGTTCGACGGCCTCCTGCTGCACGTCTTCGAGCAGGTCGCTCAGGGAAGGGTAGTAGTACAACAGGGAACCCGGCGACATGCCGGCGTGGTCCGCGACGTCGCGCAGCTTCAGGTTCAGCACGCCGCGTTCGACGACCGTGTGCCGCGCCGCGGCCACCAGTTCCGCCCGCCGCTCGGGGGCCTTGCTCGGTCTTGCCATGCCTTGATTCTTTGAACAAATCTCGAAAAACGCAACCCCCGGACGGATCGAGACCTGCTGAACCCTTGACGTGACGGGCGCGAGGGCCTTAGCTGAACGCCCGGCTGGTTATTTGAGTTCCATTCAAACAACGTACTTGAGCAACGACTTGATGGAGGCCAGCGTTGTCCACCCCCGTCTTGCGCCGCGGGTTGCGCACCCTCGGCATGCTGCTGATCACGCTTTCCGCGATCAGCCCGGCGTCCTCGGTGTTCGTCATCGCGCCGGGCGTCCTCGCCGGCGCCGGATCGGGCGCCTTCTACGCCTTCCTCGCCGCCGCCGTAGTCGGCATCTTCATGGCCTTCGTGTACGCCGAACTGGGCTCGGCCTTCCCGTCCGCGGGCGGCGAGTACACGATCGCCGCCCGCACGCTGGGCAAACTGCCCGGATTCATGGTGCTGGGCATCATGATCGTGACGCAGGTGCTGATCGTCGCGGTGATCGCGCTCGGCGTCGGCACCTACCTGAGCGTGGTGCTGCCCGGCGTGTCCCCGGCGGTCGTGGCGGCGGTGACGTGCGTGCTCGCCGCGATCGTCGCGGTGTTCGACATCAAGCTGAACGCCTGGGTCACCGGCATTTTCCTCGCGGTGGAGCTGCTGGCGCTGGCCGTGGTCGCGGTGCTCGGGCTGGTCAAGCCGGCCCGTCCGTTCAGCGACTTGCTCGCGCATCCGGTCGCCCCGGGCGGCGGCCCTGCGACGATCAGCGCGGTGATGATCGCGACGGCGATCGCGATCTTCGCCTACAACGGTTACGGCTCGGCGGTCTACTTCGGAGAGGAAACCAAGGACGCCGGACGCGGGGTGGCACGCGCTGTCCTCATGGGACTCGGGGTCACCGTGCTGGCCGAGCTGATCCCGGTCACCGCGGTGCTGATGGGCGCGCCGGATCTGGGCACTTTGTTCAGCTCTCCCAACATGTTGTCGTACTTCGTGCAGTCCCGCGGCGGCACCACCCTCGACACCGTGCTGAGCCTCGCGGTCGCGCTCGCCATCATCAACGCGGTCCTCGCGATCGTGCTGATCAGCTCCCGGCTGGTGTTCAGCAGCGGCCGCGACCGCGCGTGGCCGAAGGCGATGAACCGCGCGCTCTCCGCGGTGCACCCGAAGTTCGGCACCCCGTGGGTCGCGACGCTGGCGACCGGATTCGTCGCCGCCGCACTGTGCTTTGTGGACCCGCAGATCCTGACAGTCGTGACCAGCACGTCGATCGTCGTCGTGTACGCGGCGCTGTGCCTCGGTGCCATCTTGGGCCGTCGTTCCGGTGCGACGGCCGGGGCGAAATACCGGATGCCCGGCTTCCCGATCGCGCCGGTGGTGGCGTTGATCGCGCTGGCGTTCGTGCTGTACGTGAACGCGACCGACCCGGTGATCGGACGGCCGAGTCTCATCGTCACCGGGGCGATCGCGTTGCTGGCCTTGGGGTATTACCTCGTGGTGCTGCGCCGCCGGGGCGGCTGGCAGCTGAGCGAGGCGGTGGAGGAGGAAGAGGAGACCGCGCCCGCGCCGGTGCGGGAGACCTCGTAAGCCGCGGCTGGACCGTCCACTTGAGACGTGGGCGGTCCGGTTGTCGGACCGCACCTGGTTGGGGATGATGGCCGGGTGCGGGTTTCAGTGCTGGACACATCGCCGATCGTCGCGGGGTCGACCGCGCGGGAGGCGTTGCGCCGCACGGTCGACCTCGCCGAACTGGCCGACGAGCTGGGATATCACCGCTACTGGTTGCCCGAACACCACAGCATGCGTGGTGTCGCGAGTTCCGCGCCTGCCGTGGCAGCCGCCCGCGTCGCGGATGCCACGAAAAGGATCCGCGTCGGCGCGGGCGGCGTCCTCCTGCTCAACCATCCGCCGCTCGTCGTCGCCGAGCAGTTCGGCACGCTCGCCGCGTTCCATCCGGGCCGGATCGATCTCGGACTCGGCCGCGCGCTCGGCGGTCCGCACCAAGTGGCCGACGCGCTGAACCCCGGCCCAGCGGACAGCTTTCCCGGCCGCGTCAAGGAGTTGTTGACCTACTTCTCCGACTCGGACCAGCCGCTGCGCGCAACTCCCGCACAAGGAAACGTGCCGGACCTCTGGCTCCTCGGCTCAAGCACCGCCAGCGCACCCCTCGCCGCCGAACTAGGCCTGCCGTACGCGTTCGCCTACCACCTCCGCCCCGCCGAAGCCGCCGCCGCGACCTGCAGCTACCGCGAGAACTTCCGTCCGGGCCTGATCGCTGAGCCGTCCATTGTGGTCAGCGTCGCGGTGGTCGCCGCCGCGACCGAGGAGCGGGCCGAATGGCTCGCCAGGTCCATTCGGGCTAAGGCGTTGAGCCGTTCGCGCGGTGAGCGGATCTTGTTGCCGCGCCCGGAAGACGCGGTCGTGGACCCGGCCGTCGGCCCCGGCCCGGTGCTGGCCGGAGCCCCGGCGGCGCTGCGGAATTCGTTGCGCACAGTCATCGACGAAACCGGTGCGGAAGAACTGATGATCACCACCCCGATTCACGACCACGCGGAGCGGAAACGGTCCTATGCGCTGGTCCGGGAGATCTCGGACACTTTGCGCCCGCGCGATTGATCCCGTTTTGTCCGATTGTCGGTGGTGAAACCGGCTGCGGCGCACGGGGTTTCCCCAACGTTCAACCTGGCGCGGGTTCGCCTGTCACTTGTCGTGCCTAAGTTCCTCACGGCTTCGGAAAGTGGGGATTCATGAAAACCAGCGACGCGGTGCGGGCCCGCGCGATCACCAAGTGTTTCGGCGACGTGATCGCGCTCGACGGCGTCGATCTCGACGTGGCTTACGGCGAGATCCACGGGCTCGTCGGACCGAACGGCGCGGGCAAGACAACGCTGCTCGGACTGCTGCTCGGGCTCGCGGTCGCCGACGAGGGCGAACTCGAGATCCTCGGCCGCCCGGTCGGCCGCGCGCTCGCCACCCCGGACGGCATCTCCGGGTTCGTCGACGGGCCGGGGCTGTACCCCTCGCTCACCGCGCGGCAGAATCTGGCCGCGCTGGCCTCGCTGCGCGGACAGACCGTCGACCTCGACGACCTTCTCGCGCAGGTCGGGCTCACCGACGTCGCCGACGACCGGGCGCGCGGGTTCTCCCTCGGCATGCGCCAGCGCCTCGGCCTCGCCGCCGCGTTGCTGACCAAACCGCGGTTGCTGGTCCTCGACGAACCCGCCAACGGTCTCGATCCGGCGGGCAAGAAACACGTGCACGGCGTGCTCACCCGGCTCGCCGACGAGGGGACCGCGGTGGTGCTGTCCAGCCACCGGATGGACGACCTCGAAGCGCTCTGCTCGGAGGTCACCATCCTGTTCGCGGGCTGCGTCGTTTTCACCGGCCCGCTGGCGAAACTGTCCGCTGAGGACCGTGAGCTGGCCTACCGCCTGGTGACCTCGGACCAGAAGGCCGCGCGCGAGATCGCCGAGAACGTGCCCGGCCTGCGGATCGACGACACCCAAACGCCTCGTGGACAGGCCGACGTCCTGGTGGTGAGCGGTTTGGTGCCCGCCCTGGACGACCTCGTCGCGCGCGTCGTCGGCAAGGGCATCGGTGTTCGGGAACTGGCTCCGGTCGTTTCGCCGCTGGAGGCGGCTTTCCTGGAGCTGACGGAGCAGGAGGACAAGCGATGACCGTCACCGAGGCTCCGGCCGAGCAGCAGGCCTCCGTCCGTCCGGTCGGGCTGGGCCGCGGATACCGGTTCGAGCTGGTGAAGCTGTTGTCGCAGTGGCGGATCCGGGTGCTGCTGCTCGCTTGCTGGCTCGCGCCCGCGGTGTTCGTCGCCGCGGTCAGCCAGCAGAGCGACCTGCCGGTGGACACCCTGTTCGGCCGCCTGATGAACGAGACTGGCTGGGCCGGGCCGCTCGTGTTGCTCGGTTTCGCAGGCAGCTACGCGCTTCCGCTGCTGACCTCGCTGGTCGCCGGAGACGTCTTCGCCGCCGAGGACCGGCTCGGCACCTGGCGGCACCTGCTGGTGGCAATGCGGTCGTACCGGCGGATTTTCGTGTCGAAAGCGCTCGCCAGCCTCACGGTGATCTTGTTGCTGGTCCTCGGATTGGCGGTGTCCAGCGCGGTCGGCGGTCTCGTCGCGGTCGGCGGGCAGCCGCTGATCGGGCTCGACGGACACCTGCTTTCTTCCGGCGACGCGGCGGTGAAGGTCATCCTCGCCTGGATCTGCGTGCTCGCCCCGACCCTTGCCCTGGCTGGGATCGGTCTGCTCGGCTCTGTCGCGTTAGGACGGTCGCCGATGGGCTTGCTGCTGCCCGCGGTGGTCGCGCTCGTGATGGCGGTGGCGCAGTTGCTGCCGCTGCCGGTCGTCGTCCGGCTCGCGCTGCCGACGTACGCGTTCATCTCGTGGAACGGTCTCTTCACCGACCCGGCCCAGCTCGGTCCGCTGCTGATCGGCGTCGGGGTGAGCCTGGTATGGGCAGCGGTCGCGACTGCGCTGGCCTACGTGCTGTTCGTGAGACGCGACTTCACCGATCTGACATATGACGGTGCCGGTCGTCGTGTACTAACCGCGGGCTTGCTGCCGCTGGCCGCGCTGGTCGGCGTCACGGTGGCAGTCGTCGCGGTCGCTACGCCGGCGTCGGGTTCGGGCATTGACCAGGCCAAGCTGCAGCAGTCGCTGTCCACCGAATTCGCGCACCTCTACCGCATCCAGGCCGCACAACTGCACCGTCCGGACGTCACCGAGGAGCAACTCGCGGCCAGCACGGAATGCACCAAGGGCGGCGGCCTCGTCGAGGCCGAAGGCCCCGGCAACGACTGGCGTTGCGTCGTCACCTGGCATCTCCCTGGTATCTCAGCGACCGGGCAGGCGATCTACCAGCTCGATGTCACCTCGGACGGGCGGTATGTCGCCGACGGCGACGGACCGAAGGAAGTGAACGGCTACTTCCAGGTGCGGACCCCGGAAGGGGACCGGCCCAACCCGCTGTGGCAGTTCGACGGCAACGTCGAACTGCTCTCCTCCACGAAGGGATGAGGACATGCAAGTAACGCGCCGTCGCAGGCGTGGCGGGAAGAAAGAACTCCGCAGATCCCGCAAGCTGCGCTTCGTCACGGCGGGGGCGACCGCGGTCGCTCTCGTCGCCGCGGGCTCGGGCATCGGCCTCGCCTCCACCAAGCAGTTCGGCAACGACCAGGTCGGCCAGGAAACCCAAAACGGCCTGACCATCTCCAGCGACCAGTACCTCAAGCCGATCGGCGAGCGGCTGGTCCTGCCGAACGGCAAGATCATGTCCTCGACGGTCAGCCCGGACGGCAGCCACCTCGCCGCGCTGACCACCGACGGCGGCATCGCGCTGACCATCGTCGACCTGAAGAGCTGGAAGGTGCAGCAGCTCGTCGGCAAGGACAAGAAGGCCGACCTGCAGCTGCCCGGCAACGACGTCGGCCAGGAAGGCCCGTCGTACTCGCCGGACGGCAAAACGCTGTGGCTGGGCCAGATCGACGGCTACCGCAAGTTCGACGTGAACCCGGACGGCACCGTCGCCAACCCGACCTGGGTTGCGATTCCCGCTGACGGGGCCAAGCATTCCCTCGCCGCGGGCGCGATCTTCTCCCCGGACGGGTCCACTGTGTACTCCGCGGTGAACGGCCAGAACCGGGTCGTCGCGATCGACGCGGCCAGCGGCCAGATCAAGCAGAGCTGGACCGTCGGCAACGCGCCGCGCGCGCTGGTCCGGATCGGCAACCGGATCTACGTCAGCAACGAGGGCGGCCGCGCGGCGAAGCCGGGCGACACCACGATCAACTCGTACGGCACCGACGTCGTCGCCGACCCGAAGACCGGGGCCGCGACTACCGGCACGGTCAGTGTGATCGACCTGGCGAACCCGGCCGCTCCGGTCAAGAGCATCGACGTCGGGCTGCACCCGACCGCGTTGCGCGCCAAGAACAACACCCTGTTCGTGGCGAACACCGGCGGCGACAGCGTTTCGGTGATCGACGCGCAGCGCAACGTCGTGGTGCAGACCATCGCGACGCAGCCGTGGCCGGAGGCGCAGGTCGGTTACGAGCCGACCGACATCGCGCTCACCGACGACGGCCACCTGCTGGTGACCCTCGGCCGGGCGAACGCGGTCGCGGTCTACCGCTACTGGTTCCCGCAGGCCCCCGCCGCCTTCATCGGACTGCTGCCGACGGACTACTTCCCGTCTGGTATCTCAGCGTCGGGCAATAACATCCTTGTCGCGAACACCCGCGGCATCGACGCCCGCCGCCCGACCACCGCGGCCGGGCACGCCACGCACGACACCACGTCGAGCCTGCAGCGGTTCACCCTGCCGACCGACTGGCAGACCTGGACGCAGACGGCTCAGGTGTTCAAGCAGAACGGCTGGACGCCGGGGTCGGTGCAGAAGGCGAACGGCAACCGCAACGTCAAGCCGGTTCCGGTGCCGCAGCGCCTCGGCGACCCGTCCACGATCAAGCACGTTTTCTTGCTGGTCAAGGAAAACCGGACGTACGACCAGCTCTTCGGCGACATGCAGAAGGGCAACGGAAACCCGGCGCTGGCGCAGTTCGGCAAGGCGGTCACGCCGAACCAGCACGCGCTGGCCGACCAGTTCGGCTTGTACGACAACACCTATGACATCGGCACGAACTCGGCCGAGGGCCACAACTGGCTGATGCAGGCGGACAACCCGGAGTACACCGAGTCCTCCGCCGGCGAGTACAAGCGCAGCTACGACACCGAGGACGACGCGCTGGGCCACCAGCGCAGCGGCTTCCTGTGGAGCGGGGCGCAGGCGGCGGGCAAGACCGTCCGCGACTTCGGGGAGTTCCAGCAGTTCCTGGCCAAGCCCGCGGGCGCGAGCTGGCAGAACCTGTACTGCGACTCGAAGAACATGGCCGCGACCGGCGAGCCGACCGCGTACCCGCTGGTCTCGTCGTCGCCGATCCCGTCGCTGAACAGCGTTTCGGTGCCGGGCTTCCCGAAGTTCGACACCGACGTGCCCGACCAGTACCGGTACGAGATCTGGAAGAACGACTTCGAGAAGAACGGCCCGGCCAACCTGAACATGTTCTGGCTGTCGAGCGACCACACCGGCGGGCCGCCGAGCCCGGCCGCGCAGGTCGCCGACAACGACCTGGCCGTCGGCAAGATCGTCGACAAGATCTCGCACAGCCAGTACTGGAAGGACTCGGCGATCTTCGTGGTCGAGGACGACTCCCAGGCCGGGCTGGACCACGTCGACGGGCACCGGGCGCCGATCCAGGTCATCAGCCCGTACGCCCAGCACGGCGCGACCGACAGCCGGTACTACTCGCAGATCACCATGATCCGCACCATCGAGCAGATCCTCGGGATCCACCCGATGAACCAGAAGGACAGCGCGGCCACCCCGATGGCGACCGCGTTCACGCAGAAGCCGGACACCACGCCGTTCACTGCGGTGCCGAACCAGACGTCGCTGACCGCGGGCCTGAAGACCCCGCCGTCGTGCGGCACGGACAACGTCCCGACGGCGTCCACCGCGGCGGCGTCGGCGGCGGTGCCCGCGGACAAGCAGCAACTGGCGCAGCAGTGGCAGCAATGGCAGTCGCAGCAGAAGCTGACCGGCCCGAACGCCACGGCGGACTACGCCAACCCCGCGCAGATGGACCACTTCACGTGGTACCAGGTGCACGGGTGGACCCAGCCGTATCCGGGCGAGGACAAGATCTTCGCGCCGGACCAGGTGCCGGGGGCGTTCATTCCGTCGGCCGAATCTGACGGCTGATTCGTTAGCAGCTAAGGGAAAGCCCCTGTCCGCCGGCGTGCGGGCAGGGGCTTTCTTCGTGATATCTCAACCGGCGTTCGGTAGTGGAGCACTGACGGCCGCTGGAGAAAGTCCGTCGAGCAGCAGGGCGAGATAACGGGGCCAGTGCGTGCCCGCGACCGCGGTCACCATGGTGATCAGGCAGTGGAGATCTTCGAGAGTCAGGTCTGCGCGCACCTCGCCGGATTCCTGCGCGCGGGACAGCGCCTCGCCGAACGCTCCCAGATGCCGTCCGGCGATCTCGGCCGCGAGGGCGTTTCCGTTGACCAGCGCCAGGATCCCGCGGCGACTCCGCTCTCCAGCACGATTTCCAGTGCCCGGCGCGGATCCGGCTCGGCCTCGACCCGGCTGCGGATCGGCTCCGCTTGCTCGGCGAAGTAGTCCTCCAGCACCGCGGTCAGCAGGTCGTCCTTGGTCGGGAAGTGCCGGTAGAGCGTGCGCGCGCTGACGCCCGCGGCCTTCGCGATCTTGTCGAGGGGGGTGGGGGTAAAGGTGTTGGACCGGGTGCTCAGCCGCGGCGACGGCTGGCTCCCGCTGCCGCTGTACCCGATCGACGTCCTGCGCACGCGGATCACGGAACTGTGGGAGCGGGCGGGTCGTCAGGTGCCGGTGACGCTGTACGGGGCTGATCCGGAGAAGCTGGCGGAGTACGCGGAGGCGGGGGTTGACCGGGTGCTGTTCGAGCTGGAGGACCACGAGGAGGCCGACGACGTGGTGCGGCAGCTGGACCGATTGGCCTCGTGAGTGCCGATGCCGGTTCTAACCGGCGTAAACACTCACGAGGCCCAACCTGCGCATGCCTGGGTCCGCGGCGGTCGAGGCCCTCGGGGCAGGCCGGGCGGACGTGCTCAGTGTGCGGGCGGTTCGGCGACGACGGTGACGCTCGCCGCCGAACCGTCGCTCAGTCAGGACCCGGTGTGCTGCTCCGGGTCCAGCGAGTTCCCCGCCGGGATGCGTCCGCAGCTGGACGGCGCGGCCTTGCCCGCGAACCGGTCGCCGAGCCAGGCGATCGCGGTCGGCGCCCACACCGGGAGCGCGGTGGCGTGGCTGAGCGCGTCGTACTGCGTGTACTTGATCGAGGTGTTTCCGCTTGTGCAGTACTGATTCGCGAGCGCGCGGACGTCCCCGGCCACCATCACGCCGTCGCCGGTGCCGATGCCTGGCTCGTTGCTGACGGTGCCTTCGAGCGCGCCGTTGTTGGCCTGCCCGATGAATCCGGGAATCGACGGCGTCGCGGCCGAGCCGATGTTCACCTTGTTGACCGCGTCGACGAACGGCGGCACCGAATCCGGGTCCGCGTACTCCGGCTTGACCAGCTTCTGCCAGGTCAGCCCGGGGTAGTGGCCGAGCGCGTCGGCGATCGACGCGTGCTCAAGCTCGGCGAGCACTTTCAGGCCGTACTCGCTGGCGTACGGCTTGAGATCGATGCCGTAACCGCGCGAGACGCCGATCAGCGCCATCGGGATCACGCCAGACCAGATCGGACTGCCGCTGACGTACTTGAGGTTGTGCGCGGGGTCGACGAGCACTCCGCCCTCGGCGAAACCGACGAGGTTCTTCTCGACTTCCGGCGCGTAGCTCCCGGCGATCGCCGACGCCCAGCCGGTCGCGATCGCACCGCCGGAATAGCCGAGGAGGCCGAATTTGGTGGATCCGGTCATCCCGGTGCCGGACGCGTGCGTCGCGGCGCGGATGGAGTCCAAAGTGGTCTGACCGTATTCCGGGCCCGCGGCGAAATCGGCGGTCGGGCCTTCGGTGTCCGGGATGACGACGCTGTACCCGAGCGCGAGCGCCGGCGCGATGAGCACCGACTCGGCGTTCGGCAGCACGCCGCCGAGCCGGACGTCGCCCGCGATCGCGCGGGACGGGGCGTCCTCGGGGGCGAGCGAGTCGTACGCGGATTGGTAGGAGATGGCTTTTCCGTTGCCGCCCAGCGGGTTCCGGACGACCGAGGTGACGTTCGCGGTGGGGTTGCCCTGTGCGTCGGCGGTCCGGTAGAGCAGCTGCGTGGCCTGTACTGGAGTCGGGAAGCCGAAGACGTGATATGTCAACGTCCGCGTCTTCAATACGGTGCCCGGGGCGTACGACGAGAGCGGCGTGCTGCCGTCGTAACTGTAGAAGGAATCAGCCGAAGCCGCGGCGGGCAGCGCGACGGCGGACGTGATCGCGAGAGCGGCGGCGGCGATCAGCGCACGGACGGGTTTCCGGATCATGACTCCCCTTTGAACCATGAAGTTCGAACCATGATGTGGATCACGACTGGCGGGTAACTTACCAGTGAGTAGGTATCCGCACAACTACGGAAGGTGCTGGCAGTGCCGTTGCGGACAGGTCAGGCGGGCCCCGAGTAGGTGGCGGTGATCGCGGCGGCGCGGTCGTGCAGCACGGTACGCAACGATTGCGGCGCAAGGACTTCCGCGTTCGTCGCGTGCTGCCAGAGCGCCCATTCGGCGTGCCGGGAATCCTGGAAAGTCGCCTCCAGCTGAATCCACCCGTCCGGACCGGTTTTTTCGGCGTGAATGGCGAGCGCGGTGCGCGCCAATTCTCCCCGCTGCTTCGGGCGAATTCGGACTAGCGCGACGATTTGGTCGCCGCCGCTCCGGAACCGCGTGCTGCGTTCCTGCCAGGCCCGGCCCAGGTCGACTCGATCGGGCCGCTGCGCGGGTTCGTCGAGTTCTTCGGCGGCCAACACGCGGGACAGCCGGTAGGTCCGGTCTTCGCCGTCGCGGGTGGCGAGCAAATATCCCTGCTCTCGCACGGTGACCAGTCCAATCGGGTGCACTGTGCGCCATTTCGGAGTCTGATTCACCGCTTGGTAGCGAATGCGGACCTGGTGTCCGGCGAACACCGCGCGGCGGATCTCGGCGACCACAGCGTCGGGCACTTCCTCGGCGACCGCGCGGCGCGAGAGGAGGTCGATCTCCGGGTCGATGAGCAATCGCTCGGCCACGCCCGCGGCGGTGGACCGATGGCTTTCCGGCAGCGCGTCGACCACTTTGAGCATGGCCGAAGCGAGCGCCGAACCGAGGCCGAACGCCTGCGCGCCGCGGCGAGATCCGGCGACCAGCAAGGCAAGCGCTTCGTCGTGGTTCAGGCCGGTGAGTTCGGTCTGGAATCCGGGCAGCAGCGCGAATCCGCCGTTGCGGCCGCGCTCGGCGTAGACCGGCACGCCCGCCGCGGACAGTGCGTCGATGTCGCGCAGCACAGTGCGAGTGGAGACTTCCAGTTCGCGGGCGAGGGTGGCCGCGGACAGCCGACCGCGCTGGCGCAACAGCAGGACCAGCGAGACCAACCGGTCGGCGCGCATGGCGAAAACTCTACCTAATACACGACACAGGATGTCGCGTATTGCTTGCCAAGCTGCTCCGCGTACTGCTGAGAACGTGAACGGAGCAAGTGGTGGAGCGAACGACTGTCAACCCGTGGGCGTGGTCGACGGCGATGGGATACAACCAGGGCGAACTGGTGTCCGGGCCGGTCCGGACCCTGTACTGCGCGGGGCAGACCGCGATGAACGGCGACGGCGACCCGCAGCACGCCGGGGACCTGGCGAAGCAGGTGGCGTTGAGCCTGGACAACCTGGAAGCGGTACTCGCCGAAGCGGGCATGTCGTTGGGAAACCTGGTCCGGTTCAACGTCTACACGACCGACGTCGACCAGCTTTTCCAGCACTACGGCGTCCTCGCGGCACGGCTGGCTGCGGCCGGGGTCGCCCCGTCGACCACGATGCTCGGCGTGACCCGGCTGGCGATCCCGACCTTGCTGGTCGAGTTGGAGGGGACCGCCGTCGCCGAGCTTTAGCCCGTTGGCTCGGACACCCATATATATCGCGACGTGATATATATGGACGGGTGACCGAACGAGGCATGTCGGAGCAGGTCTTCCTGATCCTCACCGCACTCGCCGACGAGCCCAAACACGGCTACGGCATCGTCCAGGCCGTCGAGAAGCTGTCGGAAAACCGGGTCCGCCTGCGGGTCGGCACGCTGTACGGCGTGCTCGACCGGCTGGTGGCCGACGGATGGGCGGAGCGGGACAAAGAGGAGATCCACCAGGGCCGGCTGCGCCGGTATTACCGGCTGACTGACCTCGGTGGCCGGATTTTGGCCGAACAAGCCCGACGGTTGGCTGCGAACGCCGCCGCGGCGGATTCGGTGCTGCGGGCGCGGGGCTGGGCGCTCGGGGGCGGGGCATGATCGCTCCCGAGCTTCAGTGCGGTCAGTTGGTGCGGGTCTTGTTCCGCTCTTGCCGGTGCGTCGATCGGTCGGCTGGAATACGGAGCGGATCATGACCGCTCCAGAACTCCAGTGCCGCCGGATGGTGCGGCTTCTTCCCTGTTGGTACCGCGCCGACCGCGAGGAAGAATTGGTCGGCGCCCTGCTCGACGCGCGGGAGGCCGGCGGCGGGCGCCTCGCGGAAGCTCGCGAACTGCTCTCGATGCTGGGTCTGGGCCTGCGCGCTCGATTGGCCGCTGGCTCAGCCCCGGCTCGTGTGGTCGCTTTCGGCGACACCGTTCGCCTGGTCGCGCTGCTCGGGCTCCTCTGGGGAGTCATGAAAGGCGCCCTCTCTCTCGGTCACGATTTATACGACGCACTCGGCTTTTCTCGGACAAGCCGCCTCTACGCGGCACCCGGATCCCCGGTCGAAGCCGCCATGTCGCTCTACGCCGCGCAGTCTGCCCAGCAAATCTGGCGCGACGTCGCGTTGGCCGTCGCGGCCGTCGTGCCTCTCGCGCTCCTCTTCGCCGGGCGACGTCGGACCGCGCGAGCAGCCGCCGGCATTGTGCTGATCGCCGGATTCGCAGCCTTCTTGTATCAGTATTCCTTCAGTTTCAGCCCCGATCTGCTGGGCTATTTCATCCCGCAATGGCTGCCGCTGCTGCTGATGATCGCCGGATTCCACCTCAGCGCACCGCTGCCGTCCGCGCGGAAATGGTGGCTTGCTTTGCTCGGGGTCACGGCTTCGGCACTCTACTTCGGCTTCTTCGGTGAATCAGAACTGCGCGGGCTTTCTTGGTTTGCGTGGGCGGCGGCGCTCGTTATTCCGGCCTATTTCGCTTTCCGGCGACGCTCTCCCGCCTGGTCGTTCTCGCTCGCGGCGTGCTGTGCGCTCGTGCTGATCCAGTCGCTTGTCCTCAAAGCCGCCATGGCCGCGGCCGACTTCGAGGTACTGGAGCTAGTGCAGGTGTCGCTGGTGGGCGCGGGCATCGTGGCGCTGATCGCGTCCGGAATCTCCGACTACCGTCGCCATACCGCATAGCACTCTTTAGCGAGGACTTTCACATGAACACCATGCCAAGGGTACTTCCGCACGCCGTAAATCAGCCGATTTCCATCCGAAACAACAGGCGAAGAAATAGCTGGATCGTCATCGGGTCCATCCTGCTGATCGCCATTCTCGGCTATTTCACCCGCTGGATCTGCGACGACGCTCTCATCTTCACCAGAATCGTCGAGCAGATCCTCGCGGGAAACGGTCCGGTCTACAACCTCGGCGAACGAGCCGAGGCGTCCACGAGCACGCTGTGGCAATGGCTGCTCGCGTTCGCCGGATTCGTGTTCGGCCAGTCGGACACCTCGACGCTGTCCTGGATGCTCGGCCTGCTGCTCACCGCCGCCGGGTTCGGCTTCGCCGTCAGCGCGACGACCCGGTTGCACGGCGGGCACGTCGCGGCCATGGTGCCGTGTGGCGTCCTCGTGCTGCTGGGCGTGCGGCCGGTGTGGCAGTACGCGACGTCCGGGCTGGAGACCGGGCTCAACACGTTCTGGATGGCGCTGTGCTGGTGGCTGCTTGTGCGACTGCGCGGCAGCAAGCCGGGCAAACTCGTTGTCACAGCGGCGTTCGTGATGGGATTGGGCCCGCTGGTCCGTCCCGAACAAACGTTGGTCGCAGCGGTGTTCCTGGTAGCACTCTGGGTCGTGACAAAGCCGACCTGGCGAGTCGCCTTCGCCGCGGTGGCCGCCGCCGGGGCGCTGCCGGTCGGTTACGAGATCTTCCGGATGGGCTTCTACGGCATCCTCGTGCCGATGCCCGCGCTCACCAAGAACGCGAGCGAATCCTTCTGGGCACGCGGATTCGGTTACGTCGGCGACTTCGCGAACCCGTACCTGCTGTGGCTGCCGCTGGTGCTCTGCACCGTCCTGCTCGCCGGGGTGCTGCGGAAACAAAGCACCGATCGGATCGTCGCCCTCACCCCGGTGGTCGCCGGTGTGCTGTCGCTGGGATACCTGCTGAAGGTCGGCGGCGACTACATGCACGCGCGCATGGTGCTGCCGATCTTCTTCCTGCTGATGCTGCCGGTGCTCGTGCTCCCGGCGGCGAAGAACACCCGCGTGATCGGCGCCGTCCTGCTGGCCTGGGCAGTTCTCTGCGCCAGCATCGGACAGTTCGTCCCGCAAGACGGCAAGCTCATCGACGACGAACGCGGCTACTACCACGCCTGGACCGGCCAGCTGTATCCCACCGAATCGGCGGATTTCACGCCGAGGATGAGATATCTCAACGACGCGGTCAGCCCGCGCACCCTGATCTACGAAGACCCGCGCGAGCACATCCTCACCGCGCGCCTGCGCGAGGACGTCCCGTCGAAGTCGATGGTCATCGGGGTATATCTGGGGACGGTCGGTGCCATGTCACCGGTGGATGTCGGTGTCGTCGACTTCTGGGGCCTGGCCAACCCGATCGGCGCGCGGTTCGAATTCCCGACGGTGAAACCGGGACACTCGAAACCGTTGAGCAACGCGTGGCTGCTGGCGGATTACGCGGACCCGGAAGCCCCGGTCCTCAGCCCTGGCAACTTCGCCATGCGCGCGGACATCACCGCGGACCAGGTCGCCGCCGCCCGGCACGCGCTGAGCTGCGGGGATCTGGCGGAGATCCAGCGCTCGACACGCGAGCCGATGTCGCCGGGCCGGTTCTGGGCCAACCTCACCGGAGCCGTGCACCGGACCGGAGTGACCGTGCCGCCGGACCCGTTCGTCGCCGAACGGACCTTCTGCGGAAACCCGTGATCCGTCCGGCGGAACTGCTCTTGCCCAGGTCAGAGCCTTAGCGCATGCTGGAGCCGGCAGGGAGGTGACGGCGATGGCGGCTGAGCCGACCTTGATCGGGTCCGTACAGCGCGCGCTGCACCTGCTCGACGCGGTCGGCGCGAGCGAACGGCCGGTGCCGGCCAAGGTGCTCGCGCGCACCGTCGGGCTGCCGCTGCCCACGACGTATCACCTGCTGCGCACCCTCGTCCACGAGGGCTACCTCTGCAAACTCGACGACGGTTACGCGCTCGGCAGCCAAGTCAGCGAACTGCGCCAGCACACCTCGCTGCACGCGCTGCTGCCGAAGATCCGCCCGGTGCTGCGTGCCCTGCGAGACGAGGTGCACGGCGCGGCCTACCTCTCGCTGTACGCCGACGGAGACATCAAGCTCATCGACATCGCCGACGGCCCGACCGCGCCGTCGGTCGACCTGTGGGTTGGCGTGCACGAATCGGCGCACGCGACGGCGTTCGGCAAGTGCATCCTGTCCGGCCTCGACAGCGAGGGCCGCCGGGATTATCTGTCGCGGCACCAGCTGGCGGACCTCACGCCGCACACCATCACCGACAGCCGGGTCTTGGAGCAGCGGTTGTCGCAGAGCGGTGATGTTTTCAATGATCGTGAGGAGTATTTGCTCGGTACTGCGTGTTTGGCGACGACGGTCCGTACGCCGGGTGCGTTGGGTGCGGTCGCGATCTCCCTGCCTGCGCGGCGGCTCGGCTCTGCGCCGTTGCAGTCGTTGCGTCGGGCTGCTCAGCGGGTGTCGCGAGCACTGGCCGTCACCCGCTGAACCGGCCAGTTATCACCATCTGAAATCCAGCCCGTTGTCCGCCGGACCGCGCCCGGCGAAAGTGGCCTCCAGAGCGAACGGGAGGTCCCATGGAAGCGCAGGACAGGCTGGCCCTGTACCGCACGATGGTCCTGATCCGCACCTACGAGGAGGCCATCCTCCGCGAGTACCACGCCGACAAGAAACCCGTCTTCGACATCGGTGCGGGACTCGTCCCCGGCGAGATGCACCTCTCCGCGGGGCAGGAACCGGTGGCGGCGGGCGTCTGCGCGCACCTCACCGGCGACGACGCGGTCACCGCGACGCATCGGCCGCATCACTTCGCCGTCGCGCACGGCGTCGACCTGCACCGGATGACCGCTGAGATATTTGGCCGGACAACTGGACTGGGCAGCGGCCGCGGCGGGCATATGCACCTGTTCGACCCCGCCGTGCACTTCTCCTGCTCCGGCATCATCGCCGAGGGCTACCCGCCCGCGCTCGGGCAGGCGCTCGCGTTCCAGCGGCGCGGGACGGACCGGGTCGCGGTGGCGGTCACCGGCGAGGGCGCGGCGAACCAAGGCGCGTTCCACGAATCGCTCAACCTCGCGGCGCTGTGGCGGCTGCCGGTGATCTTCGTGGTGGAGGACAACGACTGGGGCATCTCGGTGCCGCGCAGCGCGTCCACGTGCGTCACGTCGAACGCGGACCGCGCCGCGGGGTACGGGATTCCGGGCGTGCGCGTCGAGGACAACTCGGTCGAGGCGGTCCACGAAGCGGCGGGTCAGGCGGTCGCGCGGGCTCGCGCTGGCGAAGGACCCAGTCTGATCGAGGTGCACACGCTGCGGCTGTGGGGCCACTTCGAGGGCGACGCACAGGGCTATCGGTCCGATTTGGACGGTGTGCCCGGCCGGGATCCGTTGCCCACTTATGAGAACCAGCTGCGCGCCGACGGCGATCTCGACGACGCGAAAGTCGCGGAATGCACAACAGCGGCCAGCGAACGAGTCGAAGCAGCGATCGCGTTCGCCAAAGAAAGCCCCGAGCCGGACCCCGCCACCGCGCTGGATTTCGTGTTCGCGCGAGCCTGACGACACAGCGAGGAGAAGCAGCAATGACGCTCACCGAACCCTCCGCGCCCGCCGGGCGGAAACTCAGCACCGCGAAGGCCATGGTCGAGGCCATCGCGCAGGAAATGGAACGCGACGAGCGGGTGTTCGTGCTCGGCGAGGACGTCGGGTCCTACGGCGGGATCTTCAGCTCCACCACGGGATTGCTCGACCAGTTCGGCCCGCGCCGGGTGCTCGACACGCCGATCTCCGAAACCGCGTTCATCGGCACCGCGATCGGCGCGGCGGTCGAGGGACTGCGGCCGGTCGTCGAGCTGATGTTCGTCGACTTCTTCGGCGTGTGCATGGACCAGATCTACAACCACATGGCCAAAATCCACTACGAGTCCGGCGGGAACGTGTCGGTGCCGATGGTGCTGACGGCCGCGGTCGGCGGTGGCTACTCCGACGGTGCGCAACATTCCCAGTGCCTATGGGGAACATTCGCGCACCTGCCCGGGATGAAGGTCGTCGTGCCGAGCAATCCCTCCGACGCCAAGGGCCTGATGACCTCCGCGATCCGCGACGACAACCCGGTGGTGTACCTGTTCCACAAGGGCGTCATGGGATTGCCGTGGATGGCGAAGAACCGCCGGTCGATCGGCCTGGTTCCGGAAGGCGACCACGAGGTCCCGATCGGCAAGGCGAACGTCGTGCGCCCCGGCAGCGACGTCACCATCGTGACGCTGTCGCTCTCGGTCCACCACGCGTTGGACGTCGCCGACGATCTCGCCGGTCAGGGCGTCGACTGCGAGGTAGTGGACCTCCGGAGCCTGGTCCCGCTGGACACCGACACGATCCTCGACTCAGTCGGCAAAACCGGCCGATTGCTGGTGGTAGACGAGGATTACCTGTCGTTCGGCCTGTCCGGCGAGGTGATCGCCCGCGTCGTCGAGCGGGACCCGAGTCTGCTGCGCGCCCCAGCCGTGCGCGTAGCGGTGCCCGACGTGCCGATCCCGTACGCGCGACCGCTGGAGTACGCGGTGCTGCCGACACCGGTGCGGATCCGTCAGGCCGTCCTCGACCTGGTGGGCGCATGACCGACGTCCCGTTCCCCGTCCTGTCCGACAACGACCCGGACGGCGAGGGAGTCCTCGCCACCTGGTTCGCGACGGACGGCGCGACCGTCCGCGAGGGCGAGCTGCTCGCGGAGGTCGCGGTGGACAAGGTCGACGCGGAGGTACCGGCTCCGGCCGCTGGTGTGGTGCGGTTTCTGGTGGGGGAGGGCGAGGTGGTGAAGCAGGGCGCGCCGATCGCCCGGATCGAGTGAGCGCCCGCGAAGACGCACGGGTCACCCCGTGCCTGGTAAGCGCACGGGTCGCCGCCGAGTCCCACCGTTGCCCGGCGGCGTCCCGTGTTCGCCTCAGCCGGCGTTCGCGAACTGCCCCGGCTGGTACTGCCCGGCCGGCGTGCGCACGATGACGTTCATCCGGTTGGCCGCGTTGATCAGCCCGATCAGCATGACCAGCGCGGCGAGCTGATCGTCGTCGTAGTGCTCGCGCGCCTGCGCCCACGTCGCGTCGGAAACGTCGCCGGCGTCTGCGATCCGGGTGCCCTCCTCCGTCAGCGCGAGCGCGGCCCGCTCGGCGGGAGTGAACACGGTCGCCTCGCGCCAGACCGCCACCAGGTGGAGCCGTTCGGCGGTCTCGCCCGCCGCGGCGGCGTCCTTGGTGTGCATGTCGGTGCAGAAGCCGCAGCCGTTGATCTGGCTGGCCCGCAGCGAAACCAGCTCCTGCGTGGGCGTCGGCAGCGACGAATTGCGCAAGAGCATGCTCAGCCCGGCGAACCGCTTGCCGAGCGATTTGCCGAGGTCGTTGGTCATCATGTCGAAGCGTGCGTTCATCGGATCCTCCAGTGCGGTGAAGCGGATGCCCATGAGATGCCGGCCGCCCGCCGGATGTGACAACTCCGGATGTGACCCGCGTCGCACCCGGAAAACCGGTGGCTCGGCAGCCGGGCCGGGACGCAGAATGCGGACATGGCCGACCGGGGCGGTACCGCGCGGGCGACCGGGCTGAGCCTGGTCTCCTGGGTGCTGTTCGCGAGTTCCGGTCCGCTCGCCAAGGCGGTCCTGGACGCGGGTTGGAGCCCGGCGGCGGTCACCGCGGTGCGGATCGGGCTGGCCGCGGTCCTGCTGACCCCCGCCGTCGCGCTGCTGCGTCCGCGAGCGTTGCGGTTCCGGCGCGCTGAACTATGGCTGCCGCTGGGCTACGGATTCCTCGGCGTCGCGGGCGTCCAACTGTTCTTTTTCGTTGCGGTGTCGAGGATTCCGGTCGCGGTGGCGATGGTGCTGGTGAACCTGTCGCCGGTGCTGGTCGCGCTGTGGGTGCGCGTCGTCCGGCGAACGCGGCTGCCGGTGGCGGTGTGGCTGGGAATCGCGCTGGCGATCGCCGGACTGGTGCTGATCGCCGGGCTCGGACCTGGCGCGCGGCTGGACTTTCTTGGCGTCGCCGCGGGATTAGCGTCGGCGGTCTGTTCCGCCGGATATTTCCTGCTCGGCGAACGCGGGGCGCAGCGGCACGATCCGCTCGGGATGACGGCTGCGGGACTGGTGATCGGGGCGCTGGCAACCCTCGCCGTAAGTCCATTATGGACTCTCAAGATCGCGTCAAACCCGGCGGCGCTGGGCGATACGACGATCCCGGTGTGGCTGGCTTTGCTGATTCTGGCCGTCTTCGGCACCGTGCTGCCGTACTTGGCCGGACTGCACGCGCTGGGCGGACTGCCGGTCGCCCTGGCCGGAGTGCTGGCGCTGGCCGAGCCCCTCGTTGCGGCAGCGCTCGCGTGGCTGTTGCTGGGGCAGGCGCTGGGGCTGGCCCAGCTGCTCGGGGCGGCGATGATGCTGGGTGGCGGTGTGGGGACGGCGCGGGGTCTCGTGAGTGTTCATCCCGGTTCTAACCGGGATGAACACTCACGAGCCCTTACATCTTCGCCGCCCCAGCCTTGATGGCCTCGCGGATCCGGGAGTACGTGCCGCAGCGGCAGACGTTGCGGATCTCGTCCAGGTCGGCGTCGTTGATCTCGCGGCCCTTCGCCTTGGCCTCCTTGACCTTCGCGACCGCCGCCATGATCTGGCCGGGCTGGCAGTAGCCGCACTGCGCGACGTCGTTCTCCAGCCAGGCTTCCTGCATCGGGTGCAGGTCGGCCTTCACCGTGTCCGGCAGGCCCTCGATCGTGGTGATCTCGTCGGTGGCCTTGATGTCGGCGACCCGCACCGAACACGGGTTGAACGCCTTGCCGTTGAAGTGCGACGTGCAGGCCTTGCAGACGTTGATGCCGCAGCCGTACTTCGGCCCGCGGACGCCGAGGACGTCGCGCAGGACCCACAGCAGCCGCACATTGTCGTCGACGTCGACGGACACCGGCTTCCCGTTGAGGATGAAGGTGTGCTTGCTCATCGTGCTCCTCAGTAGGTGTGGCTCAGGCCGTCGGTCGGCGATTCGGGAACGGGCGGGACAAACGACTTGACCTCGAAACTGATGGGGTCGTCGTGGTTGATCGGGAACCGCTTCGGGACCTTCCCGGTCGCTCGGGCGTACGCGCACGCGACGGCCGCGACGGAACAGGCCACGCCCGCTTCGCCCGCGCCGCCCGGCTGCTCGCCGTTGGACGGCATCGCGATCGCGGTGAAGTCCTGCGGGATGTTCCACTGCCGGGTATAGAAGTAGTTGTCCCAGCTGGCTTCCAGGAAATGCCCGTCCTTCAGGTGGACGCTGCTGGTCAGCGCCAGCGCCAGCCCGTCGGCGAAACCGCCCATGATCTGCGCCTCGAGGCCGCGCGGGTTGATCACCAGCCCGGCGTCGAGCGCGATGACCGCCTTCGTCACGCGCGGACCGGCGACGCCGTCGCGGATCTTGCGGTTGACCGTCTCCGGGCGGCAGTCGATTTCCACGAGGCAGGCGCTCGCGCCCTTGTACTCCTTGTGGATCGCGATGCCCTGCGCGGTGCCCGGCGCCATCTTCTTGCCCCAGCCGCCGACCTCGGCGACCTTGCGCAGTACGCCCTTTACCTTGTCGTTCTTGAGGAATTCCATCCGGAAGTCGTACGGGTCCTTGCCCATCGCCTTGGCGAGCATGTCGACGACCAGCTCGTTGGCGCAGCCGACGTCGGGCGAGTAGACGTTGCGCATCGACCCGGTGTTGAACCGCTGGTCGGTTTCGGTGAGTGTCTGGTCGACGACTCCGAAGTTGTACGGCATTTCCTGGCTCAGCACGAAAACCGCCTCGGCGACGCCGAGGTTGCCCAGTCCGGTCGGCAGTTTGGTGGCGACCGAGGTGAGCATTTCGCCGAGCCCGTGCCGGAACGACGTCTCGACCGAGGTGTGCCGCTGCTCGAAGGTGAGCACGTTACCGGCGAGCACGGTGGCCCGGATCCGCGACGTCGCCATCGGGTGCAGCCGGCCTTGGCGCGGCTCGTCGGCGCGGTGCCACATCAGCCGCACCGGCTTGCCGAACGCCTTCGACGCCTGCGCCGCTTCGATGGCGTGGTTGCCGAACAGCTTGTGGCCGAAGGAACCGCCGCCGGTGACGACGTGGACCTTCACCTTGCCCTGCGGCAATCCGATCGCCTGCGCGACCTCGCCCTGGGAAACGATCGGCGACTTGAGCCCGGCCCAGATCTCCGCGCTGCCGTCGCGGACGTCGGCGACGGCGCAGTACGGCTCCAGCGCGGCGCTCGAGCGGAACATGAACTCGAAATCCGCCTCGACCGTCTTGGTCAGAATCGGAACCTTCGGCACCGCAAGCGGAAGCTCCGCGCGGCGCAGATTGGCGAGCACGGCTTCGTCGTCCTGGCCCTCGACACTGCCGGGACCCCAGTCGACCTGCAGCGCGCGCACGCCGTCGATGCACTGGCCGAACGTCTCCGCGCGGACCGCGACCCCGGTCGGGATGATCGCGACGTCGGTGACGCCGGGCAGCTTCAGCACGTCGGCCTTGTTGCGAATGCCCTTCGGCGTGCCGTTGAGCGTCGGCGGACGGCAGATCATCGTCGGCAGCGCGCCGGGGACGTCCAGGTCCATCGCGAACTGCTTCTTGCCGGTCACGATGTCGAGCGCGTCGAGCCGGGTCTGCGGTTTGCCGAGCACCGTGAACTCGCTGGAGCCCTTGAGCTTGCTCGGGTCCAGCTGCACCTGCTTGGTGGTGCTGGACGCGGCCTTCGTCGCCAGTTCGCCGTACGTCGCGGTCTTGCCGTTCGGTGCGGTGACGATGCCGCCCTTGACGATGAACCGCTCGGCGGTGCCGCCGAGCAGGATCGCCGCCGCTTCGAGCAGCTGCTGCTTGGCGATCGCGGCGGCGACGCGGATCGGCGTGTAGGTCGAAACCGTGGTGTTCGACCCGCCGGTGAGCTGGTTGAACAGCAGTTCCGGGCGCGCCGGGGCGAGCGTGACGTGCACCTTCTCGACCGGCAGGTCCAGTTCCTCGGCGATGATCATCGCGGTCGAGGTGGTGATGCCCTGGCCGACTTCGGCGCGCGGGATCTCGAACGAGGCGCTGCCGTCCTTGTTGATGGTGACGGTGATCAGCTGCGACGTCGGAAGCCCGGCGTCGGTGAGCGCGTCGTTGAGGTCGTACAGCTCGGGCGGCTGCGGAGCGGAGGGAACGGCTGCTGCCGCGGGGCTGGCGAGCCCGACGTCCGCGGCCACGACGAGGGTTCCGGCCGCGACGACGTAACCGAGGAATCCACGCCGGGAAACGCCCCCGCGCTCCTTCCCGGTGTCCGGCTCGGAGTGACTGAGAGTCACGTTGCCTCCCCTTTCGAGGGAACGAGTGCGTGCCGGATCGCATCACGTGCACGCGTGTGGTGGTGGGCAACCACCTTGCCGGGTGAACTGGGCGCCAATTGTTCAACTTCTGTACAGCGTCAGCGGAGAGCGATGGTTATGGTCCTCCGCGTCACCAACGAAGGTGGAGATCCGCGTGAGCTCGATGACGTCCTCGCGCAGCGTGGTGCTGCGGGAACCGATCGCCCAGTCCTGGCGCCGTGCGTCGCTCGCCGGAGTGCGCCCCGAAACCGCGCTGCTCGGCCTGCGGTCCGCGGAGGTCGACCCGGCCAGCAAGCTGCTCGCGGCGGCCGCTCCGGTGCTGGAGGACCTCGACGAGCGGCTCGCCGGCACCGCGATGTCCACTGTGCTCGTCGACCACGACGGCAGGCTCGTGCACCGGTGGAGCGCCGACCGCGCCGTCGAAGACTGTCTCGACCAGCTCGGCATCGGGGTCGGCACCTGCCTGCTGGAGGACGAGGTCGGGACCACCGGCCCGGGCACGGCGCTGGAAACCCGGTCGAGCATCGTCGTGCACGGGGAGGAGCACTACGCCGAGGCACTGCGCGGTTTCAGCTGTTACGGGCACCCGATTTTCCACCCGGTCACGCGGCGGCTCGAGGGCGCGCTCGACATCACGCTGCTGGCCGCCGAGGCGAACCCGCTGCTCGCGCCGCTGGTCGCGAAAGCGGTCGAGGAGATAGAACGGCAGCTGCTGGAAGGCAGCCGCGTGTCCGAACGGTCGCTGCTGGCCGCGTTCCAGGCGACGTCGCGCCCGACCCGGCCGGTGGTCGCGATCGGCCCGGACCTGTTGCTGTGCAACCAAGCCGCGGCGGACCTGCTGGAAGGCGCGGACGTCGCGCTGCTGTGGAACCTCGCGGGCGACGCGAGCCGACCGTCCGAAATGGAGACCGAACTGCGCTCCGGCCAGCGCGCGCGGGTCCGGGCCGAACCGGTGGCCGGCGCGCGCGGCGGAGTGCTGGTCGAGATCCACCCGCTGAGCGCGGACGAGACCCGGCGGGCGCGACGTCGCGCTGCTGTCGTGCCCGGCCCGGTGGCCGGGCACGTGCACATCTCGGGCCCGCCCGGGACCGGCCGCACCACCGAGGCGCGGCTGCGCGTGCCCGAGGAACCGTGCGTCACGTTGACCGGCTCGGAAGCCGTGCTCGGCGGGTCGGCGGCCTGGGCCGCGCGGTTCACCGCCGCGGTCGAGACCGGCACCGGCAGCATCTGCGTCGACGGCGCGGACCTCCTGCCCGCTGAACTGGTCGACCTGGTCGCCACCCATGCCGCCCGCGGCGTCGGCCCGCATCTCGTGCTGACGACCGGACCGCGCGAGGGCCTGACCGGACCGGAGCGCGCGCTGATCGCGTCGTGCGGGGAGAACGTCGAACTGCTGCCGCTGGCGCACCGGCCGGACTTTCCCGAGGTCGCCGCGCGAATGCTGGCCGAACTCGGGGCCGCGCGCACGCACAACATCACGCCGGGGGCGCTGCGCATCCTCGGCTCCTACGACTGGCCCGGGAACCTGCCGGAACTGCGCGGCGTGCTGAGCCAGGCGATCCGCAAACGGTCGGTCGGCGCGATCAGCCCGACGGACCTGCCACCCGCGCTGGTGGCGGACGCCTCGGGACATGAGCTGGCGCCGATCGAGCGGGCGGAACGAAACGCGATCGTGGCGGCGCTGCGGTCGGCCGGCGGGAACAAGGTGCGGGCGGCGAGCACGTTGGGGATTTCGCGGACGACGTTGTATGCGCGGATGCGGGCGTTGCGGGTGCCGGGTTAGCGGTAGTCGCCGGGTGCTCGCCCGGTCCACCGGCGAAACGCCCGCCGAAACGCGCTGGCTTCGGAAAAACCCAGCCGCTGAGCCAATTTCTCGATGGATTCGTCGCCCCGGCGGAGGCTGGCGATCGCCGCGTCCCGGCGGACAGCGTCCCGGATCTCGCCGATCGACGTCTCCTCCGCACGCAACAACCGACGCAGGTGCTGGGCACTGATCCCGAGCCGCGCGGCGATGTCCTCCGGCGCGGTGGTGCCCTGCTCGACGATGGCGCGGACCTGGTCCGCGTGGGACGAGCCGTAGTCGCGGGTGGCGAGCGAGACCTCGGGCTGGTCCTCCAGGAACTCGGCCAGCTCCGCCTCGCTGCGGAGCACTGGGGCGGGCAGGAGTTTGGCGTCGAAGGCGAGGACCAGCGCGTCGGCGTCGAACTGCGGATGGCGGCCGAAGACCAGCTCGTAATGCGGCGCGTGGTCCGGCTTCGGCCACGGAAGGCGGAGTTCGCGCAGGTCGATGCGTTGGCCGGTGAGCCAGCTCAGCAGCCGGTGGACGACGATGGCGACCAGTTCGGCCGCGACGTGGTCGGGATCGTCGAGCTGGCGGACGTCGATCTCCACCTCGACCAGCGGAGCTGCCGCGCGCACCGCGACGGCGGGCATGCCGGGCAGGACCTCGGCGGCTTCTTCCAGGCGGCCCAGGACGGCCCGCAGGTCGGGCGCGGGGGCTATCGACCGGACTACCAGCCGGAACAGTCCGCGCGGGGCTCTGGGGCCGAGGGCGAAGAGTTCGTCGTCGGTCTGGAGCCACAGTTCGCGGGTGAGGTCCGAGACCTGCCGACGGGTGACGCCGGTGCGGTCCGGCCGGATGCCGAGGCGGCGGAGCAGCGCGGGGACGTCGAGATCCCGGCGCTCGCCGATCCGCGCCAGCCGCTGCGCCAAGGCGTCCAGAACCGCCGGATCGTCCACGGCTCAAGGCTAGCTGGTGGTTAACGAGCGGCCCCGCGAGGTTTTCTACCCGATCGGGTGACGCGGCTCGGTCGGGATCCGCGCGCCGAGCAGCCGTTCGGTCTCCGTCCAGAGCCACCCGCCCAGCTCCGGATCGCGGCTCGTCGTCACCGGCTGTTGCACCTCCGCGTGCGCGGTCCGATGCGGACCGAGGTATTCGCCGCCGCGTAACTCCGGCGAGGCGACCGCGGCGACGACCGGCCGGGCTGCCTGATCCTTCCCCTGCACGACTCCGCGGAACACCGCACGGGCCGCCCGCGCTCCGGGCCGCCCTAGCGTGAGTGCGTCGATCGCCCCGCCCGGGTGTACGACAACCGACTGCACTGATATCTCAGCAAGCCGCCGCTGTAGTTCGAAGCCGAAGATCTCCACCGCGTGCTTGGACATTGCGTACGCGACCCGTGCCCGGTAATGCCTTTCGGACAGCCAATTCTCGCGATCGAACGGGATCTTGCGGGTCAGCATGCTCCCGAGACTGACCACCCGCTTGACTGTCGGGAGCGTGCGCCGCAGCAGTTCCGCGTGCGCGAGATGGTTGATCCCGACGATCTCCTCGACCCCGAACGCGCCGATCCGGTGCGCTGGGCCGGGACCGAACGCTCCCGCGACGACACCGGCGTTCAGCACGAGTGCGTCGAGCCGCGGCAACTCGCCGAGGTGGTCGCCGACCCGGGCGATCGACGTCCGGTCGGATAGGTCCAGCTGGAGGAACTCGTGCTGCTCCGGATTCGGGAGTGCGGAAACCGCTGCGCGGCCCCGGGATTCCGACCGGCCGAGGACGAGTACGCGGGCTCCGAGTTCGGCCAGTTGCGAGGCGGCGTAGAAACCGATTCCGGACGTGGCCCCGGTGATCGCGACGGTCTGGCCGTCGATCCGCTCGGGTTGCACTTCTTTCGACACGGTGAGGACGTTACGGTCGCCGGGGATAGCTGCACTAGGACCTCGGCTAGCGGATTTCGGGACCGTTCCGCGCATTCCGCAAAGGACAGATCCCCGTAAGCCCTCACTGGTGACTACGGGGCGGGTGGATCTCACTGGTGTGCAGTCAACGATGCTCGTGACGCTGTTCCTCCGCGCACTGGACGCGCGGGATTCGCAGCCCATCCTCGGCGACCGGCTTGCGGGCGAGGCGGTCGAGCGGATCGACTACGACTGGGCGAAGCTCGACAAGGCTTCCATCGTCCGCGGGCGGGCCGCGGCCGGTCCGGAGTCGCGTTGCGGGCGTGGCAGTTCGACACGTGGGCGACGGAATTCCTGCACTAGCACCCGAAGGCGACCGTGCTGCAGCGGGCCTGCGGGATGGACAGCCGCGCATTCCGGCTCGATCCGCCGTCCGGCGTGCGGTGGTTCGACGTCGACCTGCCGGACGTCATCGCGCTTCGCCGGAAGCTGTACTCCGCCGACGACGGCTACCGGACGATCGCCGCGTCGGTGACCGATTCCGGGTGGCTGGACGAGATTCCGGCCGATCGGCCGACTCTGATCCTCGCCGAGGGACTGCTGAGGTATCTGCGGGAGGCAGAGGTATCTTAGTTGCTGCACCGGTTGACCGGGCATTTCCCGTCCGGTGCGCTGACCGCCCGAGCCACCCAGGTGCTGAAAAAAGTGTTGCCGCCGCGCTGGTATCCCTGCCCGGCCTACTGGACGGCGATCCGGGCCGAGTCTGATATCCCACGTTGGAACCCTGTTCTGCGGCCGCGCGGGTCCGAAGCGGTGTTGAAGGCGTACGACCAGGTCCCGGATCCTCAGGTGCGCCGGTTCCCCCGGATGGTGAGCCGATTCCGCTGGACGGCGGACTTCCTTCGGGTGTTTCGCACCGAATTCCGAACGGCTTCCCGCGGCCGGGATTTTCTGACAAAGACATGTCTGGACCAGTCCGTTGACATGGTTGTCATCGCGGGCTGACCATGGTCTCGTCGCCGGAGCGCAACCCCGGTTCCGGACTCGCATCGCTCGCCTGAACGGGTTCCGTCCGCTTTGCCGTGCCGGAGGAAGCTGCCATGCTGCTTCGTCGATTTCTCGCTGCCCTAGTGCTCGCGGCCGCCGCGGTGCCGACGCAGTCCGCCGAAGCGGCACCGCTCGGCCAAGCGGTGCGGATCATGCCGCTCGGCGATTCGATCACCGCCGGAGCGGGCAGCGCCACCGTGTCGTCGTACAGGGCTCCACTGTGGACAATGCTGTCCGGAGAATCCCGTTACTCGCCTCGGTTTGTCGGCACTCAGACCAACGGCAGCCTGCCCGATCCGGCCAACGAGGGCCACAGCGGCTACACGATCGACCAGGTCGCCGCGGGCATCGACGGCTGGCTCGAGTTCGACCGGCCGGACGTCGTGCTGCTGCACCTCGGCATCAACGACCTCGACCGAGGCATCGACGTCGCCAACGCACCGGCTCGCCTGCACACCTTGCTCGACCGGATTTACGCCGACCGGCCGAACGTCGCCGTCCTGCTGCTGGGTTTGATCCCGACGTCGGCAGGATTGGAAAGCCGGGTCGCAGCGTTCAATTTCGTCGCGCGCGGCTTCGAAGCCGATGAAACCCAAGCAGGGCACCGATTCCGCTACGTCGAGCCACCTGCGCTCACTTCCGGGGAAATGGTCGACCACCTGCATCCGAACGATGCCGGGTACCGACGAATGGCGGATAGTTTTTCCGGCGCGCTCAGCCAGGCGTACACCGAGGGCTTGTTCACTGGCCATCCGCCGCTCGGTGCCGGAACTGAATCCGGCGGTACCGGAAAAGTCCGCTGGGCTGATTTCGATGGCGACGGACGCGCGGATTACCTGACTGTCGCGCAGAACGGCGCGGTCAGCGTTTATCTGAATCGCGGCGGCGATGGCCACGGCGGCTGGCAGCCGCTCGGCCAAATCGCTACCGGGCTCACCACAGACCCGGCGCGAGTCCGGTTCGCCGATTTCGACGGTGACGGCCGCGCCGATTACCTCCTGCTCGAACCGAACGGTGCGGTGATCGTCTACCTCAACCGCGGCGGGGACGGCCACGGCGGCTGGCAGTCGCTGGGCCAGGTCGCGACTGGCACCACCGCCGATCCGAGCCGCGTCTGGTTCGCGGACTTCGACGGTGACGGGCGCGCCGATTACCTGACCATCGGGCAGAACGGCGCGGTCACCGCCTATCTCAACCGCGGCGGCGACGGTCGCGGCGGCTGGCTCGGCCGAGGCCAGGTCGCCGGCGGCACGACCACCGACGTCAGCAGCGTGCGCTTCGCCGACTTCGACGGCGACGGCCGGGCCGACTACGTGACGATCGCCCCGGGCGGTGCGGTCAACGCGTTCTTCAATCGCGGCGGCGACGAGCAAGGCGGTTGGTATTCGCGAGGCCAGGTGGCCACCGGCGTCACCACGGATTCCAGTGCCGTCGCCTTCGCCGATTTCACTGGCGGCGGCAATGCCGATTACCTGCTCGTCGACAAATCCGCCAATGCTGCTTCCGTCTATTCATGGGAAGGCGGCGACGGACACGGCAGCTGGATCGATCGCGGCCGGGTCGCCAGCGGTGTGCCGATCAGCTGAACAAAACCCGACTGAAAAGGACGCGTGATGAAAGTTCGAGCGAGAGTGAGCTGCGCGCTGGCAACGGCCGTTACCGTCGCCGGATTGTGTTCCGGACCAGCTCAAGCGGCCGGACCGCGTGCGGCAGCCGATCCGGCCAGTCTGGTCAACCCATTCGTCGGAACCACTAATCAGGCCAACGATTTTCCCGGCGCGGACGCCCCGTTCGGAATGGTCCAATGGAGTCCGGACACCACTTCCCGGCCGCCCGGCGGAGGCTACGAGTACCACGATTCGACGATCACCGGGTTCAGCCTGACCCACATCGCGGGCCCCGGCTGCGGCGCGGCGGGCGACCTGCCGATCCTCCCGACCGTCGGCGGAGTGAACCCGTCCGCGAACGTAAACTTCCAGCACAGCAACGAATCCGCGTCCGCCGGGTATTACCGAGTCAAGCTCGACAACGGCGTCAACACCGAACTGACCGCCACCACCCGCAGCGGCATGGGCCGGTTCACCTTTCCCGCCGGAAATCAGTCGAACCTCGTGTTCAAAGTGGACGGAAGCCAGAACCGGCCCAGCAACGCGCAGTTCTCCGTCGTGTCGAACACCGAGGTGCGCGGGCAGGTCACCAGCGGCGCGTTCTGCGGCGCGGCCAACAGCTACACCGTCTACTTCGACCTGCTCTTCGACCGTCCGTTCGCAAGCGGCGGCAGCCGTTCGGTCACCTTCGACACCACCGGAAACCAGATGGTGCAGGCGAAAGTCGGCGTGAGCTACGTGTCGGCAGCCAACGCGGTCGCGAACCGGACCGCGGAGAACCCCGGCTGGGACTTCGACGGCACCCGTGCCGCCACCGCGCAAGCGTGGAACGACCAACTCGGCAAGATCAAGATCACCGGTGGAACGTCGGACCAGCAAACGATGTTCTACACCGCGCTGTACCACTCGCTGCTGCATCCCAACGTGCTCAGCGACGTCAACCGTCAATACCCCGGTTTCGACGGCAAAACGCACACTGTCGACGCGGGACACGACGCGGTGTATGCCAACTACTCAGGTTGGGATATCTATCGCGCCCAGGCGCAGCTGGAAGCGCTGCTGGCGCCGAAGGTCGCGTCCGACACCGCACAGTCCATGGTGGACGATTACCGCCAGACCGGGATCTTCCCCAAGTGGTCGGAAAACAACGGCGAGTCGTACGTCATGGTCGGCGATCCCGCCGCAGCCATCGTCGCCGACTACTACGCCTTCGGTGCCCGCGACTTCGACACCGCCGACGCCCTCAAGGGCCTCGTCGCCGAAGCGGCTAAACCGAACAACAACCGCCCGGGCCTGAATTACCTCGACAGTCTCGGCTACCTCCCGCACGACGGAAACTTCGGCTGCTGCAACGCTTACGGTCCCGCAGCGACCACTTTGGAATACAACACCGCCGACTTCGCCCTGTCCGCCTTCGCCGGCGCACTCGGCGACACCGCAAACCAGCGCACATACCGCAATCGCGCGCAGAACTGGCGCAACCTGCTCAACCCGCAGTCCGGTTTCGTCCAGGCCCGCAACGCCGACGGCAACTGGCCGCTCGACTTCGACCCGACGAACGGCAAGAGCATGGTCGAGGGCACGTCGTTCATCTACACCGGCATGGTGCCGTTCGACCTGGCCGGACTGACCCGCGCCAAGGGCGGCCCGACCGTGATGAACCACTACCTGGACAACGTCCTGCGCACCTTCGACGGGGCCGACGGCCTCGCCTGGATGGGCAACGAGCCCAGCATCGAACTGCCCTGGGAGTACGACTACACCGGCGCGCCGTACCGGACGCAGGAAACGGTCCGGGCGATCCAGGGCAAGATCTGGCACAACACCCCGGACGGTCTCGGCGGCGGCAACGACGACCTCGGCACCATGAGCGCCTGGTATGTCTGGTCCGCGCTCGGCATGTTCCCGGAAACCCCGGGCACCGCCGACCTCGCGCTGGGCTCGCCGGTCTTCAGCCAAGCCGTCGTCACGCTCCCGTCCGGCAAGACCCTCACCGTCAACGGCAACGGCGCGGCGGACAACGCGCCGTACGTCCAGGACGCGTCGTGGAATGGCACGGCCTGGAGCAAGGCGTACGCACCGGACATCAGCAATGGCGGCACGCTCAGCTTCACCCTCGGCACCACGGCCAACAAAGCGTGGGCGGCGGATCCGACGGCCGCGCCGCCGTCCTACCCCGGAGACAGCCCGGCCCCGGCGAGCCCGCGTGTCGGCCCGATCGTCGCCGGAGTGTCGTCGAGCCTGTGCATCGACAACGCGTTCTCGAAGGTCACTGACGGCAACCCGATCCAGCTCTACGGCTGCGATTCGACGTACGCGCAGGACTGGGTGATCGGCACCGACCACACGCTGCGCGTCCACGGCAAGTGCCTCGACGCCGACAATTCCGGCACCACGAACGGCACCCGCATCCAGCTCTACACCTGCAACAACACCGGCGCCCAGCAGTGGGTCGAGGACAACGGTTCGCTGCGGAACCCGCACTCCGGCCTCTGCCTCGACGATCCGAACAGCAGCACCAAGGAATTCACCCAGCTGCAGCTCTACACCTGCAACAACAGCCCCGCGCAGAAGTGGGCGCTGCCCCGCTGACCTGACTGGATGCCCGGGCCGCCGCCTTGTGCGGGCGGTCCGGGCACTGCTTTGGCGACCGGCACAAGGCCGGGGCCGAATCTCTGGGCTCTCGTCCAAGGCTGCCGCGATCCGGCGGGATCGATACTGGCGCCCATCGACCCGCCGTGGTCGGGACACCGAGGTCCCGGAGGTTCCAGCAGATGACGCCGCCCCAGCCCCAGGCCGTGGACGAGACGCTTTACCAGGCCTGTCGCACCGCGTTGCACGAGAAGTCTTTCGCTGTCGGGCTCTCGATGGCGGTCACCGGCCGCGACGGGATCCTCGCGTCCGGTGCGTTCGGACACGCCGATCTGGCCGCCGCCAAGCCGACGTCCGAGGACACGCTGTTCCAGATCGGTTCGATCTCCAAAGGCATGACGTCCGCGCTGCTGCTGCGGGCGGGCGACGCCGGGCTGGTCGACCTGGACCGACCGGTGACCGACTACCTGCCGTGGTTTTCCGTCCGTTCCGCGCACGCGCCGATCACCGTGCGCCACCTGATGTCGCATACCGCCGGGATCGTCGCGGGCACTGACGTCTCCGGTGACTCCGCCTTCGAGGTGTGGGCACTGCGCGACACCGAAGCCACGACGCCGCCGGGGACCTGGTTCCACTACTCGAACTCCGGCTACAAGGCGCTCGGGCTGGTGCTGGAAGCGATATACCAACGGCCGTATCAGGAACTTCTGGGCGACTTCCTGGTCGAACTGGGGATGCCAGCTGCCATACCAGCGATCACCCATGAGATACGAGCCCGCAGTGCCGTCGGATACGAACCGCGCTACGACGACCGCGTCCCGGTCCGCGAGGACGGCGTCGTCCCGGCCACCTGGATCGAAACCGCCACCGCGGACGGCAGCGTTGTCTCGACCGCGCGCGACCTGACCGCGTGGCTGCGCCTGCTGCTGAGCGGCGGATCAACCGTAAGCGACCTCTGCACTCCCGCGATCCGGATCGAAGAGGAAGGCTGCTCGTACGGCCTCGGCATGATGATCGGCGAGTTCGACGGGCGTCCGCACGTCTGGCACACCGGCGGCATGAGCGGCTACTACGCGGCGATCGCGTGCGACGTCGACGCCGGAATCGGGGCCGTCGTGCTGGCCAACGGCACCGGCCCGTGGCAGGAGACCGTCGTCCACCTCATCGCCGCGACCCGAGCCGCCCGCAACAGCGAGCCGGTGCCGGAATTCGCGCCGCCAGAACGGAAGCGTCCGGCCCTGCCGACGCCGGAAGACCCGCCTGCACGATGGGCCGAGATCGTCGGACACTACCGCTGCCACAACCCATGGCTGTCCAATTTGCACGTCTATGCCCACGACAACCGGCTGTGGGTGTCGATCACCGGTGGACCGCCGGAGGAACTGATCCCGCTCCCGGACGGGTCTTTCCGCGTAGGCGAGGACGAACGACTTCCGGAGCGGCTGAAGTTCGACGTCGTGCTCGACGGGGTCGCGGTCCGCGCCGACTACTCCGGATGCCCGCTCTACCGCACCTTCACGCCCTAGGCGGCCCTTGATGAGAAACCGTTTCCGCCGCGCGGCAGCGGCGCTGCTGGCCGCGGTGCTGGCCGCCGGCGGCGTCACCGCGTGCGGCCAGGCCGAGAGCGAGACCGCCGACGGCGGCGTCTTCCGCTTCGGCGCCAACCAGCCGATCGATTCGCTGAACCCGTTCGTTTCCGTGGTCAGCATGACTTTTTCGGTGTTCGAGCAGATTTACCCGACCCTGGTCCAGCTCGATCCGAACGACAAGTACGTCCCCGAATTCGCCACGGACTGGACCACCTCCGAGGACGGCCAAACCTGGACCTTCCACACCCATGCCGGAGCCAAGTGGTCCGACGGCGAACCGCTCACCGCCGCTGATGTCGCGTGGACCCTCAGCACGATCGCGAAATTCCAGGACGGTCCGACGGCGGGTCTCGCCAACTACGTGGTCAACCTCGACAGCGCGACCGCACCCGACGCGAACACCGTGGTGCTGCACTACGCCAACCCGGTGTCGAATGTCCTAAGCAGACTGATGAGCGTCCCGATCCTGCCGCGGCACCTCTGGCAGAAGTACACCGAAGGCAACGGCGACGCGCTGACCACGTTCCCGAACACCGCGCCCATCGTGTCCGGCGGCCCGTTCGTCCTGGTCAAACACCAGCCTAAACAGATCGCACTGTTCAAGCGGAATCCCGCTTACTACGGCCCGAAACCGCACATCGCCGGGTTCGGCATCCAGTTCTTCAGCACCGACGACGCGATGATCACCGCGTTGAAGAGCCACCAGCTCGATGCCGTGCAAAGCGTGCCAGCCACCTCGGTCGGCAATCTCGAAGCTTCCGGGTTCAAGGTGCTTTCCTCGCCAGGGATGCGATTCGACAGCATCACCGTCAACGCGAACCCGCAACAGCAAGCGGCACATCGGGAATTGACGAACCCGCTGCTGCGCGAAGCGCTCGATCACGCGATCAACCGGGCCGAGATCGTGAAGACCTCATTGCTCGGCCACGGCAAACCAGGCGGTGCGGTGATCGCGCCCGGCACCGCGGACTGGACGGACAGCTCGATCAAGCCGCCGTCGTTCGACCTCGGCCTGGCCAACCGGCTGCTCGACCAAGCCGGGTACCGGCGCGGCCCGGACGGAGTCCGGATCGCGAGCGACCATCCGATGGACTACCCGATCATCCTGCCCGAGGACACCTACGGCGGGGCCGGATTGCGTTCGTTCCAGATCATCCGCGGGGACTTCGCCCAGCTCGGCATCCGGCTCGAACCGCGGCTGCTGGACAACGCGGCGGCCAACGAGGCGGCCATGGCGAACAAATCGCAGGACTTCGCGATGACGATGTGGGGCTGGAGCGGCGGCACCAGCGACCCGGACGACACGCTCAACTACCTCACCTGCGCCAGTCAGGGCATCCTCAACGACACCGGCTACTGCAGCAAGGAATGGGACGGCCTCTACGGCGAGCAGGGCGAGGCGATGAACCCCGCCGACCGGCACGACGTCGTGAACCGGATGCAGCAGCTGGCCGCGCGCGAGCGTCCGCTGCTGGTGCTCGACTACCCGGATGCCATCGAGGCGCACTCTCCGTCCTGGACCGGCCTGACCCCGGTCGGCGGGGCCTCATTCTCCTCGGAGTCGAAGCTCCCGCTGCTGTCGGTGCGAAAGGCGGGCTGACCCGATGCGCAGTCTCGACTATCTGCTCCGCCGCGGCGTTTTCACTGTGGTGACCATCTTTCTCACTGTCACCGCGAACTTCTTCCTCTTTCGCGTACTGCCCGGCGACGCGGTGACCAACCTGTCCCGGGTACCGCACGCGACCCCGGAACTGCAGCACGCGCTGATGGTCCGCTTTGGACTCGACAAGTCCAAATGGGACCAATACCTGATCTACCTCAAGAACCTGCTGCACGGTGACCTCGGGGTGTCGTTCACCTACCAGCAGCCAGTGACGCATCTGCTGGTCGAGGACCTCAAGAACACCGTGCTGCTGGCCGGCGTCGGGACGCTCGGCGCGATCGTGCTCGGCATCCTGTCCGGGGTGATCGCGGCGTGGCGGCGCAACTCCGCGCTGGACCACCTCAACACCGGAGTGGCGACGCTGGTGTACTCGTTCCCGTCCCAGTGGCTCGGGTTGGTATTGCTGATCCTGTTCGCTGGGATACTTCCGGCCGGCGGGATGTCGGACCTGTTCCTCTTCGACAATCCGCCGTTCTGGCAGAACGTCGGCGACGTGGCGAGTCACATGGTGCTGCCGACGATCACGCTCATCCTCACCGCATACGGCGGCTACACGCTGGTAGTGCGGTCCTCGATGCTGGAAACCCTCGGCGAGGACTACGTGCTCACCGCGCGGGCGAAGGGCCTCTCGGACCGGCGGGTCGTCTGGCAGCACGCAGCGCGGAACGCGATGCTGCCAATGGTCACCATGATCGCGCTCGACCTCGGCTACGTCGTCGGCGGCGCGGTGCTGATCGAGGTGATCTTCAGCTGGCCGGGCATCGGCATGGCCACCTACACCGCGCTCAGCCAGCGCGACTACCCGATGGTGCAAGGCGGATTCCTGCTCCTGACGGTGTCGGTGATCCTGCTGAACTTCCTCGCCGACCTGGTCTACTTCCGCCTTGATCGGAGAGTAAGCGCATGACCACTGTCGCCCCGGCCGAATTACGCCGCACCGGAATCTTTCGCAAAGTGCTGCGGGAGCACAAATCCGCGGTCGCCGGTCTCGTCATTCTCGGGTTTTTCGTGGTGATGGCGATTTTTTCGCCCTACCTCGCGCCCTACAGCATCACCGAACGGTCCTGCGCGGTGTTCGAACCGCCGTCCGCGCACCATTGGCTCGGCTGCGACGACGGCGGCGTGGACATGCTGTCGCTGCTCATGCGCGGCGGACAGACGTCGCTCGTCGTCGGGTTCGCCGCGACGCTCGTCGCGATGCTGCTCGGAGGCACGGTCGGGATCCTGTCCGGCTACTTCGGCGGCTGGGTCGACGCGGTGCTGATGCGGATCACCGACGTGCTGCTCGTGCTGCCGGATCTGGTGCTGGCCATGGTGATCGCCGCGGTGTGGGGGCCGAGCCTGTTCCACGTGATCCTGGTGATCGGCCTGCTGGAATGGACGACGACGGCGCGGATCGTGCGCGCGGAGGTGATGTCGCTGCGCGAACGGGCTTACGTCAAGCGAGCGCGCGGCCTCGGCGCGAGCAACACACGGGTGATCGTGCGGCACATCCTGCCGCAGGCGGGGCCGCTGCTGATCGCCAACACCGTGCTGACCGTTTCGGTCGCGATTTACCTGGAGACCGCGTTGGCATTTCTCGGTTTGGAAGACCCGAGCGTCACGACTTGGGGCACGATCCTGGAACACGCTTTCGCCCGCACCGCGATCAGTTCTGGGGCTTGGTGGGCGATCGTGCCGGACGGATTCGTGATCGCCGCGGTGAGCATCGGCTGCTTCCTGCTGGGCCGGGCCATCGAGGACGCACTGAACCCGCGGCTCAAGGTTTCCCATTTGTCCGGCCGTCGGTGGCGAGTGCGGGTACTGGCCGGAAGGGGAGCGGACGCCCGATGAACATCTTGGAGTGCAAGGATTTGCACGTGTGGTTCGACCTGCCGGACGGCGGTCAGGTGCATCCGGTGAACGGGGTGAGCTTCTCGCTGGCCCCGAGCGAACGGTACGGGCTGGTCGGCGAATCCGGCTGCGGGAAGTCGACGACGATCCTGGCGTTGCTGGGGTTGCTGCCGTCGACCGCGACTGTGGCGGGCAGCGTTTCCATCGGCGGCACCGAGATCCTGGCAGGCGGCGAGGAAACCGTGCGCGGGCACCGGTGGCGGGACATCGCGATGGTGTTCCAGGGCGCGATGAACGCGCTCAACCCGGTCAAGACGGTCGGCTGGCAGATCGCCGAACCGATGCTGTGCCACGGCATGGGCCGCCGAGCCAAGGCGCGCGAGCGAGCGCGCGAGCTGCTCGAGCTGGTTGGTATTCCAGCCGCGGCAGCGAATCGGTATCCGCACGAGTTCTCCGGCGGCATGCGGCAGCGGCTGGCGATCGCGATGGCGCTGGCCTGTGAGCCGAAGGTGCTTCTCGCTGACGAACCGACCACCGCGCTCGACGTGATGGTGCAGGCGCAGATCCTGGAACTGCTGACCCGGCTGACCGACGAACTCGGCATGGCGCTCGTCCTGGTCACCCACGACCTGCCGTTGGTATCTCAATTCTGTCACCGTGCCGCGGTAATGTACGCCGGAAAGATGGTAGAAGAGGGCCCGGCGGATCAGTTGAGCTGGGAGTCGCAGCATCCCTATACGCGGCTGCTGTTCTCCGCCACTCCTGATCTCTACGGCGACGAACCGGTCGTGTCCATTCCCGGCGCTCCACCGCGGCTGGACACCGAGATCGTCGGCTGCCCGTTTCGTCCGCGGTGCGATGCCCCGATGGACCGCTGTGCTGCCGAGTTGCCGCTGCTCACCGCGACCGGTCCGGGGCATCGCGCGGCGTGTTTCCGCACCGAGAGCGTGGTGACGGCATGACCGAGGCGCTGCTGGAGGTCGACGACCTCTCGATCCACTACCCGATGCGCCGCGGCGTCGCAGGCGCGCTGACACGGCGGCCGCGCAGTGTCGTGCATGCCGTGGACGGCATCAGCTTCCGGCTGGGACGCGGTGAGATGGTCGCCGTCGTCGGCGAGTCCGGGTGCGGGAAATCCACCACGGCGGCAGCGATCTGCGGCCTGATTCCCCCGACCGGCGGCACTGTCCGGCTGGAAGGCGACGAGATCACCGGACTGTCGGAACGCCGGTTGCGGCCGGTCCGGAGACAGGTCCAGATGATCTACCAGGACCCGTACGAATCGCTCGACCCGCTGTGCCGGGTGCGGGACATCCTCGCCGAGCCGATGCTGATCCACGGCATCGGCGGGTCCAAAGCGGAACGGGCCGCGCTTGCCGAGGACGCACTGGAACGCAGCGGTCTCTCGCCGGCGCAAGCGTTCCTGGACCGCTACCCGCATGAACTGTCCGGCGGCCAACGCCAGCGCGTCGCCATCGCCGCCGCGCTCGTGCTCGACCCGGACGTCCTGCTCGCCGACGAGCCAGTGTCCATGTTGGACGTCTCGGTGCGCGCCGGTGTGCTGTCCCTTTTGGACACTCTGCGCAAGGAGCAGGACACCGCGATCCTGATGATCACCCACGATCTGTCGACGGCCGCGCATTTCGCCGACCGGATCGTGGTGATGTATCTGGGCCGGATCGTCGAACAGGGACCGGCGCGGGAAGTCGTACACAATCCGCGACATCCCTATACGAAGGCGCTGCTGTCGGCGGTCCCGCGACGCGACCGGGAGCATCAGGCGAAACCGCAGCTGCTCACCGGCGAGACACCGAACCCGGTCGACATCCCGCCCGGCTGCCGGTTCCGGTCGCGCTGTCCGATCGGCGCCGACGACTGCGAACGCACCGACCCGCCGCTGGTCACGACTGGCGGCCACGAAACCGCATGTCTGCACGTCTGATCCTGCCCCGCACGCCCAAGGAAAGGAAAACGATGTCCGCCGATCTCGTCCTCCGAGGTGGTTCAGTACTCGACGGCACCGGAACCGCCGCCCGCCGCGCGGACGTAGCGATCGCCGGGGACCGGATCGAGGCGATCGGCGACGTCCGGGACGCCGACGCTCCGGTCCTGGACGCCGAGGGATGCGTGGTGGCACCGGGATTCATCAACGTGCTCAGCCACGCCTACGAGACCCTCCAGCTGGACCCGCGCGGACTATCAGACATATATCAGGGCATCACCACTGAGATCTTCGGCGAAGGCCGCTCGATGGGCCCGGTCACCGGCCGGATGACGGACCTCGCCGCCGCCGAGCCGCCGTTGTTCGGCATGCGGACCAGTTGGCCCCGGCTCGACGACTTCCTGACCGATCTGAGCGGTACCGGGCTCAACATCGGCAGCTTCGTCGGCGCGGAGAACCTGCGAATGCCCTTCGCGGGCAACGAAGACCGCCCGCTCACCGACGACGAACTGACCGCCGCCTGCGCTTTGCTGGACGAAGAACTGACGGCGGGCGCACTCGGCGTGGGTTCGGCGTTGATCTACGCGCCGGGCAGCTACGCGTCCACCGAGGAACTGATCGCGTACGCACGAGTGCTGGCCAAGCACGACGCGCTGTACATCTCGCACATCCGCAGCGAGTCGGCCCGCCTGGTGGAGTCGGTCGACGAACTCATCCGGATCGCCCGGGAAACCTCTGCGCGCGCAGAGATATATCACCTGAAGGCTTCTGGACAACAGAACTGGCCGTTGATGTCCACCGTGCTGGAACGGATACATCAGGCGCGCGCCGAGGGGCTCGGCATCACCGCGGACATCTACCCGTACGACGCCGGTTCCACGTTCCTCTCCGCCTTCATCCCGCCGCGCTTCCACGAAGGCGGCGAGCTGGCCGCGCGGTTCGGCAGCCCGTCGATCCGCGAGGAGATCAAGGCAGCCATCCTCGACCCCAGGCAGGACTGGGAGAACCTCTACCTCGGATCTGGTGGCGCGGAAGGAATCCTGCTGCTGGGCGTCGGTTCTGCTTCAGTGCGGCCGGGCCAGACCCTCGCCGAGGCCAGCCGCGGCCCGGACCCGCTCGACACCCTGCTGGACCTCGTCGCGGCCGAACCGAAGCTGATGGTCGCCGAGTTCACCGCCTCGGAGGCGGACACGCGGCGCGCGCTGAAACAGCCGTGGGTTTCGGTGTGCACAGACTCCGAGGCGATCGCGGCGGAGGCACCGTTCACGGATACGTCCACCCATCCCCGGACGTACGGTGCCTTCGCACGAGTGCTCGGACCGTGGGTGCGGGAAGGCGTACTGCCGCTAGAAGAAGCGGTGCGGCGAATGACGAGCCTGCCCGCCTCGAACCTGCGCCTGGTCGACCGCGGCGTGCTGCGGCCGGGCGCGTTCGCGGACGTGGCGGTGTTCGACCCGGCAGCAGTGCAGGACAACGCGACTTACTTGGACCCGCACCGGTACGCGGACGGGATGCGGCACGTGCTGGTGAACGGCCAGCCCGCGCTGCAGGACGGCAAACCGACAGGGGTGCTGGCCGGGCGAGCGGTGCGGCGGGCGTCGTGAGTGCCTATCACGGTTAGAACCGGGATAAACACTCACGACGCAGCCCTACCAGCCGAGCTGATCTCCCAGCCGCAACCGCAGCCACAGCACGAGCCGCTCGTCCGGATCCGCCAGATCGAACCCGAAGATCTCCTCCGCCCGGGAAAGGCGGTACCGGATCGTGTTCGGATGCACCGACAACCGCGCCGACGCGGCCGCGATGTCGCCGTTCGTGTCGAGATACGCCAGGATCGTCGGCGCGTAAGTGGTCCCGTGCTCGACGTCGTGCGCTCGCACGGCCGGACCCAACCGCCGCGGCAAGGCGTCGTCCCCGGCCAGCAACTGCGCCAGCACCGACAACGTCGCCCCGGCCCAGACTTCCTCGATCGCCGCTACCTGGCACGGTTCCGGCGAAGTGCGTCGTTCCGCCAGCGTCCGCAGAACCAGATCCGCGTCGGCCCGGGAGGAAGCGATCGACCGGAGACCGGGGACTGTCGACCCGAGCCCGGCTTGCACCGGCATCCGCAGCGCCCCGTGCGCGTGCTGGGCGATGTCCGCGACCAGCTCGCGGTGCGTCGGCCCCTTGGGGAGCAGCGCGTAGACCGTCCCGTCGATCAGCGCGCAGCCGTGCCTGCCGTAGTGCGCCTCGCAGTGCAGGCTCACCAGATCGGCCAGCCGCGTCGCCGCATGAGCGGCCAGCACGTCTTCGGGATCGGTGACAGTGAACGCGGCGACCGCGGCTGGCGCGTCCGGGTCCAAGCCGAGTTGCGGGGCGACGGCGGTGACGCTGCTCGGGTCGGCCAACAGGCGTTGCAGCAGGTCAGCGCGCCGACGACGGACCACGTCGACCGCCGTCCGCGCGGCCAGCAGGTGCAGCGCGGCGATCTCGGCGGCGTTGAACAGCGCTTGTTCGGCCGCCTCGTCGAGGCTGTCCTCCGCGTCGACCACCCAGATCGACCCGAGCATCTCGCTGCCCGCCCGCACCGCGACGCCGAGCCGCGGCAGTCCGCCCGGCAGCGAGGGGAACCGGCAGGTCCGTCGCGCTCGCGCCAGTTCGCGGTACTGGTCGTCGTAGAAAACCGGCACCTCCGGCACCTGCAATCCGAGGATGCCCTGCTGGCGGCCGTCGTCGATGGGCTGGCCAGGCAGTGTCGAATACGCCAGGATCCGCCGGTTGGGATCTTCGATGGTGGTCGCGCCGCCGACCATCCCGGCGATGGCGTTGGCCAGCGCGAACAGATCACCAGCGGCCGGCGCACCGGGCGTGCGCACGGCTGGTGCGAGCGCTGAGGAGATCATCGCTTCCAGGTGGTGCCAGGGCACGGCTTCGTCGGCGGCGAGCAGCACCACCCCGGCGTCGCGCGCGACGTCGGACAACTCGGTGAGAGGCTCGCCGAAGCTTTTCACCACCAGCGCCGCATATCCCACCGCCGAGTAGATGAGATCTTTCGCTTGGGCCGGATCGGCCCCGACCGCGAGCAGGATCGTGTCCTGCCCCGGCGGTGCGACGCTGCGCCGCTCGTGGATGAGCACGCCGGACACCGGCACGGGCCGGTCCGGCATCGGGGTGACCGGCTGCAGCAGCGAAGCGCCGAGAGCGTCGAGGACCTGCCCCAGATCGGGCGTCTCCGGATCGAGCATCTTCACCTCTTTAGCCAGACGCACAAAACATCCGCGGAATCTCTGGACCGGCACTGCACGCATCCGGACGATCCGGCCGCGAGGCTGTCAGCATGCACGTTCCACCAGGCGCACCCGCGACCGTACTCCCTCCGGCCCCGGACGCGGCCGTCTCGACCGCACTGCGCGCCGCGAACCGGGCAGGAGTCCGGATCCGGCTGGCCGACGACGTCCGGACGCTCGAAGCGGTGTCGCGGTTCCTCGCCCAGGTCTGGCAAACGCCGGAAACCCAGGCCCCGTTCGGCACCGACGCATTGCGCGCCGTCGTCCACGCGGGCGGCGCGGTGCATTACACGGCTGATGACAACGGCATCCTTGCTGCCTCGGCGTTGATTTTCTGCCCGCCCGTGACCCGCGCGGTCTATTCGCTGATCGCCGCCGCACGCGCGAGCGACCGCGGAGTGGGCTTCGCGCTCAAGCAGGCCCAGCGGGTGTGGGCGCTCGACCAAGGCGCGGAAACCATGGTCTGGACCTTCGATCCGCTGGTGAGCCGCAACGCGCATTTCAACCTGGCAAAACTCGGCGCACACGGGACCGAGTACACAGTGGACTTCTACGGCCAGATCGAGGACGGCGTCAACGGAGCGGACGAAACCGACCGGTTCACCGCGGTATGGCCGCTGCGGAAACCGGCTCCGGCCCAGCTTTCCGGCCCCGACCTGGCGACCGCGGAGGTCGACCCGCGTCGCGCCCCCGACGGCGAGCCGTTTCTGGTTCGCGACAGTTCCGGCTATTGGTGCCGGGTACCGGCTGACATCGTGGGCCTCCGGCGCTTGAACGCGCGGCTGGGCGCGGAGTGGCGCTACGCGATCCGGGACGCCTTCGTGCCGTTGTTCGCCGAGGGCTGTACGGCGACCGGGTTCAGCCGGTCCGGCTGGTACCACTTGACTGAAGGGGCGCGGGCGTGAAAATCGAACGGATCGACCTGATCGAGGTCAGCCTCCCGCTCGTCCGTCCATTTCGGACTTCGTGTTCGGTGGACACCGAACGCAACACCCTTCTGCTGCATGTGGTGACCGACGTCAGCGAAGGCTGGGCAGAATTCGGCGGCGATCCGGAACCGGTGTACAGCGCGGAGTTCGCCGTTGGGGCCGAACGGATCCTGCGCGACCATCTCGTCCCGCGCGTCACCGCCCTGCCGCGCTTGACGGCCGCCCGGGTCGCGGGCGCGATGGCTCCGGTCAAGGGCAACCCGCTGGCGAAAGCCCTGCTCGAAACCGCGATCCTCGATGCCGAATGCCGCGCCTACGCGATGCCGTTGTCGACTTATCTCGGCGGCGTGCGCGATCGGATCGCGGCTGGAGTTTCCGTCGGAATAACCGACACCGTGCCGGAGTTGATCGACACCGTCGCCGGGTATCTGGCCGAGGGATACGTCCGGATCAAACTGAAGATCGAACCCGGCTGGGACCTCGAACCCGTGCGCGCGGTCCGCACCGAGTTCGGCCCCGGCCTGGTGTTGCAGGCCGACGCGAACACCGCCTACTCCCTCTCCGACGCCGAGCATCTGCGCCGGCTGGACGAGTTCGGCCTGGTCCAGCTCGAACAACCGCTCGCCGCGGACGACCTCGGCGGGCACGTCGAACTCGCGAAACTGCTGCGCACCCCGATCTGCCTGGACGAATCGATCTGCTCCGCCCGCGACGCCGCGTTCGCGATCCGGCTGGGAGCGTGCCGGATCATCAACGTCAAGCCCAGCCGCGTCGGCGGATACCTTGAAGCGCGACGGATCCACGACGTGTGTGCAGCGCACGGAATCCCGGTGTGGTGCGGAGGAATGCTCGAAACCGGGATCGGCCGCGCGCAGAACCTCGCCCTCGCCGCGCTGCCCGGTTTCGTGCTACCCAATGATATCTCAGCGTCGAGCCGTTACTACGCCACCGATCTCACCGCGCCGTTCGAACTCGAAGACGGTTGTCTGTCCATTCCGGACGGACCGGGCGGCGGCGTCGCTGTCGATCCGGTGGCACTGCGCCAGCACACCGTCGCTTCGCAAACACTCTTCGCAGTCTGAAGATTCCAGCAGAAGGAGACGACATGCGAGCTTGGACTGGCGCCGCCGCGGCAGTGGCAGTGACCGCAGCATTGGTGGTCGCGCCGGCGACCACGGCCTCAGCGGCCTCGTGTTCCGCCAAACCCGTCCAAACCGCGCTCGACGGACTAAAAAAGGTCGGTCTACCCGGAATCGTGCTGACCGTGCAGAGCCCGGACTGCGGTCTGTGGAGAGGCGGCGTCGGAATGGCTGACGTCGAGACCGGCCGCACGATCACCGGCGACGAACACTCCAGAATCGGCAGCGACACCAAAACGTGGACCGCGGTCGTCGTCCTGCAATTGGTCGCCGAGGGCAAAGTCAGCCTGGACGAAACCGTCGACCACTACCTGCCCGGCCTGATCCGTACCGCCCGCTACGACGGCCGCAAGATCACCATCCGGCAGCTGCTGCAGCAAACGAGCGGCCTGCCGGACTACCTGGACGCGCCGTTCTGGGAAGACGATCAAGCGCACCGCTGGGAACACTTCGACCCGATCCGGACAGTCGAACAGGCTCTTTCCCTTGCCCCGCCTGACCGCGCCCCGTCCGGCTTCGCTTATTCCAACACAAATTACAACCTGGCGGGCATGGTGGTCACGAAGGTGACCGGCCGCAGCATCGGCACCGAACTGACCGAACGGATCATCAAACCGCTCTGTCTGCACGAAACCTACTGGCCCGGCGACGAAACCACGATCGACGAACCGGACCTGCGGTCGTACACCGACGGCGTCGACACCACGGAATGGAACGTCTCCGAAGCAGACGCATCCGGCGAATTGATTTCCACCGGCGCGGACACGACGAAATTCTGGACCTCGCTGCTCGGCGGAAAACTCCTGCCCGCCGCCTTGCTGACGGAAATGAAGAAGACCGTCCTGGACGACGGCGGCGAGGGATACGGCCTGGGTCTGCAACGCTATGAACTGACGCCGAACTTCCCGACGTGGGGCCACAGCGGCGGCATGGCCAGCGGCCACGACTTCCGCAACGCGGTGACCGAGGACGGGAAACGCTCGGTGACGGTGTTCATCGACACCGCGGACTACTCGAAGGCCCAGTCGGACCGGATAGACGCGATCGTGGGCGCGCTGGTCCGCGACATCAGGTAACGCCTCCGGGCGGTTGCGGCGTCCCCCAGTGCGGCAACCGCCCGGATCCCACCCGAGTCTCAGGCGTTCGCCAGGCGAAGACGTTCCGCCTCCTGCTCCCGCAGCGCTTCGCCACAGATCTGCGGGTCACCATGCAGTGCTTCCCATCGGGCGTTGTGCGCGGCTGGCCACACGCTCGCCGCCCACGCGACTTCCTGTTCGGCCTGGCTGAATCGACGGCCACGGAAGTCCTGATAGGACTCTAGGAACGCTGCGGAGCTTTCGATCGGCGCGAGCGTCGGCGGAATGGTACTCGGGAACATCCCGCTTGCCGCTCCTGCCAGCGCTGCTTCCGGTTGCCATGCCAGGCTGTCCCAGTCATGTACCGTCCAGCCTCCGTTGATATCCCAGCGGAGGTTCTGCGCTTCGAAATCGCCGTGGCCAAGTACGTTCGGCAGATCGGCCGCGAGCAGTCGGCGTCGCGCTCGGTCGGCGGTTTTGGTTACCTCCTCGGGGACTAAGCGCTGATCTCGCTCGTCCAGGAAGTCGATTGCTGGCCACAGACCGGGGTCCTGGTGATCCCAGCGCAGCCAGCGGGGGTTCGGCAGCGGCGGCTTGACGGAAATTGCCTCGAGAGTCGCCAGCAGCAAAGCGAACACCTCGGCATAGCGCGTGGCGACCTCCGGCGAATCCCCGGAAATCACTTCGCCGCCAGGGCGGTACTCCTCGGCGTGTACGGCCAGGGAACCGACAGCGACGGCGGGCGTTAGCGGTCGTGCGCAAGGAAAGCCCCGCTCAGCGAGTTGAGATTGCGCAGCGACGCACGACTCGGCGCGGTCGTCATCCGGTCTGGCTTTGACCACGACCTTCCGGCCGTCCTCGAGACGGAGGCCGTGCACTGTCGAGACCTGTCGCACCTCGAACAGGACCTCCACCGGTGCGGTGCCGAGGTGCGCGAGGCACCAGTCCGACAGCCATTGCTCCAACTATTCGACTCCTGGTGCCGTCGTGCGTCGTTCGGTAGACCGGCGTTCGATGGCTTCCGCGACACCGTCGATCGCCTGTCGGATCATCGCACCGTACGCGTCGTCGGCTAGCGCGTCCTGTCGATTTCGCGCTGCCTTGATCTGCTCTGCCGCCGCGGAGAATGACCCGAGGCGACGGAAGTTGTCGGCCAGGTTCAGGTGCAGCGACGGGTAGAAGCCTGCGATTTGGGCCCCGGCGTCGTGGGCTTGCACCTGCTCGTCGGTCACCGTCGCCGCGGCGTCCAAGGCTCTGATATCCCAGACCAGTGCCTCTGCCGGGTCAGCGAACAGATCTGCCTGGTAGTGCGACAGAACGCAGCGGTAGAACGGATCACCGCCCGGTCCGATCTCGTCCCACAGTTCCTGCAGACGCGCCCGAGCGGCATCCGTCGAGCCCGTTCGGCCCTGCGTCACCGCGGCGGTGATCTCGGCCATGGTGTCCGTCATCTGCCGTTTCCTTTCACTGGCATGGCAAGGGTGGTCAGGTCGCCGTCGTCGGCGGAGCGCACGACGACCGGCAGGTGCGGGCCCGCGACGTCCAGCATCACGTCCGGGCCGACGGCTGTGCTGATCGCCGGGTGCAGCGTGCTCACGGCGAAGGAGAGCGAGATCGGCGGTCCCGCGACGTCGGCGGGGATGGATTCGGCCCCCACCCTGACGGCCGCGGCGGAGAGGTCTAGCTGGACCTGCGCGGTGTTTTGGCGTTCCAGACATCCCACCAGCGCGTTGCGAGATATCACTGCCCGGGTAAGGACTTCTGGCAGCGAAGTGAGCATCAGCCGGTAGTCGGGGAACTCGTCGGCAACAGTGCGGCAGGCCCGGACCGTGCTGTCGCCCTGGAAGCGGAACTCCCCGCCGTGGACGCTCAGGTGCAGTTCGTGCTGACGGCGCGTCCACGGCATCGCGAGCCGCAGGTCGTCGGCATCGATGGTCGCGCTCCAACTGGACGCACTCGGTTCGGCGGGGACCAACGTGCGGGTCGAGAGCCGGTATCGGTCGGTGGCGGTGAGCACAATCGCCTCGGGAGAGACTTCCAGGTGCACGCCGTTGAGCACCTGCGGGTCCTGAGTCGTCGCGGTCAGCACCTGCTCGACGGCAGCGGCGAACACCGGCCCGGTGACCTGGACTGACGGCGCCGAGGCCGTCGAACCCAGCGTCGCTTTCACCGCCGCCGCGGTTTCGCGCGCCTGCTGCACCTGAGATACCAACCCGGCGACGTGGTCGTCGATGATCCGCGACGCTTCGGCCGGATCGGCGGCGAGGACCGCACCGACTCGCTCCAGTGGCAGGCCGATCTCCCGCAACCGCCGGACGAGCAGTGCCGCCGAGATCTGGCCGGGGGAGTAGTAGCGGTAGCCGGATTCCTCGTCGACCCGGACCGGTCGCACGAGGCCGGAATCGGCGTAGAAGCGCAGCGCGCTGGCGGTCAGGCCGCAGCGGCGGGCGAACGCACCAATGGTGAGCAGGTCGGGCACCTGCCCATCATCAGGCTTCAAGCAGCTTGAAGGTCAACCCCGCGGCGGTTGACCACAGGATTTCCCTGATTGTGCTAGTACAGACAGATGACTGACCCGATCGAGGCTGCGGCGTTGTCCGGCCGGACGGCCGCTGAGATCGCGCTGTCGGTTGAGGGTGCCATCTCCGCCGGAAGGCTGGCGGCCGGCGCGCGGCTGCCCACCGTGCGCGAGCTTGCCGCGCGGCTCTCGGTGAGCCCGGCGACCGTCAACGCTGCCTATCGGACGCTGCGCAACCGCGGTCTCGTCGCAGCCTCCGGCCGTGCCGGGACCCGTGTGCTTGAACGGACCGCGCCGAAGAACCGCGCACTCGGCGCCCCGGTCGGGCCAGGCGTACGCGACCTTGCCGACGGCAACCCCGACCCCGCGCTGCTCCCGCCGCTGCAGCCCGCACTCGCCAACCTGTCCGGACGGCAATGGCTCTACGGCGAATCCGGCAACCTGCCCGCCCTGCTGGACTGGTTCCGCCTCGACTTCGAACGCGACGGTCTCGCCGCCGAACACCTCGCGGTCGCCGGTGGCGCGATGGACGCCATCGAGCGCGTGCTGCAGGCACACCTGTGGCCCGGTGACACCGTGCTCGTCGAGGATCCAGCCTTCGGCGGCGTCCTGGATCTCGTATCCGCACTGGGCTTGCGCCCGATCGCAGTGCCGGTCGACGACGACGGCCTGTGTGCCGACCTCCTGCAACGTGCGCTCGAACAGCGCCCGGCGGCGTGCGTTCTCACGCCGCGCGCACAGAATCCCACCGGTGCCGCACTCAGTCCGGAACGGGCTTCGGAGCTGCGGAAAGTGTTCCAGCGTCACGAAAACGTCCTGGTGATCGAGGACGACCACGCTGCCGCCGTCGCTGGCTCGGAATCGGTAACCGTTGCTGGGCAAGGAGATTTCCGGCACTGGGCGGTGATCCGCTCGGTGACCAAGTACCTAGGCCCGGACCTCCGGCTCAGCGTCATCACCGGCGACCGGCTCACCGTGGACCGGGTGCACCGGCGGCAGCAGGTCGGCGCGGGCTGGGCGAGCCATCTCCTGCAGGAACTGGCTGTGACCCTCCTCCTCGATCCCGCGACTCCCAAGCTGCTCACCACGGCCCGCGAGACCTACCGCGACCGGCGGCAAGCTCTTGCGGATGCGTTGGGGCGGCGCGGAATCACGCTGTCCGGCCGGTCCGGGTTCAACGGCTGGATCCAGACTCCGGCCGAGGGCGCGGTGGCGCAGGCACTCCTCGCACGAGGCTGGGCGGTGCGCACCGGGGAGGCGTTTCGGACGAACGTCGCGCCGGGCCTTCGGGTGACCTTCGCGAGCCTGTCGCCTGCCGAAGCGGAGGAGTTCGCGGCGACGCTGCACGCGATTCTGCAGGGTGACGGGCGTGGTTACCCGGCTTGACCGGCCCGGTCGGCGACCAGCCAGCACGGGCAGAAGGGCTGCCCGGGCGGGGTGGCTTATACGTCCGGCCGGTGGCGTTCTGGAGGGAGTTCGCGGCGGCTCTGTCCGGGAGTCTGCGGGACGACGGGCGCGGTTACCTGCCTGACCAGTCCGGTTGTTCGGCGGCCAGCCAGCACCGGCGGAAGGGGCGTCCGGCGGGGTCAGCTTGCCAATGCCAGGGACTTAAGCGGCGCGGCTTCACGCCTACCTACCGTCCACAAAGGACGTCACTTCCGCCGAAATGCCCGACCTACGCCCACTTAGCCGCTTCCCCTCACGGACAGCAAACCCCGTGCCGGCCTCGCCCACCCCCACGACCAGGACAGGCACACTTCGAACCGCACCCACAGCGCCGCCTTAAGTCCCAGGCATTGGGTCAGCTTGCGGGGGGGTCCGGAGGAGTTCGCAGTGACGCTGTCCGCGAGTCCGCGGGAGGACGGGCGCGGTTACCCGGGCCTGACCAGTCCGGTTGGTCAGCGGCCAGCCAGCACCGGGAGAAGGATTCCTGGCCGGGGCGGGGCTAAGTTGCGAAGGAGGCCGCGGCGACGCACGCGATCCTGCGGGATGACGGCCGTGGTTACCCGGTCTGACCAGTCGGTTGCGCAGCGGGCAGCCAGCACAGGCAGAAGGGATGCCCGGCCGGATCGGCGTACACCTGGAAGTCGTCGCCGGATGCGTTCCCTTCGGCCTCCTTCAGCAAGGTAGCCCCGAGCGACCTGACGTGCTCGTGAGCCTCGGCGAAGTCCTCGACCCACAGATCGAGGTGAACGTGTTGCCGGGTCGGGCCGTCCGGCCACTCTGGCGGTACGTGGTCCGGTGCTAGTTGCACGCCGATGCGCGGCGCGCCGTCCACGGTGACCATGTGCCAGTCGCTTTCCGCCTCCACCTGGCCGCCGAGTACGCCAGCCCAGAACGCGCTCTCCGCAGCGAGATCTGCCGCGTCAAAGGCGACGACCTGGTATCTCACCCGCATCCAGGCAACATACCGCGCTTACACTCGGTCCAGAATCTCGCGCAGCCGCACGATGTCCTCGGTCCGCGTGCGCCAGCTGATGATGCACACCCGCAGCGCCGGCCGTCCCGCGACGCGAACTGGGCTCACCCACGCGGAGCCAGTGGCGTTGACCCGCTCCGCGAGATCGCTGTGCCACTGCCAGGATTCCTCCGGATCGACCGGCGCGTCGGCGCGAGTCGCGCACACGATCGGCAGCGGCGTGTCGTTGACGGCGATCCATCCCGCACCGGTCAGCTGGTCCCGCAGATCCTGTCCGAGCGCCGCGTCGTGTTCGATCTGGTCGCTGTAGCCGGAAACCCCGTACGCCAGCAGACTCAGCCACAGCTTGAGCCCGATGAACCTGCGCGACCACTGGGTGCTGGTCGTATACGGGTCGGCGGTGTCGTCGACCCGCCCCGGCATGTACGAGGTCGACACGGTGAACGACGAACTCAGCTCAGCCCGGTCGCGCGTGAAGAACATCCCCGCGCCCATCGGCACCGACAGCCATTTGTGCGCGTCCACCGTGATCGTGTCCGCGCGTTCGATCCCGGCCAGGACCCCGCGCAGCCGATCCGACAGACAGGCGGCTCCGCCCCACGCCGCGTCCACGTGGAATCGCAGCCCGGCGGCCTGCGCGACGTCGGCGATTCGCGGCAACGGATCGATCATTCCGGCACCGGTAGTCCCGGCGGTGGCGACGACGAGGAATGGCGCTTTGCCGTCCCGCCGGTCTGAGGCGAGCAACGCTTCGAGCGCATCGACGTTCAGGCGACCGCTCGCGTCGGACGGCACCAGTCGGCAAGCATCGCGGCCGAGCCCGGCGGCGTGGGCGATTTTCAGCCAGGCCAAATGGGAATCCGCGCCGGCGTAGAACACCGGCGCGGCATCGAGGGCGCGCAGGCCGCCGGTGCTGTATTCCGGAAACGCGTGGGTGAGCGCGGTCAGCACCGCGGTCGCGTTGGCCTCCGCGCCGCCGCTGGTGAAGTGGCCGCCCGCGGTGTCCGGGAGGCCGAGCCGTCCGGCGAAGAGGTCGATGCACCGCTGTTCGGCCTCGACCGCGAACGGCGCGTGGCTCCACGCGGCGAGCTGTGGATTGACCGCCGCGGTGATGAGGTCTCCGGCCACGCCCGCCCAGGTCGCGGACGGGTTGAACAGCCCGAAATACCCCGGGTGGTCGGTGTGCACGGTCCAGCGGTCAAGCGCGGCGAGCACCTCCGGGACGGCCTGTTCGAGGTCTTCCGGTTTCTCCAGCGGATACTTCTCGAGCCAGTCGCGGATCTCCGCCGCATCCGCGGTCACTGGGCTCGCCGGACGCTCCGGCCGCGTGCGCCATCCCTCGACCAGCTGATCCACCACACCGTGCAGCAGCCTCGCCGCCGATTCCGCGTCCGTCGCGACCCCGCCGCGGTCCAGCTCGTTCGTCATCAGCCACTCCCCATATTGTGCTAGTACATATTCCCGTTTGTGCTAGCTTGAGGTCGAGGCTAGGTGTGCCCGAGCACGGCCGCAAGCAAGTAATTCCGGCCATTCCTGGCCCGATCCGCGCGCTAGGCCAGGGCGAGCGCGTCGTCGATCGTGGCGTCCAGGAACGCGAGGGTGTCGCGTCGTCGGGCCAAAGGATTGCGGTAGCTGCGACGGCCTTCCGCGCCACCGGTGCGCAGGCTCAAGCTCTCCGCGATGATCCGCTGCCAACGTGAGTTGAATTCCCTTGCCGCGTAACGCCCCGCGCCGCATTTGGACGTCATTTCCCCGGTGGCCAGCACATAGTGCAGGCGGCTCACCCCGAGCACCGCCCACACCGGGAACCACGGGCTCATGCCGATCGCGAGCGACAACGCGCTGGTGTGCCGGTTCTTCTCCCACCACGGCCGCCAATAGCGGCTCAGGTTGTCGACAGTGAACGCACGCAAGGCATCTTGGTCCGCCCAAACGTCCACATCGGACGATGCCGGTCCGCGTAGCGTGATCCCGCGGCTGGCGAGTTCGCAAAACAGCACCGGATTGATGCCGTCCCGCCCCGCCGCGGTGAACCGGCTTTCCTGCGCGCACGGAACGTCCGGGCAGTCCTCCGGTCCGGCGGCGAGATCGGCCCAGGTCAGCACGGATCCGTCGAAATGCGGCTTCGGGAACTGGGCGACCGTGGCGGCGTGCGCCTGCGCCAGTGCCTCAACATCGCCGGGTTCCGCGCGCCGATCAGTGACCGCGACGAAATCGATGTCGCTGGCCGTGCCCAGCCGCCCGCGTCCGGCGCCGCGAGCGTGGAAGTCGCCGAAGCAGACCGAGCCGACCAGGTAGAAACCGGTCACCAGTCCTGGCGCGATTCGGTCCACTGTGGACAGGAACAGTGCGGTGCTTCGGCGGACTTCCTCTGGTATCTCACTGGGCACGCCTGCCACGTTACCGAGTTACGCGAGTTCGGCGGCGGCCCTCGCCAGTTCGTCGACGCTGCCGGACATGACCGTGCGCACGTGCTTGGTGAGGTGCTCGAGCGGCCAGTCCCACCAGGCGATCGCCAGCAGCCGTTCGACGTCCTCGTCGCGGTACCGCCGCCGGATCAGCTTGGCCGGGTTGCCGCCGACGATGCCGTAGTCCGGCACGTCGTCCACCACGACGGCTCCGGACGCGACGACCGCGCCGTGTCCGATGCGGACCCCCGGCATGACCATCGCCCGGTACCCGAGCCAGACGTCGTTGCCCAGCACCGTGTCGCCGCGGCCGGGCAGCCCGGTGATGACGTCGAAGTGTTCGGCCCAGCCACCGCCCATGATCGGGAACGGGAACGTCGACGGCCCGTCCATCCGGTGGTTCGCGCCGTTCATGATGAACCGCACGCCCTCGCCGAGCGCGCAGTACTTGCCGATCACGAGCTTCTCCGGCCCGTAGTGGTACAGCACGTTGCGGGTCTCGAAGGCGGTCGGATCGTCCGGGTCGTCGTAGTAGGAGAACTCGCCGACGTCGATCAGCGGCGAGGTGACCAGCGGCTTGAGCAGCACCACTCGCGGCTGTTCGGGCATCGGGTGCAGGACGGTCGGATCAGGGAAAATGGAACTCACCTCAGTGTGCGTTTCAGCGGCGTGACGGTTCAGCGGCGGGCGGCGGCGGACCCGAAACCCAGCCAGGTGTGCCGGTTGCCCCACCAGCACCAGCCGACCTTCGGGGCGCCGCGCCGCTCGCTGCCGTCGCGGCCGGTGCCGTTGCTGATCCACAGCGCCGGCGTGCGCGCGTCGAACTTGCCGTTCTCCTTGCGCAGCCGGGAGCCGATGGTCATGAAGCACTGGTTGCGCTCGAGCGCCGACGGCTGCTGCAGCACCCAGTGGATCCCCTCGGTGAGCAGCAGCGGACTGCGTCCGGCCTTGGTGATCGCGGGCAAGGCCTCCTCGGGGCTCCAGTTGGCCATCTCGTCGCCCCGGTCGACCCCGGTGACGAGGTACAGCGGCGCGTCGGGCAGATCGATGTCGTGCGGCGCGAACTGGTCGACGTCCGTCATGTCGGTGACGACGAACCCCGCTTTGCCCTCGCGGCGGAGCAGCGGCGAGAGCGCCGACGCGGGCGCGCGATCCGGGTGGATCGCCAGCAGTGCCCCGTCCACGTCGCTGTGGGCCGCGGCGAACGTGCGCAGGTCGTCGGCGGAAAGCTGCGCGATCTCGGGCACCCCCAGTGCGATCAGGCGGTCCGCCTGGTCCTCGAGCGACGGAAGAGCGGCAATCGACAAGAAGTTCTCCTTCGGGCTATGTTTACGTCGGTAGTAAAAGTATGCCGAGACTGCCAACAGGTGTCAAGGTAAAATTACGTCGGAGGTAAGTTTTCGATGGAGCTAGGGCTGCGGGAAGCCAAGAAGCAGGAGACGCGCCAGCTGATCTCCGACCACGCGACGCGGCTGTTCCTGGAGCAGGGCTTCGAGGAAACGACGATCGCCCAGGTCGCGGAGGCCGCGCGGGTGGCGAAGAAGACGGTGACCAACTACTTCGCCCGCAAGGAAGACCTGGTCCTGGACCGGCAGGACGAGTTCGTCGCGACGCTGGCGGATGCCGTGTCGTCGCGGGAACCCGGGGAGTCCGCGCTCGCGGCGCTGCGGCGGGCGTTCGAGGCCGGAGTCGCCGCGAAGGACCCGGTGGTCGGATTCGCGGGGCTGGAGTTCAGCCGGATGGTCGCGGAGAGCCCGACGTTGTCGGCGTGCCTGCGGGGCCTGCACGAACAGCGGGAACGGGCGTTGGCGGCGGCACTGGCGGAGGCGACGGGCAGCGTCCGGACGGACATCACCGTCCGGACGGCGGCCGCGGTGCTCGGGGCGGTGCACCACAGTCTGTTCGAGCGGATCGAGGAGCTGACCCTGGCCGGACGGCCGGACGACGAGATCGCGGAGACGGTCGCGAGCGAGGCGGCGCGGGCGTTCGACCTGCTGGAACCCGCGCTCGGGGACTACGCGGTGGCCTGATTCGAAAAACTTCTCCCCGGGATGTCGATCCGCTCGCGCCCCGATCGTCGCGTCAGTGAGACCAATCAGCGAGACCACTCACTGAGACCACCGACGAGACGACTTCAGGGGAGACCGAAATGAGTGCCGGACGACGCGAATGGCTGGGCCTGGCGGTGCTGGCGCTGCCGACCGTGCTGTTGTCGCTGGACATGAGCGTGCTGCACCTCGCGGTTCCGCACCTCGCCGCGGATCTGCGGCCGTCCAGCACGCAATTGCTGTGGATCATCGACATCTACGGCTTCATGATCGCCGGGTTCCTCGTCACGATGGGCACCCGCGGCGACCGGATCGGCAGGCGGAAGCTGCTGATGATCGGCAGCGGCGCGTTCGGGCTCGCGTCGGTCGCGGCGGCGTTCTCGACCAGTCCGGAGATGCTGATCGCCGCGCGGGCCGTGCTCGGGATCGCCGGGGCGACGCTCATGCCGTCGACGCTCGCGTTGATCAGCAACATGTTCCGGAACCCGAAGGAGCGCGGCACCGCGATCGCGGTGTGGATGAGCTGTTTCATGGGCGGCATGGTGGTCGGCCCGGTCGCCGGCGGGTTCCTGCTCGAGCATTTCCGCTGGGGTTCGGTGTTCCTGATGGGCGTGCCGGTGATGCTCCTGCTGCTCGCGACCGCGCCGAAACTGCTGCCGGAATACCGCGACCCCGCGGCCGGACGTCTCGACCTCGCCAGCGTCGGACTGTCGCTCGGCGCGATCCTGCCGGTCATCTACGCGCTCAAGGAAATCGCCAAGAACGGCTTGTCCCTGACCGAAATCGTCGTGCTGGCCGCGGGTCTCGCGGTCGGCACGGTGTTCGTCCGGCGGCAGCGGCGGCTCGAGCACCCGCTGCTGGACCTCCAGCTGTTCCGGGTGCGCGCGTTCAGCGCGGCGGTGGCGATCATGCTGGTCGGCGCGGTCACGATGGGCGGGGTTTTCCTGCTGGTCAGCCAGTATCTGCAGATGGTCGCCGGGCTGAGCACGGTCGACGCCGGACTGCTGCTGGTTCCGCAGGCGCTCGCGGTCGTCGTCGGATCGATGGTCGCGCCGCGGCTGGCGCGCCGGTTCCGTCCGGAATTCGTGCTGGGCTTCGGAATGCTGGTCGCGGCGGCCGGAATCCTGTTGTTCACCCTTGCCAGCGGACCCGGCGGAGTGCCGTTTGTGGTGCTGGGCATGGCGATCGCCAGCTTCGGGATGGGGCCGCAGGGTGTGCTCTGCACCGAAATGGTGGTCGGCTCGGTCCCGCCGCAGCGCGCCGGAGCGGCTTCGGCGATGTCCGAGACCAGTGCGGAATTCGGGATCGCCATGGGGATCGCGGTGTTCGGCAGCGTCGCGACGGCGGTGTACCGCGACCAGATCGCAATTCCGGCGCAGGTCCCCGCTGCGGCAGCTGCGCAGGCGACCGACAGCATGGCCGGTGCGATGGAGGCTTCGGCGACGCTTCCCGGTGCGACGGGGGAACAGTTGCTGGCTACGGCGCGGGACGCGTTCAGTTCAGGACTGCATACGGTGGCCGGAATCGGCGCGGCGATTGTGGTGGTGTTCGCGGTGGTCGGAATGGTCGCGTTGCGGCGTTCCCCGGCGGCGGCGCAGGTCGAGGAGCCGGTGTCGGTCGCGTCGTGACCCACGGCAGCGGGCCGGTGTCCCAGCCGAGCTTCCAGCCCGGCCGGAGCACTGGCCCGCAGTGGTGAATCTGGTGTGCGGTCAGGGTTTCCGCGCGACGCCGATCGCCACGATCCGCTGCGCGACCGTCGGCTCGCCCAGCAGCGGACCGTCCGGCCACCATTCGACGACCGGCACGATTTCCGCGGCTTTGTTCGGCCCGCTCGGGATCAGCTCCAGGCCGTGGAACAGTGCCTCGATCTCGGCGCGGGTGCGGGACGAGACGTCCTTCATCGAGCCGTTGTGGATGGACTCGATGATGCCCTGCACCGCATCGTCGTCCTCGGAGCCGTCGTGCGGGTCGAGCAGGTGCGAGATCGCCACGTACGAACCGGACGGGAGCCGGTCGATGAATTCCTTCGTCACCTTCGCCGGAACGTCGCGGTCGCCGGTCTGGTGGTGCAGGGCGAGCAGGAACAGCACCGCGATCGGCTGGTCCCAGTCGAGGTGCTCGTTGACCGTCGGGTGGTCGAGAATGCTCGGCGGGTCGAAGAAATCCGCCTGGATGTACTCGGTGAATTCGTTTTCGTCGAGCAGCGCCCGTCCGTGGCTGGCCACCACCGGGTCGTAGTCGACGTAGACGACTTTCGCCTGCGGGTCGGCCCGCTGCACGATCTGGTGCACGTTCTCCGCGGTCGGCATGCCGGAACCGCAGTCGATGTACTGGCGGATGCCCGCGTGGTAGGCGAGGAACCGGCAGATCCGGGTCATCAGGTGCCGGTTGACCCGCGCGGTCTCCGCGATGTCCGGCATCACCCGGGCGGCTTCCCTGGCGACCTGCCGGTCGATCTCGTAATTGTCTTTCCCGCCCAGCAGATAGTCGTAAACGCGGGCGGCGCTCGACTGATTCGGGTTGACCCCCGGCGGTGCGTTGACGGCGTCGGTCACGACGCGTACCTCCCGCGTGTTGACACGGTGATAGATGCCGTACCGAGAGTAGCGGACTTCGCCGATGCCGCGAAACCGGTGCCGCTAGGCCTCCAGCAGGGTTTGTTTCAACGAGCTGACCAGCTTTTCCAGCACGGGTTCCGCCGCGCCGAAAGTGAGCCGCACGTGGGTGTCCGGCGCGTGCAGATCGGCGCCCCGGATCGCCGGGATGCCGTTGCGCAGCAAGGCGCGGTCGATGTCTTCGGGAGTGTCGCCGAGGAGGCCGCAGTCGGCGAGCAGGAACGCGCCGCCGCCGGGGCGCACCGGGGCGGGAAGGCCGCTGGCCGCGATGCCGTCGCACACGAGGTCGCGTTTTCGCTGATATGTCGCACGCTCGCGGTCGAGCCAATCGCGCGGCCCGGTGAGCGCGGCGACCGCCGCGTACTGCGCAACCGCGCCGCAGCACACGGCTTCCCATTGCAGGCGGCGTTCCATCGCGTCGACGATCTCCGGCGGGGCCAGCACATAGCCGAGCCGCCAGGTCGCGAGCGCGTAGTACTTGCTGAGGCTGGTGACGGTGATCAGGTGCGGCCATTCCCCGGCCAGTCCCTCGATCGGATGGTGTTCGCGCCGGTCGAAGGCGAAGTGCTGCCACGAGTCGTCAGAGATCACGAGAAGTCCGTGGCGGGCGGCGAGGCCGACCACCGCGGCGATGGTTGCGGCATTGGGGAGGTAGCCGGTGGGATTGACCGGATTGCACAACAGGACGGCACGGCTGCGGGAGGTGACCGCGGCGGCGATGCCGTCGAGATCGAAGGCCCAGTCCGCTCGGGACGGGACGTATGCGGGCACCGCGCCGGATTCGCGGATGGCGCCGTCGAAGAAGTACGCCGGGGTCGGCACGATCACCTCGTCGCCGGGCTCGAGGACGGTGCGCAGCACCAGGGAAAGCCCGTGCTGCGCGCCGTGCGTCACCAGCAATCGGCGCTCGGGGTCGATGCCGGGGCCGAGTTCCGCGGCGATGGCCGACCGGAGTTCGGGAAGGCCCCGGCTGTCGCGCGGGTCGGGTTTGCCCATCGCTTGCCGGACCGCCTCGCGCACGTGCTCGGGCATCGGCAGGACCGGGGCGCCCACGAGCGGGAGCATCGGGACGCCGGTGCGGCGGGCCCGGTCCCGGGCGCTCATCGCGCCCAGCGCCGGTACCTCTCGGGAAACGGGGAAAACCCAGGTGCTCGAACTGCTTGGCGGCATGAAAACAGCTTCGCACACTGAGATATCAGTAGCAATAGTAGATATCTTTGGAGGTGCCTAGAGATGTACACCTGCAATATCAACCGGAAGTACTGGTATTCTGTACCGGTGTCCGACATCCACGACGTCCTCTCCGGAGCGCCGCACATTCCCGCGTTGCTGCTGGTCGGCAAGGACGAATCCGGCCTCGACCGGACCAGCCAGGCCTACCGGGCGATCCGGCGCCAGATCATCGACCTGACGCTGCGGCCCGGCAGCAGTTTCACCGAGACCTCGCTCGCGCAGCAGTGGCAGATCAGCAAGACGCCGGTGCGCGAGGCGCTGGCCCGGCTGCGCCGCGACGGGTTGGTCAGCGCGCTTCCGCGCGCGGGCTACCTCGTCAGTTCGATCACGTTGCAGGACACCGACGATCTGTGCGGCCTGCGGTCGCTGCTGGCCGCGGAAGCGGCTGCCGCGGCGGCGCGGAACGGCGTCTCGGCGGCGGCGCTCGAACGGCTCGAAATACTGTCGAAGATCTCGTCCGATTACGTGGCGGGCGAGACGGAACTCGACGACTGGCTGCCGGTCGGGATCGAATTCGAAGCCGTCATGGCGCACTTCAGCGGCAACAACCGGCTCGTCAAAGCGCTCGTCGACGTGCTCGACGAGCTGGAACGGGTGCTGCGGATGGTGTTGATGATCGCTCCGGACGTCGCGAGCCCGCCAGGCGAGCTGCAGGCGATTTTCCAGAGCCTGCGCGACCGTGACGAGGACGGAGCGCGCGTCTCGATGCAGGCGCGGTGCGAGCGGGTCCGCCGCGACGTGCTCCAGGTGTTGACCAAGAGCGCGTCGGTCAGCCGGGCGAACATCGAAATCCCGCTGAGCTGACCGGTCGCGGCCCGGGGAGCGCGATTTCCCCGGGCCGCGCCGCGGTCAGACCGCGGTCGGGAAGTGCAGGCTCGCCTCCTCCGCCGACTCCGGCCAGCGGCTGGTCACGGCCTTGGCCCGGGTGTAGAAGGCGACGCCTTCGGGACCGTGCATGTGGTGCGCGCCGAACAGCGACTGCTTCCAGCCGCCGAACGAATAGAACGCCATCGGCACCGGGATCGGGACGTTCACGCCGATCATCCCGACCTGCACCGACCGCTGGAACTGCCGCGCCGCCCGGCCGCTGCCGGTGAAAATCGCGGTTCCGTTGGCCCAGTCGCTCGCGTTGATCAGGCCGATCGCCTCGGTCAGCGAATCGACGCGCACGATGACGAGCACCGGGCCGAAGATCTCGTCGCGATATACGGTCATTTCGGGTGTCACGCCGTCGAAAAGCGTTGGCCCGACAAAGAATCCTTCCCCTTCGACGGTGACGTCCCGTCCGTCGACCACGAGTTCGGCGCCCGCGGCGACGCCGGCGTCGAGGTAGCCCCGGACGCGGTCGAGCGCTTCCGGCGACACCACCGGTCCCATCTCGGACCCAGGCGTCAGGCCCGGCCCGACCTTGATCGCCCGGGCCTTTTCGCCGATCAGTTTGACCAGCGGCTCGGCGACGTCTCCGACCGCGACGGCGACCGAAATCGCCATGCAACGCTGGCCCGCCGATCCGTACGCGGCGGAAACCAGGTGCTCGGCGGCGTTTTCGAGGTCGGCGTCGGGCAGCACGACTGCGTGGTTTTTCGCGCCGCCGAGCGCCTGCACGCGCTTGCCGTTCGCGGTCGCGCGCTCGTGCACGTACCGCGCGATCGGGGTCGAACCGACGAACGACACCGCGGCGACGTCCGGATGGTCCAGCAACGCGTCCACCGCGACTTTGTCGCCGTGCACGACGTTGAAAACGCCGTCCGGCAACCCGGCTTCGGAATAGAGTTCGGCGACGAAATTGGCGGCGGAAGGGTCGCGTTCGGACGGTTTGAGCACGAACGTGTTGCCGGTCGCGACGGCGATCGGGTGCATCCACATCGGGACCATGGCGGGGAAATTGAACGGCGTGACGCCCGCGCACACGCCGAGCGGCTGCCGGAACGAAAACAGGTCGACGCCGGTCGAGACCTGGTCGGAGTACTCGCCTTTGAGCAGGTGCGGGATCCCGCAGGCGAAGTCGATCACCTCCAGGCCGCGGACGAGTTCGCCCTTCGCGTCCTCGAAGACCTTGCCGTGCTCGGCGGACACGATCCGCGCCAGGTCGTCGAGGTGTTTCTCGACCAGATTGCGGAACGCGAACATGAGCCGCGACCGGCGCATGACCGAGGTGTCGGCCCAGTCCGGCAGCGCGCGGCTCGCGGCTCGCACCGCGGCGTCGACGTCGGCGGGTTCGGCGAGCAGCACGTCGGCCTGGCGTTCGCCGGTCGCGGGGTTCCACACCGGTGCGGTGCGGGTCGAATGTCCGGTGGTTTCCCGGCCGCCGATGCGGTGTCGGATGATGGAGTGCACGAGAGAACTCGCCTTCTGGTAAGGGTTTTGCGCAGCATCGAACTCGGGTGCTGCGGTGTGGCAAGGGTTTTCGGCTGGAGAAGATCAGCCGATGAGGTCGCCGCCGTTGATGTCGATCGCGGCGCCGGTGATGTAGGCCGCTCGGTCGGACGCGAGGAACGAGACGAGTTCGGCCACCTCCCAGGGCAGCCCGGCGCGCGGCACCGGGAACGACCGGGTGGCTTCGTCGAGCGCCGCGGCGGGAAGCAGGCCGCGGGCCATCGGGGTGTCGATCAGGCCGGGGCAGACGGCGTTGACCGTGATCCCGTCCGGCCCGCAGGTCTTGGCGAGATGCCGGGTGAGGCCGAGGACGCCGTGCTTGGCCGTCGTGTAATGCGCACCGCCCGCGGTACTGACCGTTTTGCCCGCGGTAGAGGAGAAGTTGACGATCCGGCCCCAGCCGGTGGTGCGCATCGCGGGCAATGCGCGCTGGCAGCACAGGAAAGTCCCGTGCACGCTGACCGCGAGGACGCGATTCCACTCGGCTTCGGTGATATCTTCAAACGCGGTCGGTGGTGCGATACCCGCGGCGTTGACCAGGATGTCGAGCCGGGCCTGCTCGGCCAGCACCGCGTCGAAGGCGCGGCCGACTCGATCCGCGTCCGTGACGTCCGCCGCGATCGACCTGATCCGTTCCGCCGGAACCGCGAGCGTGGCCGCCAGTTCTTCGCTGTCTCGCGCGGCGGGGTCGAATACCGCGACGGTCGCGCCCCGGCGGACCAGTGCGTGCACGGTCGCCAGGCCCATGCCGCTCGCGCCGCCGGTCACGACCGCGACCCGGCCGGCCAGCTCGCGGCTGTCGGCGCTGGTAGGAGCGCGGAGGTTTTCGACGGTGCTCATGCGGCCGCCACCAGTCCGCGCACGCGACCGAAGGCGGCGACTGCCCGTTCGAGGTGTTCTTGCGTGTGCGACGCCGAGACCTGTACGCGGATCCGCTCTTCGCCCGCCGGGACCACTGGGTGCGAAAGTGCGAACACGAGGACGCCCTCACGCCGTAGTGCCGCTGCAATATCAACGGCCAGCGTTCCGCCGCGCAGCATCACCGGGACGATCGGATGTTCGCCCGGCAGCACCTCGTACCCCAGATTCCGCAACGCGGTGCGGAGCCAGGAAGTGTTGGCGGCGAGGCGTTCCCGCAGTTCCGGACGGTGGGCGGCGAGCCGGATCGCGGTCAGTGCGGCCGCCGCCAGCGGAGGCGCCATCGCGTTGGTGAAGATGTACGGCCGCGAAACCTGGCGCAGGGTTTCAGTGACCGCGCGCGGCCCGGCGACGAAGCCTCCGGCCGCGCCGCCGAGCGCCTTGCCGAGTGTCCCCGTCACGAGGTCGACTTCGCCGGTCAGCCCGAAGTGCTCGGCGGTGCCGCCACCGAGCACGCCGGTCGCATGCGAATCGTCGACCAGCAGCACCGCGTCGTAACGCCGCGCCAGTTCGGCGAGCCGGGGGAGCGGGGCGAGGTCGCCGTCCATGCTGAACACTCCGTCGGTCACGATCAGCCGGTGCCGTGCGTCCGCGCTCTCGTTGAGATATCGCTCAAGCTCGTTGAGATCTGAGTGCGCGTAGACCTGCCGCCGGGCCCGCGCCAGCCGGATACCGTCGATCAGGCTGGCATGGTTGAGCGCGTCGCTGAAGATCACGTCGTCCGGACCGAGCAAGGCAGCGAAGACGCCGAGGTTCGCGTCGAAGCACGAGCTGTACAGCACAGCGTCCTCAGTGCCGACCAGTTCGGCGATGGCAGCTTCGAGTGCACTGTGGACACTCCGGGTGCCGCAGAGCACCCGGCCGGCGGCCACGCCGAGTCCTTGGTCGCGCATCGCTTCTTCGGCCGCGGCAAGGACTTCCGGGGAACCGGCGAGACCGAGGTAGTCGTTGGAGGCGAGGTTGACCAGCGTCTCGCCGTCCACGCCCAGCGTCGGCCCCTGTGCGCCGGAGACCACAAGGTCGCGCCGTAGCCGGCGTTGGCCGAGTTCGGTGCGGAGCCGGTCGAGCAACGCCGCGTTCACGGGGTGCCTCCAGCCCACTCGGCGCAGGACACGACCTCGAATCCCCGGCTGGGGAAGACCTTGTCCAGCAAGAAGTCGCTGACTTCTTGGTCTCCGTCGGCGCACCCGTCGCGCAGCACGGTCACCTGGTAACCGCGATCCGCCGCGTCGTAGCAGGTCGCGGTGACCATCGCGCTGGTCGCCACCCCGGCGACCGCGACCTCGCGGATCCCCCGGGCGCGGAGCACAAGGTCGAGGTCCGTGCCCGCGAACGCGCTGGCCCGGCGCTTCAGGACGACGACGTCCTCTTCGGCGACCGGCAGCGTCAATTCGGTGCCCGGCGAACCCTCGTGGAAGGCGTCTCCGGCGTTGAAGAACGAGCGGTACAGCGCGCCGTCAGGCAGGTCCGTTCCGTTGTCCCGCATGGCGAAGTGCACGAAGACGACGAGTGCGCCGGCTTCCCGGACCCGCGGCAGCAGGCCGGTGAGCGGAGCAACGACCCGGCGGGCGAACGGGTAGCCGTCCGTGATGCCCCGCTGGACGTCGCCGACGATCAGTGCAGTGGTCATGAAAGGTCCCCGTCCAGTCGTTCCATCCGCCGCCCGGTGGTGAGCAGGGCGGTCAGTCCCGCGGTCATGATGACCGCGATCGCCAGCAGCGCATAGGTGAAACTGCCGGTCGCCGACGCGACCGCGCCGGTGAAGTACGGGCCGATGAACCCGCTGAGGTTGCTGACCGAGTTGATCAGCGCGATCCCGGACGCGGCGGCCGCGCCGGTCAGCCCGATCGCCGGGATCCGCCAGAACTGCGGCATCGCGGTGAGAATCCCGGAGACGCTCAGGCAGACCGCGATCACGAACAGCGTGCCGCTGCTGGTGATCGTCGCCAGCAGCAGGCCGACAATACCGAGCGCCATGGGGATGGCAGTAGCGGTCACTGCGGTACGCCGGGCCGCGAACCGAGCCCACGCCAGCAGCGCCAGCAATGCCACCGCGTAGGGGATCGCGGACAACAGGACGCTGCTGACATCTCCGGCGCCGCCGATGCTGTGCGTGATGGACCGGAGCATCGTCGGCAGGAAGAACTGGAGCGGGTAAAGCCCGAACGCGATCGCGAACCACGTCACGGCCATGACCCAGACCCGGCGGCTGGTCAGCGCCTCGCGCAGCCCGGAAAGCGCACCGTGGGCCCGGTGTTCTTCGGCTTCGGCGGCCAGCGTCGCCTCGATCGCGGCCTTCTCGTCGTCGTCGAGCCAGCGGGCGGTGGCCGGGCGGTCGGGAAGGAAGACGAAGATGAGGACGCTGACCGCGACCGTCAGCAGGCCTTCGACCAGGAACAGCGCCCGCCAGCCCGCGATGCCGAACAGTTGCCGGCCCCATTCGAGCAGCGCGGCGGCCAGCGGCGAGCCGATGATCGAGGCCACCGGTGTCATCAGGAAGAACGCCGACAACGCCCAGGACCGCTGGCGGCGCGGGAACCACAGAGTCAGGTACAGCAGGATCCCGGCGACGAGCCCGGCCTCGGCGAACCCGAGCAAAAGCCGCGCCAGATACAGCGTCGCGGCCGAATTGACCGTCGCGGTGGCCGCGGTGACCAGGCCCCAGGTGATCATGATGCGCGCGATCCATTTCCGCGCGCCGAACCGCCGCAGCGCCAGGTTGCTCGGCACCTCGACGAGGATGTAGCCGATGAAGAACAGTCCGGCGGCGAGCCCGATCTGGCCGGTGCTCAGGTGCAGGTCGCGCGACATCGGGGCGGCGAGATAGCCGACGTTGGCGCGGTCGATGTAGCTGGCCACGTAGGCGAGACCGACCAGCGGGATGATCCGGATGCCCGCTTTCCGCCAGGTGCTCGGTGCGACAGTGCTCCGGCCCGCGGCGACATGGGAACTCATGGCGAAGTCCGATCTGTCGGGGAATGGGAATGGTGGTGCGTCAGCGCGCCCCGCCGCGTGCGGCGGCGGTGGCGGCCCGGTCGATCCCCCCGTCGGCGATGACGACGCCGTAGTCCCGTTCGGCCCCCTCGCGGGTGACCTTGCCGTCCAGGACGTCTTCGAGCACCCGCTCCGGCTCGCGGCCGAACGGATGTCCGTGGCCGCCCCCGCCCGCGGTCACGTGCCGGTGCCGGGCGCCGGCGGTCATGGCGAAGTGCGGTTTGGACTCCAGCACGCGTTCGTCCGGCCCGCCTCGGTCGAGCACGTTGAGCGACGGAGTCCCCGGCGCGCCGCCGGACAGCCCGTACGGCAGGAACTTCCGCCGGTCGGACCGGATCTGCACGCTGGCCTCGGGAGCCAGCAGCGTCATGTCGCGGAACGTCGCGAGCCCGCCGCGCCATCGTCCCGCGCCGCCGCTGTCGGGCAGGTAGCCGTAGCCGTCGATGCGGAGGTGGCCGGAGCGTTCGAGTTCTTCGACCGGCGTGTTGGTCAGGTTCGCGCCCAGCGAGCTGATCCCGTCGACGCCGTCGCGGTCGGGCCGGGCGCCCCACGCGCCGGCGAGCGGATCCCACAGCACCATGGACGCGCCGTCCGGCCCGACGAGACCGATCGCGATGCCGTCCGGGCCGCCTTCGCCCGCGGCCGGCACCCGGTCCGGGAACACCGGCGCGAGCGCGCCGAGCACCGCGTCGATGATCCGGAAGCCGACCAGCCCGCGCGCGCCGCGAGCGGCCGGGCGCTGTCCATTGAGGATGGACGCTTCCGGGATGACGAAGCTGAACGGCCGGTAGAAGCCGCTGTTCGCCGGAATGTCAGAGGCGAGGACGCCTTGCAGCGCGGCGTAGGCGGCGGAGCGGGTGAACGATTCGGTCGCGTTGAGCGCGGAGGCGACCTGCGGCGAGGAACCGGTGAAGTCGAGTTCGATCCCGGACTCCGACAGCGTCGCCTTGACGCGGATCGGGATCGGCCCGGAGCCGAGGCCGTCGTCGTCGATGTGATCGGTGAACTCGTACGTGCCGGGCACGGCTTCGGCGAGCGCGGCGCGCAGCAGGGTTTCGGAGTAGTCGAGCAGTTCGTCGATCAGCTCGGAGAGCCGTTCGACGCCGTGCCGCGCGGCGAGGGCGCGCAGGCCCTCGGCTCCGGTGTGGCAGGCGGCCAGCTGGGATTCGAGGTCGCCGCGCAGAAGCTCCGGTTCGCGGACGTTGCGCAGCAGCACGCGCAGGAAGGTTTCGTTCGTGGTGCCGGCGTCGATCAGCCGCGACGGTGGGATCTGAATTCCCTCGGCAAAGATATTAGTCGACTGGACTGCCATCGACCCGGCCGCCCAGCCGCCGACGTCGGTGTGGTTGACGACGGTGACCGCGAAGCCGAGCAGCGTTTCTCCGGTGAACACCGGGGAAACCGCGAAGATGTCCGGCAGGTGCATGCCGCCGAGCGACGGGTCGTTGAGCAGGTAGAGGTCGCCGGGCCGGACCGAATCGCCGAACTCGGCGAAGATCGCCTCCATCGCGTCCGGAATGGACCCGAGGTGCACCGGCAGTGTGTTCGCCTGGGCGATCACCCGGCCGCGGGCGTCGCACAGCGCGGCGGAGAAGTCCATGCTGGACGCGACGAGCTGAGAATGCGCGGTGCGCAGGATGGTGATCGCCATTTCGTCGGCGATCCCGGTGACGGCGTTGCGGAAGACCTCGAACGTCACGGCGTCGCGGATCATGCGGCACTCCAGGTGATCACGATGTTGTTGAACCGGTCGCGGTGCGCTTGGGCGCCGGGCGGGACCAGGGTGGTGGCGTCCATGTCCTCGATGATCATCGGCCCGTCCGCTGGCTCGGCGCCGAGCGCGGACCGGGTGATGACGGGTGCGGAAACTGTTTCAGCGAAACGGCATTCGCGGGTCTTCGGTGCGGTGGTGTCGGTATCGGTCTCGGTCTCGGTATCGGTATCGGGGAGGGCCAGTACGTCCGAAATGGACACTGGGGTCGGCTGCCTTCCGCGCACCCGGAGATTGACCGGTTCGACCAGATCGTCGGTACCGGCGCGGCCGTAAGTGCGCTTGTGTTCGGCGTGGAACCGGGCTCGGGTCTCGGCGAGCAGGTCTTCGGTGAGTTCGCCGTCGGGAACGCGGATTCGCAGCTCGAATCGCTGGCCGCGGTAACGCAGGTCCAGCAGCCGGTCCACGACCGCGTCTTCGCCGAGTTCCTCGCGCACCTTTTCGGCCAGCCGAGCGAATTCCTTGGCGAGCGCTGGTATCTCAGCGAACTCGGCGCGGTACGGCGAGAGTTCGTGCCGTTCGGTGTCGGCGACGAGCAGGCCGAGACTGCTGAACAGCCCGGGGTGCACCGGCACGAGCACAGTGTCGATACCCAATTCGCGGGCCAGCGCGGCGGCGTACAGCGGACCCGCGCCGCCGAACGCGACCATCGTGGCCTCTCGCGGATCCCTGCCTCGTTCGCTGGTCACCGCTTTGACCGCGGTTGTCATACTGGAGACGGCGACCTGATATGCCCCGCGGGCGGCTCCTGATATGTCATCGCCGAGCTGTTCGGCCACTGTGGACAGTGCTTTTTCGGCAAGGTCCGGATGAATCGCGACGCGGCCGCCTGCCAGCGACCGCGGGCTGAGATATCCAAGCGTGACGTTGGCATCCGTCAGGGTCGGCAGTTCGCCGCCCTGGCCATAGCAGGCCGGCCCTGGACGTGACCCGGCGCTCGTCGGCCCGACGTGGAGCGCGCCGGCGGGATCGACCGAGATGATGCTGCCGCCGCCGGAACCGACCTCGGCGATGTCGATCGACGGAGCCCGCACCGGGTGGCCGGCCCCGGAACTGAGCCCGCGCGCCACATTCATCCCGCCGCCGACCTCGTAGTCCGCCGAGACGAACGGTTCCCCGTGCTCGATCAGCGAGGCTTTCGCCGTGGTTCCGCCCATGTCGAAGGCGACGACTGTGGACAGACCGATCAGCTGCGCCAGCTTCTGCACTGCGGTGACACCGGCCGCCGGGCCGGACTCGATGATCTGCACCGGCCGCTGCGCGACCGAAGCGGCATCGAGCAATCCGCCGCTGGACTGCATGACCAGCAGCGGCGCGTGGACGTTTTCCGCGCGCAGTCCCGCTTCCAGCCGGGTGAGGTAACCGTGCACCGCCGGGCCGACGTACGCGTTGACCGCGGCCGTGCTGGTGCGTTCGAACTCGTGCGGCTGCGGGGAAACGTCGACCGACGCGGTGACGTAGACGTCCGGCAGTTCGGTGCGCAGCAACTCGGCGACCCGGCGCTCCTCGTCCGGCCGGACGTAGGAGTTGATCAGGCATACGGCCACCGCTTCGATGCCGTCCGCGCGCAATTGCCCGGCCAGCGCACGGACTTCGTCCTCGTCGGTCGCGGGGGAGAGCTGCCCGTCGGCGGCGATGCGCTGGTCGAGTTCGTAGCGATTCCTGCGGCGGGCCAACGGTTCCGGCTTCGACCAGGACAGGTCGTAGAGCGCCGGACGCCGCAGCCGCCCGATTTCCAGCACGTCGCGAAAGCCCCGGGTGGTGACTACCGCGGTCCGGACGCCGCTCATCGACAGGATCGCGTTGGTGGCCACGGTGGTGCCGTGCAGCATCGCGACCACCGACTCCGGTTGCGTACCGGCGGACGACAGCACCGCGGTCGTCGCCGTCACGACGCCCGCGCCGTAGTCGGGCGGCGTCGACGGGACCTTCATCGGGACGATCTCCCCGTCCGGGCCCAGCGCGATGACGTCGGTGAACGTGCCGCCGATGTCGGCGCCGACCCGCCAGCCGGCCGGTCGAGGATCGTGACTGCGAGGCACTGCGATCTCCTTCGTTCAGCGAGCGACTGGGATCACAGTAGGTGTGAGTTGAGATATCAGCAAGCAGTAGTTGCCATTTTTTAATCCGCAACTGGTCGTAGTACGGGAGGGCTGAAGGTCTGGTCGGGATCTAGTTTCGGGGAGACGTTTAGCGCTTTGACCTGCTAGTTCTGGGTCGCGCTTGGCTACCGCAGACTGGAAAGCTCATCGATGGCTGGCGATCGTCGCGCGTCGGTGACGGGTAGTTCCTCTGAGGACTGCAGTTTACGGTGCGCGTTCGGCGTGGAGCAGACGGTGAGTGTTGCGCTTGGAAGTGCGGGGCTGCGGGCCGCTTTTGGTCCGGGAACTAGGGGAGGCGTTCGGCCAAGGGTTCGCGGTGCGACCCACCTTCGAGGGCTAGAACCCGGCTTCTGCGGGCTTTCCGTCAAGAGCGAGCAGTGCGTCGAGCAGTTCCTCCGGAGTTTCGACCTGCGGCAAATGCCCGGTACGAGGCAGCACGGTGAACGTCGCCCCGGGGATCGCGGCGGCGAAAGCCGTGCCGTACTGCGGGTCGGCGATGCGGTCGCTTTCGCCCCACAGGACATGGACCGGCGTCTCCGCTTTGCCCAGCCGTTCGGCCAGGGTCGGGTCGGCCATCGTCGGGCCGGTGTAACCGACCAGCGCCACGACGTCCGGGCTCGGGCCGGTGCTGCCGGGCGGCGGGGTCGGTGCCTTCGCCGGGTCGTGGAACGAGAACTGCTGGATCTCGGCGACCGTCTTGCCGCGGACGTCGGCCAGTGGATGGCCGTCGACCTCGATGCCGATGCCGTCGAGGATCACCGCGCGGCTGACGCGCGGGCTGTGCAGCAGGGCGATTGCGGCGGCCAGCCAGCCGCCGAAGGAGTTGCCGACCACGGTGACGTTCGAGGCGTCGAGGTGGTCAAGCATCGTGACGTACGCCTTGGCCAGCGCGGTGACGTCGGTGAGTTCGGCGGCTTTCGGCGTGCCGCTGAAGCCGGGATGGGTGGGCAGCAGCACTCGCGAGCGCGTGCGTTCGGCCAGGAGGTCGGCGAAACCGGCCATCGTCGCGACGCCGCCTCCGCCGTGCAGGAGCAGGAACGTCTGGGTGCGGTCGCGGTCCTGGACGGTGAACTCGACCGGGCCGGCGAGTTGGAGGGTCTTGGCGGACGTCATATCAGGAACCTTATATAAGGAAGTTGAGATAAGCAAGCTGTCTTGAAGCGGGTAGGCTCCTCGGTCATGAGGTACCGCCACGCCGACGTCGCACTGGCCGTCAAGCGCCTGCAGCACCGCCATCACCGTGCGCTGAGTCAGGCGTTGCAGCCGCTCGGCCTGTCGCTGGTGCAGTGGGACACGTTGCGGCACTTGGACAATCACCCGGAGGCGTCGCTGCACGACCTCGCCGTGCTGACTTTCCAGACCGACCAGTCCTTCGGCACGCTGGCCGCGCGGATGGTCGACCGCGGCCTGATCGAGCGGGTGCCCGGGCCGGGCCGCGCGGTGCGGCATCGGTTGACGGAGAAGGGCGCGGAGCTGCGGGCGGCGGGGCAGGAACTCGCGGACGTCGTGGTGAAGGCGTCGTTCAACCGGCTTTCGGCGGCTCAGCTCAACGAGTTGGGCGCGCTGCTGGATGTCGCGCTGGAGTCTGATCCGGCGTAACCAGTCAGGCGGTCGGCGAGGGCGCGCATCTGGTCGCGGAGGGCGTCGGGCTGCTCGATGACGAACGGCCGGTCGAGCGCGGCGAGTCGCGGCGGGATCCAGTCGAGCCGTTCGGCCCGGATCCGCGCCCGCGTCCATGGGCCGTCTGCCTCCAGGATGGCGATGGACGGCGGGAACACCGCGCGGATCTCCTCCGCCGCAGCGCGTATCCGCACGGATACGGCATGCCGATGCGGTGCTTCGGCGATGCCGGTGAGAACCTGCTGCGTGGGGTCGAAATCCGTTGGGGCGCTGAAGGTTCCGTCCTGCGGTTCGGCCCGCTCGATGCGGTCGACGCGGAACGTGCGCACCTGTCCGGCACTTGAGTCGAAGCCGGTGAGATACCAACGGCCGGAATGTGCCACGACACCGTACGGCTCGACGACGCGTTCGCTGCTTCGTCCGTGGGCCGCGGTGTAGGCGATCTTGACCGGACGCTGGTCGCGTGCTGCCTCGGCGACCGCGAGAAGCACTTCGGCCTCGGCGGTGAGCGAGGCACGCGCGGGTGCGGTGAAGTCGGCGACCTCCAGCAACGCGTCGAGCCGACGGCCGAGCGCTTCGGGCAGTACCCGGCGGACCTTCGCGACCGCGCTTTCCGCAGCCGCCACCGACGTGGTGACCAGCCCCGCGCGCCGACCGGCGACCAGCCCGAGCAGGACCGCGAGCGCCTCCTCGTCGGTGAGCATCAGCGGCGGCATCCGGTAGCCGGGGGCGAGCCGGTACCCGCCGTAGCGGCCGCGCACGGAGCGGACCGGAATGTCCAGGTCAAGCAGGTGCTCGACGTACCGGCGGACGGTGCGCTCGTCCACGCCGAGCCGCCCGGCGAGTTCGGCGACGGTCCGGGTGCCGCCGCCCTGGAGGATCTCCAGCAGGGCCAGCACGCGGGCGATCGGCCGGGTCATGCGGAGAATTCTCGCAATACCGGGCGGATCCTGTCCACTATTGCTCCTAGCGTGGCCACCAAGCAACCAGAGAGAGGAACTTGGCCGTGCAGCTGACTTCAGTCCGGATCATCACCGGCGACATCGACCGTCTGACGTCCTTCTACGAGCAGGTGACCGGGCTCGTGGCGAGCAGGCCGGCGAAGCAGTTCGCCGAGTTCGTCGGCGAGACCGCGACGCTGGCGATCGGCAGCGCCGAGACGATGACGCTGTTCAGTGCGGGTGCGGCGGTGCCGCAATCGAACTGGACCGTCATCCTGGAGTTCCAGGTCGAGGACGTGGACCGAGAGTTCGCGCGGCTGCGGCCGCTGCTGCCGGAGGTGGTGCAGGAGCCGACGACGATGCCGTGGGGCAACCGTTCGCTGCTGTTCCGCGATCCGGACGGCAATCTGGTCAACCTGTTCGCGCCGCAAACCGAGGAGGCCCGCGCCCGGCTCGCGAGGTGACCGGGGAATGGCCTCGGCTGACCGCGGCGTGACTCGCTAGGTGACGGGGCTATCGCGTTGCGCGATCGCCGGGTGGCGTGAGGTGGCGGGGAGATCGTCTCGTCCGGCTGCGGCGTAACTCGCTAGGTGACGGAGCTATCGCGTTGCGCGATCGGTGGATGGTGCGAGGTGGCGGGGAGATCGCGGCGCCCGGCCGCGGCGGGACGTGCCAGGTGACAGGGCAATTACCTGGCACGATCGCTGGGCGGCGCGAGGTGACGCGGAGATCGTGGCGCGCGATCGCTGGGTGCCTCGCTAGGTGAATCACCTCGCGCGATCCTTGGTCGGCGCGTCAGGCGGTGGCGAAATCGCCTCGCCCGACTGCCGGGCGAGGCGTCAAGATCGCCGCATGACACGTGCTCTTCTGCTGGACCGCTTCCGCTGGGTCGACGGACACGCCGACCTCTGGCCGGTTTTCCGCGACGCGACGGCGTTCGCCGAGGTGGTCAAGGCGCTGGCCGAGCCGTTCCGGGACGCGGACGTGACCGCGGTGTGCGGGATCGAATCGCGGGGATTCCTGCTCGGCGGGGCGGTGGCGCTGGAACTGGGCGTCGGGTTCGCCGCGATCCGGAAGGCGGCCGGGATGTTCCCCGGCGAGAAGCTGACCCGCGAAACGGACCCGGACTACCGGGGTTTCCGGCATACCTTGCGGTTGCAGCGATCGGCGCTGTCGTCCGGCGACCGGGCGCTGTTGGTGGACGACTGGATCGAGACGGGGAGTCAGGCGCTGGCCGTTCGTGATTTGGTGGTGGAGGCGGGTGCGGAACTGGTTGGCTGTGCGGTGCTGGTCGACCAGCTCAATCCAGCGATGCGGCGGCGTCTCGGGAAGCTGCATGCGTTGCTGACCGCGGATGAACTGCCGGAATGCTGACTACTGCTGGGAAAGCAGCACCGGCGACCGATCACCCATCTCCTTGCCACCGCGAAGAATCTGCGCCCGCCCCGCACCCGGCCAGCTGTTGACCCAGCTCGAACCCGCGATCCCTTTCGCCTGCTTCTTCAACGGCGCCAGCAACCGCGCGCTTTCGCGATACGAACCCGCTGACGCACCGGTCTGGACAAGGCTCGCCAGGGAGAGCGTTACCGGCACCCCGTCGACGGACCAGCCGTGGCCGAGGACGGCGTCCGCGAGTGACGTGATGTCCTCGACGCCGCACACGACCAGGAAATCGTCTCCGCCGACGTGCCCGACGGTGACGTCTCCGAGCCGCCGGGCGTGGTCGGTCAGGGCTCGGCCGATGGCGCGGATCAGGTCGTCGCCCGCGGCGAACCCGGCGGTGTCGTTGAGGCGCTTGAAGTGGTCGATGTCCAGCCAGGCCACGACAAACGGCCGTCCGGCGCCCGCTCGGCGGGCAACGTCCTGGGCGATCGCGTCGCTCCCGGGCAGCCGGGTGAGCGGGTTGAGCGCGACCGCGGCCTCGACCTTCACCGCGGCCATCCGGCGCATCACCTCGTTCGGCCGCACCACCCCCTGGTACCGGCCGGATGCGTCAGTGACCACTAGGTCGTCGCCGCTGTGCTCGGCTCCGCCGTCGGCGATGATTTCGAGCAGTTCGCGGGTACCGGTGTCGATTCGGACCAGCCGCGGCGGGCCGGCCAGTTTCGCGGCGGGTTTGCCCGCGTACAGCGCGTGTCCGTACCGGCCGGTCACCGCGAGCAGGAAGCGCATCCGGTCGATAGTCCACTGTGGACGCGCTTGCTGGTCCAGCCCGACGATGGCTTTCGGCGCGTGCTCGGCGGACAGGATCGCGTGGACGTCGTCGCACGTCGCGTCGTCCGGCAGGGTTTTGGCTTGGCGGAGGAATTCGGGGATCCGCAGTCCGGCGGCGGGCGAGACCACCATGGTGCCCGGCTGGTCGCCTCGTTCGGCGGTGGGCAGCACCCGCTCGGGAGCGGCGGTGGCGAACAGATTCCCTTGCACCAGCCGGATTCCGGCCCGCCGGGCGACGTCGAGTTCCGCGTCGTTCTCGATTCCCGTCGCGACGAGCCGCAGATCGGTCTGCGTCGCGAACTGCACCAGCGCCTCGACGAGCGCGACGGTCGCCGCGTTCGCCGGGAGTCGTCGTAGCGTCGCGCGATCCAGCTTGATCATCTCGATCGGCGCTTCGGCGAGGAGGTTCATCGGCAGGCCCGCGGCGCCGAGCCGGTCGAAGGCCAGCCGGAAGCCGAGGTCGCGGAGTCGGTGCAGGCCCTGCAGCAGGGTGCCCGGGTTCGGGATGGCGAGCGGTGCGGTGATTTCCAGTACGACGTCGGCGGGTCGGCGACCCGTGCGTTCCAAGGTCTGGAGCAGCGGGATGAACCGCTCGGCGGGCGCGCCGGCGGTGCTGGCGCTCAGGTTGAGATGCAGCGAAACCCCGGCCGTGGTCCGCGGGACCGCCGCGGCCGCGCGTGCCGCCAGGTCGAGGTCGGCGTCGATCAGCTGGGCCTGGTCGCCCGCCGCGTCGAGCAGATCCTGGACCCAGCCCGCCGCCGGATGCCCGACCGCTTCGACTGCGACAGCCGAGCCGCTGTAGAGGCTGTACAGCGGCTCGAAGGCGAAACGGACCTGGTCGGCAGGGGCGAGCACTCGCAAATCCTCGCCCGGAACGCACGGATCTCCACAAAACCGTTATCTCCCGTTGACCTTCCCGGTCGGCGGCCGAACCGGAAATCTCTTCGGGATCGGGGGCTGTGCTTGGGATTCGCGACCGCGAGGAGCAAACCCTCGGTATGGCCCGTGACCACCATCACAAATCGGCCACGGAGCAGGTGTGACCAGCCGTGATGGCTCGGCCACGGCCCAGGTGGCTCGCGGCGAGGAGGACGCGGCGTGCCGTGTGGGCTGCGGAGTCCGTGAGGGTTCCCCTCACGGCACGCGATGCGCTAGGGCAATGCGCCGGTGATGTACCGAAGGTCGCCCATGCGCAGATCGTCGTCCTGCAGCGGCGGCAGGCCGTTGGCGGCGAGCAGCTCCCGGACAGTGCTTCCCTGCACCGCCCAGCCGAGTCCGGTCAAGTAGGGAGCCGCTTCGTTGCGCTCGCCGAAGTACCGCAGCCTCGTCATGTCGGTGTCGAAACCCTCGCCGCGCCATTGCTCGGAGATGCGGTCGAGGCGCTCCTTCGTTTTGTCCTCTTCGCCGGGACGAGGGTTGGGCCGGTTTTCGGTGGCGACCCGGCTTCCCGGCGCGCTGAGTTCGGTGATGGTGTCCAGCAAGCGATCTTGCGCTTCGGGCGGCAGATATCCCAGCAGTCCTTCGGCGCTCCACGCGGTCGGCCAGGCCGGGTCGAAACCGGCGGCGTGCAGTGCGGCGGGCCAGTCGTCGCGCAGGTCGACGGCGACCGGTCGCCGGTCAGCGGTGGGCTCGGCGCCCAGTTCGGCCAGGGTGCGGGCCTTGAACTCGACCACCGGCTCCTGGTCGATCTCGTACACCACGGTCCCGTTCGGCCAGGGCAGCCGATAGGAGCGCGAATCCAGTCCGGACGCCAGGATCACGGCCTGGGTGATGCCCGCGCCGGCCGCGTCGAGGAAGAACTCGTCGTAGAACTTGCCGCGGATCTTGGCCGCGTCGATCCAGATCTGCCCGACGAGGTTGCCGGAGGCCGTCTCGCCGGACGCCAGTTTGGCGAGCAGGTCGACGCCGACTGCCTGGACGAGCGGTTCGGCGAACCGGTCCGAGAACAGCGTGCCGTCCTCGCGGGTCGCGATCGCCCGGGCCGCCGCGGCCATGGTCGCGGTCGCGCCGACGCTGGACGCCAGATCCCAGGTGTCTCCGTCGTGCCGGGCAGAAGTCATTGAGCCGCCTTGCCTTTCGCCGGGTGCCGGGACCGTAACCTACTCCGATCCCGACACCGTGTCGCACAGTCCGCCGGGTTTCTTCCGTCGCCGCGTCGGAGCGCTCAGCCTGGCGCGCTGCGTAACGTGCTGGGCATGACGGCTGCCGCGCGGTTGCTGGAAACCTTGGCGCAGTGGGGAGTCGAGCGCGTTTTCTGCTGTCCCGGCACCAGTGAGATACCAGTGCTCGACGCTGTTGCCACCAGGCGAGGCGGACCCGAGTTCGTGCTGACCACCCACGAGGCGATCTCGGTGTCCATGGCCGACGGCTACGCGCGCGCCTCCGGACGGATCGGCGTGGCCTACCTGCACACGAACGTCGGAGTCGCGAACGGCTTGGCGCATCTGTACGCGGCGCAAGTCGCGCGCAGCAGCGTCGCGATTCTCGCCGGGATCAAGGGAACGGCGACCCTGCCGCACCGCGCGTTGACGACGTCGCCGCGATTGCTCGAAACGGCCGCGCCGTACGTGGGTCACGCCTGGCAGAACCTTCGCGCCGAAGACTTGCTAGAAGATGTCAGTCGGACGCTGTGGCATACCACGGTCGTTCCGGAGCAACCGGCGATTCTCACGATCCCGCAAGACCATTTGGCCGCGGAAGCCGGCGTCGCGCCTCCGGTCCGCTGGGGTGCGCGGCAGAGCCCCGCCGCGGAGGCCGTTCGACACGCGAGCGCGCTGCTCGATGCGGCGCGGCGGCCGGTGGTCGTGGCGGGCTCGGATGTCGCCCGGCGAAGGGCCGAGGCCGACTTGGAACGGTTGGCCGAACGGCTCGGCGCACCGGTGTTCGTCGAGTCCCGGCGAGACCTCGAACGATGGTCCTTCCGCACGGATCATCCGCTCTACGCCGGATTGTTCGAGCCTCGCGCGCCGTTGCTGGCGGAAGCCGATCTGTTGGTGCTGGCCGGAATGCCGACGCCGTTGGAGTTCTCGGCCGAGGTCCCGGCGCTGCCGCCTGGCGTGCCGATCCTGCATCTCTCCGAAGACCCCGCCGAGCCTGGCCGCCGGTATGTCCCAGCCGGGGCCGTCGTCGGCGACACCGCGGCGGTGCTGCGCGGACTGGCCGAAGGGGTTCGTCCGGAGTGCGTGCCGTCGCGGAGTGAGTGGCTTGCCCGGGTGCGGAAGGACAGTGAGGAACGACGTGCCCGCTGGGAAGCCGAAGTGCCGTGGGATGGGGAGTTCAGTGCCGCGTTGGCGATGCGCACCCTCGCGAAGGTCATTGGCGGGGAACGTCTGCTGGTCCTCGACGCGGTGACCTCGACGCTGCCGTTGCTGCGCTTTCTTCAACGCACGCGCGCGGATTCGCTGTTCGCCACTGCGAGCGGTTCGCTCGGCTGGGGCATGGGTGCTGCGGCGGGTGTGGCGATGGCGCGGCGCGAGCGCGTACTCGCGGTGGTCGGCGACGGCGTGGTCCAGTTCGGCGTGCCCGCGTTCTGGACGGTGGTACGTCATCGGCTGCCCGTGACATATCTCGTGGTGAACAACGGAAAGTATCAAGCCGTGGTCGCTGGCCTGGTGAAAAGCGGAGGCGCGGCGGCCGAGCGAGGGGAGTATCCGCTTACGGACATCAGCGGCGTTGAGATATCAGCACTGGCGATGGCGTTCGGCATGAAGGCGACGACGGTCGACGGAGCCGCCGGGCTGCGGGCTGCTCTCGCCGAGGACCAGGGCCCGGAGGACGGTCCGCGGCTGATCGAGGTCCGGGTGAACGACCGGTTGTGGCAGTGACTCCGACCGCCTGATTCCGACACGGTGTCCAGTCGCGGGTGCGGGATTTGCGTCGCCGAGGCGATGAAGCGAGGGCTCTCGCCGACCTAGCATCGCGGCGATCTCCGCACCCGCACCAGGATTGGCAGGCGACGACGATGGCCCGGTGGGATCTCAGCGAGGCAGACGGGCATATCTACTCCGGGGGTTGGCGTGCCGGAGGGGGAGGCACGCAACCGGTTATCTCGCCGGGCGACGGCGGGAAGGTGGGCTTGGCGGGGATCGCCGATCAGCATGACGTCGAACGGGCCGGAGCACGCGCCGCCAAGGCACAGGCCGAGTGGAGCCGAGCCTCGTACCGCGTGCGCGCCGACGTCCTCACCCGGGCCGCGGACGCGTTGCGCGACATCCGCGCGGACGTCGAGGACGTGCTCGTGCGCGAAAGCGGCTCGCTCCCCGCGAAGGCGAAGCACGAGGTCGACAAAGCGATCGACGAGCTGATCGCCGCGGCCGGGCTGGTGACGATCTCGCAGGGAGACCTTCTCCCGGTGGAAGACCCGGCGACGCTGGGCCTGGCGCGGCGGATCCCGGTCGGCGTCGTCGGGGTGATCGCGCCCTGGAACGCGCCGTTGATGCTCGCGATGCGCTCGGTCGCCCCGGCGATTGCGCTCGGCAATGCGGTGCTGGTCAAGCCGGACGTGAAGACCGCCTTCTCCGGCGGCGCGGTGCTCGCGCGGATCTTCGAGCAAGCCGGTCTGCCTGACGGCGTGCTGCACGTTCTGCCCGGCGGTGCCGCAACCGGCGAGGCGGTGGTGCGGTCGCCGCACACGAACGCGATCTCGTTCACCGGCTCGTCCGCCGCGGGTCGTCGGGTCGGCGAAGTCGCGGGCGGCCTGCTCAAACGGGTAGTGCTCGAACTCGGCGGCAACAACGCGTTCATCGTGCTGGCGGACGCCGATCTCGACCGTGCCGCGGCCGGTGGTGTCGGCGGAACTTTCCGGCACCAGGGCCAGATCTGCATGGCCACCGGACGGCATCTGGTGCACGAAAGCATCGCTGACGAGTACGTCGAACGGCTCAAAGCTGCGGCGGAGAAGCTGCGGCTCGGCGACCCGAAGGCACCCGGAACAACACTCGGACCGCTGATCACGACCGCGCAGGCCGAACGGGTGCACGGCATTGTCGAGGCCGCGGTCGCCGGGGGCGCGCGGGTCGTACACGGAGCCACGCACGACGGCGCGTTCTACCAACCGACTGTGCTGGACGGCGTAACAGTTGACAATGCAGCTTTCCGCAGTGAGATCTTTGGCCCGGTCGCCCCGGTAACCCGCTTCTCGACCGAAGAAGAAGCACTCGAACTCGCCAACGCGACCGAATACGGCCTGTCCGCGGCGATCCACAGCCGCGACGTCGCGCGCGCTCTCGGCTTCGCTTCCCGGTTGCGCGCCGGGATGGTCGCGCTCAACGGCCAGACCATCTACGACGCCGCACACATCCCGATGGGCGGCCTCGGCGCGTCCGGCAACGGCGGACGGCACGGCGGGCACTGGAACCTGGACGAGTTCACGTACTGGCAATGGGTGACGGTTCCGACCATCGCGCGCTGAGCGTTCTCCGACACCGCGTCGGACTTTCCTACACGGTGTCGGACGCCCGCAGCGGAGATTCCCGCAGCGGGCCGATTCCGCGGGGCCGCGATTTCCGTAGCTTCGAATCGTCGCCCGGTGCGGGCCCGTCACAGACAAAGGAGTCGGAGTACATGGACATTTCCGGTGCCACCGGGGCGCTGACCGGCGAGCAGTACAAAAAGAGCCTCAACGACGGCCGCGAGGTCTGGCTCGACGGGAAACGCATCGAGAACGTCGCGGAACACCCGGCGCTCAAGCCGACCGTCGACGAGTTCGCCCGGCTGCTCGACCTGCGGTTCGCCACCCCCGAGGGGCGGGCGGCGACCCTGTTCAAGTCCGAGGAGACCGGCAACGAGGTCAGCTACGCGTTTTCCCTGCCGAAGACCCCGGAGGAATTGCGGGACAAATTCGCCGCGTCGGAATGGTGGATGCGGGAAAGCCTCGGACAGCTCGGCCGATCGCCGGACTTCATGTCGAATGTGGTCGCGGGCCTCGCCGATTACGCTGACGAACTCGAACAGAACCGCGAAGGTTTCGGTCAGAACGCGCTGGATTACCGCCGGTTCGCGATGGAGCACGACCTCGTCCTGACCCACGCGCTCGGCGATCCGCAGATCGACCGCAGCGCCAGCCCGCTCGACGACCCGGACCTCGCCCTGCGCGTCGTCGAGGAGCGCGAGGACGGCGTAATCCTGCGCGGGGCCAAGCAACTCGCCACGCTCGCGCCGTTCTCCCATGAAGTGCTGGTGTATCTCAACGGCGTCACCGCCGCTCGCGGCGCGGAAGACTTCGTCATCTGGTTCGCGCTGCCGATGAACACGCCGGGCCTGAAGATCCTGCTGCGCGAACCGCTCGGCGCGCCGGAGAGCGGCCATTCGCACCCGCTCGGCAATCGGTACGACGAGCAGGACGCGATGCTGTTCTTCGACGACGTTTTCCTGCCGCGCGAACGCATCTTCCTGCTCGGCGATTCGCTCCGTGCGCTCAAGGGCCTCGGCCGGATCAACGTCTGGAGCCTGCAGAGCACGCACATCCGCTTCCTCGCCCGGATGAAGTTCTTCACCTCGGTCGCGAAGAAGCTCGCGCACTCCATCGGCGTGGACACCTTCCGCGGCATCCAGGAGCAGCTCGGCGAACTCATCTCCTACGTCCAGACGCTCGAACTGGCGATCAAGGGCGCCGAAGCCGACGCAGTCGTGACGCCGGGCGGACACCTCGCGCCGAACAACACCAACGGAGTCGGCTTCTGGTCGGCTGATATCTCAGCGCGGATGGTTCAGATCTTGCGCCAGGTCGCCGCGTCCGGCCTCATCATGCAGCCGACCGAAGCCGACCTCGCGAACCCGGAACTGCGCCCGTTCCTGGACCTCTACATGCGTGGTCACGACATCGGAGCAGCGGAGAAGGCCCGGCTGTTCCGGCTCGGCTGGGAACTCGCCGGCTCGAGTTTCGGGATGCGCCAGGAACTTTACGAGTACCTGCACCGCGGCGACCCCGGCGCGGGCCGCACCCGGCTGCTGCGCTTCTACGACACGTCGGCGACGGACGCGCGCGTCGACGAACTCATCAGCAAGCCGCTCGTCTGAGACGCAAGGAGCATCCCGTGATCATCGACGTCCACGGCCACATGTCCGCGCCGGACGCCTACTACGCCTGGAAAGCCTCGCTGCTGGCGCACCGCGGCGCGCACGGCGGCAAACCCCCGGCCATCAGCGACGACGCGCTCGCCGCCGCGTATCACCACCCGCACCCGAGCTTCGGCGACATCTCGCATCTGGCGCATATCGACGGCGCCGGAATCGACCTGCAGATGATCTCGCCCCGCCCGTTCCAGATGATGCACAGCGAGCGGCCGGCCAAGCTCGTGCAGTGGTTCACCGAGGAGACCAACAACCTCATCCATCGCGCCACCGAACTGTTCCCCGGCCGGTTCAAGGGCGTCGCCGGACTCCCGCAGAGCCCGGACCTGACGCCGCGGGAGTGGACCGCCGAGCTGCGCCGCACGGTGACCGAACTCGGCTTCGTCGGTGCGATGCTCAACACCGATCCGTACGAGGGCACCGAAACTCCGCTCGCTCTCGGCGACCGGTACTGGTACCCGGTGTACGAGGTGCTGTGCGAACTCGACGTGCCGGTGCTGCTGCACGCGGCCGGGTGCAAGCCGCCTGCGCGCGAGCCGTACAGCCTGCACTTCATCCAGGAAGAAACCATCGCGGTGTGGAGTCTCGTGAACTCCACCGTGCTGAAGGACTTCCCGGACCTCAAGGTGATCGTCTCGCACGGCGGCGGCGCGATTCCGTACCAGGTGGGCCGTTTCCTGCCGTCGGTGGTGCGCACCGGAGTGTCCTATCTGGACAAACTGCGCCGCCTGCACTTCGACTCGTGCCTCTACACCCAGGACAGCCTGGAGCTGCTGATGAAGGTCGTCGGCACCGACCGGGTGCTGTTCGGTTCGGAGAAACCGGGCACCGGCTCGCAGATCGACCCGGAGACCGGCCGCTGGTTCGACGACATCCACTTGCTCATCGACGACATCGCCTGGCTCGGCGAGAAGGAGCGCGCCGACGTCCTCGAGAACAACGCCCGCGCGCTCTTCCGGCTCTGAGGGAGAAGGCCATGACGGAAATCGTTGCCGGGTTCGGCACCTCGCACGGGCCGCAACTGAAGGCGCCACCACCGCACGCGTGGGATACCAGGGGCACGGCGGACCGCGCCAGCAAGGGACTGAAGTTCCGCGGCGAGACCTATAGCTATGAGGAACTGCGCGAGCTGCGGGAGGACTTTTCGCCGGAGATCACTCCCGAGGTGATGGCGCGGCGCTGGGAAAGCTGCCAGCGGTCGATGGACCGGCTCGCGGACTTCATCAAGTCGCAAGACGTCGACGTTCTCGTCATCGTTTCCAGCGACCACAAGGAAACCTACGGTGACGAATGGCTCGCCCCGTTCTCGGTGTTCTGGGGCGACGAGGTCGCGCACGTGCCGTTCACCCAGGCGCAGCTCGACGCGATGGCTCCCGGCCTCGCCGAAGCCGCGACCGGTGACGTCCCGGACCGCACGATCATGCGGCCGACACACCGTGAGCTGGGCAAGCACATCATCCAGTCCACACAGGCCGACGACTTCGACACCGGTGCCACCGAGGTCATCCCGGCCGGGCGGTACGAGAACCACACGATTCCGCACGGCTTCGGGTTCATCTACCAGCGGTTCCTCGGCCAGGAATCCACGCTGCCGATGGTGCCGATCTTCATCAACACCTTCTGGGAGCCGAATCCGCCGGGAGCCAAGCGCTGCTACGACTTCGGACGCGCGGTCGGCCGGGCGATCCGGTCGTTCCCCGGCGACCTGCGCGTCGGCGTCGTCGCGTCGGGCGGTCTCAGCCACTTCGTGATCGACGAAAAGCTGGACCAGGAGTTCATCCAAGCCCTGCGGGACCACGACGCCGACTACCTCTCGACCGTCCCGGCCGCCGAGATGCGGTCCGGTGCCTCGGAGCTGCGCAACTGGATCGCGGTCGCCGGGATCGCCGAGGAAGCAGGTCTCGTCGTGACGAGCGCGGACTACGAACCGTGCTACCGAACGGAAGCTGGTACGGGCAACGCGATGGGTTTCCTTACCTGGGAACGGAAGTGATCATGTCTCTCGAAGAGATCATCACCGCGCTGCGCGGACTCGACAGCTGCGCGGTTTCCGACGCGCTCGATACGCTGGGCCTGCCTGGCGCGGTCACCGCGCTGAAGCCGATGTGGCCCGCAGGCACAGTCCTCGCCGGGCGGGTGCGCACAGTCACCGCCGCACCGAAGGCGACCGCTGGACCGGCGACGCACATCGCCACGCCGCTGGTCGCGATCACCGAGCCGGACGACGTCGTGGTGATCGACAACCACGGTCGCACGGACGTCTCGTGCTGGGGCGGTTTGCTCGCCGAGGCCGCGGTCCGGCGTGGCGTCGCTGGCGTCATCGTGGACGGTGCCTGCCGCGACGTCCAGGAGAGCGAGGCATTGAAGCTGCCGGTCTTCGCGCGCACGGCCGTTCCGGTCAGCGCGCGGGGCCGCATCGTGCAGGCCGCGATGGACGAGCGCATCCAGATCGCTGGTATCTCAGTTGCCCCGCAAGACTTCGTGCTCGCGGACGTCAACGGCGTCGTCTTCGTCGCCGCTGGCGATGCGGAACGCGTCATCGCGCTCGCGCAGCGGATCGCCGAGCGCGAAGCCCGGATGGCAGAGGCGGTCCGGTCCGGCCGCGACGTGCAAGAAGTCATGCACGATTCCCAATTCCCCTCAGTCACCGTGGAGCAGCGCTGATGTCTCTCCTCGACCGGTTCGCCGGACTCGGCACCGCGACGGTCTCCGACGCCCTCGACAAGCTCAAGCGACCAGGCAGCCTGCTCGGCCTCGCCCCGCTGGCGGACGGACAGCGCATGGTCGGTCGCGCGTTCACCGTGCGGTATGTCAGCGCGCAGGTCCCGGCCGGAACCGTCGGCGACTTTATCGACCAGGTCGAGCCTGGCCAGGTGATCGTGCTCGACAACGACGGTCGCGTCGACTGCACGGTCTGGGGCGATATCCTGACCGCAGTAGCGCACCAGCGTGGTATCTCAGGCACGGTCATTGAAGGGGTCTGCCGCGACACGCACCGCGCTTTGTCCATTGGCTACCCGATCTACAGCCGTGGTCGCTTCATGCGCACGGGCAAGGACCGGGTCGAGGTGGCGGAGGAACGCGGACCGGTGACCATCGGCGGCGTGACAGTCCGCGATGGGGACATCTTGCTCGGCGACTCGGACGGCGTCGTGGCGATCCCGCGCGATTGCGAGGACGACGTATTAGAGGTCGCCGAGATGATCCAGGCGCGCGAAGAGGCGATCCTCGCCGCTGCGCTCGGCGGCGCGACGATCGCCGAAGCCCGTGCGAAGTACGGCTACCACGATCTGCAGCGGGCGGAAGCATGACGACTTTGGCCGAAGACACCAAGGAACTGCTAACGCTCGGCACAGCCACGCTGTACGAGGCGTCCGGCCTCGACTGCTTCCTGGACGCCGCGTTCCGGCCAGCCTGGGACGGTGCGCGGATGGTCGGCCGCGCGGTGCCGGTGTCGGCGCAGATCGGCGACAACCTCGCGCTGCACCACGGGATCGAGGCTGCTGGTCCGGGTGACGTGCTCGTGGTCGACGCCGGTGGCGCGCCGTTCGGGTACTGGGGCGAGGTGATGGCCGTCGCGGCGCAGGCGCGCGGTATTCACGGCCTGGTCATAGACGGCGGCGTCCGCGACACTCAGCAGCTCGCGTCGCTCGGGTTCCCGGCGTTCAGCACGGCGATTTCGATCCGCGGCACGATCAAGAACTGGCCGGGGACAGTCGGCCGGCCGATCACCTTGCGCGGCAGGGTGATTCGCCGCGGCGACATCGTCGTGGCCGACCGGGACGGGATCGTCGTGTTCCCGGCGGACGAGTACGACCGTGTTCTGGCCGCGTCCCGGGTCCGGGCGGAGAAGGAAGCGTCCTATCTGGACCGGCTCCGCGCCGGTGAGACCACTTTGGACGTTTACCAATTCCGCAATCTCGGCGTCCCGGACGAAGCGAGGTGAAACCCATGACCTCCGACCAGCAACGCATCGACAGCTTCCGCCAGGCAGCCGGGCGATTCGCCTCGGGCGTCACGGTGGTGACCACCGCGCTCGACGGGCACCTTTACGGAATCACCGCGACCTCGTTCGTTTCGCTTTCGCTGAATCCGCTTCTGGTGACGGTCTCGATCAATTCGCACAGTCCGATCCTTGAGGAGATCCGCGCGAGCGGGGTCTTCGCGATCAACGTGCTGAGCCGTCATCAGCAAGACGTTTCCGCCTGCTTCGCCCGCCGTGGGCGCGGCCGGAGCAAGGAGCGGTTCGACGAGGTCGAGACGCACACCGAGGCCACCGGCGCACCGGTCGTCACCGGTGCACTCAGCTGGTTCGACTGCACCGTGCACACGATGCTCGGCGGCGGCGACCACATCATTCTCGTCGGCGAAGTTGTTTCGGCGGGCGGCGGAACTGGACAGCCGTTGCTGTACTGGTCCGGCGAATACCGCGAACTCGACACGGCGGAAGAGGCGGAAGCGGACATCGGTCGGATCGCTGATTCGCTTTCCATCCAGCTGCATTTGCACGGAATGCGGACCGAACAGCTTTTGGAGGCGCAGCACGCGGTCGAACCCGCGGCCGCCGCCCTCGCTGCTCGTGCCGCGGCGGACGACCAGATAGCGCAATTGCGGGCGCTGGTCGAGGAATCGGAGAAACACGTCCACGACGCCAGCCGGTACAACCCGCTGTCGCTGGAATTCCACGCGCGGCTCGGTTTGCTCAGCGGGAATCCGGCGATCGCCGCGTCGGTCGGCGCGCTCAACCGGCCGCGGGAAAGCGTGTATGCCGTGCACACCAACGCCGAACGGGCGACTCGTGCGGTCGATGCGCACCGCCGCATCCTTCAGGCCATTGAGGACCGTGACGAGGACGCTGCCCGCCGGCTGATGACCGAGCACCTTGGCGTGGTGGCGCAAGGAATGCCGTGCTGAACAGAGAGACCATGGACGCAGACGTCCTCATCGTCGGGGCAGGCCCGGTCGGCCTTGTCGCCGCTTTGGATCTGAGCAGCCGCGGCGTGTCGGTGATCGTCGTCGAGGAACGGGAGTTTCTCGAACCGCCGAACGTCAAGTGCAACCACGTCGCCTCGCGCACCATGGAAAGCTTCCGGAGGCTCGGGATCGCGGCTGAGGTGCGTGCGGCCGGTCTGCCGCGCGACTACCCGCAGGACGTCGCGTTCCGGACCTCGCTGATTGGCCGGGAACTGTCGCGCATCCCGATCCCGGCGAGCGGCGAGCGGTACACGTCTCGCGTTGGCCCCGACACGAGCTGGGCGACGCCGGAGCCTCCGCATCGGATCAACCAGACGTTCCTGGAACCGATCCTCGCCCGGAACGCCGCTGTCGCACCCGGGGTGACACTGCTCAACCGCACGCGGTTCCATTCGGTCGAGCAGAACGCCTCTTCCGTCTCGGCCGTAGTGTCCGACGGTTCGGGGGAGCGCACTCTGCGCGCTCGGTACTTCATCGGCGCGGACGGCGGCCGTTCGGCGGTGCGCAAGCAGATCGGTGCGAAGCTCAGCGGCGATCCGGTGCTCCAGCACGTGCAGTCCACCTGCATCCGCGCACCGAAGCTGTACTCGCTGATGTCGGCTGACGAACCGCGGGCTTGGGGTTACTACACGTTCAACGCTCGCCGCGTCGGGCACGTCTACGCGATCGACGGCAGCGAGACTTTCCTTGTGCACACCTACCTTTCCTCGGAGGAAGAGGTCGTCGATCGGGACGCGGCGATTCGCGCGATTCTCGGCGTGGACGAGTCCTTCGAGTACGAGGTCGTGTCCAAAGAGGACTGGATCGCTCGCCGCCTGCTCGCCGACCGGTTCCGCGACCGGCGGGTGTTCCTTGCCGGAGACGCTTCGCATCTGTGGGTGCCGTTCGCGGGATTCGGGATGAACGCGGGCATCGCGGACGTGCTCAACCTGACCTGGCTGCTCGGCGCGCATCTCGGCGGCTGGGCCGAGGAAGGAATCCTGGACGCCTACGAAGCCGAACGGCGGCCGATCACCGAACAGGTGTCGCTCTTCGCGATGAACCACCAGCGCAAGCTCGCCCGGCCAGGACTTCCCGCCGCCCTGGAAGACGACACCCCGGCCGGTGACGCTGCGCGCTCGTCGTTCGGTACTGCGGTGCGCGAGCTGAACGAGCCGCAGTTCGCCGCCGCGGGCCTGAACTACGGGTACGCGTACCACGGTTCGCCGATCATCGCCTACGACGGCGAAGAAGCGCCTGGCTACACGATGGGCAGTTACACACCGTCCACTGTGCCCGGTTGCCGCGCCCCGCACTTCACGCTGCCTGATGGATCCTCGCTGTACGACCATTTTTCAGCTGGCTACACGGCGATTGCAGCGCGCGGGGTTGATATCTCAGCCTTGACCGTTGAAGCGGCAGACCGAGGTATCCCATTCGCTGTTGTTGAAGTCGACGAGCTGCCGGATGAATATCTTTGCCCCATCACGCTGGTACGTCAGGATCAGACGGTGGTGTGGCGAGGGGCTCCGCCCGACCGGGCGGCCGCGGCCGAGTTGTGGGAAAAGCTTCGCGGCGCTTGACCACCGGCCCACAGTGAAGGCCTCCTCGGGGAAATCCCTCCAGGAGGCCTTCACTGGTTTCACCGGCGGATGATTTTGGTGGCCGCCATGGCTTTCAGGCCTTCCACGCCGAACTCCAGCCCGTAGCCCGACGACTTCGTCCCGCCGAACGGAATCGCCGGATCGACGCCGCCGTGCTGGTTGATCCACACGGTGCCCGCCTCCATCCGCTGGGCCACCGCGTCGGTCTCGTCAGCGTCGGGACCCCACACCGAGGCGCCCAACCCCTGGTCAGTGCCGTTCGCCCGACGCACCGCGTCGCCCACAGTGGAGTACCTGATCACCGGCAGCACCGGACCGAACTGCTCCTCGTCGACCACCGCGGCACCGTCCTCGACATCCGCGACGATCGTCGGCCGGTAGAACAGCGGCCCCAGTTCCGGCGCTGGCATGCCACCGGTGACGATCCGGGCACCGCGCGTCCGAGCCTCTTCCACCAGCCGCGAAACGATCTCGAACTGTGCCGGATTCTGCACCGGCCCGAGCCGGTTCGCCTTGTCCTGTCCCGGTCCCATCGGTGCCTTCTCGGCGCGTTCGGCCAGCGCGGAGACGACGTCGTCATAGATCGACTCGTGCACGTAAAGGCGTTTGAGCGCGGCACACACCTGGCCGGTGTTCATGAAAGCCGCCCAGAACAGCTTGTCGGCAACGGCGTCCACGTCCGTGCCAGGCAGCACGATCGCGGCGTCGTTCCCGCCCAGTTCCAGGGTGAGCCGCGCGAGGTTGCCCGCCGAGCTTTCGACAATCCGGCGTCCGGTCGCGGTGGAGCCAGTGAAGACGATCTTGGCGATCCGCGGGTGCGCGGCCAGCGCGGCACCGACTTCACGATCCCCGGAGACCGCGGTCAGCACGTCCGCGGGGAGGTGCCGGCGGAAGATCTCCGCGAGCGCGAGCACGCTCAGCGGAGTGTTCTCGGAAGGCTTGAGCACCACCGTATTTCCCATGCGCAACGCCGGCGCGACGTGCCACACGGCGATCATCACCGGGAAGTTCCATGGACCAATCGACGCGACGACGCCGAGCGGGACGTAGTGCTGTTCCGCGCCGTCCGGGAGAGTCTGCGGTTCAAGCGCGGTGTCCGCCGCGGACCGGAGCCAATGCGCGGCACCGTGTGCCTCACCGGCACCCCCGGCTTTGCCTTGCTCAGCGGTGATGATCTCGCCGAGTTCCTCCGCGTTCGCGTCGATGTCGTCCGCGATGACGTGCAGGATCCGCGAGCGTTCAGCGTGTCCCAGCGCGGCCCAAGACGGTTGAGCCGTTGCGGCAGCGGCAATCGCGGCGTTCAGCTGGTCGACCGTGTGCACGGGTGCGTGGCCGACGACTTCCCGGGTCGCGGCGTCCAGGATCGCCCGCCCGCGGTCTTCGGCGACCGAGACGGTGGTCAGCAGTGCGTTCATGCGGGACCCTTCCGTAAAAGTTTACATTGAATATAGTCAATTGGGAGCGGTGCGGCTAGCGAAGACCGGCGAGCGTCGCGATCCGCAGCCCGGTGTGGAGTTCCCGGCGCACCTTCCCGTCGGCGAGGTCGACGTCGGCGACTGCTCGCACCCGATCCAGCCGGTAGTAGAGGGTGCTGCGGTGGACGTGCAGGGTCAGCGCGGTGCGTTGGGCGTCGCAGCCGCAGTCGAGGTAGGTCTCCAGGGTCTGCGCGAGATCCGGGCCGGACTGCGCGTCGAGCAGTCGTCGTACGGCATCGGGGAGATCTGGGATATCAAGGTCTTCGAGCGGGAGTTGCAGCAGCAGCCGGTCCAATCCCAACTCCGACCAGTGGACCACGCAGCCGGTGTCGCCGCCGCGCAAGGAGATCCGGGCTTCCCGCAGCGACCGGTGCACGCCGGACAGCGGCGCGTGCGCTCCGCCGACCCCGGCGTGCAGGCCGGAAAAGGCCGGCTGCGCAAGGAGAGCCGACAGTCGCTCGGTGTCGATCTCGTATGGCACCAGCAGGACGGCTTCGCTGCCGAGCACCGCGCCGACGGCCTTCAAGGTGGGGAAGACCGGGATGCTCGACAACGCCCGGTCCAGCACGAGCCGGAGTGTCGCCGAGCTGGGCTCGGCGCGGGGCGGGGTCGCGATCGAGATCACCGTGTAGTGCGGGACAGGGGAGAGCAGGCCGCTCGCGAGCAGTTCGTCGGCGGCCTGGACGCGCTGGTCGTCGTTGCCTTCGAGGAGCGCGGCGAGCAGACGTCGCGCGCGGTCCTCGTCCTCCCGGTTGCCCAGGGCCATGGCGGCCAGCAGCAACCCGATCTGCGCCCGACGTTCGCGTAGCTCGTCGTCGTCCTCGTAGGCGGAGTCGTCGTCCTCGGGGATGGTCGAGGACAGGTAGCCGACGAGTCGTCCCTCGTGCCGGACCGGTGCGACCAGCCGGGACTGCCCGCCGTCGAGCGGCGGGATCCGGACCGGCTCCTGCGACTGGCCGACCCGGTAGTCCCGAATGGATTCCCGGGCGCGCGAAGATCCTTTGTGGGACAAGATGATCGCCAGCCGGGCGTGGTCGACGTCCTGGTCGTGCACGCTGAACGCGATCACCGTGAAGTCGACGTCGAACACGATGATCGGCCGGCCGAGCCGGTCTGCGTAGGCCTGCACCTGTCCTTCGAGAGTCATGCTCGCCTCTTCCGTTGCCAGCTGCCGGAGATTTGATCTATATTCATTATAGACATTTGACGAGAGGGATCCGCATGGCACAGATGACAGGCGGTGACGCGCTCGCCAGGGCGCTCATCAGCGAGGGCGTCGACACGGTCTTCGGCATTCCCGGAGTCCAGCTGGACGGGCTCACCGACGGCATGTACCGCAAGCGCGACGAGCTGGAACTGGTCGTTCCGCGGCACGAGCAGGCGACCAGCTACATGGCGGACGGCTACTACCGCGCGTCCGGACGGCCGGGTGTGGCGATGGTGGTGCCGGGGCCTGGTGTACTGAACGCTGGCGCTGGTATGGCAACGGCGTATGCCTGCTCCTCGCAGGTGATGCTGCTGGCGGGGACGATCCCGTCGCCGCTCGTGGGATCCGGGCTGGGCGCGCTGCACGAGATTCCTCGGCAGACTGACACGGTTCAGGGGCTGACTAAGTGGTCGGCGCGGCCTAAGCGGGTCGAGGAGATTCCCGATCTGGTGCATGAGGGGTTTCGGCAGATGCGGACTGGGCGGCCGCGGCCGGTCGCGCTGGAGCTGGGGCCGGACTTGTTGCATGCGGTTGCGGATCTCAAGCCGGGGGAGCCGTTTGGGGTTCGGGAGCCGGAGGCCCCGGAGCGGGATGTTGTTGAGCTGGCTCGGTTGCTGGGGGCTTCTGAGCGGCCGGTGATCCACGTTGGCGGGGGGATGCGGGATCCTCGGGCGTTCAAGTTGCTGGCTCGGCTTGCTGAGTTGCTCGACGCGCCGGTGGTGATGAGCGAGAACGGGCGGGGCGCGATCGATGCTCGGGATCCGCATGCGTTGCCTGCGTTTGCGTTGTGGGAGTTGCGGTCCGCTGCTGACTTGGTGGTTTCGTTTGGCAGCCGGTTCCTGACGCCGTTTGGGCAGCAGTTGAATATTGGCGACGCTCGGCTTGCGTTGGTCAATATTGATGCCGCTGATCTTCGTGCGCCTCGGCGGCCGGACCTTGCGGTTAATGCTGATGCGGTCGCGGTGTTGGCGGCGTTGGTTGAGCGGCTCTCGCCGCGTTCGACCTGGGGTGCTGAGTTGGTTCGGCTTCGGGAGGATTGCGAGGCTCGGATTCGGAAGCAGGCTGGGCCGCAGATGGAGTTCGTGGACGCGATCCGTGCTGCGTTGCCCGAGGACGGGGTTTATGTCAATGAGTTGACGCAGATTGGGTATGTGTCTACGTACGGGTTTCCTGTGCAGGCACCGCGGTCTTATGTGTGGCCGGGGTATCAGGGGACGCTGGGGTATGCGATGCCTACTGCGCTTGGGGCTGCCGTGGGGTCGGGTGGGCGGCCGGTTGTCGCGGTTACTGGAGACGGGGGGATTGGGTGGTCTCTGCAGGAGTTCGCTACGGCTAAGAAGTACGGGATTCCGTTGGTGACTGTGTTGTTCGAGGACTCTCGGTTTGGGAACGTGTGGCGGATCCAGCGGGACACTTATGGTGGTCGGTTCATTGGGTCTGATTTGACCAATCCGGATTTCGAGTTGCTTACGCGGGCGTTTGGGTTGGATTTCGCGCTTGCGGAGGATGCTGCTGCGGTGGAGAAGCATGTTTCCGCGGCTATCGCGGCTCGGCGACCTGCGGTGGTCAAGGTGCCGGTGGATGTTTTTCCTTCGCCTTGGCCGTTGATTCACGAGAAGCATTGATCGGCTCGTCGCCTGGCGGCGACATTGCGCACGGTGGTTGCGTGGGGCACCCCGAAGTTGATTGTGCTGACGGTCTGAGGGTGGTTGTCAAGGCGGGAAAGATGCCTTGACAACCACCCTCAGACCGCAGGGAAGGCTTCGTATCGGGGTGCGGGGGTGGTGTGGGTGCACTGCGAGTTGGGTGCATCGGCTGCGGTTGGATGGCGGGCGGGTGGTCCGTGAAGGGCTCCTTGAGGGAATTAGATTCCTTCAAGGAGCCCTTCACGGACTTTCGAGGGTCGTGAGGGGAACCCTGAGGGAATCAGAGTCCCTCAGGGTTCCCCTCACGGACTGCGACGTGGCTTAGGGCTAGTGCTGCCAGTGCTGCGGCCTGGTCGGCTAGGACGCTGTCGTCGAAGATTGCGCGGGGGGAGTGGTTCATTTCCGCGGTGTCCGGGTCGGTTCCGTTCGGGGTGGTGCCCAGGAAAATAAAAGCGCCGGGGACTTCGTTCAGTACGGCGGAAAAGCTCTCCGACGCCATTATCGGGTGTTCCAGCGGTTCGGCTCGTTCCTGGCCGAACAGGTCGCCGAGCACGGTCAAGGCATGTGCTGCTGCCTTTGGGTCGTTCGTGGTGACTGGGTAGACCGACCGGAATTCCGTCTCTGCGCGGCAGCCGAATGCCGACGCGATTCCGCCCGCCAGCGACGGTAGTTCGCGGGCCAGGATGTCTACGCTCTCCGCGGAAAGCGCGCGGATTGTCGCGGCCAGCGTTGCTTCGTCGGGGATGGCGTTGATGATCTCGCTTGCCTGCATTTTGGTCACCGACAGCACGACTGGGTCGAAGACCGGGAATCGGCGGGTGACGTAGGTGTGCAGCGCCGAAATGATCTGTGCGGCAGCGGGAACTGGGTCGACTGCCTGGTGTGGGCGCGAGCCGTGTCCGCTTCGGCCTAGTACGCGTACGGTCAGGCTGCTGGCTCCGGCCATCATCGAGCCGGGGCGGGTGGTGAATACGCCGGTGTGGCCTGGCAGCACGTGGATGCCGTAGGCGGCCTCGACGCCGGAAAGCACACCCTCGGAGATCAGTCGTTGTGCGCCGCCGCCTGCTTCCTCGCCTGGTTCGAACATGAAGACCACTGAGCCTGCGATCTCGTCGCGGCGGGCGTTCAGCAGTTTTGCCGCACCGACTAGCGCGGCGGTGTGGAGATCGTGTCCGCAGGCGTGCATCAACCCGGGCCGTTGAGATGCGAACGCCAGTCCGGTTTCCTCGGTGACGCGCAGTGCGTCCATGTCTGCGCGCAATAGGATCGACGGTCCGGGTCGTGCGCCGCGCAGTACTGCGACGATCGACGTGAAGTCGGGCGGGCCGGGGGTTGCTTCGAGGTCGAGGGAAGCCATCGCGGTCAGCACGGTGCGCTGGGTCCGGGGGAGGGCGAACCCGGCTTCGGGCTGGGCGTGGAGGGTGCGGCGGAGTGCGACCAGATCTGGCAGGAGGGCGGCGGAGTCGGCGAGGATCGAGGCGGAAACCGGCATGGGGCTCCTTAGGGGCGACTGTGCGTGCCGCGCTGGTGACGCCAGCGGCTAATGTCTACAATCAATATAGACGATGCCGGGTGTTCGGGGTTCCGGTGCGCCTCTAATCTGTCACTACGCGTGACCCGCGTCGGCGACGTCACCGGACCGAGAACTTCGGAGGACTTCTTGCCGCAGATCACGAACACCGCCGCCGCCGTCCAGGTCGCTCGCGCGCTCGAGGACGAGATCGTCTCGGAGGGCTGGAGTGCCGGGCACTTCGTCGGCCGTCGCCAGGAGCTGATGGCGCGCTTCGGGGTCGCGCCGGCGACGTTGAGCGAGGCGATCCAGCTGTTGCGCGCCCGCGGCATCGTTGACGCGAAGCCCGGTCCGGGCGGCGGGATTTTTGTCGCGACGCGTTCGCCGTTCACGCACCTGAGCGATCAGCTGCTGCAGTTGCGCGAGGGAAAGGCGACGGTGGAGAACTGCCTGCGCGTCCTGGACTCGCTCGACGGTTCGGTGCTGCACGACGCGGTCGAGAACGCGAGCGACGAGGACATCGCTGATATCTCAGCGTGCGCTGAGACGTTGAAGTCGGCCTGGGATTCCGCGGAGGCGCCTACGGCGATCTGGGCGCTGCACGCGCGGATCGCCCAGGTGTCGCCGAACGAGCTTTTGCGCAGTCTGTATACGAATCTGGTCGACTACATCATCGCCGCGCGGCTCGAGGGCGTCACCGCGCCGACCACGCAGGAGCGGCTGCGGACGCACCTCGACTTCGCCGAGGCGGTCATGAAGCGCGACCACGAGCTGGCGGAGTCGGCGATCTCGCGGCATCGCCGTCCTGCGGTGGCAGCTCGGCCCTCCTGATCTCTGCAAGCCGGAGAACTGATGGATGTACACGCGCTCAGAATTATGTATATTCATTACAGTTAATCATCCGGCCTGAGGAGGATGCATGCTGCTGGAGCTCCGCAGTGTGGTCGACCGCGTGCTCGCCGCCCCCGATCGCTCGTCTCGCGGTGCGCAGCCGCCGATCCGCTTGTCACAGAACGAAATGCCGTGGGCGCCTGCCGACGTCATCGTCGCGGCCATGACCGAAGCGGCCCGGAATGCCCACCGCTACCCCGATTACCACCGCACCGCGGCACGCGCTGCGGTTGCCGAGGCGATGGGTCTGGACGCGGGACGCATCGCGATCGACAACGGATCCGGCACGCTGCTGCACGCGCTCGCCCGGCTCGTCTGCGAACCTGGCGTGCACGGTGTGCGCCCGGCACCGTCGTTTGAGGCGTATGCGGCGGCGCTTTCGCTCGCCGGCGCGGAGTCCGCAGAGGTCGGTCTCGACGCGAACGGCGCGATGGATCTCGACGCGATGCTCGCCGCGGTCGGCCCGGAAACCCGCATTGTCTACCTCTGCAATCCCAACAACCCGACCGGCGGGCTGCGCGGCGTCGAGGATATCCGGGACTTCCTGAAAAGCGTCCCGTCGAACGTGCTGGTTGTTGTCGACGAGGCGTACCGCGAGTTCGTGTCTGCCGAACCGGTGGACGCGACTGTCGGATTGCTCGACGAGTTCGAGAATCTCGTGCTGCTGCGGACACTGTCCAAAGCGCACGGTTTGGCGGGAATCCGCGTCGGTTACGCCGCCGCGGCACCGCGGATCGCCGAAGCGCTGCGCCGCACGTCCGTCGGGTTCGCGCTCAACAGCGTGGCCGAGGCGGCGGTCATCGCGGCGTTGAGCGCCGAAGGATTGGCTGTGGCGAAGGAAAGAACGGCCGTCATCGTCTCCGAGCGCGCCCGCGTCGAGGCCGCGCTGACCGCGGCGAACGTCGCGTATGTGCCCAGTCAGGCGAATTTCCTTTTCCTGCCTGGAAACGCGGCCGACCTGCTGTCCCGTTTGGAGGCTCGCGGCGTGCTCGCGCGGCCGTTCCCGAAGGCGGGCGGGGCGCGCGTGACGATCGGGCTGCCCGAAGAGAACGACGCCGTACTCGCCGCTCTTCTCTGATCAGCGGTTTCCTCCGACACCGTGTCGGAGGAAACCGGAAGGACTTCGGAGAGCCGCTCGATGAGCCGCCGCACCTGAGTTCTTACGCTAACCGGCAGGACGGACGGAGCGGTTCGTCCCCGCGGCGGGTAACCGATCGCTCGCAGGAAGGAACGGTGCAGTGACCGAGCGCCTATTCGAGCACGACCGGCGGGCATCGATGCGCCGCTCGGTGACCGGCGGTGTGCTCAAAGCGACCCTGCTCGCCGGGCTCACGCTGATTTTCGTCTATCCGGTGGCGATGATCGTGCTCGGCGCCTTCCGCGACGGGCTGCCCTCGGACAACATGCCGTTCACGATGAGCGGCCTGCTCGCGGCGTTCGAGGCCCCGGAAACCTGGCACACGCTGTGGAACTCGATCCTGCTGGTCGTCGTGTGCGGCACGATCTCGGTGGCGGGCGGCGGGCTGTTCGCCTGGATCGCGGCCAACACGAACGTGCCCGGCCGCAAGCTGCTCACGCCGATCATGGTGGTCAACCTGTTCGTCCCGCCGCTGTTTCACACCCTCGGCTGGATCATGCTCGGCAACGCGCAGAACGGGCTGCTCAACCAGCTCGGCCGGGCGCTCGGCACGCACGGGCCGCTGATCAACATCCAGGGCTGGGGCGGGCTGATCCTGCTGACGTCGCTCGGCTACATGCCGTTCGCGTACCTGCTGCTGCTCGGCGCGTTCAAGAACCGGGACCAGTCGCTCGACGAGGCCGCGGCGATCAGCGGCGCGGGAACGGTGCGGACGTTCTTCACCATCACCATCCCCTCGGTGGGCCCGGCGATCACCGGCGCGGCCCTGCTGATCGCGGTGCTGGTGTTCCAGTCGTTCGACGGACCGCAGCTGATCGGCCGCCAGGCGGGCATTTACGTGTTCTCGACGCAGATATACCACTACGTCCGGGATGAGGCGCCAGCCGAGTACACCAAGGCGTTCGCGCTGTCGCTCGTGCTGATCCTGCTGGTGCTGCTGCTGTTCCTCGCCCAGCGCTGGATGCTGCGCGGCCGCAGCTTCACTACGCTCACCGGCAAGACGTCGCGGCGCGATCCGCAGGAGCTGGGCCCGGTCCGCTGGGTGCTGTCCGCGCTGATCGTCGTGGTGGTGCTGCTGAACTTCCTGCTGCCGCTGTTCGCGATGGTGCTCGGCAGCCTCCAGCCGATCTTCGGGGTGATGGGCACCGGGCTGACCCTGGACAACTACGTCACGATGCTCACCGACCCGCAGTTCAGCTCGAGCCTGGCGCTCACCGCGTGGCTCGCGGTCATCGGCGGTTTCGGCTCGATCTCGATCGCGCTGCTCACCACCTACGTGACCGCACGGCGCAGGGGATTCCTGCGCAGTTACACGTCGTTCGCGGTCTGGATCCCGTGGGCGCTGCCCGGTGTCGTGCTCGGCCTCGCCTACATGTTCGCCGTGCTCTACCTTCCGGCCTTCCGCGGGCTCTACGGTTCGGCGTTCCTGATGACGCTCGTGCTGGTCGTCGCGACGATCCCGGTTTCCAGCCGGATCGCCGAGGGCGCGCTCGCACAGCTGTCGCCCGAACTGGAGGAAGCGGGCCGGATGTCCGGCGCGAGCGCGGGCCGGGTGCTGGTGACCATCGTGCTGCGCTTGGTCATCCCGAGCTTCCTGGCCGGCTGGTTCCTCTCCGCGCTGTTCATCTCGGGCAACCTCGCCGTCCCGATGCTGCTCGCCCCGCCCGGCCTGGAACCGGTGTCGCTGACCGCCTTCCAGCAATTCCTCACCGGCGAGATGTCCCGAGGCGCGGCACTGTTCATGATCATCCTGCTAGCCGCGTTCGTGGTCCTCGCGCTCGCCGCGGTGTCCGTCAAGCTCGGCGGCCGGATCCTCGGCCGCGACCGTTCCGCAGGTCCGCTCTCCCGTCTCACCCCCTGACCCGAGAGGAAGAACAATGAAGTTCTCCCGTACGAAACTGCGCGCGCCCGCGCTGGCGGTCACCGCCGGCCTGCTCGCCGCGCTCACCGCCTGTGCGTCCGCGGGCGCGACCAAGTCGAGCACACCAGTCGAGGTCCCTGGTGCGTCAGCCGCGGCCAACAAATATATGAACGAGCTGTACGACAAGGCGTTCGCGGCCAACCACACGCAGCTCGTGCTGTACGGGCCCGGGGTGACCGCGAACCAGGCGCTGAACGACGTGTTCACGAAGCGCTTCCCCGGGATCAAGCTGCTCCCGCAGGACCAGGCCGACGCGCAGATCCTCACCAAGCTGGACACCGAGGCGCAGAGCGGGAACCGGATCGCGGACATCTACGTCGGCGGCGAATCGCCGCAGGCCGCCGCGAAGCCGAACATCTGCACCCCTGCGGACGTGCGCACCGCCGACCCGGGATTCAAGGTCCCGACCGACAACGACGGCCGGCTCACCTACTTCGCGTTGCGTTACTTCGGGTTCGTCTACAACACCGACCAAGTGCAGAAGCAGGACGCGCCGAAGAACTGGCACGACCTGCTCGACCCGAAGTGGAAGGGCAAGATCGCGGTCGGCGACATGACCGTGCCCGGCGGCATCCGGTACATCCTGGAATCGCTGATGCTGCCGGAGAACGAGAAGAAGTGGGGCCGCTCCTACCTGGAGAAGCTGGCCGCGCAGGACCTGCAGATATCTCAATCCGAGCCGATGGTCCCCACAGATGTGGCCAGTGGACGGTTCCCGGTCGGCATCGCCGTATATCAGGGTTACTTCGAGGCGCAGAAGCAGAAGGGCGCGCCGATCGACATGGTGTTCCCGCTGCAGGACGGCGGAAACTACATGGCGCGCTCGGCGCTGTGCCTGATCAAGGACGCGCCGCACTCCGAGGCCGCGCAGCTGTACGTCAACTGGCTGTACTCGCCGGAGGGCCAGAAAGCCTTGGCGGAGAAGGACAACTCCTACGGCCGCACCCCGACCGCGCCCGGCCCGGCCGGTCTGCCGTCGCTGGACAAGCTGCCGCGGCTGCCGTTCTCGAACCCGGACCCGGCGTTCAACAAGCCCTACTTCGACTTCATCACCCAGGCCTTCAAGAAGTAACGCCTCGCTCCCGGCCGAAGAGAAAGCGCAGGTCACGATGACCGAGGTCCAGGTATCCGGACTCACCAAGAAGTACGGCGCGAAGGCGGCGCTGCACGAACTGGATCTGACGATCGAGTCCGGGCAGTTCGTGACGCTGCTCGGTCCCTCGGGCTGCGGCAAGACGACGACGTTGCGCTGCCTGGCCGGGCTGGAGCGGCCGACCTCGGGCCGGATCGTCATGGGCGACCGGGTCGTGGTCGACACCGCGCGGCGCACCTTCGTGCCCGCGGACAAACGCCGGGTCGGCATGGTGTTCCAGAGTTACGCGCTCTGGCCGCACCTGAATGTCACGGACAACGTCGCGTACCCGCTGAAGGTCGCGCGGATGGCCGGCCGGGAGCGGGCGCAGCGGGTGCAGGAAATGCTTGACGCGGTCGACCTTTCCGACCTCGGGAAGCGTCCGGTCACCGCTTTGTCGGGCGGTCAGCAGCAGCGCGTGGCACTCGCCCGTGCGCTGGCCGCCCGGCCGGGGATCATCTTCTACGACGAGCCGCTGTCCAATTTGGACAGCAAGCTGCGGTACCAGATGGGCCAGCAGGTGCGCTCGCTGCACAACCGGTTCGAGACGACGTCGGTCTACGTGACGCACGACCAGGAGGAAGCGATCACGCTGTCCGACCGGATCATCGTGATGAGCGAGGGCGTCATCGTCCAGTCCGGGACGCCGAGCGACCTGTACGACCGCCCGAATTCGGCGTATGTCGCGGATTTCATGGGCTTTCAGAACATTCTGCCGGGGACGGTCACCGGTGTGCACGGCAAAACCGCTGAAGTGCGCGTGGATGGCACTTCGCTGGTTTTCTCCGGAATCACGACCGGCGACGTCTCTGTGGGTGACCGTGCCGACATCGCGTTCCGTGCGGCGCATGCCCGGCTGTCTCCGGGTGGTTCCGGTTCGGGGCGATTCCGTGGAACTGTCGAGCGCACCACCTATCTCGGCAGTGCCGTCAACCTCCTGGTTCGCGCGGACGGCCTTCCGATGCGCGTCCGCACCGAAACGGCCGAGCTGGCCGCGGAATCCGTCCCGACCGCGGGCGAGGAACACACTTTCGCGGTGAGCCCGGACCGCGCCGTCGTCATCCCGCACGAAAACGCGGCCCCGGCCGACGACGACTATCTGACCACGATGACCGATGCCGCCGTCGCGCCCCGCTGACGCCGGACGAAGGGAAGAATCCGTGCCCGATTTGAGTGTGCCGCGTTCCGACGGGCCGCGGATCCGGGAACTCGCCGAGATCGGCGGCCGCACCGATACTCGCGACGTCCTCGCCCACGCGACCAAACAGGCCGAGCGGGAGTACGACGACTACTTCATCGTCGACATCGACGCGCACGTCTCGGAAGATCATTTCTGGGGCGAGGTGCTGGAACTCATCGACAACGACGTGTGGCGCCAGATCGGGATGGACCAGTTCGGCAAGTTCGCCGGCAACAACGCGTTGCTGAACATCCAGCCTGGTATGTCACATCAGAGCGTTGGCGGACGGATCGGGCACCAGGGGCGCAAGGAGCCGCTCGACGGGGTGTCCGGGCATCCCTTCGTCGCCGCGGCCCGGCGTGGCATGGACGCGATGGGGCTGGATTACCAGGTTGTTTTCCCGAGTGCGATGTTGTTGCTGGGCATGCACCCGCAGGACGAGGTCGAGGTCGTGCTCGGGCGGGCGTTCAACCGCTGGTTGACGGAAGTCCTTCTGCCGCAGGATGATCGGCTCAAGGGGATGTTGTATCTGCCGTACAACACTCCGGAGGTCTGCGAGGAGCTGGTCGAGAAGTATGCCGATGATGACGGGATCATCGGGTATACGGTCTGTTCGACGCGCAACAATCCGGTGCACTCGGATGTCTACACTCGGTTGTACAAGCTGATCGAGGACAGTGGGAAGCCGCTCGCGTTCCACTCCGGGTATCACTGGGGCGACCCGTCTTTTGCTCAGCTGAACCGGTTTCTTTCGATGCATGCGCTGTCTTTCACGCATTACAATCAGATTCACGTGACTAACTGGATCATCAATGCGATGCCGGAGCGGTTTCCCCGGCTGAAGATGGTGTGGGTGGAGAGCGGACTCGCTTGGATTCCGTTCCTCATGCAGCGGCTGGATCATGAGGTGTTGATGCGGCCCAGCGAGGCTCCTGGGCTGAATCGGTTGCCTAGTGAGTATATGAAGGAAATGTGGTACACGAGCCAGCCGATGGAGCGGACCAGCATGGAGTTGCTGGAGGCTGGGATGAAGGCGTTCAACGCGGAGACGCAGTTGTTGTATTCGTCGGACTGGCCGCATTGGGACTGGGATGCGCCGTCTACTATTACGCGGCTGCCGTTTTTGTCTGAGCAGGCCAAGCGGAACATTCTGGGGCTTAACGCTGCTCGGGTCTTCAATCTTCCTACTGACCGTCGGAAGCCTGCTGCGCGGAGCGTGCTTCATGAGCGTCCTGGGGTTTCGTGATCATGACATCCGAACTGACGTCGTTGGTATCTCGGTTGGGCGAGTTGACCTCTGAGATCGCCTCGCAGGATCAGGCTGCTGCGGTCGCTGGCGAAGACATCGCGGAGCTGTTGTATGCGGCGGCTCGGCTGTTCTCTGCCAAGACTGACCGGGTGGGGAAGATCGCTTGGCCGATTCGCGAGGATGCGCTTACTGCGACTGAGACTGTTGTTCTGGTTACTGCGTTGCTGGATGCGGCGGATGTGAATCTTTTTGATATGGCGATCTGGTATCGGAGGGCCGAATGAGCGCTGTGCAGCGGGATGTCGTTGTTGCTGGGCTGGCGGATCTTCGGGTGCGTGAGCGGATCGTGGTGGAGGTCGACGGGCTGGAGGTAGGGCTTTACTTCCATGCCGGGGAGGTGCGGGCTTGGCATAATGTTTGCCCGCATCAGGGCGGTCCGGTTTGCCAGGGGAAGATCATGCCTCGGACTGTTCAGCCGGTTCGGGAGGATCGGAAGAGTGCTGGGCCTGCGTTTCATCCGGCTGATCGGAATATTGTTTGTCCTTGGCATGGGTTTGAGTTCGATGTTCTGACTGGGCGGCATCCGGCGGATGGCCGGGTGGGGTTGAGGGCGGTTCCGGTTCGGGTGGTGGGGGATGAGGTTGTGGTGACTGTTTGAGGCGGTGTGGGGTGCTGCTCGTCGCCTGGCGGCGACATTGCGCACGGGTCTCGGCGGGGCACCCCGAAGCTGATTGTGCTGACGGTCTGAGGGTGGTTGTCAAGGCTGGAAAGATGCCTTGACAACCACCCTCAGACCGCAGAGAAGGCTTCGTATCGGGGTGCGGGGGTGGTGTGGGTGCTTGGTGAGTTGGGTGCATCGGCTGCGGTTGGGTGGGTGGGTCCGTGAAGGGCTCCTTGAGGGAATCTGAGTCCGTGAAGGTTCCCCTCACGGACCTATCGCGGGTCGTGCGGAGCTGCTTGGGGTAGCTGCGTCTGTGAAGGTGGCCCTCACGGTCGGGCAGAGGTCCGTGAAGGGCTCCTTGAGGGAATCTGAGTCCGTGAAGGGGCCCCTCACGGACTGCGGTTGGTCGTGAGGGGAACCCTGAGGGACTCTGAGTCCGTGAAGGTTCCCCTCACGGACGCGCGGCGGGGGTTCCCGGCGCGTTAGATCGCTTCGGGATTCACGTCGACTGCTGCGAAGAGAGTGCGCGCGCAAAGATCCCGCAGTTCTTCCGTGCTGATCTTCGGCTCGTCCAGCCAGTCCAGAATCAACGTCGCCACAAAAGAAAGCCAACCCCGGACCGCCAGTTGGGTCGTCGGCGTGACTTCCCGCAGCAGGCTCACCGCGGCCAGAATTCGTTCAGCGTTCGCCGACATCCCAGCCTCGCAGATTTCCCGGATCTCGCGGTCCGCGTCACCGGCGCTGCGGTGCACGATGCGGTAGCCGTCGGGATGGGTGCGGGCGAATTCCAGGTATACCTCTAGCCCGGCGCGCAACTGTTCGGCTACCGGCAGTGCGGGGTCGGGTTCGCTCATCGCCAGCAGTTGGTCGCGCTGCCCGCGCACGATCGCGGCGAAGAAGTCCTTCTTGGTGGGGAAGTAGTGGTACAGCAAGCCACGCGAGACGCCCGCGATTTCGGCTACCTCTTCGATCCACACCTCGTCGTACGGGCGGCCCGCGAACAGGCCGGCTCCGATGGCCAGCAGCTGTTTGCGCCGCTGTTCGGTGCTCAGGCGCGTCCGCATCTCCCCAGCTTACTTGACACCGGTTCAGCAGCGGGGGATCGTGACCCTATTGGATGTGGGTTCAGTAGGGGAGCGAAACTGTGGACACCACCGCGATTCCGCACCGGCCGGGCAGGCTGCCGGTGGTCGGCGACATTCTCGGGGCCAGCTTGCGCACGCCGCTGCAGGGCACCATGCGCGTCGGCGAGAAGCTCGGGCCGATTTTCACCCGCAAGTTCTTCGGTGTCGAGATCGTGTTCGTCAGCGGGATCGACCTGGTCACCGAGCTGAACGACGAGACCAGGTTCGGCAAGCACGTCGGGCTCGGGGTCGAGCGGCGGCGTGCGGTCGCGGGTGACGGGCTCTTCACCGCGCACACGCGAGAGCCCAACTGGCGGCTCGCGCACGACATTCTGCAGCCTGCGTTTTCCGCCGAGGCGATGCGCCGGTATCACTCGATGATGCTGGAGGTCGCCGGCGAGTTGACTGCGTCCTGGGACCGCGCGAGCGGTCCGGTCGACGTTTCGGCTGACATGACCCGGCTGACTCTCGAGACGATCGGTCTTGCCGGGTTCGGGTATCGGTTCGGGTCGTTCGAGCGCACGGAACCGCATCCGTTCGTGACCGCGATGATCCGTGCGTTGCGGTTCGCGCAGTTGGAGAACGTCAAGCTTCCGTTCGTGCGGCGTGCGCTGGCTGGGTCGGTGGCGCAGAACCAGGCCGACATCGCGACCATGACGAACCTGGTCGACGAGGTCATCGAAGGCCGCCGCCGCGAGGGTGGCGAGGCTCGTGACCTGCTCGGGTTGATGCTCACCGAGGGGCATCCGGTGACCGGCGAGCAGCTCGACCCGGTCAATATTCGCAATCAAGCCATCACGTTTGTCGTCGCGGGCCACGAGACGACGTCCGGCGCGCTGTCGTTCGCGTTGTACTACTTGACGCGCCACCCCGAGCTGCTGGCGAAGGCGCGCGCCGAGGTCGACGCGGTGTGGGGTGATCGCGAACCGGCCTTCGGCGACGTCGCGAAGCTGCGGTACGTCCGCCGTGTGCTCGACGAGGCGATGCGGCTGTGGCCGACTGCGCCCGGCTACTCTCGGGAAGCCCGTGAAGACCTTGTCCTGGGCGGAAAATACCCGATGCGCATGGGCGATTCGGTCATCATTCCGCTGCCGATGCTCCACCGCGACCCGACGGTGTGGGGGCCGGATCCGGAGAAGTTCGACCCGGATCGCTTCGAACCGGCGGCGGTGCGGAAGCGCCCGGCTCAGGCGTACAAACCGTTCGGCACCGGGGAACGCGCGTGCATCGGCCGGCAGTTCGCGTTGCACGAAGCGGTGCTGGCGTTGGGGATCATGTTGCAGCGCTACGACTTCGAGGCAGACCCGGCGTACGAGCTGAAGATCGTGGAGTCGTTGACGCTGAAGCCGAGCGGGTTCACGGTCCGGCCGCGGATCCGGGAGCGGGCGGCGGTGCTGACCTCAGCCGCTGGCCGCTAGCTCCCCGGACAGCGTCTCGTGCATCGCCGCGCTGTGTTTGTTCAGCCCGACGATCTCTACCGTCTTCCCGCGCGCCTCGTACTTCGTCGTGATCGCGTCGAGCGACGCTACGGTCGAGGCGTCCCAGATGTGTGCGGCCGACAGGTCGATGACCACTCGAACCGGATCGTCGGCGTAGTCGAACTGGTAGACGAGATCGTTGCTGGACGCGAAGAACAGCGCACCGGTCACCGAGTACCGGACGCTTTCGGGCTCGCGCACCGCGGTCACCTCGACCAGGTGCGCGACCCGCCGCGCGAAGATCACCATCGCAGTGATCGACCCGACCACGACGCCGATCGCGAGGTTGCTGGTCGCCACCACGATGCCCACGGTCACCGCCATCACGGCGACCTCGCCGACCGGCATCCGCTTCAGCGTGGCGGGCGCGATCGAATGCCAGTCGAACGTGCCGAACGCGACCAGCACCATCACCGCGACGAGCGCCGCCATCGGAATCTGCGACACGACCGGTCCGAACACCAGGCACAGCACCATCAGGAACGCCCCGGCGAGGAACGTCGACAGCCGGGTCCGGCTGCCCGCGACCTTGACGTTGATCATGGTCTGGCCGATCATCGCGCAACCGCCCATGCCGCCGAAAATCCCGGTGACGACGTTGGCGATGCCCTGCCCGACCGCTTCCCGGGTCTTGTTCGAGCGCGTGTCGGTGAGGTCGTCGACCAGCTTGGCGGTCATCAGCGATTCCATGAGCCCGACCAGGGCGAACGCCAGCGCGTACGGCGCGATCAGGCCGAGTGTGCCAAAGGTGAACGGCACGTCCGGGATCCCGGGCATCGGCAGCGCTGAGGGCAGCGCGCCCTTGTCGCCGACGGTCGGCACAGCGATCCCGGCCGCGATCGTCAGCGCGGTGAGCACCACGATCGACACCAGCGGCGCGGGGACGGCCTTGGTCAGGCGCGGGAAGAACACCATGAGCGCGAGACCGCCGGCGAACAGCGGATACACCGGCCACGGCACGTCGATCAGCTCCGGCACCTGTGCCAGGAAGATCAGGATCGCCAGCGCGTTCACGAACCCGACCATCACGCTGCGCGGCACGAACCGCATCAGCTTCGCCACGCCGAGCGACCCGAGCACGATCTGGAACAGCCCGCCCAGCACCACCGTCGCGACGAGATAGCCGAAGCCGTGCTCCCTCGCCAGCGGCGCGACCACCAGGGCGATCGCCCCGGTCGCCGCGGAGATCATCGCCGGACGGCCGCCGACGAACGCGATCACCACCGCCATGGTGAACGACGCGCACAGGCCCACCCGCGGATCGACGCCGGCGATCACCGAGAACGAGATCGCCTCCGGGATCAGCGCGAGCGCGACGACCAGCCCGCCGAGGACTTCGATACGCGCGACCCGCGGCGACAGCCACGCCGGCCGTCGAAGGGACACAGTGGACAGTGGCGAGCGCACAGTGGATGACCTGTCGGTTTCGGGGACGGGCAGAAAGAGCCGCTTCACACGGTAGAGGACGGGCCAGGCATCGCCGCCGCGTCCCGCCTTCAGGTGAGTCTTGGATCACCCGCCTTTCCTGGCGCGACGGACCGCGCTACGATCAGGGCATTCGTACAGGACGATCGCCCTGGACGACTGACCGGGGCGATTGGCCAGGACGATTGACCAGGGCGTTCGCCCAGGAAGGAGCGGGGATGAGTTCTCCGGCGGCGGCGCGCGGCCACGAGGTGCGGCAGCGGTTGCTGACCGCAGCGGCGGAGCTGGTGCCGGAACGCGGTTGGGCAGCGGTGAGCACCCGGGTGCTGGCCGACCGGGCCGGGGTGGCGCCGAGCGTGGTGCACTACCACTTCCCGTCCCTGCAGGCATTGCTGCGCGAGGCCGTCCTCGACGCGATGCGCGAGGTTTTGGAGAGCGTCGGCCCGGCGCTCGCCGCGACGCAAAACCCGGCTGACCTGGTGTCCGCGCTGTTCGGGTCGGTCGAGCCGTACACCGGGGTGGACCCGTTGTCAGTGCTGTTCGTCGAGGCGTACCTGGCGGCAAGGCGCGACGAGGAACTGCGGGACCAGATCGGTGGCCTGCTTCTGGCATTCCGTGCGCAGGTCAGCCTCTGGCTCGCCGAGCGCGGCGTCCCGGAACCGGACGCGACCACCGAGGTCCTGGTAGCGACGATCGACGGCTTGCTGCTGCACCGCGGCCTCGTGCCCGGTGGCGATCCAGCGGCGGTCACCGCCGTCCTGCGCGGGTTGGTCACGCTGCCCTAGGGAGGGGAAATGCGATGAGGATTCTGGTCTGCGGCGCGGGCATCGCCGGGCTGGCCGCGGCGAACCGGCTGTCCGCGCTGGGCAACGAGGTGACGCTGGTGGAGCGGTCGCCCGGACCGCGCCCGCAGGGATACATGATCGACTTCTTCGGCCCCGGCTACGACGCGGCCGAGGCGATGGGAGCGCTGCCCGCCATCGAGGAAGCGGCGTACCCCATCTCCGAAGCGATTCTCCTTGACGGACAAGGGAAACGTCGATCCGACATCCAGTTCGCCCAGTTCGCGCGCACCGTCGACGGACGGTTGCTGAGCGTCCTGCGGCCAGATCTGGAACAGGCTTTGCGCACGTCACTGCCCGCCGAGGTCGAGCTTCGGTACGCCAGCGGGGTAGTCGCGATCGAGGACGACGGCGACCGGGCGTCCGCCACTCTCGCGGATGGTTCCGTGCTGGAAGCCGATCTGCTGATCGGCGCCGACGGAATCCATTCGACAGTCCGGGGCCTCGTGTTCGGCGAGGAATCGCAGTTCCTCCGCTACCTCGGCTTCCACACCGCGGCGTTCCTGTTCAAGTCGCCGGAGATCCACGCGGTGGCGGATGGACGCTTCTGCCTCACCGACACCGTCGGTCGGCAGATGGGTTTCTACGGTCTGCGCGCCGGGACGGTCGCCGCCTTCGCCGTCCACCGCACGCCCGATCCCGCCTTGCCCGACGACATCCGGGCTTCGCTGCTGGACACCTACGGCTCGCTGGAGTGGGTCGTTCCGGAAGCACTCAAACTCTGTCCTCCGGCGAAGGAGATCTACTACGACCAGGTCGCCCAGATTGAGATGTCAACGTGGAGCAAGGGGCGGGTCACGCTGGTCGGGGACGCGGCGTACGCGGTGTCGCTGCTGGCCGGACAGGGCGCGTCACTCGGGATCGCAGGCGCGTACGTGCTGGCAGATCAGCTGAACCGCGCTTCGTCGATCGCCGAAGGGCTGGCGGAGTACGAACGGCTCTGGCGCCCCGTCGCGGCCGACAAACAACAGCTCGCCCGCAACGGCGCACGGTGGTTCCTCCCCGACAGCAAACTGCAACTCCAGCTGCGGCGACTCGCGCTGAAACTGGCCCGGTTGCCCGGAGTTGACCGATTCGTGGCCGGGAGTTTGACCGGGAAGTCCACCGCGCTCATCACGAACCTGCACCATTCGGCAAGGGAAGGAGTCCGACCGTGAAACCGATCGCGCGCACGGTCTTCAAGGCGCCGGCGAAGCTGTACGACCGGGACCTGGGATGGTTGCTGGGCAAGCGGTTCCTGTGCCTGACGCACGTCGGCCGCAAATCCGGCCGCGAGTACCGGACGGTGCTGGAAGTGATCGGCCTCCGTCCCGACACCGACGAAGTGCTGGCCATCGCCGGTCTGGGCCCGTCGTCGGACTGGTACCGCAACATCCAGGCGGCCCCCGCCGCCGAGGTCGCGATCGGCCGCCGAAAGTTCGTCCCATCCTACCGAATCCTCGACGAACCCGAAGCAGCCGACGCGATCGCCGACTACGAACGGCGAAACCTGCTGCTGCGCCCCGTTTTGCACCCCGTGCTGAGCAAACTGCTGGGCTGGCGCTACGACGGCTCCGACGCTGCCCGGCACCGGTTGGTCCAGCAATTGCCGATCGTCGCCTTCCGCCCGCGCGGCTCCGCCGAAACCGACCAAGAAGGTACTGGCCACTGATGAACTACATCGCCGAGCTGCGCGAACTGGTCGGCACCCGCCCGCTGATCCTGCCCGGAACGTCCGTGCTGATCGCGGACGAGCGCGGCAGGCTGCTGCTGGTGTTCCGGGAGGAAAGCCAGGACTGGGGTCTGCCCGGCGGGTTCCTCGACCCCGGCGAGTCCTTCGAGGACGCAGGCCGTCGAGAGGTCCGGGAGGAGATCGGCCTGGTGGTGCGGGACCTCGAGCTGCTCGGCGTCTATTCGGGGCCGGAGTACTTCTACCGGTACCCGCACGGGGACGAGGTGCACAACGTCACTGCTGCGTTCACTGCGACCGTTGAGAACATCGAGGTCACCGTGGACGGGGCGGAGATCACCGGCTACGAGTTCTTCGCACTGGACCGGCTTCCGGACGACATCATCGCTCCGGAGAAGCCGATCGTCGAGGATTATGTGAAGAAGTTCGGGGGCTAGGTTTCTGGTGTCGGGGCCCGGCGTGTCGTCCTCCAGGAATAGCGATCTCCGGCCCAACTGCTTCCATGTCGAACCAGTGCATCGCGTTGCCGGAAAGCACGGCGTCGACGGACGCGTCCGGCAGCGGGATCGACTCGGCACTTCCTTGCCGCGCACGGCGGGCAACTCCGGTGAATCCAGCTGGGGCGATCGGCCGTCTCGGCGGGGCCGCTGATCGGGTTGAACGGGTGCCGTAAGCGGCGATCGTCGGCGCTGACGGCACCCGTAAGTTCGGGCCGCGGCCGCCCTCGAGGTCGCCGTGGCCAAGGAACAGCGGCTGCTGTCCTGACCTTGGCCGTCACGAGGTTTTCGGCGTGGCCCGCATTCCAATGTAGACACACGGGCTCCCGTCGGCGAGCGTCGAGAACACCACCGGCACCGGGTTCGCGCCAAAGGATTCCCCGCACGCGGCGAACACCGTCTCGGTGACCGGCACCAGTTCGGCCTCCAGCGGCGGCGACAGGTCCTTCATCCCGTCCACGAACTCGTACCTGATCCGCGCTTTGCCGTCATCATCCTGGCTGATCGTGGTGATCACGCCTTCCCGCACGTACGTCCCGACCAGCGGCGTGACATCCACGGCGGGCGGGTTGGCCGGCGGCGCGAACGGCTCTGGCATCTCAACGTCAGCCAGTTCGCCGAGCAGTTCGCTGAACAACTCGTGGTACAGCCGGTCGAAGTCGCCGCCGTTGGTCAGCAGCACGACCGCCACCCCGGCGTGCGGCACGACCCGCAGGAACGAATGCTGAGCGACGGAACTGCCGTCATGGCCGAACCCGGCGACGCCGTTCCAGTCGTAAAGCGTCCATCCGAGGCCCCAGCCGTCGGCGGAAACGGTCCACTTGTCCGGGCTGTCCACCACCCGGCGCTGCATCAGCGCGACCGCGTCGGCGGACAGCACCCGCGTCCCGTCGGCCGCGACGCCGCCGTCCAGGTGCATCTTCGCGAAACGCGCGACATCGCCGGCGGAGATGATGACCCGGCCGTACGGACCGGCTGAGCGCGGCATCAAATCCCAGACTGGCGTGGGTTCCTCGCCGAGATGGCTCATCGCCACCCGGAAACGCAAGGCTTCCTCGGGCAGCGTCATCGAGTGCTCCAGCCCGAGCGGGGCGAACAGCAGGTCTTTCACCGCCTGGTCCCACGTCTTGCCGGTCACGACCTCGATGACCCGTCCCAGCACGGCGTACCCGACGCTGCTGTAGGACAGGGCCGTGCCGGGCGGGCAGTCCAGCGCCACTCCGGCGGCGGCCTCGACGTAGCGGGCGAGGCAGTCGTCGCCGCGACCGGAGTCGTAGGTGAAGTCGCAGGTCAGGCCGCCGGTGTGGCTGAGCAGCTGCCGGACGGTGATCGTCTCGGTGGCGGCCGGGTCCGGCGTCGAGAATTCCGGCAGCAGCTTGACGATCGGGGTGTCCAGGTCGAGTGCGCCCGCGTCGACCAGGTTCAGCACGACGGTGGCGGTGTAGGTCTTCGCGAGCGAGCCGGACAGGAACACCGAGTCGGTGGTGACCTCGACGCCGGTCCCGCGGTGCAGGACGCCGCTCGCGAGTTCGTGCACGTCTCCGCCGTCGAGCACGGCCAGCGAAGCGCCCGGAACGCCGTGGGCGGCGCGCAGAGTGTCGAGCCGCTGCTGCCAGTGGGCGTGGTTGAAAGACATCAGTTCTCCCCAGTGAGATATTTCGGGCAGGAGGAAATCGCCTGACGGATTCGCCAGGCACCTGAGTGAAGCCGGATTTACCTGCGGTGCAAGGCTTCGCGCCGGGCACGCCATTCGACGGCGAGTTCGGGCATCCGCTCGGCGAGGAACTTCGTAAACTCCGCCAGTTCTTCCAGCCGGGCCCGCCGTTCGGCGGGCCGGCCGGTCATGGCGTCCAGTCCGCGACGCGCCAGCGCGCCGAGCGAGGCGTACTCGGACTGGTTGTCGAGCAGGCGCAGCCACACCTCCGGAGCCAGCCGCACACGGTCGACCCGTTCCCCGGCCGTGCGCGTGCGCTGGATCCAGGACCACTCTTCGAGTTCGCTGATCGCGCTGGTGACCGCACTGCGGCTGGCCCGCAGCGCGCTCGCGAGTTCGGCGATCGTCTGCTGCGGCGGATCGCAGAGCAGCAGCCAGCCGATCACCCGCCCGGTCATCGGCGTCATGCCGTACTGCCGCGCGAAGTGGCGCCCGGCGTCGTCGGCGAACGCGAGTTCCCCGTCCTCATCCATGCGACTCAAGTTAGCGTGATAACTGAGATAACGCAAATCTCCGTTATCTCAGGCCATCCGGCTCCTTGTGCGCCACTCCGGCGAGCAGCAGCGACTCGTTGGCCGCGCAGAGGGGAAGGGGCTGGTCGTTCGGGCCCGCCTCCTCCGGATGCCACAGCGGGGTCCAGGTGACGCCGGGTTCGAGCAGGGCGAAATCGCCGAACAGTTCGGTGATTTCGGCCCGGCCGCGGTAGATGAGATCGGTGCCCGCTTCGGCGTAGCGTTCTTTGCCGTCGGCCAGCAGCTGCTCGTAGTGCGGCGGGACGCCCTCGTCGGTGACGTGCGACAGTGCCAGGTACGACCCGGGGGCCAGGAGATCGCGGTACTCGGCGGTGAGGCTGGGCCCGAGATCTCCGGTGCTCTCGTCGCCGGGCGCAGGCGGTTGCTGGATGTGCAGGACGCAGATGAGCAGCAGCGCGATCGGCTGGTCCAGGTCGAGTACGCCCGAGTCGCCGAGCAGGGACCACAGCCGCCGCGGATCGCGCAGGTCGGCGTGCAGGGCGACCTGCCGGGCGGGGTCGCCCTTTTCGCGCAGCAGGCTGGCGGAATGCGCGACGGCGACCGGTTCGCAGTCGACATAGGCGACTTTCACCTCGCCCGGCGCGATCTGCTCGGCGATTTCGTGCGCGTGCCCCATCGTGGGAACGCCGGAACCGAGGTCGACTATCTGCCGGATTCCCCGGCGCACGAGATGCCGGACGACCCGGTGCAGAAAACGCCGATTCGCCTGGGCGATCGGGCGCACCATCGGATAATCGCGCAGCATGCGTTCGGCGAACTGGCGGTCGATTTCCCAGTTCGCCGTTCCGCCGAGGTAATAGTCGTAGACGCGGGCCACGCTGGGGTGGCTGAGGTCGATCCCGAGAGCCGGGAAGGACTCTTGCTCCAGGCCAGTCACCAGTTTCTCCTTGTGGTCGACGGCGCGGGATCAGCGTAGCGGCTCCCCGGGCCGCCAGGCAGCAGGCGTACGGGTGCTGATCAGATCCGCTTCGGCCTCTTCGAGCAGAATTGCCGATTCCTCCGCCGAAAGGGCGACACTCGAAAGGGATTCCCACGATTGCATATCGGTGTCGTAGGTTTCGGTGTCGTTCATGAACGCCTGGACGCCGTTCGACGTTTCGGCGAACGAACGGTCGAGCTTGTTGTTGGCGAACTGCAAAATCGTGAAATCGGGGCCGACGTGCAGCGGGCCTTTCTCGAACGGCACGAACCGGATCGTCGCGCCCGGATGATTGCGGGCGAGACCGAGCAGATGCCGGACCTGGCCGAGCGCGACGTACGGGTTGTCCGTGCGCGCCCGCGTCAGCCGGTGGACCGCGCTTTCGCTGAGGACGAACTTGTACGTCCGGTCCGGGTGGTCGTCGAGGAGTTTGGCCCGCAGCTTGCGTTCGTGCACGGCGTTGTTCACGTCCGTGCGGCCGTAGGCCTGGAACTGCTCCATCATGTAGTCCTCGGTCTGCAGCATCCCGCTGATGCGCTCGCCGGTCCACTTCAGGATGATCGCGGCTTCCTGCTCGGCCTCGAACACCGGATGGAACCAGGCCGGGCTGGCCGCGAGGCGGCGGGCGTTCCACACCCGGTCGGCGCGGGAGGCCTGGTTGTACTGCCGCATCGCCGCCGCCTCGGCCGGGCCGACCGCGAGGACGTCGATCCATTTGTCGAGCAAATGCGGATGGATGCGGGTCTTGCCCCGTTCCATCTTGCTGATGTTCGGCTGCGTGTAGCCGAGGGCGTCGCCGAGTTCGCCCTGGGTCAGCCCGCCTTCGACGCGGGCGGCGACGAGAAGTTTGCCCAGTTCGACAAGCTGGGCCTCGACGGAAAGCCGGCTCACGAGGGGCGAGCCGTCCGATCGGGGGAGGACGCAAGACCGTTGCCGGGCACGGAATCATGATAGTCCCTCGCATTATCGCCGGCCAAGGCGGACGGGGATTGCGGCGAATGGGGGCCGGGGAAGGCGCTCAGCGGTCGAACTGCCCCTCTCGCAGCGCGCCGGCGAATGCCGCCCATTCCTGATTGTCGAAGACGAGCGCGGGCGAACGGCCGATCTTGGAATCCCGCACCGCGACCAGGTCGGGGTCGCTGAGATTGACTTCGACGCAGTCGCCGCCGTTGCCGCCGCACGCCGACGGACGCAGCCAGGCGGTGTCGTCGAGCGCGGAACTCACGGTGTTCGGATCGTAAGAACTCATGGTTTCGTCCTTGTCAAGCCGTTGACCTTTTCTGGCATATTCAACTCAGGATCGAGGATGGAATATGCCGAAGCAAGGCGCGGACTTGCACAATCCCGAAATGGACCGACGGGTTCACCTGTTTGGCGCCGGGCCGTTTTCTCGCGGTGATCGAGGTCGCGGGATCTGTCCCGTACCTGACTGATATTTGTCCAGTGCGGCACCGTTATTGGCTGGTCGGCAGCTTTCCGCCGAGTGGTGACCGGGGTGCTGGAAGCCGTGGCGGCAAGGCATGCCAGAATATTCTGCCGCGGGTCGTAAGGCATGCATATTCCAGTCGGCAGATGCCTTTGGGCCTGCGATGAGCGGGGAACGCCGCGACGGGTTGACTGAATGCCAATGTTGCCCCGCGGCGAGTTTTTTGCGGGAAAATCACTGGTCAGGGCTCCCTGGAGCGTCGGTTGGCGCTGCTGGGACGGTTCTTCTTGACCTTTTTCTCGTCAATCGTATGCTACCACTCTTGTGAGTGATGAAAAGCTGCTCCCGATACGCTAGAAATCGCCGCTGTTCTTCGGGGATCTGGGCGTTTTGTCCTATGCCGGGGCTCGCGCACACGGTAGGTGACGCGGACGTTTATCCAGGTGGACGCAGGTCGGCACCTGATTGGACGGGCGCGAAGCGGAGTTCGGCCGGAGAGTTCGTTTTCGCCGAAGTTCCGCGGACTGTCGCACCGAACCGGCGCACTGATATTGCGCACGGTAGTTCGTCGTGTCTCTTTACCGTTAATCGACAGCAGCGTGCCGCTTGGCGAGGCAACCGTCAGTGGCTATCGAGGTCTGTGCGCGCTCGTGGCCAAGATAAGGACTGTCGAACTGGGTCGCGCGCCCGAAGAGATAGGTGTGGCCCCCTGCGGGAACAGGGGGCCACGGGATGCCTGAAACTCGCTGCTACGCAAAGGACCAGACGAAATGACTGTACCGCTGGGGAACACCGGCCCGCTAGACGACGATCGCGCCGGACGGGTGGAACGCGTCGAATTCGGCGCGGCCGTCGCCCCGGCCCGCGGCGGGCGGCGGATCGCTACGCGGGACGAGATGGTGGCCGCCGCGACGCAAGTCTTCGCCCGCCGCGGCCCGGGACGGCACCGCAAACCGGTCGCCCGGGGCCGCTGGGTGTGCGCGGCGTCCGGGGCGCTGACGTGGCTGACGCCGGTGTTGTGGGCTTGCCTGCAATTGTCTTTCGCCGCGAGCGTGATCAGCGCGGTGGCGGTGCTGATCAGCCCGGTGGTCGGGGTCGCGGTCGCCGGGCTGGTGCTGATCTGCAGCGCCGTGCTGTTCAACCAGACCCGGCCCAGCCATCGCCGGTAGGTGCTCGGTCCGCGGATTTTTCCGTGCCAGCAGCTGGTCTCCGCTACAGTGGGGCCGTGCCGGAGTTCAAGCTGCCGTTCTACGGAGCCGACCTCGACCGTGGCGACCTCGCTCCCTGAGTCGTCCCGTTTTCCTTCCTCCGGCACCCTTTCCTCTTTTCAGGGAGTCTCCTCATGCCTGGCGAAAGCCTGCGCGCGTTCATTCATGCCTTGCCCAAAGCCGAACTGCATGTCCACCTTGTCGGTTCCGTCAACGTCGACACTGTTCTCGCGCTAGCCCGTCGTCATCCGGAAACAGGCGTGCCGACAGATCGCGCGGAGCTGGAACAGTTCTTTGTGTTCCGCGACTTCGACCATTTCCTCAAGGTCTACTGGGCGCGCGACAGAACGTTCGTTACGCCGAAGTGACTGTCACGCCGTACAACCACGTCCTCGACGGTCTGCCGGGCGACGAACTCCTCACCGGGCTTGTCGAAGGCCGCACCGTCGCGAAGATGGAGCACGGCGTGGAATTGGCTTGGTGCTTCGACATTCCCGGCGAGAAAGGCGTCCGAGCCGGACGGGAGACCGCGGTGTTCGCGCTGCGGGAACGTCCGGACGGACTGGTCAGTTTCGGCCTCGGCGGCCCGGAGATCGGCGTCGGCCGGGCACAATTCGAGCCGTTCTTCACCGCCGCGCGCGAGGCCGGTCTGCACAGCGTGCCGCACGCCAGGGAAACGGGCGGCCCGGCGACGATCTGGTCGGCCGTCCACGACCTCGGCGCGGAACGAATCGGCCACGACACCAGCTGCGCGGCAGACCCGGCGCTGCTGGCCTACCTCGCCGAACACCGGATCCCGCTCGAAGTGTGCCCGACGTCGAACGTCCGGACCCGCCAGGTGCCTTCGATCGCCGCCCACCCCGTCCGGCGGATGCTCGACCACGGCCTGGTCGTCACCCTCAATACCGATGACCCGCCGATGTTCGGCGCGACTCTGGAAGGCGAGTACCTGGCAGTGGCCACGACTCTTGGCCTGCGGGCGGCGGAGATAGCGCGGTTGGCGAAGAACTCGGTGGAGGCTTCGTTCCTGGACGCGGCGGCCAAGTCGGAGATGCTGGCTGAGATCGAGCTGGTGGCTTTGCGCGAAACTGGTGCGGAGGCATGAGTCTCCGTGCATTGCTTGACCAGCGTCTTTCCGCTAGTCGCCGGTCGGTCAGCTCGGCGTGCGCACCGCTTCGTCCGCGGCTGGCTCCCGCTCGCTGACCTGCCGAAGCAGTGTCAGCGCCTCCTCCGAAGCCGACCCGGCCGGAGTCGTGCACACGATCAGCACCTGCTCCGGCGACCGAGTCACCGACAGCGTCTGCTGCGTCACCGTCACCCGGCCGACCGCCGGGTGCCGCAGCTCGTACGAATCGGCGTCGCACGGGCCGACCCGGTGGTCCCGCCACAGGGAGACGAACTCCGGGCTCTTCATCGTCAGCTCGCCGATCAGCTCGGCCAGCAGCGGGTCGTCCGGGTGCTTCCCGACAGCGATGCGCAGGTTGCCGACGACCGCGCGAGCCTTCCGTTTCCAGTCCGCGTACAGCTCGCGGCAGTGCGGGTCCAGGAACAGCATCCGGCTCAGGTTGGGGCGTTGGGCCAGGTCAAGGTGCCCTGCCAGCAGGGCGTGTCCGAGGGTGTTCCAGGCCAGCACGTCGGTGCGGCGGCCGAGCACCAGCGCCGGGACGCTGTCGACCGCGCGAAGGAGGTCGCGCGTTTCGTCGGCCAGCTTCTCCGGGCGGGGACGGCGCTGTTGGGGCGTGCGGCGGGCCGCGTCGGCGAGGCGGTCGAGGTGGGCGCGTTCGTGGGCGTCCAGTTGCAGGGCGCGGGCGATCGCGTCGAGCACCTCGGCGGACGCGCCGCGGGAGAGTCCCTGCTCCAGCCGCGTGTAGTACGAGACGCTGACGCCGGCCAGTTGCGCCAGCTCTTCCCGGCGCAGTCCGGCGACCCGGCGGCGCGGTCCGACGTCTTGCAGCCCGACGTCCGCGGGGCGCAGGCGGGCGCGTCGTGCGTGCAGGAAGTCTCCCAGCGGGCCAGCAGTCATGGATTCCACTATCCGCCGCGTGAGATATCACTGCCACACCCTGCGCGGGGTAGGAAAACGCGGGAGTGGTCCGGGCGCGCCGGTCCGCGCAGGCTCGGTCGCATGGACGAGATCATTCTGGGCGACGTCACGGTCACCCGCGTCAAGGAGTTCTACGGCTCGGTCGAGATGAGCCCGGACCAGTTCTTCCCGGACAGCCCGGCGGGCTCGTGGGACGAGCACCGCGGCTGGCTGGCCCCCGATTTCTGGGATCCGGAGACCGGCGCATGCCAGTCGGCGATCCAGTCTTGGGTGCTGCGCAGCGAAGGCCGCACGATCCTTATCGACACCGGCGTCGGCAACCACAAGGACCGGCCGTACGCGCCGGTGTGGAGCCGCCTCGACACCAGTTACCTCGACCACCTCGCCGCCGCTGGTATCTCACCGGAAGACGTTGATGTCGTCATCAACACCCACTTGCATATCGATCACGTCGGCTGGAATACCCGCCTCGACGGGCGCACCTGGGTCCCGACCTTCCCGAACGCGACGTACCTGATGCCGTCGCGGGACTTCGAGTTCTGGGACCCGGCCAATGAACACGAGACAGTGTTCGGCCGCGGGAACCAGAACGTCTTCGAGGACAGCGTCGCTCCGGTGCAGCAGGCTGGGCAGGTTCAACTGTGGGACGGGACGTACCGGATCGACAAGAATCTGCGTCTTGACCTCGCGCCCGGGCACACTCCGGGTTCGTCCGTCCTGACGCTGGACTCCGGCAGCGACCGGGCGCTGTTCGTCGGCGACCTGGTGCACACCCCGCTGCAGATCGCGGAGCCGGAGACCAACTCCTGCTTCTGCGAGGACCCAGCCGAGGCGCGGGTGACGCGGCGCAGGCTGCTCGGCCGAGCTGTCGAGGACAACGCACTCCTGTTCCCGGCGCACTTTCCCGGCTCCGGGGCGGCAGAGGTCGAGCGGGACGGGTCGAAGTTCGCGATCAAGAAGTGGGCCGGGTTCTCCCGGATCTCCTGAAGGAAGTGATTCTCTTGTCTCAGCAGGAAAACCCGGTAGTCGATACTGCCGCGGGCACCGTTCGCGGCCTTCGCGACGCGGCGGGCGAGCTTTACCGGGCCATTCCCTACGCTGCTGCCCCGCTCGGTGTCGGTCGGTTCGCTCCGCCTGAGCCGCATCCGGGCTGGTCCGGAGTCCGCGACGGTACCCAGCCGTCGCCGACCGCTCCGCAGCCGGTTCGTGATTTCGGCCGTCTCGACCTGACCCCGTACTTCGGGCCCGGCTGGGTTCCCGGCGAGGAATATCTGACGGTCGACGTTCGTACACCAGCTGCGGACGCTGGAAACCGTCCGGTCATGGTCTTTGTGCACGGTGGCGGGTTCGTCACCGGTTCGACTCGAGCCGCGCTCTACGACGGTAGCGCCTTCGCTCGTGACGGTGTCGTCCTCGTGACGGTGAACTACCGTCTCGGCATCCCGGGTTTCCTTGCATTGGAAGGGGCTCCGGACAATCGCGGGCTGCTCGACGTCGTCGCCGCACTGCGGTGGGTGCGTGACTCGATCGCTGCGTTCGGCGGAGATCCGGGGAATGTCACGGTGTTCGGGCAATCCGCGGGTGCGACGCTCACCGGTGCGCTGCTCGCGACCCCGGAGGCCAAGGGGCTCTTCCGGCGCGCGATTGTCCAAAGTGGAAGCGGTACCGGTGCGTTCGCTCCGGAGCAGGCGCAACGGGTCACGGCTGCTGCGGCGGCCGCGCTGGACGCCGAACCGACGGCAGCGGCGTTCGCTGAGATCTCAGACGAGCGGTTCCTGGAGATCTTGCCCGCGCTCGCCGGGCTGGACCTGCAGACCGCCACCGCGGCGGATCCGCTCGTTGGGCTGAGCCCGTTCAGCCTGGTCTTGCCGGTGCAGCCCGCCGACAGCCTGGTCGCTGACGTTGATCTGCTGCTCGGCACGAACACCGAGGAGGGGCGGCTTTACCTGGTACCGCAGGGGAAACCGGACGCTGCCGCCGACCAATTGGGCGAGTTGTTGTTCGGCGCTGGCACCGTCCGGATGGCACAGGCGCACGCTGAGATCTCAACTGGTCGCACTTATGTCTATTCGTTCGGCTACCGCTCCACCGCACTGGACGGTCGGCTTGGTGCGGCGCATACCGTCGAGCTGCCGTTCGTCTTCGATCTCGCCGACGAACCCTGGCTGCATGGTGACGCTGGGCTGCTCGGTCCGGACGCCGCTCCGGCTGGTCTTGCCGCGGAGGTCCATGGTGCGTGGGTGGCGTTCGCGCGGACTGGCAATCCGGGCTGGGCGGCGTATGACCCGGGGCGGGCTGAGGCGCATCGCTTAGGCGGTTGAACCTCACCGCGCCGTCTTCACCCCGCGCCGAAGCTCAGCCTGATAGCTCCCCGGCGTCTGGCCGAGAATCGCGGAGAACGTTTCGATGAAGCTGGTCGGGTTGGCCCATCCGCAGCGCAACGCGGTGTCAGTCACCGAACGGCCCTGCCCGAGATGCACCAGCGCGTGCTGGATCCGCAGCTGTGAGCGCCACTGCGAGAAGCTCATCCCCAGTTCGACGCGGAACAACCGGCTGAGCGTCCTCTCGCTGGCCCCCACGGCCCGGCCGAGTTCGCTGAGGGTGGCGGGCTCGGCCGGGTTCCCGCGCAGGACATCGGTGACCCCGCGGAGACGGTCGTCCGACGGTTCGGGCAGGTACATCGACTGTTCGGGGAGTTCCGTCAGCTCGTCGACCAGCACTCGGAGCAGCCGGTCGCCGACGTCCGGCGGCAGGGTGGCGCCGCCGGTCAGTTTCAGGACCGCGGCGCGCAGCAAGGCGGACACGGCGAACACTGTCGGCGCGGAGGGGAGCGCGGAGCACAGCTCGGCGGGAACCTCGAGGATGCTGATCTCGGTCTCGCCGTAGGCGCGGTGGCCGTGCTCGAAGCGGGGCGGCGTCCACGAGATACGGTCCGCCGGAGCGACCCATGTGCCCCGTTCGGTGGTGGTGGCGAGCAGCCCGCTCGCCGCGTACAGCAGTTGTCCCTGCGCGTGCTGATGCGCGGCGACCCCCTCCCCGTGGGCCAGCGACCAGCGGCCCTGGATGGGATCGTCGCCCGACCAACAGAGGTGGCGGCGTTTCGGCATCAGCTCCCAGGATACCGCCAAACGGCCTGCTGGTGATCTTGGCGGGATACCGGTATCCGCTGTCCGACGGGCGGTGGCAGCGGCTCCGTCAACGGGCGATCCTGGCTAGACAAGCCTAGTGCCGGGGAGATTCCTTGTGACAGAAGAAATCCGAGCCGCCGACCGGCAGGCGATCATCGACTTGATGACCGGCTGGATCCATCGCGACCGGCAGAACTGGGACGCCCTGGCGAACCTCTTCCACGACGACGCGACGCTGACGATCCTGTGGTTTTCCGGTCAGGCCAGGGACTTTGTCGACGGCTCACGCCGGATGAGCGGCGGTCCGTTGCGCAGCAAGCACTTCATCGGGACGCCAGTCATCGAGATCGCCGGTGATCGCGCCTTCGTGGAAACCAATGCGATGCTCGTCGCCGACCACCTCGAACTGGGGCTCGGCGTGACCGTCCACAATGGATTCCTCGACCGGGTCGAACGCCGCGACGGGGTTTGGCGCATCGTGCGCCGCGATTCCGTCTACGACATGGGCGGCTTCACTTATCCTTTGGGAGTTCGATCCACCGACGATCTCGACCCGCGACGGCATCCGCGCGAGTACGCCGCGTTGGCATATCTGTTGGAGCACAGCGGACATCAGGTGCCCGACACCTGCCCGACCCGCTTCAGCAAACGGGAACAAGAGATCCTCGAAGAAGGCCAAGCCTGGTTGACGGGAGTTCCAGCATGAACCATCGTCCGCTCAGCGATCCGGTCGTCAACGCGGTCGTCGACAAGCTCGTTGCTGCACAACAGTATCCGGCCGACGACCCGCGCTCCGGTCTCGAACGCGATCCGCACGAATACAGCGAATACGGATTCTCGATCTCGCAGGATCAAGGCGATCTGATCTATCTGTTGTGCCGGGGGATACGCGCCAGTCGGACCGTCGAGTTCGCCACCTCGGTGGGCATGTCGACGCTTTATGCCGCGGCCGCCGTCCGCGACAACGGGGGAGGTACGGTGATCGGCGCGGAGCTGGTCCCGGCCAAGATTGCCGCGGCCCGCCGCAACCTCGCCGCGGCGGGACTGGCTGATTACGCCGAAATCCGCGAGGGCGACACCCGGGTGACGTTGCGCGATCTCGGCGGCGAGGTCGATTTCGCGCTGATCGATGGGTGGCTGGGCGCTGAACCGTCGTTGGCTCGCGAAGTCATCGAGTTCGTCGCACCGCAGATCCGGATCGGCGGTTACGTCATGAACGACAATGCCGAACCCGATTTCCTCGCCTACGTCCGCGATCCGCCCAACGGATTCGTGTCCGTCTCGCTGCCCATGCATGGTGGCAACGAATTGTGCGTCAAGGTCGCCGAGCGGCAGGAAAGGTAACCGCGCTGGTCAGGAGTCCGCCGGACTGATCTTGAGCGGCGCGGCGCCCCCACCAGCGAGTTGCTGCCGCTGGGTGACGGCATGGTCGAGCTGCCTCGCCAGATGCGGGACATTCGCCGAGGTCAGGTAGGTCTCCGCGCCGGCGTCGAGCAGCCGCCGGACCGGTCCGTGGTAGCTGACGCCCAGCTCCGCGTCCTCGACCTCGGCCAGGACGACCCGCGCCTTCGGGAACTTCGCCCGGAGGCTCCCGATCAGCTGCGGGCTGACCGGCGGCACGAGCAGGACGTCGGCGGTGGCCGGCGCCGAGTGCAGGTCCAGCACGAGGTAATCCGAGCCGAGTTCGGCGGACAGCGACATCCGGGCCGAGGCCGACAGCTTCATCGCGGTGGCGACTACCGTCACGTCGTCGTAGTCCGTCCGCGGGGGTTCGGGCCGGAGACCAGCGCCGGTGACCGCCGCGATCGGGTTGCCGTCCCTAGTGAGGACCAGGTGTTCGCCGGGCCTGAGCGCGTCGATGAGGGCCACGACGTCCTCGGGTAGACAGCTGACGTCGATCTGCCGCGTGGCTCGCTCGCTGGTCATGACTCGCCCAGGTCCAGCGGCTCAAAGCGAATGGCGGGCACAGGCGGTGGCGTCGTCATGGAACTCGATCATCCCAGAAACAGCGGCGCCGTGTCCGGTCCTTCGCGGAAGCTACGGGTGATGGCGGTTTTTCGCCAGCGTTACCCGCCCCGCAGTTCCTACGCTCGGCCAGTGCATTCAGATATCACTCCGCGCCTTCACGGCTCGGTCGTCGGATTCATCTCGCTCGCCGCCGCATTGGGCACCGCGGCCATCTATCCGCTGCAGCCAGCCATCGCCGAGGTCGGCGGCGCGCTCAGCACGTCGCTCGGCTCGGTGGGCATCGCGCTCGCCTGCGGACCGGTCGGCTACCTGTGCGGACTCGCCCTGCTGGTGCCGCTCGTCGACCAGTTTCCGCCGCGCTACGTCCTGTCCGCGCAGGTCGGCGCGCTCGCCGTCGCGCTGGGGCTGAACGCGATCGTCGGCCAGGTGTGGCTGCTCGGCCTGGTGCTCGGCGTGCTCGGCGCGTGCTCGTCGGTCGGTGCCGGGTTGAGTTCGGTGACTGCCCGGCTGGCGAGCCCGGACCGGCGGGCTACCGCGCTCGGAATCGTCACTGCTGGTATCTCAGCGGGGATCCTCGCAGGCCGCATCGTCGGCGGCTGGCTGGCCGACCTGATCGGCTGGCGTGCGATGCTGGGCGTTTTCGCCGCCGGATGCGCGATTGTCGCGGTAGCGGTGCTGCTCGTGCTTCCCTCGGTGGCCGGTGCGAACAAGCGCGGCTACCTCGCCACCTTGCGTTCGATTCCCGGGCTATACCTGCGATATCCGGCACTTCGGCTCGCGGCGATCCGTGGCACGCTCTGGTTCTTCGCGTTCTGTGCGGTGTGGTCCGGAATCGCGGTCGCGCTGTCGAAGCCGCCCTTTTCGTATTCCGCCGAACGCATCGGGCTGTACGCGTTCGCTGGCATCCTCGGCATCTTCGCTACCCGCATTGCCGGAGCGTGGACCGATCGCGTGGGCGCCCGCCGGGTCATCCTCTGCGGCTTGATCCTCGCCGGTCTGGCCAGCGCGGTCCTTGCCATCGCGCTGCCGAGCACTGTGTCGACGCTGATCTGCTTGGCCTTGTTCGACGCGGGATTGTTTGCCGCCCAGGTCGCGAACCAAAGTACGGTGCTGGCGATCGAGCCGAGCGCACCAGCGCGGTTCAACAGTGCTTACATGGTCGTCTATTTCGCTGGTGGGAGCCTCGGGACCGCCTTCGGCGCGACGGCGGCCGAGCGGCTCGGCTGGTCGTTGACCGCGTTCGTCACCGCGGCGGTGATCGTGGCCGCGGCTGTCGTCACCCTGCTGGCTCGCGCCCAGAACCCGCACACCGAACAGCTGCCGGACGCCGCGGAATCGGTGCCGACACGGAGTTAGGAACGAATACCGCGCGCGACACGTCGGATGGCCGTATCCGCACCGAGCGCTGCGAAAGGACCCATCGGTGAACGACGACTGGCCCGAGCAGGTCGACGGCTGGGAACTGGCCCGGCACGATCGTGTCGAGGACTACCGCAGACGCCTGGCCAACAACATCACGGTCACCGCGACCTGGGACAACGGTCTTGGCATCGGCCGGGTGGAGGCCTACGTCGAACCGGCCGGGATCGGGCGGACGTTGAGCCGGAGCCGCAAGGACTTCCGCGACAAGGAGGCGTTCTGGACCGCTGCGCACTCCGTGGTCGAGATGGCCGCGAACCTGCCTTCGCTGGGCCAAGGGCACGAAAGCCCCGCCGAGCTGGTGTTGTTCGGAGATGTCGCGGGGACCGTCGAAGCGGAACCGGGCAGCGCCGGAGTCCCGGAGGCTGAGCTGACGTTCACCCTGGCCGACGGTCGCAGCGTGGCGCTGCGCATGTCCGACGAGCAGGCGTTCGACCTGTGCCGCCGCATCGATCGGCTCGAAGACCATGTGTGGTCCGAGGAACGGGAGGAAGTCGAGGACGCCCTTCCGGAAGCCGCGGCCGAGGTGCCGGATACGACGGAGATCCAGTCGAGCCCGGACACCGGCCACGACGTGGTCGCTCTCCTGGGCAGGCAGTTCGGGGTCGGCGAGGACCACCTCATGGCGCGCGTGGACTGGTCGGCCGTGATCGTCGTCGGCGACCCCGCCGTCAGCTCGCTGATTGAGCAGAGCGACGAACTGGCCACAGCAATCGGGCCGCGCTGGTATCCCACGGTCGTCGATCGGCCGAGCGAGCGGTGGGTCGTCCTGAGTCGCGCTTCGAACTGACACTTACTGTCATGGCCGCAGATAGGTCAGCGTGTGGTGGGAGACCTGCCGTCCGGCGTCGTCGGTGACTGTCGCGGTGCCGTAGATCGTCCGGCGTCCCGTTCGGGTCAAGGACGACTCGCAAGTCAGGTCGGACCGCGCGGCACCGAGGAACGCGGTCGTCATGTTCACCGTGACGGCCGGTTCCTCGGGCCCGATGACGGACAGGATCGCGATCCAGCACGTTACGTCGGCGAGCGTCATCGCGCAGCCGCCCTGCAGAACGTCGCCAGGGCGGTAAAACTCCGGCCGCGCTGGCAAGGAAAGCGTCGCGACACCCGGTTCGACGGTCTTCACCGTGAACCCCCACCAAGGCCCGAACGGGCTGCCGTCGATGATCTGCTGAGCCCGCACCGTATCCACGCGCAGAAACATAACATGATTAGGTAGATGCATGCGGCGAACGAACGAGGAGCGCTCCCGGGCCACCCGTCACGATCTCGTGGAGGCCGCGCGCGGGCTCTTCGCCGAGCAGGGTTACGCCGGCACCTCGCTGGCTCAGATCGCCGCCGCGGCCGGGATCACCACGGGCGCGGTCTACCACCACTGGGAGAACAAGCAGGAGCTGTTCCACGCCGTCGTCGAGCAGGTGCACGCCGATCTGCACCGGGTGCTGCAGTCCCGATCCGGCGGCACGGGAGCGCCGTCCGACCGGCTCAAAGCGTCCGGCTCGATCTTCCTCCGCCGATGCGCGGACCCGGCCGTCGGACGGATCCTCCTGGTCGACGGTCCGTCCGTGCTGGGCCAGGAAAAGTGGCGAAACCTGGACGAACAGTGGTGGCGCGAGCCGACCGTCGCGCTGCTGCGGGAGGCGGGCAGTTCTGGCGGCAGGGTCGAAGAGCTTGCGGTCGCGTTGCTGGGGTCGCTTACTGCGCTGGGGCAGGAGATCGCCAGCAATCCGGGTCCGGCGCGGATTCGGCGGTGTCAGCAGGTGTATCGGATGCTGGTGGATGCGGTATCAGTTCAGGAGAATTGAGATATCACGAAGCGAGGAGAAGTGCGCTCTCCACTGCTTCCTCGGTATGCGCGCTCACCGTCCCACCGCGCCGTAGTGCATCCTCGGCCAGTTTTTCCAAGCCTCCGAACAGAATCAGCGCGCGGACCCGCGACAGCGCAGCACCCCCGGACTCCTGGAATTCGGTGCCCGCCGAGATGGCACGGACGACGTTGACGTACGCGTCGTGGTTCAGGTCGGCGGTGATCGGGGCGTCCAGCAACGGCACGTCGCGGATGTAACTCAGCATCACAGCGGGCCGGGCATCGACGACGCCGAGCCAAGCCGTGACGAGCTGGCGGATTTGGGTCTGCCAGGGCGCGGTGCGGTCGACCGCGGCGGAGACCTGCGCGGATCCTGTTGCGGCCGCTTCCTTGAGCAGGGCGAGCAGGCACGCTTCCTTGGAATCGAAATGCTCGTAGAACCCGCGGCGGGACGTGTGCGCCCGGCCGACGAGGTCGCCGATCGTGATCTTCGGGAACCGTTTTTCCGCCAGCAGCGCCTCCAGCGCGCCGGTGAAGCGGCTCCGGTAGGCGCCGGGGCGCTCGACGGGCGTTTCCGGCTCTGCAGTGCGTGGCACCGCGCGGGTCCTTCCTGTCCGCGATTATCCGGCGATTCTACCAGTCTGAGCACGGGGATTTTGCGAAAACAGGCGTGGGCTATCCGCGAAATGCCGGGGTGAATGGATGCGGCGGCATTCGGAGGCGCTGGCTGGTCCGGGCGGCAGCAACCGGCGCGACGCTCCGGAAGCGGCTAGGCCATCTCAGTGACATCACGGAGAGACGTTTGGCCGATTGCGGGTACGTTCGGTAGTGTTTTGTTCCAGCGTCAGATTGGGGAGTCGAGCGCTAGGGGGATTCAGGTGTTTTTATCGCTTTTCTTCACGCCGCGCACGAGACGCGGCACTCTGTGACGAAATAGCTGTCACCGCAGGTCAGCGGGTTCACGACGGTGTGTTCACGCCCGTCTTGGGCAACCGCGCCTGCTTGCCGGAATGCTCCGGCGCACGCGTTCCGTCGGCGTTGGGGGCCGACGGGGACGACGCGACTGTTCCTGTCCGGCATTACCGCGCCGGGTGCGTAAACATGAATGTTTTTCGCTCAAGGGCAGTCCGCTCAGGGGAAATAAGGAAAACGAATGGGGAAATCATGACAATGGGGTCTGCTTCTCTGAAGATCGCGAGGGTGGCGTCGGTCGCTTCGCTGGCGGTCGTCATGTCCGCGGGGATCGTTTCGGCCGCGAATGCCGCACCGTCCCGGGAGGTCGTCCCGGCGGGCTGCGGCAGCGCCGGCGGCGGCACCTGGTGCCACGGTTCCGGAAGCGACGGGATCTGGAAGGGCTGCTACTCGAATTACAACCACCCGTACAACTACCACAGCTCGACGGCGGCCATCGGAGCCGCCAACGACAAGCGGTACGCGTCGGCCGGTTCGTGGTCGAACGCGCACACCCGGGCCGGGTGGGCTTACACCTGCTACGCGTACTACAACCCCAACGCGTGATCGTGGCCTGACGTTCCGGGCATGATCACCACGACGCGGCGCCGGGCCAACGGCGTCCCGACGCCGCGTCTCCACCGCAGCGGGCACGCATCAGCGACGAGAGCGAGCTAGCCGTGCGACTGATCCTGTCTCTCCTTTTCGCGGGAATCCTGTTCGCTATTCCGGCAGTGGTCTTGATGGACGTAGTTCTGGCGCAGGAAGCGCAAAGCGAGACCGCGGCGGACCGTGTCGGAGTGTCGTTCGTCTGGCCGGAACAACCGCAGGCAGCCGATCCTGCGACGACGCTGCGCATTCTCGCGGAAGCGGCGGAGGCGACCGGTGCCACGGTCATGCGCACCACCGTGAACACTCAAGCGGATCGGAAACGCATTACGCATTACGTCTTGCTGGGCGGCGATCGGACGGCTCTGTTCGGCGAATTCAGCCTCGCGCAAGGGCGCTGGTTGAGCGCGGCGGAGTCGCGCAGCGGTACAGCGACCGTTTCGACGGCGGGCGGAGCGGGAAACGTAGGCGTGCCAGCGGTTTTCGCCGACCGGTACGATCTCGCGTTCGAGCCGTTGCGCCGGGCGTTCGACGCCTTGCCCAGCTCCGGCCGGTATGTGGTGGACGCGGGACCAGCCACCGATCGCTTTCTCGCGCTCGTCCATGAGCGATTGGTTGAAGCGGGTGTCACCGTCGCGGAGCTGACTCCGCCAGAGCGCGGTGAACAACCGACGGAAACCGTCCCAGGGCTGAGGATTCTGGCTTATCTTCTCGCTGGTGCGGCCACGGTCGTCATCGCATTCCGGTTGCTGCGCGAGGGAAAGCGCATCGGCGTGCTTCGCTTGATCGGCCATCCCACGACGAGGATCTGGTACGAGGTCGTGGGAAGAACGCAGATCGCCACTGTGCTTGTCGGGCTGGGCGGATGCGCCGCAGTCGTCCTCGCCGTACCCGGTGCGGACTCGTCGTTCTTGTACGCGCTTGCCGTCGCGGTGACACCGGTGACAGCCGCCGGATTCGCGACGACGCTGGGCATCGGGCTGATCGTCGTCCACCGGGTGCGCGTTTCCGACCTCGTCAAAGGAAGTCTGCAGTGAAGCACAGGACGCGTCATCGTTCGCCGTTCGGCTTGGCGATCGCCGCACCGGCCGTGGTGAAAGCGGTGTGCGGAGCGATCCTCGCGGTGCTGGCCGTAGTGGTCTGGCAGCAGTTCTCCGAACTGGCGAAGCAACAGGAATTGCTGGCGCCGTGGGAGAAAGTCCAGGGCTATGCGGTTTTCTACCCGCGCCTTGTCGGAAACGACCAGCAGGAAATGGAAACCGGGGGCAACGCCTCGTCGGTAGCGGAAGCACGCGACCTCTATCCGGTGCTGGACCAGGCAGGCGCGCTCTTCGTCGACGCCGCCAACTACGAGCCGGGCACGCCGCCGGACCCGACGTCGCGGTGGCCGGTGCCGCCGATCCGGGTGAACACGCATTACCTTGAGCAGTACCCGATTCTCGACGCCTCCCGGAAGCCGATCACGGTCGCCGCCGACGATCCGTCGTGGGTCGTCGCCGTTCCCGAGCAATTCAAACCGCGGGAAGCGCAACTCCGGCATCTCCTGCAGGAAACGCGCACCGGCGGCCCGGGAATCACCGGCGCGACGCAGGCGGAACAACGCATTACCGGCGAGCACCCGCGGTTCACCAGCCAGCACGTCAAGATCGTCTGGACCGCCTCAGGGCAGGGTGTGTTCAGCTACGATCCGCAGGTCAATCCCGGGCACGGAAACCTGATCACGGACCCGATCGTCGAGATCATGACCCCGGCGAACAGCCTCACCGTCGACCGGCTCAACGCGATCACCGGCGGTCTCGACACCGGGCTGAAGGTCCGCGTCGGCACCGATCCGGCGGCCACGCTGGCCGCGCTCGGGCCGAAGCTTAAGGAACTCAAGCTCGACGACAACCTGCGGCACCTGGTCACCGTGCACGACGCTATGGCTACGCAGATCGACCAGGTGCGCGGCGGCATCACGCAGATCGCCGTGTTCGCGGGCGCGGCGCTGTTCGTCCTGGTCGCCTTGACCGCGGTGATCGTGATCATCGGCTCCGACCGGCTGCGCCGCCGGCTCACCGTGCGGAGACTCCACGGCATCGGATTCACCCGCTCCTACCGGGAACTGCTGGTCGCCCTCGGCGGGACGTGGTTAGGCCAGACCCTACTGGCCGGCATCGGACTGGCGGTGCTCGCGATGAACACGCTGTCCCCGTCGGATACCACGGTGGCCCCGCTGGACCGGCTACCGGAACTCGTTGCCGTATCAGTGATATCTCTGATGATCGAGGTGGTGTTCGTGGTGGTGACCGCCCGCCTCGTGGAACGCCGGAACACGGTCAAACGCTTGAAGGAGCTGTGACCCATGGAATTCTCGTGCGAACTCCGGGGAACCCGGAAGCAGTACGGCCGCCACCAGGTCCTGGACGACTTCGACCTCCGCATCGAGGCAGGCGAGTTCACCGCGCTGACCGGCGCGAGCGGAGCCGGGAAGTCGACCGTGCTGAACCTGCTCGGCCTGCTGGAAGGGCCGGATGCCGGTGAGGTCCGCCTTTTCGGCGAGCGAGCACCCCGGCCTCGTTCCCGGGCGGCGAACTTGGTGCGGCGCAACCGATTGGGGTACCTGTTCCAGAACTTCGCCCTCATCGACAGCGAGACGGTCCAGCACAACCTGGAGGTCGCGCTCACCTACGCCAAGCGTGGGACGCCGAAGCAGGACCGCATCAAGGAGGCTCTCGCACAGGTCGGATTGCGCAAGGCGGAATCTCGCAAGATCCATTCGCTGTCCGGCGGCGAACAGCAACGCGTCGCCGTGGCGCGGCTTCTGCTGAAACCGTGCGAACTCGTCCTGGCCGACGAGCCGACGGGTTCGCTCGACGCCAAGAACCGGGATCGGGTCCTGGACCTTCTGCGGAAGCTCAACGAGGCGGGAAAAACGATCATCGTGGCGACGCACGACGAGGCGGTGGCTGAGCGGTGTTCGCGGGTAGTGGATCTTTCCGGCCACCGCGCGGAGGCAGCGGAGACAGCGGAGACAACGGAGCCCGAGTTGGTCACTGAAGCCGGAGCACCGCCTGCTCCGCCGAAGCACGCCCAGGCTCGTCGATAGGCGGCAGGAGGTCCGCCGGATCCGCGCACACCCCGCGGATCACGTCCGCCACCCGGAGCAGCAATCCGAGCCGGGGGTGGTGCGGCGGCCACGCGATCCCGATCTCCCGCGGCGACACGATCTCGCTCAGCGAGAACCGCGTGACGCCGGGATGGCGTTGCCCGAGCGCCAGTTGCGGCACGATCGAGTACCCGACGTCCGCGGCGACCAGCGGTTCCACGACGTGGATCTTGTCGGTGCCGAAAACCCAGTTCGGCTCGATGCCCTGGCGGCGGAGTTCGGCGGCTACCTCGAGCTGTTCGCTCGTCAGGCACACCATGGGCAGGCCGCGCAGATCCGCCGGCCGGATCCGGGGGAGCGAAGCCAGCGGGGCGCCCCGGGGCGCGAGCAGGATGAACGGGTCGCTGAAGAGTTCCAGGCCGTGTGCTTCCCCGCTTTGCAGGGGGAAGATGACGAACGCGATGTCGATCTCGCCGAAGCGCAGCAGTTCCTGCAGGCGGACGTCGTCGTCGACCTCGACGGGTTTGATGCGGCACGGGAGGTGCTGCGTGCGCATCGCGGCCAGCACCAGCGGCATCACCCGCACCGCGACGCTCGAGAACACGCCGATCCGGACGGTCGGTTCGCGGCCGTCCCGCATGTCCTCGATGTGCCGCGTCGCGGTGCGGAGGATGACCTGTACCTGTTCGGCGGCGTTGACCAGGGCGATCCCGGCGTCGGTGAGCCGGACCTGGCGTTGCCCGGACATCCGCCGGACCAGCACGACGCCGAGCCGGCGTTCGATCGACGCGATGCGCTGGCTCACCGCGGGCTGGCTGCAGCCGAGCGCCACCGCGGCGGCCGCGAACGAGCCCTCGTTGGCGACCGCGTAAAGCGCTCTCAGCTGCAACAGGGTGAGGCGGCCGCTGTCGGACCAGATGGCGTCCAGCACAACCCGGCCGAGCCGGTTTCGTCGTTCCGCGCCGATCATGGGCTGGCCTCCTTGCCGGGGTAATGCCGCGACGCCGGGGAAACTCAGGGTTTTCGAAGGGGACTTGGGGTCATGGGGTTGGTGCGGTACCGGCTGGCTGACGGGGCGGGTGCGGAAGCACCGGTGGTTGCCGCGGTTGCTGTCTTGGGAGCAGGTGCAGTGCGGGTTGGCAGCTCGTGCCGCGGGGCTTGCGCCCACGACGGAGTGCGGTCGTTCCGCCGTGCTGGCGGGGTGTTCGACGGTGTGGCGGGAGCTGTCCCGCAACACTGGGTCCTCGGGCAGGCATCGGCGCGGCAGCGGGACTCATCGGGACCCTCCGGCGAGGCAGAACGCGGTGGCCAGGTCGATCGTACTGGCCAGGTCGGCGAGATCCGCCACTTCGCCGGAGCTGTGCATGTGCCGGAGAGGGATATTAATGACGCCGCATCGGATACCAGCGGCGACCGCTGCCATGGCATCGGCGTCGGATCCGCTCTCGTCGCCGTAGGCCTCGATGGTGTAAGGGATTCCGAGTTCTTTCGCCAGGGTGCGCAGGCTGCGCGCCATGGGCTCGTCGGTGACGGCGCCGCGGCCGATGGCCGGGCCGGAGCCGAGCCGGTGGTCGCCGGTTTTGCGTTCGATGCCGTCTTCGGGGATGTCGCTGGCGAAAGTGGTGTCGATCGCGAGCGCGAAATTCGGTTCCGTCGCGTAAACGGCTCCCATCGCGCCGTGGTAGCTCGTTTCTTCGCGGACGCTGGCGACCACGGAGATCTCGGCGGTGACCGACGCCGCGGCCGCCGCGCGCGCCGCTTCGAGGACGGCCAGTGCGCCGAGCCGGTTGTCCAGCGCCGGCGCGGCGATCCGGCCGTTGCGCAGTTCGACCGGGGACGCGCCGAACACCACCGGGTCGCCGACGGTGATCACCGATTGCGCGTCGGCTCGGCTGGTGGCGCCGATGTCGATCCACAGATCGGGCATTTTCGGCGACGAATCCTCGTCGTCCAAATGCGGCGGCGAGGTTCCGATCACGCCCGGCACCCGGCCGTCTTCGGCGAGGACCACGACGTGCTGGCCGTACAGGATCGCGGCGTCCCAGCAGCCGATGCTGACCGCCCACAGGCGTCCGGCGTCGTCGATGTGGCTGACGCTCAAGCCGATCTCGTCGATGTGGCCGATCAGCGTGATCCGCGGCGTGCTGCCCGGGTTCACCACCGCGTGGCCGCTGCCGAGCGGATCGACGTGCACGTCCGCGAATTCGCCCGCCAATTCGACCCAGGCGCGCACCGGTTCCTCCTCGTAGCCGGACGGCCCGCGCGCGGCGAGCAGCGGCAGGAGACGCCGGCGCAACGTGGCGGCGTCGGGCGCGTATCGCGAGGAACCGTCGGGGTTCGTCATGCTGCTCCTTTGCTGGGCGGGAATGCGGGGAGATCAGCGCAGCCAGGCGACCCCAGGCAAAAACCCGAACTGGCCGCTGAACCGGTAATTGCCGAGCCGCGCCGAGGTGAAATCAATCCATTTCGGCACGTACATCGACACCCACGGGGCCTGGTCGGTGACCGCGCGGTCCACTTCGGACCACAGCCTGTTCGCCGCGTCCGGGTCCGTGTTGGCCAGCCGCAGGGCCTCGGCCATCCGGGCGTCGACGGCCGGATCGCAGAAGCCGCCGATGTTCGGGCTCGCGTCCGAATTCGGCACGAACGCGGCGCACGAGGTCAGCACTTTCAGGAAATCGCTGGCCGCCGGATAATCCTGGGACCAGTCGGTCAAGGCGGCTTCGACGTGATTTCCGGAATTCTGGACAAAGGGAAACTGTAATCCTTCGTCCATCGGTTTCAGTGTCGCACGGTACCCCAGATCGGTCAACAAAGTCTGCAGGTATTCGCCCATCGCGATATGCATCCGGTTGTTTCCCGGCACTACCGAAACCGCGGCTCCGGCGGTACCGGATTCCGCGACCAGGCGCTTCGCCTTCGCAAGGTCTGGGCCGCGCCAAGGACCGCGGCCGTCCGGGGCGGGGTTGCTCGTCCACGGGCAATACTGCTGGTATCCGGGAAGGCTCGGCACCAGGATCTGGCAGGTCGGGACGGCGAGCCCCGGACCTCCCGCCTCCAGTACCGCCGAGTTGCGGTCGAACGCGTAATTGACCGCCTGCCTGGCCTTGAGATTGTCGAACGGCGGAATCCGCGTGTTCAGCGCCCAATACCAGATGTGCCCGAGCTGGTCGATGTGCAATTGCTTCGGATGGTCAATGCTGACCTCGTTCAACCGGTCCGGCGGCGTCTCGTCGACCGCGAGATCGGCCTGGCCGTTGATCACCGCGGTGACCTGGTCGGTCGGCTCGAGGCCGAATTTCTGCACGATCCGGTCCGGGTACCCCTCGGGTGCGGCGAGTGACGACCAGGAATGGAAATACGGATTGCGCTTCAGCACGACGCGGTCGGTCGGATCGTAGCTGGCCCAGTAGTACGGTCCGGTCGAACGCAGTTTCGACACGTCCGAGCCGACGTCGGCGGGCGGGGTGTCCGCGGGCAGGATCGACGCCAGCGGCTGGGCGAGTTGCTGGGTGAATTCGGGATCGGGTTCGGTCAGGGTGAAAGTGATCTTGCCAGCAGCCTCGTCGATCGCGATGCCTTTCGACAGATCGCAGGTTTCCGGGGTGTCGAGGCATTCCTTCGCCCCGTCGAGGACGTCGAACTGCGAGGACGTCGTCGGTCCGTGCACTTTGAACATCCGCTCGAAGGACGCCTTGACGTCCTTCGGCTGGACCTCGCGGCCGTCGCTGAACCGGATCCCGGACCGCAGCGTGAACGTCCACTTGAGACCGCCGTCCGTCGGTTTCGGGATTTCGGTCACGAGATCCGGGGCCACGCGCTGGCCGGTTTGCGGGCCGGACTTGGTGAACGCGGTGAGACCGTCGTAGGTCGCGGTGAAGAGCGTCCACGACGAGGTCGAGAAATTGACCATCGGATCGGCGGTGCCGACGTTGCCCGACGACAGCATGACCTCGGTCCCGCCCTGGTGCCCGTGATCGCCGGGCGCGACCGACGTCAGGTCCAGCGTGTCGTCCACCGCGCATCCGCTCGCGGTGAGAAGCAGCAAAGCCGCGAGCACCGCTGACGTCCGTCTCATCGCGCCATCCCCTCGCCGTCGACCGGCGGCAGGATCTCCGCCGAACGGGCGCACACCCGCTGGATGATGTCGATGACCCCGCGAATGAACGCCAGCCTCGGGTGATAGCGCCGCCAGGCGATGCCGACAGTCCGCGCCGGAACGGTGCCCGCGAGCGAAATCCTTCGTACGCTCGGGGTTCGGCCGCCGAGGGTGAGCCGGGGGACGGCGCCGTAACCGAGTCCCGCGGCGACCATCGCCTCGACGGCGTGGTTGGTCTCCATCTCCAGCACCCAGTTCAGCTCCGCGCCCACGGACGCCGCCCAGGCTTCCATCGGGTCGCGCTGGCCGCGCAGGCCGATCAGCGGCAGCCTGGCGAGGCGGTCGGGGGAGACCGGCGCGGCGCCGGCCGGAACGAGCAGCACGAACGGGTCGGTGAGGAGTTCCGCGGTGAGCAGCGCCGGATCGGCGATCGGCAGCTTCACGAAGGCGAGATCGATGTCGCCGTTGCGCACCAGCCGGGACACTTCGGTTTGCTGATCCAGTTCCACCAATTCGATCCGGTAGTCGACCGGCTGCCGTCGCAGCGCCGCCATCATCGGCGGGATCACCCGCTCGCTCGCGCTGGTGAACAAGCCGATCCGGACGGTCGCGTTGAGGCCCTTGCGAATCGTCTCCACCTGGCTGACGGCGACCGAGAGGATCCCGCCGAGCTGTTCCGCGGCGGCGAGCAGGGTGTCGCCCGCTTCGGTGAGCGACACCCGGCGCTGCTGCCGGGACCGGTGCACCAGCAGAACCCCGAGGCCGCGTTCCAGGCTCGCGACCCGCTGGCTCACCGCGGACTGGGTGCAGCCGAGCGCGGTCGCGGCCCCGGCGAACGAACCGGTCGCGGAGATCGCGATCAACGCCGCGAGCTGCGGGAGCGTCGGCCGGGCAGACTGGTCGGTCTCGGCGCTAGTCATCGCGAGCGGCTTTCGGTTCGGCAGCGGCCAGCGGCTCAGCCGGTTCGAGCGGGTGGTGGCAGGCGACTTCGTGGTCTGGGCGTTCACGGTTCAGCACTGGTTCCGTCGTACGGCACACGCTGGTGGCGCGCGGGCAGCGCGGGTGGAACCGGCAGCCGCTCGGCGGGTTCAGCGGGCTCGGCACGTCTCCGGCCAGCGTGGTGTCCCGCCAGTCCGAGCCCGCCGCCGGATCCGGGATCGGCACGGATGCCAGCAATGCCGCGGTGTAAGGATGTTGCGGCGCGGCAAAGATCTCACCGACCGGTGCCTGTTCGACGATCCGGCCGAGATACATCACCGCGACCCGGTCGGAGGTGTGCCGCACGACGCCGAGGTCGTGCGCGATGAACACGTAGGTGAGGCCGAGCCGTTCCTTGAGGTCGTCGAACAGGTTCAGGATTTGGGCCTGCACTGAAACGTCCAATGCGGACACTGGTTCGTCGGCGACGACGACCCGCGGCTGCAGCGCCAGCGCCCGCGCGATCACCGCGCGCTGCCGTTGCCCACCGGACAGTTCGTGCGGGAACCGGTCGGCGAGTTCGGCGGAAAGACCAGTCAGGACAAGGAGTTCGGCGATATCCGAGCGACTAGCGGGCTGGCGGTGCACGCGCAGCGGTTCGGCGACCGAATCGCCGATCCGGCGGCGTGGATTGAGGCTGGCGTACGGGTCCTGGAAAATCATCTGCACTGACCGGCGGACCGGACGCAGCCCGCGCCGGCCGGTCCGGCTGATGTCTTCGCCGTCGAAGGTGATCGACCCGCTGCTCGGCTGGTAAAGCCGGACGAGGCAGCGGCCGAGGGTGGATTTGCCGCAGCCGGATTCCCCGACGAGCCCGAGTGTTTCGCCGCGCCGCACGGACAGCGAGACCCCGTCGACGGCGCGCAGCCGACCGGGACGGCCCAACCGATTTCTCCGTACTGGGAACCACTTGACGAGGTCTGTGGTGCTGAGGAGTTCGGCCATCAGGCGGTTCTCTTTTCGTCCGGGTTCGACGCGTGCCGCAGCAGGCAGGCGTCGAAGTGCTCCAGAGCCGAAGGCAGCAGAACCGGTCGTTGCTGGACGCATACCGCCTCCGCTTCAGGACAGCGCGGCGCGAACGCACAGCCCGGCCCGATGTCGGCAGCCAGCGGCGGAAGGCCGTCGATGGAGGGCAGCCGAGCGGGCCGGGGCACGTCCAGCCGGGGGATCGAGCCGAGCAGCCCGACGGTGTACGGGTGTCGCGGCCGGGCGAACAACTGCGCGGTCGGTGCCTGCTCGACGATCCGCCCGGCGTACATCACCTGCACCCGTGACGCGATTCCGGCGAGCACGCCGAGGTCGTGCGTGATCAGGATGACGCTGGTGCCGGTGCGGGCACTCAGGTCGCGGATGATGCGCAGGATTTGGGCCTGCACCGAGACGTCCAGCGCGGTGGTCGGCTCGTCGGCGATCAGGATGTCGGGTTCGCAGGACAGCGCCATCGCGATCATCACCCGCTGCCGCATGCCGCCGGAGAACTGGTGCGGGTAGTCCCGCGCGCGGGTCCCCGGGCTCGGGATGCCGACCAACTCGAGCAGTTCGACCGCGCGGCGGCGGGCGGCTCGCATACCGATCCGGCGGTGCTGGCATATCTGTTCGGCGATCTGCCATCCCACCCGGTACACCGGGTTCAGCGACGTCGTCGGATCCTGGAAGATCATCGCGATCCGGTTGCCCCGGTAGTCGCGCATGCGCTTCGCGGGCAGGGCGAGGAGATCCTGGCCGTCGAACAGCACCCGGCCGCTGACGACCGCGTTGCCGTCGCGGAGCAGGCCGAGCAGCGCGAGCATGGTGACCGACTTCCCGGAGCCGGATTCCCCGACCACACCGAGCGTTTCGCCCGCTTGCAGCTCGAACGACACGTCGTCCACCACCCGCACCAAGCCGCTGCGCGTGCGGAATTCCACGGTCAGGCCTTCTGCGGACAGGACTTTCGCGGGCAGGGTCGTCATCGCACTCGGATCCTCGGGTCAAGGGCGGCGTAGCCGAGGTCGACCAGGAGGTTCACCAGCACGACGGTGAACGCGCCGTACAGCGTCACCGCCATCAGCACCGGCAGGTCGAATCGGCTGAGCGAGTGGAAGGTGAGGTTGCCGACCCCGGGCAGGCCGAACACCTGCTCGGTGAGCACCGCGGCCCCGCCGAGCATGGCCCCGAGGTCGAGGCCGAAGAGACTGACGAACGGGATGAGCGAGTTCCGCAGCACGTGCCGGAACAGCACGCGGGATTCGGAGAGTCCTTTCGCCCGCGCGGTGAGCACGAACTCGGACCGGTCGACCTCGATCAGATCGGCCCGCAGCACGCGCGCGTACAGCCCGGCGGTGCCGATCGCCAGCGTGATCCACGGGAACAGCAGCTGCTCGAACCACTTCAGCGGGTTGACGTTGATCGGCGTGTAGCCGAGTTCCGGCAACCAGCTGAACAGACTGGTATGCCAGGTGCCCTGGGTAAGCATGTTAACCACGCCGCCTAGCCAGTACACCGGGAGCGACATGCCGATCAGGCCGAGGCCCATCAGCAGCGGATCCACCGCCCGGCCGCGGAAGACCGCGGCGAGCGTGCCCGCGCCGAGCGCGAGCAGCAGCCAGATCACCGCCGCGCCGCCGACGAGCGACAGCGTGACCGGGATCGTCTTGGCCACCCGGGAAAGCACCGGGCCGCGATCGGTGTACGACACCAGGTCCCGGTCGATGACCAGGCGTTTCATCATGTCGAAGTACTGCACCGGCAACGGTTTGTCGAGGCCGAAGTCGGTCCGGATCTGCGCGATCACCTGCGGGGTCGCCTGTTTGCCCGCGATCTGCCGCGCCGGGTCGACGCCAGGGGTCTTGAAGAAGATCAGGAACACCAGGATGCTCACCGCGATCAGCACTCCGGCCGCGGAGAACACGCGGCGCACGACGTAGCCGATCACCGGGCGCGCATCCGCAGTTCGGCCTTCGGGTCGAAGGCGTCCCGGATCGCGTCGCCGAGAATGTTCAGCACGCACACGGTGAGCGCGAGCAGCGCGCCGGGCACGATCGCCATCAGCGGCCGGTTGCGCAGCAGTTGCGTGCCGTCCTCGATGATCGTGCCCCAGCTCGCGGCGGGCGGATGCACGCCGATGCCGAGGAAGGACAGGCCGGACTCCAGCAGCATCGCGGTCGCCACCATCAGCGGGAGCAGCACGATCACCCGGGACAGCACGTTCGGCAGGATTTCCCGGCGGATGATCCGGCCGTGCCCGGCGCCGTAGGACGTCGCCGCGCCGACGTAGTCCGCGGCGCGCACGGACAGCACCGCGCCGCGCACCGGCCGCGCGACATAAGGCACATAGACCACCCCGATAATCAGGACTGGCAGCGCGAGACTGCCGGAACTGACCCGGACGAAACCGAGGCTGATCCCGGACGCGAAGCTGATCGCCGAAATCGAGATCGCCAGCATCAGCACCGGAAACGCCCATACGACGTCCAGGATCCTGGACAGCACCCCGTCGACGACGCCGCCGACGTACCCGGCGATCAGCCCCACCACCAGGCCTCCGGCGCAGGCGACGAGGCCGGCGAGCACTCCGATCACGAGGGTGTTCCGGCCGCCGTACAGGATCCGCGCGGCGACGTCCCGGCCGTCTCCGTCCGCGCCGAGCAGGAAATGCGCCTGGCCAGTCGGCCCGATCGGCAGCACGCCGACGCCTTGGGACGCTGGTTGCAGCAGCGGCACCACGGTCCCGTCGTCGAGCACGGTGGTGCCGACCGGATTGGCCACGAACGGATCGGTGCCGGAGATGTAGCTGGCGTACAGCGGAGCGAGCAGGCACAGCACGACGATCACGACGAGAATCGCCGCCGACACCAGGACCCGGCGATTGCCGAGCAGGGCCCGTAGGCCGCGGCGCCACGGCCCGCCGCCGGACTCCGGCTCTGCTCGCGTGCCGACGGCCGCCGGCTGTACGAGAGGGTGCTCGGTCACCTGGCCACCCCCTCGGATTCACCGTCCTGTCGGCAAAAACTAGAGAAGGTTCCCGTTTTTCGGCAAGAAGACCCGCATCGCATTCGATAAGTCGGCCTAATGGCCTGACCGATTTGTTCCCGGCCGGAACACTTTCCGGTAAGCGCCGGGAGTCACGCCGACGACCTGGCCGAACTGGGAACGGAAGTTGCTGGTCGTGGGGAACCCGGTCTGCGCGGCGATCCGGTCGACGGTGTGGTCGGTGGTTTCGAGCAGTTCCTGCGCCTGCCGCAGGCGCACTCCAGCCACCCACTGCATGGGGCTTTGCCCGGTTTCGTCCTTGAATCGCCTGGTCAGCGTGCGCACGCTCAGCCCGGCCGCGTCGGCGATGTCCGCGAGCGCGAGGTCCCGGTACGCGTTTTCCTCGATCCACGGCAGTACCTGGTCGAGTGTGGTCGCGCGGCTGGGCGCGCGGTTGCGGACGATGTATTGCGCCTGTCCGCCGGGCCGGTGCAACGGCGCGACGGCAAGGCGGGCGGCGTCGGCCGCGACGGCGGTGCCGTAATCGTTCTGGACGATGTGCAGGCAGAGATCAATTCCGGCCACGGCACCCGCGGAAGTGAGGATTTTCCCGTTGTTGGTGTAAAGCACGTCTGGATTCATGTGGACGGCCGGGTACTGGCGCGCGAATTCGTCGGCGGCGAGCCAATGCGTTGTCGCGGCCAAGCCGTCGAGCAACCCTGCTTCGGCGAGCGTGAATGCCCCGACGCAAATCGACGCGATTCGCGTACCGCGGTCTGCGGCGGCACGCAAAGCTTCCAGGACGGTGGGCGGTGATGGCGCGCGGGGATCGTTCCGGCCGGGCACCACGATGAGGTCGGCACGCTGGAGGGCGTCCAGGCCGTCGTCGACCGTGAGCCGCAGCGGGCCAGCGCTGATCTCGCGCTCCGGACCGGCGACGACGGTTCGGTAGCCCGGGCGGCCGTCCGGGAGGCGCACGCGCCCGAATGTCTCGATCGGGGTGACCAGATCGAACGGGATCGCATCCGGGAGTGCGAGCGCCACAGTGGTGTACATCCCTGCAGCGTAAGGCATCTCTCATGTGGCCAAATACAGGTGGAAGCTGTCTGGATAGCCATTGTGTCCAGCATCGCGGTGGGCCTTCGATGGACGAAAGCGTCCATCGAAAGGAACCGCCCATGCTTCGGGCCCAGTTCGTGCTCTTCGACGGGTTCGACCCGCTCGACGTCATCGCTCCGTTCGAGGTGCTGTCGGCCGGAAGCGACTTCCTCGGCGGCAAACTCGCCGTGGAACTCGTGAGCGCGGACGGCCCCGGTGTCGTGCGCTCCGGCGTCTCTGGGCTCACCCTGACCGCTACCGCCGCGTTCGACCCGGACGCACCCGGTTACGTCCTCGTCCCCGGAGCCGCCGGTCCGGTGGACGGCGACCCGGACGCGGACGTCGAGACCATCCCGGTCCTGTTGTCGCGCTTCGCGGCGGGGGACGCGATGGCGCTGATGCGTCACGCGTTCGACAATCCGGACAGCACGGTCGTGACCGTCTGCGGAGGTTCGCTCGCGCTGGCGATGGCGGGCCTCCTCGAAGGCCGCACCGCGACGACACACGTGCTCGGCATCGACCTGCTCGACGCCACCGGAGTGAACGCCGTCCGCGCCCGGGTCGTGGACGACGGCGACTTCATCAGCGGTGGTGGCGTTACCTCGGGCCTCGATGTGGCTCTTTACGTGCTGGAGCGCGATTTTGGCTCACATACCGCGCGTGCGGTCGAGGAGCTTTTCGAATACGAGCGCCGCGGCGTCACCTGGAAATCCTCGCAATCCTGAAGGGAAATACGTGCACACCATTGTCGGCACCTGGTTGCTGCGGATGAAAACCCCGATCGGCGCCATAGGGGCTACTTATACTTTCGAAGAAACGGCGGGCGTCCTGCAAGGCAGCGCCAGTGGCGGTGGCGAAACCACGCCCCTCACCGACCTCGCAGCCTCCGGAGACAGGTTCACTTGGCGGCAACGCATCACCCGGCCGATGCGCCTCAACCTCGACTACGACGTCATCGTCAACGGCGACTCCCTTTCCGGGGAGTCCCGCGCCGGACGGCTTCCGCGCACCAGCGTGACCGGGGAGCGGATCTCCGCGTGAACGCTTTCCTGCTGTCTATCCATGTATTAGCGGCCATTCTCGCGATCGGCCCGGTCGCCGTCGCCGCGAGCATGTTCCCGAGCGCTGCCCGGCTCGCGTCCGACGACCCGAAGAAGGCCGCGACAGTACAGGTTCTCCACCGCACGACCCGCGTCTACGCGGTGATCGGGGTGCTCGTTCCGGTCTTCGGTATCGCGACCGGTGCGCGGATGGGAGTGCTGGGGGACACCTGGCTGATCGTATCGCTGACCCTGACTGTTGCCGCAGCCGGAATTCTGGTCGCTTTCATCCTGCCCGGGCAAAACCGCCTAGTCGATGCGCTCGGTTCGGACCAGCGGCCGGTCGGGTCCTCTCGGCTGGCAATGACGACCGGCATTTTCAACCTGCTCTGGGCGGCGGTGGTCGTGCTGATGATCTACCGTCCCGGCTCGACGACGGGAGTCGGATTGTGAGCCCGCGGCGGATTCTGGAGATCATCGGCGCGGTGGAATTGGTGACGCTGGTGCTGATGCTGGGGAATGTGGTGACCGTGCATCAGCCGAAGATCTCGGGAGTGCTCGGTCCGGTGCACGGGTTGGCTTATACGGCAACGGTGATCGCTGCTGTTCTCGTCATGGGCGGTCGTCATCGCGTGTGGCTGCTGGCGCTGATTCCGGGAATCGGCGGGCTTCTCGCGGCACGAGCCGCCGCATCGCGGAGTTCTCCCTCGGCCGGAGGTGCCTAGTCTGCGTCACGGAGGTCAGGCATATCTCTGAGCTGCCGCCGTGACGTGACACCGAGCTTGCGAAAGATATTACGAAGGTGCGCGTCCACCGTGCGAGGACTGAGAAACAGCCGCGTAGCCACTTCCTTTGACGTCGCCCCGGCAGCGACCTCGCGCGCGATGTGCATCTCCTGCATGGTCAATCGGTCATAAGTATGCGAGGAACGGCTGCGCGCAACCTCCCCGGTGGCGCGCAGCTCATCGGCGGCCCGTCGCGTGAAGGCTTCCAGCCCGATCTTCGACAGCTGCTCATGCGCGATGCGCAGGTGCTCGCGCGCCTCACGACGGCGGCCGACGCGGCGCAGCCATTCGCCGTACCGCAGGTGCGCCCGCGCGACCTGCACGGCTGCCGGACTGGCCGTCAAGTACGAGAGCGCCGCGAGGTAGTCGTCCTCCGTGTCGTTGACCATCGCCCGTGCGCTCGCCGCGACGCCGAGCGCGAAGTCGGTGCCAGCGGGTTCCGTGCGCTCGACCAGCGCGTCCAGCGCAGACCGGGCGACGGCGTCCTCCCCGCAGCGGACGGCGGCTTCGATCTGCTCGGGCAGCGCGATGCCGGTGAGGTAAAGGTCGCCGCTCCCGACGGCAGGCGCGGCGGCTTCGAAAGCGGCCGGATAATCGCCAAGGCCGTTGTACAGCACGGCCGTCGCCCAGTGGGCGTTCGCGGTCAGCTGCCCGGTGCGCCGGCTGCTGGCCTCGGCGAACAGGTCGAGTACCTCCTGCTTGCGCCCGCGCATCGCCGCCAGATGCACTCGCGGGTACAGCTGCGGCGGATCGCCGAGAGCGTCGGCGATCGCTTCCTCCTCGGCGATCGCGGCCATCGCCTGTCCGAAGTTCCCGGTGAGCACCGCGTACACCGCCGCTTGCGAGAGACCGAGCCGGACGGTCATCGGCGAGCCCGTCGACTGTCCGGTCCGCGTCAGCCAGTCGACGATCGTCCGGTGCAGGCCGAGATCCCACAGTTCGCCCGCGAGCACGGTGGCCAGGGCGGGTGTGCGGGTCCAGCCCTCGTCGTCGCCGGTCAGGGCCCGCCGGATGGCCGGCACCCCGGCGCGGTGCCCTTCGGTGGTCAAGCGCACCAGCGCGGTCAGGAGATCCGGCGGTCCGGACGAAGGCGCGGCGGCGAGCACCCGGTCCAGCACTCCCGCGGCCCTCCCGACGACGAGCCCCATCTCCAGCGCCGCCACCAAGAACTCGCGCGACCGTTCCGGATCGTTGTCGGCGAGCTGCTGCGCGGCTTGCAGAATGATTTCCGGACCTCGGACGGCTCCGTCCGCGCCCTGGACGAAGGCGATCTGCCCGCGCAGCAGGTCGACGGAGGCCTGCTGCGGGAGGTCCAACACCGAGGTGTCGATGCTGGTCAGCAAGTCTGCCGCCGCGTCGGTCCGACCAGCCGCGAGCGTCGCTTGCGCGGCGGCCAGCGTGCGTTCGACCTGCTTATCGGGGTCGAGCGACAGCGCGGCGGCCCGTTCAAGGAACGCTGCTGCGGCGGCGATGCCACCGCGGGCTTGCGCGCGGGACGCTGACAGTTCCAGCTCCGCCGCGACGTCCTCGTCCGGCCCGGCGGTGGCCTGCGCACGGTGCCAGGCACGCCGGTCGCCAGCGGTGTCCGGGTCGGTGACGTCGGCGAGCGCTCGGTGCGCTGCCTGCCGCTGTTTTGGCTCAGCCGCGCGGTAAGCGGCCGAGCGCGCCAGCGGATGGGCGAAGCGCGCCCGGGTGTCGAACTGGATCAGCCCGGACGCCTCCGCCGCGGCGCTCGCGGCGGGCACGTCGAGGTCGAGCTGCCGGGCGGCCGCCCACAGCAGACCCGGGTCACCGGTGGGATCGGCGCTCGCCAAGACCAGCAGTTGCCGGGCGTCCGGGGGCAGATCCGCCATTCTGGCGAGGAAACTCCGCTCGATCCGGCTCGCGATCGGCGACGGCGTCGGCAGCGCGAAACCGCCTGCTTTCGGCAGCTCGATCAGGGCCAGCGGGTTGCCGCGGGCTTCGGCGAGCAGGCGGTCGCGCACCCGCTCGTCCAGCGTCACGGTCTTCTCCTCGGCCAGCAAGACCCGGGCCTGCGCATCGCTCAAGCCGCCGACGGCCAGGCCGGGCAACTCGTCCAGCCCGGGGAGCGGCTCCTGGTCGCGGGCGGCGAACACCATCGCGATCGGCTCGGCCGAGATGCGCCGGGCCAGGAACGTCAACGCTCGCGCCGAGGCGGCGTCCAGCCAGTGCGCGTCGTCGATCACGCACAGCATCGGGCGTTCCGCGGCCGCGGTGGCCAGCAGTTCGAGGGCGGCGAGACCGACGCGGAAGGGGTCCGGCGCGCCGTCGGCCAGCCCGAAGGCGACCAGGAGGGAGTCGCGGTAGGGCGTCGAGAGCGTGTCGAGGTGCGCCAGCACGGGAACGCACAGCTGGTGCAGCGCGGCGAACGGCAGCTCGCCCTCGAACTCCGACCCGGACGCGCGGATCCGCTGAAATCGCTCAGCCGCCTGCTCGACGTGGTCCAGCAGCGCGCTCTTGCCGATGCCCGCCTCGCCGCGGAGGACGAGCACCCCGCCCTCGCCCTGCTCCGCCGCACGGACCAGCGCGAGGAGGCGTTCGATCTCGTCGTGCCGGCCGACGAGAGGGCGGGAGGAGGTCGTGGACATGGTCCGAACCTTAGGGCAGGTGCCGTAGGCGAAGTAGGTGATAGTCACCGACGCGAGCGGCGGGGTGTCCGGGCGATGGTGGTAGCAGGCCACCCGAGGAAAGGAAATTCCACAATGGACACCGTGCTCGTCACCGGCGCGACCGGCACCGTCGGCTCCGCGCTGATTCCCGCTCTGCAAGCCCGCGGCAGCGCCGTCCGCGCCATGACCCGGGGCCGCGCCATCGACGGCGTCGAGACCGTCGTCGCCGACCTGCGGGACCCGGCCTCGATCGCCGCAGCACTGAAGGGGGTCGACGCGGTGTTCCTCAACAGCCCGTCGGCGCCCGACGCCGCCGAGTTGCAGATCCAGTTCGCCAACCTGGCCCGCGACGCCGGGGTCAACCGGCTGGTGCTGCTCTCCCAGTACGCGGCCCGCGCCGATTCGCCGGTGCGCTTCCTGCGCTGGCACGCCGAGGTCGAGGCGCACGTCGAGAAGCTCGGGCTCGACTACACCGTGCTCCGCCCCAACCTCTACCTGCAGGCGTTGCTCAACTTCTCCGCCACCATCTCGCAGGGATTCTTCGCCGCTCCCATCGGAGATGCCGCGGTCAGCGCCATCGACACCAGAGATATCTCAGCTGCCGCCGCTGCCGTACTAACGAGCAGCGGACACTCCGGCCGCACCTACACCCTCACCGGCCCGCGCGCCGTGACCCACGCGGAGATCGCCGCCGCGCTCTCGGCCGCCGCCGGACGGGACATCGCCTTCCACGACGCGCCCGCCGACCAGTTCGCCGCCGCGCTGACCGGCTTGCTCCCGTCGTGGCAGATCGACGGCCTTGTCGAGGACTACGCCCACTACGCCCGCGGCGAGGCCGCCGAGGTGCACACCTCCGTCGCCGACCTCACCGGACACGCCGCGCGCGACCTCACCGACTTCGCCCTGGACTACGCCGCCGCGTTCGCGGCTCTCTGAAAGGAAGATTCGATGATCTACCACAGCATTCGGTTCACGATCAAGCCCGGCGTCACGCCGCAGGAGAAGGCTGCTGTCGTCGCGAAAATGCGCGAGCAGTTCGCCGCGATTCCGGCGGTCAAGGCGCACGTCGTCGGCCCTGATTTCGGCGGGAAGTACGAATACGGCGCCGTCCTGGTGATCGAGGACATCGAGGGGTACGCCGACTACATGAACCACCCGGCGCACCTCGAACTGGACCGGGTGGGGCTGCCGTTCGTGGACGAGTTCATGTCCTCCGACATCACCGACGACCCGGACCCGGAGATCGGCGAGAAGATCGCCGAGGTCCACCGGAGCCGGTTCGAGAACGTGCCGGACATCGCCGACCTCATCTCCGGTCTCGCCTCGTACACCGGCAGCGCCGCACCAGGCAAACACGGCAATTGAGCAGTGGCGGGCGTGGTTTTGCGGCTGGACCACGCCCGTCGCGTTAATTCGTTCGCACCAGCGCTCGCTCGCTGTTTAGACTGGCCCCAACTGCTGCCGTTCATCGGAGAGGGACCTTGATCTTCTGAGGTGTAAAGACACCGCGACTCCGGGCGTTTCCGTCCGTCGCGCGTCTGGCCTCGGATGACGGCAGCCGAAATCCGGCACCCCGTTCCGTAGCACGCGTGCTGTGCCGCGGTGTCTCCACGTTCTTGTCCCAACTGCGAACGGGGAGTTACGCCTGTGTCTTCGTCCATTGTCTGTTCAGACCTCAGTTTCGCCTGGCCGGACGGCGAGGTCGTCTTCGACCGGTTCAGCCTGGCGATCAGCGAGGGCCGCACCGGATTGATCGGCCTCAACGGTTCCGGGAAATCCACCTTGTTTCGGCTGATTTCCGGCGAACTGCGGCCGACCGCGGGCTCGATCAGCGTGTCCGGCGAACTCGGCTACCTGCCGCAAAACCTGATCCTCGCGGCAGATCGTCGCGTGGACGAGGTGCTCGGCGTGGTCGAGACCCGGGCCGCGCTCGCGGCGATCGAACGCGGGGATGCCGACGAACGCCATTTCTCGACCGTCGGCGACCAGTGGGATGTCGAGGAACGCACCCGCGCGACGCTCGATCAGCTCGGCCTCGACCACGTCGGCCTCGACGCACGCGCGGGACAGCTGTCTGGCGGCGAGCTGATCCTGCTCGGCCTCGCCGCGCAGTTCCTTCGGCAGCCGGATGTGCTCGTGCTCGACGAACCGACCAACAATCTGGACCTGCGGGCCCGGCGACTGGTCGGCGAGGCGGCGCAGGCCTGGAAAGGCGTGCTGGTACTGGTATCTCACGACAGAGAGTTGCTGCGCCACGTCGACCGGATCGGCGAACTGCGTTCGGGGGAGGTGACCTTCTACGGCGGGAATCTGGAGGATTACGAGGCTGCGGTGGCCGTCCAGCAGGAGGCGGCTGCGCGCATGATGCGTGCTGCGGAGTCGGATCTCAAACGGCAGAAGCGCGAGCTGATCGAGGCGCGGACGAAACTGGACCGGCGCGCCCGGTACGGCCGCAAACAGTGGGAGAACAAGCGTGAGCCCAAGGTTCGGATGCGCAAGCGGCAGGAGGACGCGGAAATCGCCGCGGGCAAACACCGCGCGATGCACCTCGGCAAAGTGGCGGAGGCCAAGGACCGGGTGAAGGAGGCGGAAGACGCGATCCGCGCCGACGCCGAGCTCCGGATCGACCTGCCGGAAACCTCGGTACCGTCCGGGAAAGAAGTGCTCACGCTGTCCGATGTGGAGCTTCGGAACGGCCTTGCGGTGAACTTGGCGCTGCGCGGACCGGAACGCATCGCGCTGGTCGGGCCGAACGGTTCCGGCAAAACCACGTTGCTGCAAACGATCACCGGGGCGATCGAGCCGCGATCCGGAACAGTCAAGGTCCCGGTTCCAGTGCGCTGGCTGCCGCAACGGCTCGACCTTCTGGACGACACATTGTCCGCCGCGCAGAACGTGGCCCGGGCGGCTCCGTCCGCGTCGGACAACGAGATCCGCGCTCAGCTCGCGCGGTTCCTGTTGCGCGGCAGCCGGGCGGATCAGGCGGCCGGAAGCCTTTCCGGGGGCGAGCGTTTCCGGGCGACGCTGGCGACGTTGCTGCTGGCGGAACCGGCGCCGCAACTGCTGTTGCTGGACGAACCCACCAACAATCTGGACCTGGCGAGCGTCCGGCAACTGTCGGAGGCACTGAAGTCTTACGCCGGCGCACTCATCGTGGTCAGTCACGACCTCCCGTTCCTGCGCACGCTCGGGGCGACGAAATGGGTGCGGCTCGGGTCCACAGTGGAGGAAACGGCGGTCAACGGATCGCGGTGAGGAGCGTGACGGCTCCCGCCGCGATCAAGGCCGCAGCGAACCCCGTCCCGCCGCCGAGGTTGGCGATCGTGCTGAATACGGCGACCCCGCCGCCCGCGCCGATGGCGAAACCCACCTCCTGAGTCGCCCCGGCCGCTCCGGCGTGCTCGGCGGTCGCGGCCTCGAACAGCGCAGTGGTCGCCAAAGTGCCGATCGCGCCGTATCCGAACCCCACCAACGCGACAGAAAACACCGTGTGAGTCAACGGAATCGCCGCCAGTCCAACAGCTTGAAGCACCAGCGCGATGGACGTCGACGTCCGGCTTCGCAGCCAGTTCAAGCTGAACGGCGCGACCAATCCACCGACCGCGGTGGCCACAGCTTGCGGAGCCAACGCGAAACCCGCCTCGATGGGCGTACGCCCTTGCGCGTGCTGAAGTTCGAGGCTGACGAGGTAGAGACAGGCCGCGGCTGTTGCGGCGGAAACGACGATCCGTGCGAACGCCGATGCGAACCCTGGCCGGAGAAACAGCCGGATTTGCAACAACGGTTCCCGGAGCCGAAGTTGTCGGCGCACGAACACAATCCCCGCCACCACACCCGCCGCGGTAAACAACATCCCGCGCAATGGTGAGACGGTAGTTTCCTGCAGGCCGTAGACAATCCCGGCAATCGCCGCCGCCGACCACAGCAGGCTCGGGATCTCCCATCCGGCAGCCGCCTGTCCGACCGACTCGGGCAGCAACCACACCGCCAGCGCGATCGTGAGCATCGCCAGCGGCACCAGCGCGAGGAAAACCCAGCGCCAGCCCGGCCCTTCCGTCAGCAACCCGCCGACGACCGGTCCCAATGCGTTCCCTGCTCCCAGCACGGTGACCCACATGCCGTTGGCGAACGCGAGACTGCGGCCGGAAAAGAGCGTCCCGATCGTGCCGACGACCCCGGCCAGAATCAGCGCGCTGGCGACCCCGAGCAGCCCGCGGCACACAATGAGCAACGCTGCGTTCGTGGCCGCCGCAGCCACTCCGTTCAGCACCGCCAATGCGCTCACGCCAAGCAACAGCACGCGTTTCCGCCCGTACCGGTCGCCAGCCCGAGCCGCCCCGACCATCGCGACCGCCAGCGCGAGCGGGTACACGTCGACGATCCATGCGCGCGCCGGCGCCGACACCTGCAGTTCGGCGGCGATCCGCGGCAGCGCGGTGTTGACCATGCCAAGGGCGAGACTTCCGCCGAGCACTCCGGCCAGCAACGGAATCAAAACGAGCCCGCGCCGCGGCTCCACCCGGGTCAACGCCATGCGACGATCCTGTCCGGACACCCCTTTGTCCGACAAGTACGGACTTCGTCGTCCAGTACTAACCGAATGGATAGTGAGGAGGCCGGATGCGCCCGCAGACCGCGAAAGCCGTACGCGAGTGGCGAACGTCATGCGCCGCCGAGATCACGACGATGGTGCTGGGAGGCGCGTGGAAGCCGAGCATCCTGCACGCACTGGCCGAGCACGACGTCCTCCGCTTCGGTGAACTCTCGCGCCAGCTCTCAGATCTCACCGACCGGGTCCTGACCCGCCAACTACGCGAACTGGAAGCCGACGGCCTGGTGCGCCGCGTGGTGTACCCGCAGGTGCCGCCGAAGGTCGAATACAGCCTGACGGAACTCGGGGAAAACGCGCAGGAGGTACTGAACGCGATGGCGGCGTGGGGCCGGTCCTACGCCGCGGAGCACGACCCCGACCGGTGATCTGCCGGGCTATTCGGCCGGGCGGGGATGTCGGTCGAACCGGTGGAGCAGAACGGCGAATCCCAGTGTGACGGCTATCGGTACTGCGTAAATGACGACTGGCAGAACTGCGTAGGCATCGAGCTGTCCGAGCACCCGCGCGACGACTGGTACCGCGATGAGCGGCGCGAGAAGGATCAACGCCGCACGACGGCCGCTTCGCGTGCTAACCCGGCAGGCAGCGAAGACGCCGACCACGAGCACCACCAACTGCACGAGCTGGGCGAGAGGAAGGTGCATGCCGCGAGCTGTTGTCGTGAGGGCGAGCAACACCACGACAGTGCTGGCGAGGATGGTCAGGCGCCTTCGGCCCAGCAGAGCCAAACCGCGGCGTGGGCCCGAAGACACAGTCATCGCGACTGCCGCGAAAACGCTGAGCAGGATCCACCCCGCGGTCACCTCCGCCAGCCAATGCCGGGCCGGGTCGAGAATCGCGACAGTGATCAAGGCTGCGGTGGCTAGCCAGGCGAGTGCGACCGAGACTCGGCGCAAGCCGTACACGCCGAGCACTACGGCGGCGAGCCACGCCGTCCACACTGGAACGTCGGCGAGCGCGCTGAGCCACATCCGCAGCGGCCAACCGTCCAGGCGGGCCACGGTCCGGACCGCGCGCACCGTCGACGCGGCTCCGGGCAGCAGGAGCAGCGGTGCCAGCAGGCTGACGATCGCCAGGGCGTCTCGGCGGCCGTGTCCGCTCAGCGTGTGCCGCCAGTGCACTTGGATCGCGCCCCACAGAAGGTCCAGGGTTTCCGTTAGCGCTGGCTTGCTTCGGTTTCCGGCGCCGTCGAGCAGTACTCCCAGCATTTCTTCGCCGTGCACGGATCGATGCGCGCGCGGGTACAAAGCCAGCAGTCGCCGGTAGCGTCGCTCAAGGACGTTCACGCCATTCCTCCCGCGTTGCGGAGCTGCAGCCGCTGTTCGGCCGCGGTGGTGTGGCGTTGCCGCCGCTGGACTTCCGCGGCCAGGCGCGCGGCCCCCGGTTCGGTCAGCCGGTAGTAGCGGCGCAGCCTGCTGTCCACGACTTCCTCTCGATCCACTTCCACCCAGCCCTCCGCGTGAAGCCGATCCAGCGCGGCGTACAACGTGCCGGCCCGCAGCGTGACCTGGCCGCCGGAGATCGTCTCGACATCGCGCAGCACGCCATAGCCGTGCTGCGGCTGGGCGGCAAGCGCGGTGAGGACCAGGAAGGTCGGCTCGCGCAAAGCTCCGTCGTTCATGGGGGAAGTATATACCGATGATCTGTATATGGCGACCAGGTCGCGGAGGTAGGCGTTTTCCGCAGCCGCAGCCGCAGCCGCAGCCGCAGCCGCAGCCGCAGCCGCAGCCGCAGCCGCAGCCGCAGCCGCAGCCGCAGCCGCAGCCGCAGCCGCAGCCGCAGCCGCAGCCGCAGCCGCAGCCGCAGCCGCAGC